>JAEYOV010000013.1 GCA_023411395.1 Bacillota bacterium
CTGCCCGGCGCGGTATTGATCATCCCCCGCTATCTGCTGTTCGTGCATTTGGGCTGGGTCAACTCCTACTTTCCGTTCTGGATTCCCGCGCTGTTTGCCACATCGTCGTTTTTTATTTATATGTTTGTACAGTTCTTCAGGGGGCTGCCCCAGGATTTGGACGAGGCCGCCACCATCGACGGCTGCGGCTCCTTCGGGGCCCTCATCCATGTGCTGCTGCCCTTGTGCAAGCCGGCCATCATCTCCGCCGCCATCTTCCAGTTCATATGGACATGGAACGATTTTATGGCCCAATACATCTACATTTCCTCCGTTTCCAAATACACCGTTTCCCTGGGGCTGCGCATGGCCATTGACGGCACATCCCGCATTGAGTGGTCGAATGTGCTGGCCATGTCGGTGGTCGCCATGCTGCCCTGCGTGCTGGTCTTTTTGTTCCTGCAGAAATATTTCGTGGAGGGCATTGCCACATCCGGCCTGAAAGGCTGATTTGCTGGGGAGGATCACACATGCTGTCACAACACATGATCGACCGGGTGCAAACACTCAAGATACGTAACCGCTATACCCGTCTGAACGGCAAAAATTCCCGCCGGGGGGAGCATGCCTACGGTGATGAGTTTGCCGTGAAGGTGCTGTACACCGACCAGGGCGCTATGGGGTGGGGGCTGACCGGCGGGGCCTTTTACAACCAGGACAAATCCATCGATTCCCTGGTGCTGGGCAAGAGGGTGGTTGACTTGATCGACCCGGATACAGGAATCTTGAACGACGCCCTGGCCCCCTTCGACTTTGCGCTGCACGACCTGGCGGGCGTTATACTAAGCATGCCTGTATACAGGCTGCTGGGCAACAGGGGGCGAAACCCGGTACGCTGCTACGACGGGGCCATCCTGATGGACGATATCAGCCCCGATTCCTGCCCCGGCGGATTAAAGGCCGTTCTGGACGAATGCCGCGCCGACTGGGCGCTTGGGTACCGCATGTTCAAGCTCAAGATCGGGCGCGGCCCCAAGTGGATGCCCCTTAGGGAAGGCATCAAACGGGATATTGAGGTGACGCGGCTGGTGAAGGAATTTTTTCCCGAAAGCCGGATCATGGTGGACTGCAACGACCAGTACACACCGGAAACAATTAAGGAATACATCGACCAGGTGGCGGACATCGGCCTGTACTGGATCGAGGAACCCTTCCGAGAAAACGAAATGGATTTTGCGATCCTCAAGGAACATTTGCAAAAGCGGTCGCCTGAAACGATGATCGCCGACGGCGAGTCCTGGCCGGACGAGGAACTGCTTTTCTCGCTCCATGAAAAAAAGCTGCTGGACGTATTGCAGATGGACATCCACGGCTGGGGCTTTACCAAATGGCGCAGAACCCTGAAAAGGGCCGAAGGCCAAAATGCCCTGATATCCCCCCACAACTGGGGATTCAAGCTGAAAACCCACTACACCGCCGCTTTTGCGGCGGGCTGCCCGCTGGTGGACGCCATCGAGGGCGTTGTGGATGAAACGGAAGGCGTTGATTTTTCCGGCTATGCCCTTGAAAACGGCAGAATGTTTGTGCCCGAGCAGCCGGGGTTTGGCATGAAGCTGATCTGGGGTCAGGAGGTTTAGGTCATTGCGCGCCCCAGCAACGGCATCACGGCCGCCTGTTCTATGATACCAGTCATTATTTTCCGCCTTCGGGCGGATTTTTGTTTCCATTGTATGGTATAATGGGCGCAGCGAAAGCAAGATCGACACCATCTCAAAAGAATCAGGTGAGCGGATTGGATGCAAAGAACGTTGCCGCCTTCGCGGGAAGGGTTCGGGAGAACATTGCCAGGGTCATCGTGGGAAAAGAGGAAGTCATCAATTTGATGCTGGCATCCCTGATGGCCAAAGGCCACGTGCTGCTGGAGGATGTGCCGGGCACAGGGAAGACGGTATTGGCCAGAAGCCTGTGCAAGTCCATCTCCTGCGCATTTTCCCGCATTCAGTTCACCCCCGACCTGATGCCATCGGATATTACGGGCGTCAGCGTGTATACGCCTGCCACCGGCGCGTTTGAGTTCCGGCCCGGCCCGGTGTTTACAAACATCCTGCTGGCGGATGAAATCAACCGCGCCACGCCCCGCACCCAGGCCGCGCTGCTGGAGTGCATGGAGGAGCGGCAGGTGACCGAAAGCGGCGTGACCCGCAGCCTTCAGGCGCCCTTTCTGGTGGTCGCCACGCAAAACCCGGTGGAGATACAGGGTACCTTCGCCCTGCCCGAGGCGCAGTTGGACCGCTTTTTGATGCGCCTTTCCATGGGCTATCCCACCGGCCAGGAAGCCGTGGCCATCCTGAACCGTTTTTTGTCGGAAGACCCGATCGCAAGTTTGGAACCCGTTGCCGCCAGGGAGGAGCTGCTTTGCGCCCAGGCCGCCCTTTCCTCCGTCACGGTATCACCGCCGGTGATCGCATACATTGCCGCCATATGCGAGCAGACGCGCAAATTCGAGCAGGTGCAATTGGGCGTCAGCCCCCGGGGCATGCTGGCGCTGATGCGCGCCGCCCAGGCGCTTTCGCTGATCCGGGGCCGGGATTACGTGATTCCCGATGACATCAAGGCGCTGGCCATCCCCGTGCTCAGCCACCGGGTGATCGTGCGGGGCATGTACGGAAAAACGGGCGTAAGCCAGGCGCTGATCCAGGATACGCTGAAGGCCGTGCCCGTACCCACGGAGGAAAGCGCCTGATGAACGGTGTGATGCTGCTTGCGGCGCTTACGCTGCTGCTTTTTTCGCATGGCATGATCCTGCGCCGGTTCGCGCTGAAGAAGCTGACCTATGAGCGCCGCTTTGACCGCTTTGCCGCCTTCGAGGGCGAGGAAGTGACGATGGTGGAGGTCATACGCAACAGAAAGCTTCTGCCGGTGCCCTGGCTGCGGGCTGAATCCCGCATCTCCCCGAACCTGTCGTTTCGGGCGGACGCGGAAAGCCACATCACCGGGGAGCAGTATCACAAGAGCGTATTCTATTTAAGGCCCTACAGCCAGATCACAAGAAGCCACAGCGTGCTTTTGAAAAGGCGCGGCTACTACAGGGCGGGAGGCGTGGCCCTCACCGCTGGCGACCTGTTCAACATATCCACCCCGGCCATGCAGGTGGATACGGGCGCCGGCATCGAGGTGTATCCGCGCCTGATTCCGGAGCGGGATATTCCCTTCCCCTCCTCCCGCTGGCAGGGGGACCTGATCGTCAAGCGCTGGATCGTATCCGACCCTGTCTGGGTAAGCGGTATCCGGCCCTACGCCCCTGGGGATGATCCCAAGGGCATCCACTGGCCCGCCACAGCCCGTACGGGCGCGCTGCAGATGAAGGTGCACGATCAGACCTCCGACCCGAAGCTGCTGGTGGTGATCAACGCCCAGATGTCGGAGCAGCAGTGGGCCGACCTGATGGAGTACGAGCAGCAGGCGGTGGAGCACATGATTTCCCTGGCCGCCACACTGTGCGTTCACGCGCTGAACCATGGGGTGGAAGCGGGCATTGCCGCCAATATTCCCCTGGACAAGGGATCGGAGCCGGCCATCCTGCCCCCTGCCCGGCACGCCTTGCGGGAGACGGAAATCTTGTCCGCCATGGCCCATCTCACCATCCAGCGCACCCAAACGTTCCTTTCCCTGCTGGACCGGCTGGCCGCCTTCACCGGCATGGATATGCTGCTTTTGTCGGTGTACGACAGCGAGCTTGTGCAGTTGAAAATCAACACGCTCAGGCTCCGAGGCAATACCGTAACGCTTCAACTGACCGGCAGGCATGTTGGGGAAGGGGGAGGCGTTCATTGAACGGCAAGCATGCGAAGGCGGACATGAAAGCCTACCCGGCCGGTCCCCTGACTGGAAAGTACCTGAAAGCCAAGGGCATGGCTGCGCTTGTTTTGTATCTGGGGTCCTCGCCCCTGTTTTTGCTGCCGGGGGCATACCTCCTGCCGGGAAACATGGCGGCGGCCCTGCTGCTGCCGCTGGCGGCCCTTGCTTTCACGTTTGGGGTGGGGCTATTAAAAGGAAAGCGGCGGAGGATGGGCTTTTTGCTTGCGCTGATCCTGCAGGCGGCGCTGTGCGCGTGGGTGCTGATCCCCCGCAGCCCCATGGCCTCCTTGCTTTTTCTGCCATGCCTTTTGATCATGCTGCTGTTCATGCCAAGGCTTTTTAAGCCTGCCGGCCTAGAGTGGCCCGCCTCCCTTTTGACCTTGGGCATAGCGATCCACCTCGCCGGGCAGGCGGTAAAGGGGCAAGCCGTTTTCACAGACGCGGGCGGCGCACTGTCCCTATTCTTTTCGGGCTACCTTTTGCTCCTGCCGTTTGTGTTCAACCGCTATGCCCTGATCGACGCAACCGGAGCGGAACATTCGCCTCCCGCAAAGCTCCTTTCCAGAAACCGGCGCCTGCTGGCCATGATCGGCCTGATTGCCTTATTGGCCGCCAACTTCAAGGGCTTTGAAAGCGCGGTGCTGGCCGCCTGGGCTCTTTTGAAACGGGCGTTCGCCACGCTTTTGATATGGCTCTCCACGCTGCTGCCGGACATGACATCCTCCAAAGAGCAAGGCACGCCCCAGGGGCTTGACCTGAGCGAGCTTGGAGGCGGTTCCCCGCCCGGCGCGTTTTCGGTGATCCTTGAAGCGGTTCTGAAAGTGCTTGCGGTAGTTGTGGCCGCGGCGATGCTGCTGTTTGCGCTGTATCACCTCTTCCGGCTGCTCAAGCGGGCACTGAAAAAAATCCTGGCCCGCTTGAGGGAGTATTCCAGGGCCATCGGTGAAGGATATGTGGACAAGACGGAGAACCTGTTTGACTGGGGCGAGGTGGTGAGGGATGCCAAAGACAGGTGGGTATCGTTTCAAAAGCGCCATCAAAGGCCGCCCGCGTGGGAAAGCCTTTCCCCCGGCGAAACGGTGCGCCGCGTGTACGCGCTACTGGTAAAGCGAATGCGCCGCGCGGAACCCAGCCTCACCGCCAGGGAAGCGCTTCAAGGCGGATTGTCCCTGCCGCCAGATCAAGCCGGACAAATGGCGTCGCTGTACGAAAAGGCGCGGTACAGCGACCATCCCGTCTCCCCGGGGGAAGCCGAGGCCATGCGCAAAAGCGCCGGTGTGTAGCATGGACGGAGGTGTTTTATGAACCTTTTGATCACCTATCTTGGCCAGTGCGGCTTTTTAATGGACTTTGGGGATACGCGGATCGTGACCGACCCATACCTCAGCGATTATGTGGACAAGTGCTTCTACAGTGGGCAAACGCCCTGGCGGCGGCTGTATCCCCCGCCCGCCGCCCTTCAGGCCCTGGAGCCGGACGGCATATTGATTTCCCACAGCCATGGGGACCACCTGGACCCCTGGACCTTGCAGCCTTATTTCTCGCAGGGCGGCACGTGCCTTGCCGCGGCTCCCGCCCCCGAATGCGGGCTGCTTGAAAAGCTTGGCGCGCCATGCATCCAATACGCCCGGGCGGAGGAAAGCTTTTTCATGGGCCCCGTGAAAATCACGCCCATCCCCTGCGCCCACACCCAGTTGCATACCGATGAAATGGGGCGCTTTCATGCGTTGAGCTATATTGTTGAACATGAAGACCTGCGGGTGTTTTTCGGCGGGGACATGAGCCTGTACGACGGGCTGGCAAAGCGGTTGCGGGAGGCGGATTGCCGTCTGCTTCTGCTGCCGGTAAACGGCGGCGACGCGGAGCGCACGGGAAAGGGTATCATCGGCAACATTGACTGCGTCCAGGCCGCCTCCCTTTCTGCCACGCTGAACGTGCCCTACATTCCCATGCACCATGACCTGTACGCTATCAACGGCTGCGCACCGGAAGAGATCCTTTGCGCGGCGGAAGCGGCGGGCGCGAAAGCGCATCTTTTGAAACCCATGCAGTCCTTGCGTCTGGATCATACGGGAGCCATTGAACTTGTTGACTGACCGGAAGGAACAATCCACGAGAACGCTAGGAGGGAGATTCATGAACCTTTCCACCGGCATCCGCCGCCTCGCCCTGGTGATGACGGCCGCCCTGCTGCTTGCCCCGGCCATGGCGCCGGCCGAAACGCCCGGCGAAACGCAGGAAACCCCGACCCTCACCCTCATCGGCCACGCCTCCGTGAAGATCAGAACGGCGGAGGGCGTCGTGATCTACATTGACCCCTACCACCCCGGCGACTATAGTGAGAAGGCCGACATCATTTTGGTCAGCCACGAGCATTCCGACCACAACAAGGTGGATTTGTGTGAACAAAATGAAGGCTGCCTGGTGCTTCGGGCGAAGGAAACCATCAACCAGGCTGACAACAGCTACAACACCTTCGAGTATTCCGGCGTTGTGATCGAGCCCGTGCCCGCCGCCAACAAGAACCACAGCATCAAAAGCAGCACGGGCTTTGTATTGACCTTTGACGGTATCACCGTCTACCACGCGGGCGACACCTCCAGGCTGGACCAGATGGCTGCCTTGAAAGAGCGCAGCATTGATTACGCCCTCTTCCCCATCGACGGCAGGTACAACATGGGCGCCAAAGAGGCCATGGAATGTGTTGCGTTAATAGGCGCAAAGCACAACACGCCCATGCATTACTTCAGCGCCGATCCTGCGGCGTTCCAGCCGGAAAACCTGCTCCTGATCGTTTATGGGGAGACGGTGGCTCTGGAGAAGGAATGACGGAATAAACAACGGGGAGAGTACTTGTCAAAAATGTGTTTCATTATGATTCCTACGTTGTATAAATTTTACTGTACAGCGATCATAAACCTGCTGCACAATCAAAGGAGGAAATCACATGAAAAAACGCTTTTTCTTCTTGGTAGCCATCCTGGCCGCATTCGTTGCCATCCCATTCCTCCAAGCCCATGCCATCAGCGAGCTCACCTATTTTTCCGCGCGCATCGGTGCTTCTCCGGCGGTGTATTCGGGGCCGGGCAAGGAATACTACCGCGCCAATAGCGGCAAGGCCCAATACGGCCGCGGCGGAGTGGCCCGTATTTACGGGCTTGCATCCAATGGCTGGATGATGGTCGGCTATGAGCTGGGCTCGGGCGATTACCGCATCGGCTACGTGGCGCCCAAAAACGCCGACCTTTTGTACGATGTGGAAGAATGCAACACCAGCATCCCCCGTTTGAAGCTGGACAGTGTTCCGGCCACCATCACCAGAACCTGCGACCTCACCGACGACCCCGTCATCCATACAAAGCCCATTGCGGAGCTTAAAAAGGGCACCGCCGTTACGTACCTGGCCACCCATGGCAACTGGGCCTATATCGAGGCAGACAGCTCCATCGGCCTGGTCAGGGCGTTTGTCAGAAAAGAGTATGTTTCCACCTCCGGCGGCGGCAGTCCGGGGCCCGTTGCTACCGGGCAGCCCTCCGGATCATGGCGCACGCTGTACCGCCAGTACCTGCAGGTCAACGGCTCCAATAATTGGCTCATGCTCAGGCTGATGGACCTGGATTTCGACGGCACGCCGGAACTGCTGATTACCACGGACAGGGCCCACGCCGGCACAATCATCCGCGTTTTGGCCATACGCGGCGGCAAGGTGGTGACATCCGAACTGACCATTATGGAAATGGACGGGAACAGTGAATGGAGCTATCCGGCCGACCTGATGCTGTTTTACAACAGCGGCACATCACAGCATGAATGGCTTGTGTTCGACGGCTATGTGATGGGCGATTATGAAAGCTATTCGGTAAACCTCCTGACGTTTGCAAACGGCCAGGCCTGGCTGTCGGAACTGTTCCGGCATGAAAGGCGGGGAAACGAGCACACGAACGCAGTGGCGCATACGTATTATACAGGCGGCCAGATGGTATCAAAGGCTACGTACGACAGCCGCATCTCAACCTTCCGCTCCCAGATTCAGCCCGCGGATTACAACACGGCGGTATATGATTTATTGATTGGGGACCGGTCGCTGCTGTCGGCGTTTGAGCAGATCGCGCAGGAATATCAATGATCCGTTTTCAGGGTTGCCAAAGAACGCGGCGGGTCCGAAACAACTTTCGGACCCGCCGCTTTTGGTTGATGGCATGGAAGGAACATATCCGCTTTACTTGTTGGCCAGCCGGTAGATGCTTTCGATATCCGTCTGGCTGAGCGGCTTGAAATTACCAACCAGGCGTTTCCCGAAAAAGGTGCAGGAATAGGCCAGCTCGCTTAACACTTCCCCGGTCTGCACGCCAATTTTAAGCTCCGTAAAGCAGGTGGGCATCGAAATGGAAGCAAAGTACTCCACCGTTTTTTCAATCCCCAGGCGGGCGGCGGCTTCGTCATCCGGTTCGTTCACCTGCCATACGTTCCGGGCATAGCGGGCAAAGCGGGCTATGTTGGCGGGATAGCAGTACGTTGCCCAGGACCCCCACACGGCGGTCAAGCTGGCGCCGTGGGCCACGTCGAACCGGCCGCTGAGTTCATGACCCAGTTGGTGCACGGAAAAATCCCCCGCTCGGCCCAGCCCCGTCAGCCCGTTGTGGGACAGGCTTCCGCACCACATGAGCTCGCTGGCGGCGCCGTAGTCCGAGGTGTTTTCCATGGCGGTGCGCCCGTTGCGGATGGCGACGCGGAGTATCGCCTCGGCCAGTTCATCCGTCAGCTCGTTGCCTTCCACCTGGGTAAAATACCTGTCCAGGGTATGCATCAAAATATCCGCGATGCCGCAGGCAATTTGATAACGGGGCAGGGTATAGGTAAGCTCCGGATTCATGACCGCGAAGCGGGGACGGTTAAAATCTGTGGACAGGCCGCGCTTTTCCCCCGTCTCATCGTTGGTGAGCACGGAGCTTGAGCTGGTTTCGCTGCCTGCGGCGGAAATCGTCAAAACTACGCCCACGGGCAGGGACCTTTCCAACTCCAATTCCCGTGCCCAATAACGCCAGATATCCAAATCAGTGTTCTTCGCGCCGATGGCGACGGCCTTGGCTGTATCAATGGCGCTGCCACCGCCCACCGCCAGGACGAAATCCGCTTGAAAGGTGACTGCGGCCTGAACGCCCGCTTTTGCGTGCGATAAAAGAGGATTGGGCTTGGCGCCGCCAAAGGGCAGGCACGCGACTCCTTCCTTCTCCAGTTGGGATGTGATTTCAGAAAGCAGCCCGGACCTTTCCACGCTGCCGCCGCCGTAGACGATAAGCGCCCTGGAGCCGCCATACTTTTTGACAAGCCCGCCTACACGGGTTTGAGCCTCCCTGCCAAATTGAATCTCGGTGGGGGTATATTGGGTAAAGGCAAGCATCTGATTCGCTCCTTTTCAGATCATTTTGATCAAATAAAATCTTCCGACGGTTATTGTACCATGATCACTTTTTAAAGAACAACCGTTTTTGGCATAAATTAGCCCACTTTTTGGCACAGGAAACACTTGACGAATTTTGTACTAAGTGATAATCTGCGCACAGTGCAATTTTGGAGGGAGCAAAAGCAAATGGAAAAGCAATACAGACTTGGCTTTATAGGATATGGCGGGATGGCCGGCTGGCACCACCAAAACCTTGTGCGCGCCCCCAAGGTAATCCCCTATGGCGTGTATGACATCAACCCCGCCCGGGTGAAGGCGGGCGAAGAGAAGGGCCTTATCGGCTTTGAGAGCAGCCAGGCGCTTTTATCCGACTCCATGATCGATATGGTGCTGGTCGCCACGCCCAACAATTTTCACGCGGAATATTCCATTGCCGCCATGCGCGCCGGCAAGCACGTGGTTTGCGAAAAGCCGGTGACCATGAACTCACAAGAGCTAAAGCGGGTGATGGCGGTTTCCAAAGAAACGGGCAGGCAGTTTTCCATCCACCAAAACAGGCGCTGGGACAAGGATTACCTCACTGTGCGCAAAGCCATTGAGGAAGACCTGATCGGAACGCCTTACCTGATTAAATCCTACGTGCTGGGCTCCCGGGGCATCCCCGATGGCTGGCGAACCCACAAGGTGGCCGGCGGCGGCATGATGCTGGACTGGGGCGTGCATATGATCGACCAGCTTCTGCAGATGATTGGGAAGCCCGTGGTGAAGGTGTTCGCCCGGATGCAGCATTTGAACTTTGCGGAGGTGGACGACGGCTTCACAATAACGCTGGAATTTGAAAACGGCCCCATCGCCATGGTAGAGGTGGACACCGCCTGCTTCATCAGCCAGGGCCGGTGGCATGTGCGGGGCAGCAAGGGCACGCTGTGCGTGGACAACTGGGATGCCCAGGGCAAAATCATCCGCGCCAAGGACGTGAAAACCCAGTGGGAGGAAGAAATCGTATACACCTCCGCCGGGCCAACCAAAACGATGGCGCCCCGATCCAGCTTTACCAGCGAGGAACTGCCCCTTAGCGTGGTCAGTGCCGACTGGATACAGTACTACCACAACTACGTGGCGGCGCTGGAAGGAAAAGAGCCGCTGTTTGTAAAGCCCGAGGAAGCGCTTCGCGTGATGCTTACGATGGAAGCCGCCTTCGAAAGCGAGCGGAGCGGCCAGGCGGTGGAAGTTCGGATATAGGTAAAACAGCTCGCACATTAGCCGTAAGCGGCCTGCCATGTCATACTGAGTGTAGCGAAGAATCTATGAAAGCCTTGATAATCAAGGATTCTTCGTCGCTTCGCTCCTCAGAATGACATACGCGGGGTGTTTTTGTCTATAAGCTGAGCGGCTCGCCATGATGTAACGGGTTGTTGCAGATGACTAAAGATTTTAGCAAACCCTTGGGGGAGCAACGAGGGGGGCCGAGGCTCCCTCGTTTTAAATCGTGCCGCCCGGCTTCGCCGGGCGCGCGGGTCGCTTGCAGAGCAAGCTTTCCTTACACGATTCACTGCCCGTGTGCGTTGGGCCGAACAAGCAAAGTGCAGTTCGGTGCAAAGCACACAAGTGAATCGTGCAAAAATAGAAAGAATGACGTTGTCATTTTTTCGACTCTAGTCCCCCATGGACATATCCTTGTACGGCCCCAGCTCGCCTTTTGTGAAATGGCGGCGGCAGAGGCTGACGTAGCGTTCGTCACCCCCCAGTACGATCTGGTCACCTTCCTTTACCACCTGCCCGTCGTACACGCGGGCGTTGCAGGTGGCTTTTTTGCCGCACCAGCAAATGGTTTTCACTTCCTCAATCGTATCCGCCCACGCGAGCAGCCACTGGCTGCCCTCAAATAGGTCGCCCCGAAAATCCGCCCGCAGGCCGTAGGCGATGACGGGGATATTCTCCTCATCCACCAGGCGCACCAGCGTTTCCACCTGACCCTTGGTCAAAAACTGTGCCTCATCCACGATGACGCAGTTGTATTCGGCAACAGGGAGGGCATCGATTTCCTCCATGAAGTGGCATTCCGTTTGAAGCCCGCTCCGGGAACGCAGGGTGCGCTCCCCGTCCCTTACATCCATGCGGGGCTTTAGCATCAGCACCTTTTGGTTGCGCTCCACATAGTTGTGCTTGACCATGATGGCGTTGGCCGTTTTGCTGGAGCCCATGGCCCCATAGCGGAAGTAGAGTTTTGCCATGCAAATCACCCTTTATGATTGATTAAGCAAAGTCAGCAATAATAAAGCTGCCCCAGGCCGCGGAAGAAGCCCTTCTTCAGGTAGCCGTGGCGAACAAGCGCGTACATTCGGGCAGGCTTGCCCTTTTCAGGAAGGGAGGCGTAGCGGCTGATAGTTTCCATGGCACCGGGGGAAAGCATGTCCCGGTAGCAATTAAGGAAAGCCGCCGCCTGCCGGAAGGTATCCGAAAGCCTCCGGTGAATATCCGCCTCATTGCCGGCGGCCTTTTTCACATCCCGCACAATATTAAACCCCGTGGCGCCCAATTGGTTCTTGCCGTGCTGGCGGTAGAACATGGTGGGCCTGTCCACCTGCAGAATATGGCCCATGGACGCTGCGCACAAGGCCGCCCACCAATCGTGCATGAGCATATCCTCCGCCGGGGCTGTTTTGAGAAGCCCCGCCAGGGCGCGGTTGATCATCATGGTGCAGCCGGTGACGCTGTTTTGCGCAAGCAGCCGGGATAGGGCCGGATTGCTATCCAGCTTTTGATAGCGCAAAAACGACGGGGCGATGATCTTCAAATCCGCATCCGCCACCCGAAGGTCGGTATGCACAAGCAGCGGGCAGGCGGCGCCATAGCGCGCTTCCCCCTCCAGCATGCGGCTGAACGTGAGGGATGCTTTGTCCTCATCCCAAACATCGTCCTGGTCGCTGAACATAACATATTCCGAACTGCTTTCCTGAAGCAGGCTCATGAAATTCCCCTTGGGGCTTTTTTCATGGGCCGGGCCCGATACAAGCCGCACCTTGCCGGGATGCTGCGCCGCATAGGCGGCCAGGATGTCCGGCGTTTCATCCGTGGAGCCGTCGTCCTGTATGAGCAGGCAAACATCCTGCACGCTTTGATGCAGGATGGAATCCAACTGATCCTTTACATACCGCCCGCCGCCAAAGGTGGCCAGTAAAATGTCGATCATGGGAACATCCTTGTGTTTTTCGTCATTATAGCACGCTTTGCGCGTGAAAGGCAACGCACCGGGGAGGATGCCTTTTGTAAAAGGCATCCTCCCCGGGCCCCACCTCCGAAAACTTCATATTGGGAAGTCAAAGCTATTTCAGAATCTTTTCGATGATATACCGTGGCCGCTGCTTGGTTTCACTGTAGATTTTGCCGATGTACTCGCCGATGACGCCAAGGCACAATAGCTGTATGCCGCCGATCATCCAGATGGAGGCCAGTATGCTTGTCCAGCCCGTATCGGCGCGGCCCGTCCACTTGGAAATCAGCGCGTACAGCAGCATGACAAGGCTCAGGATAAAGATGATGACCCCAAGCCCCAGGATCAGCCGGATGGGCTTGATGCTCAGCGACGTGATGCCATCAAAGGCGAAGGCCAGCATTTTCTTGAGGGGATACTTGCTTTTCCCCGCAAAGCGTTCATGGCGTTCGTACATCACCGTGCTGCTTTTAAAGCCCACCAGCGGCACCATGCCGCGAAGGAACAGGTTCACTTCGTGAAACTGCGCGAGCCCTTCCAGCGCCCGGCGGCTCAGCAGCCGGTAGTCGGCATGGTTGAACACGATGTCCACCCCCAGCGCCTTCATGAGCTTGTAAAAGCCCTCGGCTGTCATGCGCTTGAAGGCGGTGTCGGTCTTCCTTTCGCTACGCACGCCGTACACCACGTCGCTGCCCTTTTCAAATTCATCCAGGAACCTGTCCATGGCGTCAATGTCGTCCTGCAAATCGGCATCCATGGAGATGGTGACATCGGCATCCTCCATGGCGGTCATCAACCCCGCCAGCAGCGCGTTTTGGTGGCCCCGGTTGCGGGAAAGCTTCACGCCCAAAAACAAGGGGTCGCTAGCGTGCAATTCCTCAATCATTTCCCAGGTGCGGTCGCGTGATCCATCGTTTGTAAGCATCACGCGGCTTTTTTCGTCGATGCGCCCGGCGCCGATCAGCGCCGTCATCTTGGCCTTTAAGCGCTTGGACGTTTCGGGCAAAACCTCCTGCTCGTTGTAGCAGGGAACCACCACATATAATACAGGGCGCATACGGCTCCTCCTCATCATATTGACAATATGAAGTATTTCCGCCTTCGCAGGATTTTCCCCTGCACACAAGGGAAAATTTCTCAACTTCCTATACAACGAAAGGAAAAAGAGAAACGTGCCCTATGCACGCCCTTTCCTTCTCCCTTTCCTGCGCACGCTTTCTATTGACTTCCAGAACCATACATATTATGATGGTACTTAAGAAAATCGTCTGAATTTGTCATGCCGACGGACAGGGAGGAAAGAAAAGCCTATGAAGAGCAAAGGATTGATCCTGATCATGGCGGGGATCTTTGTGATCCTGGCCGGCATTGCCACCTACGGGTATGTGGGCGTTGGGGAAGCCGGCTTCGCGACCGCAGCGGAGTTTGACGCCCAGTATGACACCCTCAATCAAATGGGCCAGACCGGCCTGCTGGCCGGTAACAGCGCGCTTTTGAACTTTTTCATCCGCTACCGGCTGGTATTCATCATCGCCACAGCGGCGGCCTTTGTTGGCGGCGCAATTGTGTGCATTCTGCCGGGCAAGAAAAAGAAGAGCGCCTGATAAGCCATATGGTATCATATTTCCCCCTTCCTGTGACCAGAAAACACAAGAAGGGGGTCTGTTTTTTTGACAGGCCACAAAACGCGCCGTTGCGCAGGCAAACGGCCAATGGTATAATCAGGAAAACAGGAGGAGTTCAATGGACGGTAATTTTTCTCCCATGCCCCGCCGGGCGGTGGAATCGTTAAGAGGGCAATTTGCATCCACACTGAAAATGCTCAAAACCTTTGTGGAGCTCTGCCCCCAAACGGTATGGGAAAGCTGCTATTTCGGCTTTTCCTACCCGGTGTGGTACCAGGTGTTCCACGCTTCCTTCTTCATCGACTTCTGGTTCCGTGACAAATACGACGGCAGCGAGTACCGCAGCATGGTGTTTGATGCGCGCATCCCCCCGGAGTTTGAACGCGAGGTGAACCCGGCTTTGATGGTGTCCAGGGAAACAATATTGGATTTCCTGGACAAGCTCGCCGTCAAGACGGATCGGTTCTTCGACAAGCTTCACGACGGCATGCTGGGGGAAAACATCGTCAAGGGCAACGACAGCTTCACTTACGCCGACGTGGTGCTTGGCCAGACGCGCCATGTGATGTACAACGTGGGGTACCTGAACGGCATCTTAAGAAGCCTGAACCTAGAGGAATCCGACTGGTACGCCTACAATGAAAAGGAGCCATAAGATGACGCAGTTTGACGGGCAGGTAAGAAACAGCAGGCATCATTTCCTGCTGGCCCGGCGGACTGAACTAGGAGGACGTGCATGTACCGATGCCTCTGGTGCGAATCCGACCCGCTTTTGAAAGCGTACCATGACGAAGAATGGGGCGCGCGGCCCTGTTCTGAGCAAAAACACTTTGAATTCCTCATGCTGGAGTGCGCCCAGGCGGGCCTTAGCTGGATGACGGTTTTGCGGCGCCGGGAAGCCTACCGGGAAGCCTACGCCGGGTTTGACGCAAGCACTGTGGCGGGCTGGAGTGAAGAGCGCATGGAGCTTTTCATGCAGAACTCCCTGATCATCCGCAACAGGCAAAAAATTGCCGCTTCCCTGAAAAATGCCCGGGCGTTTTTGCAGATACAAAAAGAGTTTTTAAGCTTCGACGCCTATCTGCTCTCCTTTTCCGGCGGGCGCCCACGGGTGAACAGCGTGGAGGACGATGCGCTGGTTCCGCCTATGACGGCCGCTTCCCAGCATATCAGCGCGGATATGAAGGCAAGGGGATTTGCCTTCATGGGCGCCACGGTGGTCTATTCCCACCTGCAGGCCGCCGGCATCGTGGACGACCATATGAACGGCTGTTTTTGCAAAGCCGCCTTTCCCCCGTCGCCGCCGGTTAACGAAATCAAGCTGAAAGCGCTGGCCCGTGTGGGTCGGGCGCTGAAGGAAGCCGGAATCCTCTTTGGCGTGGGCGGTTCGGCCATGCTCTTCAGGCACGGCCTGAGTGAGGATTTTAACGACATCGACCTTGTCGTGGCGCAGGAGGATACTTTCAAGGCGGACGAGGTGCTGTCAGGCCTTGGCAAAAGGGGGGAAGCAAGGCCCGCCGGCGTGTTTGAAACCGCCGTCTTCCGCTCCTTTCAGGTGGACGGCGTAGGGGTGGATATGATGGCCGGGCTGGCCATACGCCACGATGCAGGCGTATACCGCCATGTTTTCGACAAAGAATCCATAAAGGACCACTGGCCCGTATACGGCGTGATGCTTCCTTTTTGCGCGCTGGAGGAATGGGGTGTGCTGTACCGCCTGATGCCGGGGAAAGAGGCAAAGGCGGAACGCATCCTGGAGCACCTGAAAGCCCACGGCGTCCGCCATCCCACGCTGCTGCGCCGGATGCTTGACAATAATGCGCCCATGAAAACCGCCCGGTGGCTGGAGCGCCTTCCGGTCAAAGACAAAGGCATGGAGGATACATGATGCTTACCCCGCTTGTCGAAAAACGCCTTTCCCCTGTCGTGCGTACGCTGCTGGTCATATTCGCCGCGGTTTTGCTGTTTGCGGTACAGACTGCGCTGTCCCTTTTGGGGATGCGGACAGCCGATTTGTTTTCCTACCGTTCTTTTGATCCCAACGGCGCCTTCGCCTGGATTTCAGTCCACCACATCGTGCAGGGCGCGGCAGCCCTTTTGCTGATGGGGCTCTTGTCGCTGGCATTCAAGCTTGATTTCAAGCTGGGTCTGGGGGACAAACGCACGGGGATGCGCATTGTGCTCTGGTTCACAATCATCATCGCCGCCTATCAGTTTGCCATGTGGTTCCTGCTGGACGCTCTGTCACTGTTCGAGCCGTTCCGCTATCCCGTGAACGTGCGGAATGTGCTGGGCGTATCCCTGTTTCAGCTATTCCTGTCCGGCACCAGCGAAGAACTGCTTTTCCGGGCTTTCCCCGTGGCGCTATTATCGCTGCTTTCACGGAAAGCATTCCATCTGTTCAGGGGCAGGGTATGCTTGCCGCTGTCCGTTGTGATCGCCGCGGTGATGTTTTCCCTGGCGCACATCAACTGGACGGTCAGCCCTTTCCAATTGCATTACGATGTGCTGCAGCTTTTGTACGCGCTGGCCATGGGAATCATCCAGGGATGGGCGTATGTGAAAACGGGCAGCGTGGTGTACCCGATGATGATGCACGGCATCAGCAATGTTCTGGTTACCGTGATTTCCATTGTGATGCCGGTTCTGTTTTAAACGGTAAGCGCTCTTTTTGAAAGGAAGTGTTTTCATGCACCGCTGCGGCTGGGCCGGCACGGACGAATTGTACGTAAAATACCACGACGAGGAGTGGGGCAGGCCCGTTCACGACGACAGGACGCTGTTTGAATTCCTGATCCTGGAGGGCGCCCAGGCGGGGCTCTCATGGATCACCATACTGCGCAAGCGGGAAAATTACCGCAAGGCGTATGAGAACTTCGACCCGGAAAAGGTGGCTGCCTTTGGCGACGATAAAGTAGTAGAGCTGCTTGGGAACCCCGGCATCGTGCGCAACCGGCTGAAAGTTGCCGCGTCCATCAAAAACGCGAAGCTGTTTTTGCAGATTCAAAAGGAGTTCGGCAGCTTTGACCGCTACCTTTGGTCCTTCGTCAACTTCCAGCCCGTGGTGGGAGATTGGGCGGAGTATACCCAAGCCCCCTGCCGCACGGAGCTTTCCGACCGCTTCAGTAAAGACCTTGCAAAGCGCGGCTTCTCCTTCGTGGGCTCCACCATCATCTATTCCTACCTCCAGGCCGTGGGCGTGGTGAACGACCACGAAAACGGCTGCTTTTGTAAGACGGGTGGGTAAACGAAGATGAAGCGGGGAGGGCGTTTTTTGAAAAAACCGCCCTCCCCGTACCCTACCCAAAAAACTTCATAGACAAAGGAAATATAACTAAAAAAGCAAACAACTCCCATATCTGCGGGATAAGCCCGACGGAAGATACCGGTATCCCTGTATCATGTCATCCTGAACGCAGTGAAGGATCTTTTGCTTTGTGCCGCGGCAAGATCCTTCAGAACGTTGTTCCTCAGGATGACCTGGGACAGATATGATGAATCAAATATTGCCGCAAGCACGGTCAAGAAATGCTCCTCATCTTTCTGTAGAATAGCAAAGGAGGTGTAAAGCGTTGGATCAGTGGCAGCAAGTGAACGCGGTGCAGCGGATGCAGGATTACATCCAATCGCATCTTTTGGAACCCGTCACGCTTGTGGCGCTTTCGCGGGAAGCCGGGTATTCCCCCTTCCACAGCGCCCGTATGTTCAAGGAGTTCACAGGCCGGAGCCCCTTTGAATACATGCGGCAGTTGCGCCTGACCAAGGCGGCGCTGAAGCTGAGGGATGAAAACGTGCGTGTGCTGGATGTGGCGCTGGACTTTGTGTTCGACAGCCACGAAGGCTTCACCCGGGCGTTTTCCAGGGAGTTTGGCTTAACGCCCGGGCGGTACCAGAAGAGTCCGGCGCCCATCCGCCTGTTCCTGCCAGCCAATGTGCGCGAATATTACGCCTACCTGAAAAGAGGAGAGAAAACCATGGAAAAGACTCAAAACGCCAGCTTTGTGTTTGTACAGGTCATCGACCGCCCTGCCCGCAAGGTCCTTTTGAAGCGCGGCAAAAAAGCGGAAGACTATTTTGCCTACTGCGAGGAAGTGGGTTGCGATGTGTGGGGCGTATTGTGCAGCGTGAAGGAAGCGCTGTATGAGCCCATCGGCATGTGGCTGCCGGGGCGTTTCCGTCCGGAAGGCACGTCGGAATACGCACAGGGGGTGGAAGTCCCCACCAGTTACAGCGGCGAAGTGCCCGAGGGGTTTGAGGTGATGGACCTTCCGCCCTGCCAGATGATGGTGTTTCAGGGCCCGCCCTACGACGACAATGTGTTCTTTGAGGCTATCGGGGAAATGGAAAAGGCCATGGAAAGCTACAACCCCGGGCTGTACGGCTTTGTATGGGCCGATGAGGACGGCCCCAGGTTCCAATTGGAGCCCCAGGGATACCGCGGGTATATTGAGGCCAGGCCGGTGAAAAGGGCAACCGTCCAAGGGAAGTAGGTTTCACGCTCTAAGATAATGCGCTGCCGCTCCGCTCATCGTGGGGCGGCTTTTTTATAAAAGGGCCATGTATCTCTTGCTTGGATGCAAGCCGGATGCGGCGGACGATAAAATCGTCCTTACATGAAGACTTCAGGACGGATGCCTGCGGCCCGTATCCCGGGGCGTGTAGCTGGGATATTGGTAGCCGGCCGGGCCGGCCGGCATGTCGTTAAAGGCAGCCTCATGGTTGGCGTCTATGGGAAAAACGTCCCCGTCCGCATTTTGTGGATCCTTATCCTCCCATTCCCCGTCCTCCGCCGCGTTCAGGAAGTCCGCATAGGTGCCTGCAAACAGCACCGGCAGCGGGTTTTTGGGCGGGCCTTCCAAAAGCTTTCCGTCGGGTTTGAACCTGCCGCCGTGGGCCGGGCAGTCCCAGGTTTTTTCCGAAGCGTTGAAGTTGAGCTCCGTGGACATATGGGTGCAGGAGATGTCCAGCATGGTGACATGGCCGTTTTCATCCCGGTAGATGCCCGCCTTGTGGCCATGAAAGCGGATGGGCCGGCCTTCGCCCTTTTCAAGTTCCCTGTACCCCTTGGTTCCCTCCAGCTTTGACTTGACCAGTTCCCCCACGCCGGCCAGCACTTCGCTGGTGATTTTTTTCATGGAGCTCCAGGTATCACGCCGGCTTCTGGAATACAAACCCTCGAACTCACAGTTGCCCGTTGCAACAAGGTCGGCAATCATCAGCCCCGCCAGCGTGCCGCTGGACAGTCCCCACTTGCGAAAGCCCGTGGCGATATAGGTATTGGAATCATCCGACAGCCGCCCGATGTAAGGGATCTGGTCGGGTGTTTGATAGTCCTGGGCCGACCACTTGGCCAGCACATGCTTGACCCCGGCGACCTGGCCTGCAAAGTCGATCAGGTTCTGGTAGTGGTCGCCCGTTTCTTCCTCATCCCGGCCGGGGAAATAGCTCTCCCCCACCACGATCAGAATACGCTTTCCGTTTTCCACATGGGTACGGATGGAGCGCGTTGGCTCCCCGACGTTGATGTAGCTGCCGTCCGGCCAGCTTCCATTGGCCTCCACGGCGATGCCGAAATCCCGGCGTGCGTAAAGCCTGGTGAAGAAAATATTGGGCCCGTCAAAGATGGGATATTGGGTGGCTTGTACTAGATGGCGGCAGCGGATGACCGCTCCGTTTTCCAGCACAACGGTTTTGATATCGTCATCCTCCACCCGGACAGCCTTCGTGTTGGTATAGATGACCGCGCCGCCCGCCTCGGCGGCGTTTGCCAGACACTGCACGTAGCGTACGGGATGGAATACCGCCTGGCCGGAAAAACCCAAAAGTGCTTTGCTGCCCTTAGGAAAGGATGGCTTGGTGATCCACTCCGCCGGAATCTCCAGCCGCCGGGCCGCCTCATATTCCGCCAGCAGCATATCCTTTTCATTGTTTGCGTCGGCGGCGTAGATGAACGCGGTACTATCGGCCATCTGGCAAGCCATGCCGTACTTTTGAGCCGTTTCCGCCGCAAAGCGCAGCGCCCTGGTCTGGGACCGGGCAAACTCACGGGCGGCGTCGATGCCGTATTTTTCCATGAGGTTGCTGTAAATGATGCTGTGCTGGATGGTCAATTTTCCGGTAGTGCTGCCCGTGGTGCCGGAACACAGCGTTTCCGCCTCAATGACCACGGGCTTTATGCCCCGCTGCGTAAGGCAATAGGCTGTGGTGATGCCGCTGATGCCTGCGCCTACGATAAGGACATCGGTTTCCATATTCTTTTCCAGCCGGGGGTATTCCTTCGGTTTTTGTGTTTGATGCCAATAGGAAACATGCTCCATGTTTTTGCTCCTTTGATCGCTTTCTTTCCTATATTGTCCGATTTCATGCCGGTTAAGACGCAATTTGCTGCCAATTTATCCGCCAGATTCCATGATGAACCTTCCCTTTTCCGGAAATTCTACAGGAGGTTCATAACTTTTGCCGGTTTGGAGGAAGTTCATGCTTTTGCTGACAGGCGGGGAAGTGTTCGCGCCGGAGCCTATGGGGCAAAACGATATGCTGCTGTCACCGGAGAAAATCCTGCTGGTGCGGTCTCACATCCCTGCCGTCAAAGAGTATGAAGCGGAGGTTCTTGACTGCTGCGGGCTGATTTTATGCCCCGCCTTTGTCGACCAGCATGTGCATTTGACCGGCGGCGGCGGCGAAGACGGCCCCCAAAGCCGGGTGCCTGAGATGACGCTTTCGGAATTGATCCTGGCCGGGGTGGGCACGGCGGCTGGGCTCCTGGGCGCCGACGGCGTCACAAGGAGCGTAGCCTCCCTTTTGTCCAAGGCCCGGGCACTGGAGCTGGAGGGGATGAGCACCGCCATCTACACCGGCAGCTACGGCCTGCCAACCGACACGCTGACGGGCAGGGTGCTTCACGACATCGCTTTTGTGGACAAGGTGGTGGGCGCCGGGGAGGTGGCCATCTCCGACTACCGCTCCTCCCATCCCAGCCTGCAAATGCTCCGGGAACTGGCCTGGGAGGTGAAGCTGGGGGGCATGATCGGGGGCAAGGCGGGCATCCTCCACCTGCACGTGGGCGACAGCAAAACGGGCCTTTCGCCGCTTACCGATCTCATTGAGGAGAGCAGCTTCCCAGTATCCATGTTCGTGCCCACGCATTTGAACCGTAACAAGAAGCTGTTTGAGGAGGCGCTGCGCTACGGCAAAAAGGGCGGCTTCATCGACCTGACCGCCGGGGAAACGGACGAGCCGGGCCACACCGTGCCCAGGGCGGCGCGGCTTTTGCTGGAAGGTGGCGTGAAGCCTGAGCAGATCACCTTCTCTTCAGACGCGGGTGGCAGCAACCCCCAAAGCCCGGATGGCCGGGGGCACGCAAACAGCCTGCACAGGGATGCTGTCTCCTGTGTGCGAGAAAAGAACATCCCCCTTGAAACCGTGCTGATGATGGTGACGAAAAACCCGGCCGCACGGCTGAAGCTGCATCCGAAAAAAGGCGCGCTGGCTCCAGGCAGCGACGCGGACATCCTGATGCTGAAAAAGGATGACCTCTCCATTGTTCATTTGATTCTGGGCGGAAAGATTGCCATCAAGGACGGTTCGTGCCTGATAAAGGGAAAATACGAGTCCTAGGGTCTGGTATGTTTCATTTGCGCCGGGGGAGAATGTCATAAGGAACGGACAGGAGGCAGCCATGGGAGAAAAGGTGCGCGGTAACCTGATGATCATCGGCGGCGCGGAGGATAAGCAGGGGGCCAAGGAAATACTCCATGCCGCCGCAAAGGCGTGCGGCGGGGAAAAGGGCCGGATGGTGATCATCGCCACCGCCAGCGCAAATTCCAAGGAGCTTGGTGAAACCTACCGCTCGCTGTTTACAAGCCTTGGGGTGGGGTCGGTGCAGGTGGCCGACATACAGACACGGCAGGAGGCCGACGACGATGCCTCTGCCCGAATCATCGGGGAGGCCACCGGCATCTTTTTCACCGGGGGCGACCAACTGCGCATTACCAGCGTTCTGGGGGGAACAAAAGCCGGAGAATCGCTGCACGAAGCGTATCTCACAGGCGCTTTGGTGGCAGGGACCAGCGCCGGGGCGTCGGTGGTATGCAGCACCATGATCACCGACGGATTAAGCAACGATCCCGCCCGCAAGTGTACGCTGAAAATGGCGCCGGGCCTGGGGCTTTTGGAGCAGGTGATCGTGGACCAGCACTTCGCCCAGCGGGGACGGCTGGGAAGGCTCCTTTGCGGCGTGGCCGAAAACCCAAATACCCTGGGCGTGGGCATCGACGAGGACACGGCCATACACGTCTACCCCAATGGCCGCTTTCAGGTGCTGGGTGCCAATTCCGTTACCGTCATTGACGGAAGGAGCATCAGCTATGCCAACGTATCAGAGCTCAAACCCGACGAGATCCTGGCCATCGCGAATGTAACCATACACGTGCTGCCCAGGGGCTATGGTTTTGACATGAAGAAACGCACCATCATCACGCCCTCATCCAAGGAATGAATGATTAAGCCGGGAGGCGCAACCGCGTGGACATCAAGGATATCCGCATCTTCAGGGGCCGCAATGTATACAGTATGCAGCCCGTAATCAAGCTTACGGTGGAACTCACGGAGGAACAGCACGGCCCCACCGCGAAAGTGAAGGGGTTCAATGACAGGCTGCTTTCCCTGTTTCCCGGCCTTAACACCCACCGCTGCGGCATTGGGGAGGAGGGGGGGTTTGCAAAGCGCCTTGCGGAAGGCACCTATCCCGGCCACGTGGCGGAGCATGTGATCCTGGAGATGCAAAACATGCTGGGCTATAACGTAGGCTACGGCAACACCCGCCAGGAGGGGGATACCGCCCAATACCACATTGTATACCGCTATCAGAACGAGCAGGTGGGCGTGGCTTGCGGCAAGACCGTGATCGGCCTGATGAATGCGCTGTTTGAAGGCAAAAGTCCGAATTTGCAACCGGTTTTGAAGGAGCTGCGCCTGCTGGCCTCCCGCACCGACCTTGGCCCCAGCACCAAGGCCGTTTACGAGGAAGCCCAAAAGCGGGGCATACCCGTGACACGGCTGGGCAGCGACAGCCTTTTGCAATTTGGATATGGGAAATATGCAAGGCGGATGGAGGCGGCGCTCACCGACAAGCCAAGCTGCATCGCCGTGAACATCGCCGGGGACAAACATCTGACCAAGGAGCTTCTTAGGCGCCACGGCGTGCCCGTGCCTGCCGGCGAAATTGCCTACTCCATCGGCAGTGCGCTGCGCCACGCCGGGGAAATCGGCTATCCCGTGGTGGTGAAGCCCTACGACAGCAACCACGGCAACGGCGTGACGCTGAACATATCGAGCCGGGAGGGCATCCCCGATGCCATCAGGCTGGCGCTGGAGTACAGCTCCGCCGCCGTGGTGGAAAAGCACATTGCCGGGCAGGATTACCGGGTTTTGGTAGTGGGCGACAAGGTATCCGCCGTGGCCAGACGGCAGCCGCCGCGGGTTAAGGGTGACGGCGTGAGCACCGTGCGCCAACTCACGGACCGCGAAAATGAAAATCCCCTGCGGGGGGAGGACCATACCAAGCCCCTGACGAAAATCGAGCTGGACGATGCGGCTGTTCAAACCCTTTCGGAGGCCGGGCTGAACCCGGATTCTGTCGTCGAAAAAGATATTGAAGTCTTTCTGCGCAAGAATGCCAATTTGTCCACAGGGGGCACCGCCGTCTCCTGCCCGGAAGCCATCCACCCTGAAAACGCCGCGCTTGCGGTGCGGGCCGCCAAGGCGCTTGGTCTGGACATCGCGGGGGTGGACATCTGCTCCCCCGACATTTCCGTTCCCCTTCATGAAAACGGCGGCGCGGTGCTGGAGGTAAACGCCGGGCCGGGGCTGAGGATGCATTTGATGCCCTCCGAGGGCCCGCCCGCCCCGGTGGCCAAGGATATATTGGACATGCTCTTCCCCCAGGGTACACCCTATACCGTGCCCATCTGTGCCGTGACGGGCACCAACGGCAAGACCACGGTGACAAGGCTCATCGCCCACACGCTGTCTTTGGCGGGGCTGAAAGTGGGCATGACCACTACCAGCGGCGTGTATCTGGGGAATGAATGTTTGCTTCCCGGTGATAACACAGGGGCGCTCAGCGCCAATATCGTATTATCACACCCGGAAACCGAGGCGGCGGTACTGGAAACCGCAAGGGGCGGCATTGTGCGCCGCGGGCTGGGGTACGACCTTGCGGACGTGGGCGTGGTGACCAACATCAGCGAAGACCATCTGGGCCAGGACGGAATCAACACCCTGGAAGATTTGGCCCATGTGAAAGCCCTGGTAGTGGAGGCGGTGAAGCCCTGGGGCAGCGCGGTTTTGAACGCCGATGACAAGATGACGCCATATTTTTTAAAACGCGTGCGCTGCAATGTGCTGATGTTTGCCATGAACCAGGACTGCGTGCTTCTGAAAGAACACTTGAAGCAGGGCGGCAACGCCGTCTGGGCTCATCAGGGCGGGCTGTATGCCCAGTATCTTGGCAAAACCACCATCCTGTGCAGGGTGGAGGATATTCCCATCACCCTAAAGGGCATGGCGTCCTGCAACGTTGAAAACGCATTGGCATCAGCGGCGGCAATGCTCGGCCTTGGCATACCGGAAAATCAGATACGCCGGGGGCTTACATCCTTCCGCCCCGATGGGGAGGACAACCCGGGCCGGTTCAACATATTCGAGGTGGGCAGCGCAAAAGTGATGCTGGACTACGGCCACAACATCGCCGGGTACAGCCAGGTGATCGGATTTTTAAAAAAGCAGAATGCGAAACGGCTGGTGGGCGTGATCGGCGTGCCCGGTGACAGGCAGGACGAATCCGTGAAAAAAGTGGGCGCGCTGTGCGGAGAGCATTTCCAAAGGCTCATCATCAAGGAAGATGCGGACCTGCGCGGCCGCAAGCCCGGCGAGATTGCGGAGCTTTTGAAAAAGGCCGCCCAAAAAAGCGGAAACCCCCAGTTAGAGCTGGAGGTTTGCCTGAAGGAGGAGGACGCGCTTTCTAAGGCGGTCGCCACCGCCCAACCGGGGGATTTTATCGCCGTGTTCTATGAAACGTTCGAGCCGCTGAAAAGCATGATTATGACACAGTACCGCGGCCGGGCGGTAAGGTAAGGGAAGGCGGCCGGCCCCGCCTGCGCAAGGCCAAAAAGCATACGCTGCCCAGGCGCCGCAGTTCCGCCGTCCTGAAACGGACGCAACCGCGGAGCACAGGCGGCATGATTAGCAACCATGCCTGACCTGCGGAAAACCGGGTGGTCAAAGAATATGCTCGCTGCTCGTCTTGCTCCTGGTTTCCGTTGTTATGCCGTCCTGGGCAACGTAGCCCGCCTGCGCGCGGTATATCCTGCCTGGCGTGCCGTTGTAGGAAATGGTATAGGTATGTACAGCAGAATTGTTTTTATATTCTGATTGTGTCGACTTTACCGTCACCCAGGAGTTGTCGCGGTATTCCTGGATCCGGATGTAGTTGAAGCCCAGGGAATTTACCGCCCTGATGCACTGAATGATCGCCGTCGCAGACACGGTGTTGCCGGAGGAATAAATCCCTATGGCTGTGAATTGGATCAAAGTGCTTGCCATGGGTGTAATGATCATATCAGCGCTTGCCAAGGGCGAAACGACCATCACCCATAGGAGACAGACAACGAGGGCTACCGCGATTCGCCTTTTGTTCTTCATACCTATATACCCCTTTCAAAAATGGAATCAATGGTTTGCAGGAGTTCCTCCCTGGTAACGTCCCCGCCAAGACTGAGGCTGTATGGCGGGTCGACCCAGTAGGCGCAGGTTTCGGTCAGGTTGTCCATGATATAAAACCTGACCCCTCCCCGGTCATAGACATCCAGCTCCCGTTCATCCTTTTCAAAGCTATAATCGAAGCTTCCATTTGCCATCGCGCTCTGATAAACCGATATTTGAAGCAACTGCCCTCTGTTTGTATACGTACCCAGCACCCACTTGAGATCTGCGCCGCCGGCTCCACTTTCCGCGCGCTCCAGCATGAATCCCTTGGGCAGATTTGCCGGCAGCCGGGGCTCCATTTTCAGCTCCACCAGCTTTTTATGAAAAGCGTCTTCCTCACTGCCGCCAAAGCCTGGCACGTACTGACTTCCCTTGATTTTCCCATGCAGTGCGATTTCCATGTTCATTTGCTCACCGTTTATGCGATGCAGCAACTGCCAAATGTTAAAGCCGAATGCATCGATCGTAGTCCCCAGAAGCAGCACGATCAGCAGCACAAAGGAGATAACGGCGGCAGGCCGAAGAGCAAAATGGTATTTCGCCCCGGCTGCGCCGGCGGCCTTTGATTTTGGGGTCCGGCTTTCCTGCCGGAGATAGGTTCGGACCTTTTCCATCGTCTCCTGTTTTCCGGGCGCATCCGCGCTTTCGGTTTCAGGGTATAAAAACAAGCGGCATTCCTGTATCAGCGCGCTGTCCATCTCCCGGGCAGGCAGCTGCAGTTGTCCATCCAGAATCCGCTCTACCTCCAAACTGGTAAGCTCGTCCTTGTACAGTACCTGCTCCAGCCATCTTTTGTATGCAATTACCTGCCTGCGGTTCATACATCCCCCTCCCTCCGGCACAGATTTGATCGTTTCAAAACAGCGCAACGCACTATGGCAGAATATTACAGAATACCGGGATGATCTTTGATTCTCCTTTTGAGGCGGCTGATCCGCATTCTAAGCGCTGCCCCCGCAATGTTCAGTTTTGCGGCGAGCTCATCGGGAGTCATTTGCTGGTCATAATACGCCTGAAGCAGTTCCAGATTCTCCTTGCCGATTTCGGTTTCGATTTTTTTAAGCGTTTCCTGCGACTCGCTGATGATTTTGATCAGCGGGTCGTTATCCGTGAAGCACAAAGCCTGAACCTTTTGCATCCCGGTTTCGTCATCCATGGAAAAAGCAATGCGTACTTTTTCCTTTCTTGCTTTCTCCACCCTGTCCTCAATCATTTTTTTCAAGGTTCTTACCAGCCAGCCGGTGATGTTCGGATGATGGACCAGCATTTCCTTTTTCCTTATCAGCCGTAAATATACTTCCTGGATATCATCTGGCAGAAAGGCAATTCCCTCAGCATCTGTTTTGAGCAAATAACGGAGCCCGGCAACATACAGGTCTTCATAATTCTCCATGCATATCTTTTCGACCCATATATCCACATTGATCATAAAGCACCTCAAGGGCCATTAACAATATGACTTTATTTTACACGAAGTTTCCAGGATTGTAAAACAATTTCCAATCTTTTTCAAGAATTTTACATGAAATATATGAAAGACTTTTTTTAGGGGCGGCTTTATGCGTAAAACAGAGCCGCCATCGTCTGCGGTACAGGGAATGGCTCAAAAGCCGTCCTGGTGAAAAACTAAACGATCGCAACACGGGCTTTCCGCGGTGCACAAGCCATTTTTCGTGTTATAATATAGTAAAGATTGCGAAAGGGGGACGCACCTATGACCTTGCGGGACGAACTGAACCGCCTGCACTGCGACGAACACAGCCGCGATAAGCGCGCCACCCAGGCCCTCGCGACAATTACAACCAGGCTGCGCGCATACGCCAGGCAGGGCTGCCGGGAAATTGTATTCGACGCCGCCCATCCCATGGGCATCCCGGCGCTGAAGGACCCTGCGGTGAGGAAGGCGGTAGCGGATATGCTGCGTGACGGCGGCCTGACGGTGATTGAAAAGTATTACGCCATCAAGGTCAAGTGGTAGGCAGAAAAACCGGGCTTGCGGAAGGCCTTTTGGGCATGCCATCCTAGCCGGAACGCAGTATGACGGCTTTTCTTCCTTGCGGAAATTATGGTCAGATGGGCGGACGGCTCCGTTCATCCCCGCGTAAGAATGACAAAAAAAGGCTGTCTCTTGGCGATTCTCCCGCTTTGAGACAGCCTCTTTATTGATGCGCTGTTCGATGAATATTACTCCGCGCCCATGATCTCAAAGGTGGCGACGGTTTGATGAAGCCGGCCGCCAAAGCCTTCCGCCGCGATGAGCGGATACGCCGCGGTGATATGGTATTGCCCTTCCTCCACCTCGACAATGTACGTTTCCAGGACGGAATCAACGCTGACACCGTGGAAGCCGAAAGACCGGTATGCGGGGAAGAGTTCTTCGGTAACGATCTCGTTTGCCGAATAACCACTTTCCTTAAGCGACTTTAACACATCCAGGCGCGCATCCTCCAGCGTGTAGTCCTGCTGGTCGGAATAACGGATGGACAGGTACACGCCTTCCACCGCATCGGGGCTCGCGGGGCGGAAGACATCTTCGTATTCCTCCTCCTGGGCAGGGGCAAAGGTGAACATGTTGGCATCATACCACAGCCTATATCCCTGCTCGCTTTCAAACAGCGTAAGCGTTACCGTTTCGGGCATGCCTTCCAGATAAATTGTGCTTTCCTTGGTTTGGGGCGCGGTGGGCGCGGTTTCCGCCAGCGCGCCAAGCATGGGCGAAAGCGCCAGCAGCATCGCCAGTATCACCGAGAACCGTTTCATATGTATCCACTCCTTTACCAACCGGTTGCATGATGTAAACGAAACGGAATGGCAAAAGATTTCATGCAAGATCAACTTTTTACATTTTCGGAAGCCCTGGCGGCCGGATGAATATCAGACCTTCTTACCCGCAGCAGTACGCCTGCCGCGGTTGCCACACCGCCAAGCACCGTGATCAAAACGCGGTGCGCGACCACCGTGTATTGAAGCATTTGTCCAAAGATGATGACTACAGTGTCAACGGGGTTTAGGGCAGCGCCTGCGACCATGTCCATCAACCCGCCGGGGACGCTGGCGGAGGGATGCAGGATAAAGCCAAAGATGCCCGCGCAAAGAACCAGCGCGCCGGCAATGGCGATAATCAGGCCGGCAAGCTTTGTATGGATGGGCTTCTCCCTGCTCCCGGGGCGGAAGAGCTCCTTCACCCAGGCCGCGAACCTTGCGGCGGCCTCAAAGCCGAACCGGTTCTTGGAGATGACGTCAAAAGCGACGGCCACAAGCAGAACCAGTCCCTTGACCACCTGCTGCATGTATTGGTTGACGCCCATGATGATCATGCCGTTGTTCAGCGTGCCCATGATCAGCGCGCCGATCAGCGCGCCGCTGACGGTGCCGATGCCGCCTGAGGCGGAAGCACCGCCGATGAAGCAGGCGGCAATGGCGTCCAGCTCGTAGCCCTGCCCGGCCAGCGGGAAGGCGGAGTTGAACCGGGACGCGCATACCAGCCCGGCCACAGCGGCCAGAAAGCCCATGTTCACATATGCCAGAAACAAAAGCCGCTTGGTGTTGACGCCGGAAAGCCAGGCGGCTTTCTGATTGCCGCCCAGGGCGTACAGGTGGCGGCCGATCACCGTGTTGCCTGTCAGGTAGGTATAGCATATGAGGATGATGCCCAGGGTGATCAAAACCGTCGGGACACCCCTGTACTGGGCAAGAATGCTGAAGAACCAGATCAGCGCGGCGCTGACGAGCACAAGCTTGAATATAAGTGCCAGAGGCCGGTCCGTCTCATACCCTTTCTTTTTGCGGTTGATGTTTTTTACAACCTGCATGACGCAAAAGCCGGCGGCTACCAGGACACCTACCAGCATGGCGGTAGCGTTCAGCGTTACGCCAAACAAGGTGATGCCGCCGAAGAAATCGGGGATGAAGCCCGTGGAGAACTGTAAAAATCCCTGCGGGAAATTGCTGAGGGTAAGACCGTTTAAAATGCTCAGCGTCAGGCCGCGGAAAAGAAGCATGCCGGACAGGGTGACAATGAAGGGTGGGATGCCCACATAGGAGATCCAGAATCCCTGCCATGCGCCGATCAGGATGCCGATCGCCAGGCACGCGATCATGGTGATATAGGGATCCAGCTTCCACGTCATAATGCCCGTGCCCGCGCATGCCATGACCACTGCCAGCACCGAGCCCACAGACAGGTCGATGTTGCCACCGGTCAAAATGCACATGAGCATGCCCACCGCCAGAATCACCACATAGGCGTTCTGGAACACGATGTTGGAAACATTCATGGGCTTGAGCAGCGCGCCTTTGGTAGTGATCTGCAAAAAGATCACAATCGCCACCAGTGCAATCAGCATGGAATACTGCCGAATGTTCCCGCGGGACATTTTCTTGAGTTTATACAGGGCCGTTATCAACAGCCTTCCGACCCTTACCAACGAACGTACCTGACCAATATTGCTCATGCGCTGATTTCCCCCCCGCTTGCCTTCATGATATACCCCATGATGACCTCCTGGGAAGCCTCCTCAACCGGCAGTTCCGCAATCAGCTTGCCCTCGTTCATCACATAGATACGATCACTCATCCCCAGTATCTCCGGCAGTTCCGAGGAGATCAGCAGGATGGATTTCCCCTGGGCCACCAGAGAATTGATGATCTGGTAAATCTCATACTTGGCGCCCACATCCACGCCCCTGGTAGGCTCATCCAGCAGCATGATATCCGGCTGCGCAAAGATCCACTTGCCTACCAGCACCTTCTGCTGGTTGCCGCCGGAAAGGTTGCCCACCAACTGCTCCACCGTGGGGGCCTTGATGCCCAGTCTTTCCCTCAGCGATTCTGCGAACCGCTTTTCAATGTCCTTGTCCAGCACGCCGTTTTTACTGATGAACTGGGTCCTGGTAAGCGTGAGATTGTGCTTGATGCTGTTGGTGAGGACAAGCCCGTTTTCCTTGCGGTCCTCGGTGATGTATGCGAGGCCTGACTTGATCGCCTGGGGGATGCTGCGCAAATCAACCTCCGTACCGTCCTTGAATATGCGGCCGGAGACCTTGCTGCCGTAAGCATGGCCAAAGACCGACATGGCCAGCTCCGTCCGGCCGGAACCAATCAGCCCCGCTATGCCGACCACTTCGCCCTTGTGCACCTGGATGGACACATTGTCCACCAGTTTGCGGCTGGCATACTGGGGATGGTACACCGTCCAGTCCCGCACCTCAAATGCCACCGGCCCGATGTTTCTCTCACGCGGGGGATAACGGTTGGTCATCTCCCGGCCCACCATGCCCCGTATGATCCGGGCGTCGCTCCATTCGTCCACGCCCTTGGTCAGGGTTTCGATGGACGCGCCGTCGCGCAGAATCGTGACCCTGTCGGCGCAATAGCTCAGCTCGTTGATTTTGTGGGAAATGAGTATGGAGGTGATGCCCTTCTCCTTTTTCAGGCGCAGCAAAAGATCCAGCAGCTTTTTGGCGTCACTTTCATTCAGGGAGGAGGTAGGCTCATCCAGGATGAGCAGCCTCACATCCTTGGCAAGGGCCTTGGCGATTTCCACAAGCTGCTGCTTGCCCATGCCGATGTCACGGACCAGGGTGCGGGGGTTATCGTGTAGTCCAACAACGCGCATGAATTCTTCGGCCTTTTGGTAGGTCATGTCCCAGTTGACGACACCCCTTTTTCCTTGTTCGTTGCCCAGGAACATGTTCTCCCCGATGGACAGGTAAGGGACCAGCGCCAGCTCCTGATGGATGATGACGATCCCCTTGCGCTCGCTGTCACGGATGGAATGGAAATGGCACGTTTCCTCCCGAAAGATCACATCACCCTCGTAGCTGCCATAGGGATAAATGCCGCTGAGCACATTCATCAGCGTGGACTTGCCCGCGCCGTTTTCTCCGCAAATGGCGTGGATCTCGCCTTCCTCCACTTCAATGTTTACGTGGCTCAAGGCCTTTACGCCCGGGAAGAGCTTGGTGATGTCCCGCATTTGTAGCAAGCAGTTGGACAAGGAATCCGCCTCCTGTTTGGAAAGGAGAGACGGACGAAGGTCGCCCGTCTCCCCGGTTGGTACACTGTCTGTTGCCGCCAGAAACTTACTGGAGCTGATCCTCGGTGTAGTAGCCGCTGTCGATAAGCAGTTCCTTGTAGTTCTCGATATCGGCGAACACGGGGGCACACAGGTAGGTGGGCACAACGAACACGTTGTTGTTGTAGGTGGTGGTGTCGTTGACTTCCGGCTGCTCGCCCTTCATGATGGCCTGCACCATGCCGACCACTTTCATGGCCAGGGTGCGGGTATCCTTAAAGATGGACATGGACTGTTTGCCGGCGATGATGTTCTTTGTGTTGGCAATGTCGCAGTCCTGGCCGGTGATGATGGGGAAGGGCTCAAACCCTACGGCGAGCAAGGAGTTGGTGGCGCCCAGTGCCGTGGAATCGTTGGAGCACAGAACAGCATCCAGCTTGGCGCCGCTGGTGTAGAAGGCGGCGATCAGGTTGTCCATGCGGGCCTGGGCGATATCGGTCTTCCAGGTGGGGGTGGCAACTGTTGCGAAATCCAGCTGGCCGCTGGGGATGACGATCTTGCCGCTGTCGATGTAGGGTTTCAGCACGTCGATGGCGCCCTGGTAAAAATAGAGGGCGTTGTTGTCGCCGGGGTCACCAGCCACGATTTCCATGTTGAAGGGGCCGGCGGCGTTCTTCAGATCCAGCGCGGTCTCGATATACTGGCCCTGGATGGTGCCCACCATGTAGTTGTCGAAGGTGGCGTAGTAGCTCACGGCGTCGGTGTCCATGATAAGACGGTCATAGGCGATGACGGGGATGCCCTGGGCTTTGGCCTGGGCAAGCACCGTGCCCAGCGAGCCGCCGTTGATGGCGGAGATGACCAGCACCTTGCAGCCGCCGGTGATCATGGCTTCCAACTGGGTAACCTGGGTGGCTACGTCGTCATTGGCGAATTGCAGGTCCACTTCGAATCCGGCAGCTTCCAACTGGGCTCTCATGTTCGCGCCATCCTGGTTCCAGCGCTGGAGGCTCTGGGTGGGCATGGATACGCCGATTTTGTCGGCGGCCAGCGCGCCCGTGATGGACAGGGACAGTACCAGTGCCAGCAGAATCGCAAGTACCTTCTTCATAGGAACACTCCCTTTTTTTATTTTTTAGGCTTCTTGCTGCCTAAAATACATGGTGCAGGCCTCTCGCGCCGAATGCGCCAGGTGATAAAGAAGCGTAGCAAAAAAAACACCGGCAAAGCCATATCGAAGCCCGGATGCTCGTTCATGGGCCTGCCCGTGACACTGTTTTTCCGGAAAGGAAGCAATGGCGCGGGATTAAACCGTCGGTTCCTGACAGGGAGAGTATATTATTAAATATTGTCTCTATGTTTTCTGCTTTCCCGCAGGCTGTTTCTTTGGCATTAAAATGTGCTCGAGCACATCAGTTTATGAATATCTTACCGGAAATTTACACAGTTGTCAATTGTGATTTTTAATGTTTTACTTTAGAAAAACGATGATTAAAGGGAAATTGCCGCACCAAAAGCAGAAAAAACATGCGGGAAACATTGCCGAAACAGCACGCAGGGAAAGGTTCCCCTAAAGGTGGTATGATATGCTGTATGCGCACTGGCCGGCGCAAATGGCGGGAGGATGATCATGTCAGACCTGAACATGATGCAAAAAAGCATCGATTTCATTGAGGAAAACCTGAAGTCGGAATTGACTCTTGCGGATATCGCATCCCATGCGGGGTTTTCCCCCTTCCATTTCTGCCGCATATTCCAAAGAGCCGTGGGCTTGCCGGTGATGGCGTATGTGCTCAGGCGGCGCCTTGCGCATGCCGCCTATGACATAGCCTGCGGCAAGCCTGTCACCGGCGCGGCGCTCACGTACGGGTTTGACACCCACGCGGGGTTTTACAAGGCGTTTGTACGGGAATTTGACTGCTCCCCCGCCGCGGTAAGAAATGGCCGGCCCATAGCGAAGCCGTACAGGATCGACCTGAGACAAGGAGATGTCATTATGATGGCTCAAACAAGGATCAAAGCGCTTTTGAAAAACTGGGGGCATGGGGACGCATCCATCACTCCCGTCGTGTATGAAAACAGCGGCATCACCGCCGACAACGCATGGTATGTGGATGCAGCATACGTGTTCAAGGCAACGGGGAACCTTACGGGGCTGAAAACCCACGCGGCCATCGCAAAAGCTCTTGAGAAAGAGGGGCTTTGCGCCCCGGCGCCTGTGAAAACCACGGACGGCAGGGAATATGTAACGGAGGGTGATTTGCATTTTTACCTGCTGCCGCGCCTTGCGGGCCGCCCGGTGAACAGCCGGGAGCTTATGAATGCGGAGGATTGTGCTGAACGGGCGCGGCAGCTGGGCGTGCTTATCGGGCAATTGCACAAGGCATTTGAAACCCAGGATGGCATGTTTGCATGCGACGAGCCGGACCTTATCGCCGTAATCCGGGATTGGGCCATGCCCATGGTGCAAAAAGGAATGGCGCTGCCGGCCGCGTTTTTAGAGGAATTCATGGAAGCGTTCCAGCGGCTGTACCCATTGATGCCAAAACACCTCATCCACAGGGACCCAAACCCCTCCAACATACTGATGCGGGGCGAGGAACTCACCGGCTTCATCGATTTTGAACTGGGGGAAAGAAATATCCGGCTGTTCGACCCATGCTATCTTACAACCGCCATCTTGTCGGAGACTTTCCCGGAATCGGCATCCCCTTCCGATGATAGATGGTTTGAAATCTACCACAGCGTACTGCAAGGATATGACACCGTGTGCCCCCTTGCCAGGGAGGAGCGGGAGGCCGCGCCTTACGTGGTGTTCACCATTCAAATGATCTGCGCGGCCTATTTCAGCAGCATGGAGAAATTCCAGGGTCTGGCGGAAACCAACAAAAGAATGCTGTACTGGCTGCTTGAGAACAGGGAGCAGTTGCGTCTTCCGTAGGGGTGATTATCCGTCGCTCGCTTCATACCAATGAATTGCCCCCTCCGCTTCAATATCTGAAACAGAAGGGGCAATGCTTTTTATGTAAATAAATGGCTGGGGATTCTAAAGGGATTCAATTCCGGCTGGCTCAATCGTCGCGCTGTTTCGCTTCCGCTCCCATCGCTCGTTTCGCCAGCTTCCTCCACCCGGCTATTGCCCCCACTGGGGGCAGCCAGGTTTCGGAACCTTTGGCGGGGTCCAGAGGTAGGGCTCCTGGCGTTATCTCCCGAGGTTCCCTGCCACCGGATCAACATCCAGGGTGGCGAAGTAATCCTTTGCGGTCTCGGCGCGGCGGATGAGCTCAAAAGAACCGTTGGCCTTGTAGAGGATTTCGGCGCTGCGGAGCTTGCCGTTGTAGTTGTAGCCCATGGCAAAGCCGTGGGCGCCGGTGTCGTGGATCACTACGATATCACCCATGCCAATTTCGGGAAGCGGGCGCTCAATGGCGAACTTGTCATTGTTCTCGCAAAGGGAGCCGGTGATGTCGTATACATGGTCCAAAGGCAGATTCCGCTTGCCCGCCACGTGGATGTGGTGGTACGCGCCGTACATGGCCGGGCGCATGAGGTTCGCGGCGCAGGCGTCCAGGCCGATGTAGTGGCGGTAGGTGTCCTTGCGGCTGGCAGCGGTAGATACCAGCCATCCGTGGGGGCCGGTCATATAGCGGCCCAATTCCGTCTTGATGGCTACGTTCTTGATGCCCGCGGCGGTGAACACCGCTTTGTAGGCTTCCTTCACGCCCTGGCCGATGGCCGCGATATCCGCCGCGGGTTCATCTGGCCTATAGGGGATGCCGACGCCGCCGGACAGGTTGACAAAGGCCAAGGTGAGGCCCGTTTCGGCTTGCAGCTCCGCCGCCACCTTAAACAAAAGCTTGGCAAGGCCCGGATAATAGCTGTTGTCGGTGGTGTTGCTGGACAGGAATGCATGAATGCCGAAGGACTTGGCGCCCAGGGCTTTGAGCGTCCTCAAGCCCTCTGTCATCTGCTCCCGTGTAAAACCGTACTTGGCTTCACCGGGGTTGCCCATGATGGTGTTGCCGATGGCGAAATCCCCGCCGGGATTGTAGCGGCAGCAGATGCATTCCGGTATGCCGCCGTGCTCCTTGAGCATCCCGATGTGGGTGATGTCATCCAGGTTGATGAAAGCACCCAGCTTCCTGGCGTAGTCAAACTCCTCCGGGGGCATGGCGTTGGCGCTGAACATGATGTCTTCGCCCGTGATACCAACAGCCTCCGACAGCATCAGCTCCGTCATGGAGGAGCAGTCCGTGCCGCAGCCTTCCTCTTTCAGTATGCGCAGGATGGCGGGGTTGGGCAGCGCCTTGACGGCGAAATATTCCTTGTAATCCGGGCACCAGGAAAAGGCTTCATTCAGCGCCCGGGCGGTTTTACGGATTCCGCTTTCGTCATACAGGTGAAAGGGCGTTTGAAATTCCTTCGCTGCCCGTAAAAACACCTCGTCGGGTAAGGAAAAGTTAGGCATGAGTTGCGCTCCTTCCTATGTAAAGGGATCATTCCCACTCGATGGAAGCCGGGGGCTTGGTGGTCACATCAAGGACCACACGGTTCACATGGGGCACTTCATTGACGATCCGCTCGCTGATACGGGCGATCACATCATACGGGATGCGCGCCCAGTCGGCGGTCATAAAATCGTCGGTGGTCACGGCCCGAAGTGCCAAGGTGTAATCATACGTGCGCTCATCGCCCATCACGCCAACGGAACGCACGCCGGTAAGCACCGTGAAATACTGATGGATGTCGCGGCCAAGCCCGGCTTTGGCAATCTCTTCCCGCAAGATGGCGTCGCTCTCCCTTACGATGTGCACCTTCTCGGGCGTCACATCCCCCATCACGCGGATGGCAAGACCGGGGCCGGGAAAGGGCTGCCGCAATACCAGGTCCTCCGGCAAGCCCAAGGTCATGCCCAGCTTGCGCACTTCATCCTTGAAGAGCATGCGCAGCGGCTCCACCAGGCTGGTAAAGCCAAGCTCCGCCGGCAAGCCGCCCACGTTGTGGTGGCTCTTGATCACCGCGCTGCCCTTGACGCTGCCGCTTTCGATAACATCGGGATAGATGGTGCCCTGGGCAAAATGGTCCAGCCTGCCCAGCTTTTGCGCTTCTTCCTTGAAGACCTCCACGAAATCGCGGCCGATGATTTTTCGCTTGCTCTCCGGCTCCGCGATCCCGGCCAGATCCTTGAAAAAACGCCGGCTGGCGTCTGCATGAACAAGGTGTACCGGGAAAGTTTTGCTAAAAACCTCCACCACCTGTTCGGCCTCGCCCTTGCGCATGAATCCGTGATCCACAAACACGCAGGTGAGCCTGTCGCCGATGGCCTGGTACAAAAGCGCCGCCGCCACGGAGGAATCGACCCCGCCGGATAAACCCAGCAGCACTGTGCCGTGTTCCCCAACCTGCTCACGGATACGGCGGACGGCCATTTGGGCATACGCCTCCATGGACCAGTCGCCCACGCAGCCGCAGATGCTTTTCAAGAAATTGCGCAGGATGATAGACCCTTCCTGGGTGTGGGTGACCTCTGGGTGGAATTGCACGCCGAAAAGGCGCTTTCGCTTGTGCTCCATGGCCGCGATAGGACAGTTATCACTGTGGGCGGTGGATGTAAAGCCTTCCGGCAGCCGCGACACCTGATAGGTATGGCTCAGCCAGCAGGAGGAATTAGGGGAAATATTCTCAAACAACCCTTCCCGTTCATCCATGGTCACCTGGGTGCGGCCATACTCCCGCTGGTCGGGCCGCGTGACCTGCCCGCCGAGCAGAACCGACATTAATTGCATGCCATAGCAAATGCCAAGCACCGGCACGCCCAGTTCAAATATGCCGGCATCGCAGCGGGGAGCGTCTTCATCCAGTACGCTGGCGGGACCGCCGCTTAAAATAATGCCCACCGGCTGAAGCTTAACAATCTGCCGGAGGGACGCAGTATAAGGCACCACCTCGGAATAAACGTTATTCTCCCGTACGCGCCGGGCAATCAACTGGGTGTACTGGCCGCCAAAGTCCAGTATCACCACACATTGGGTCGAAAGCATGGGAGCATTCCTCCTTAACAATAAGGACCGCGCCGGAGGCCTGTCCCCCGGTTTATTGGACTTTCCTATTCTGCCACAAAACCGCATCTTCTGCAAGTATTCACTCGAAAAAATGCAAACGCAATTTTCTTGGTGATGGCGGGAAAGGCGACTTTTCAAAAGGCGCCCTCCGAGTACCTCACCCGTGAAAACTTTATATGGAGATATAAGGATAATACTGCCTGGCCCCGGCAAGGGGGCAAGCGCAGCCGCGGCTATTCCGGCCCAATCGTAGCGCTGCTGCGCTAGCTCGCCGCGCTGCTTCGCTTCCGCTCGCATGGCTCGTTTCGCCAGCCTCGTCCGCCCCGCCCTTTTCCGCCACTGGTGGGGCGGGTCTGCCGAGCCCTCCGAAAGGGGTGGCGCGAAGCATCGGGGGAATGCTTTCCGATCACAGGCAGGGGCGGTGTTCCAGAACCTTTTGTGCGCAGGTCACTGAAACGGGGAAAATGATCCAATAAAATGTACAAAACCAGCCGCAAAGCGGTGAGGCCGCGGTTTCCATTTGTAAAAACTGCGCTCACGGCATACCAGGCCGCCTTGTGGAAATGCTCCCCTGTTTCGGGCAACATTCTTTTCTGGTATACTACCTACATATTATGGTCTACCGGCCCCGACGAAAAGGAGGTATCCCCATGCATCACTCCCGTCTCCGCCTGACTGCCCTTATGCTGTCGCTGATGCTTGTACTATCCGGCTGCGCCGCGGCGGAACAGCCGAACGCAACGCCCACCGCCGAGCCGGTACAAACCTACGAACCTGTGGCCACGGAAACGGCGGCCGCCGCCGATAGTACCCCCGCCCCAATGTCCACCAACGACAAAGGCATGCCCTATCTGCTCTTTGATCTGGAAGGCAGCCCCATGACCTTCAGTGACCTGAGGGGCAAGGCCGTATACCTGAATTTTTTCACAAGCTGGTGCCCGCCCTGCCGGCAGGAAATGCCCGATATTCTGAAGCTTTCGCAAACCTACGGCGAGGAACTTCAAGTGGTGCTCATCCACGTTCCCGACAGGGATACGCAAGAGTATGCACAGAAATTTCTCAAAGAGATCGGCCTGGATTCCCTGCGCATGGTGGAGGACAAGGATTTCTTCCTCACCAGCTTTTATCAACTGACGGGCTATCCCCTGTCCGTGTTCATCGATAAGGAGGGCTACCTGGCTGTGTACCAGCCCGGCGGCATGACGTATGAAATGATGGAGCAGGCCGTTCAACAAGCCGGGCTCCAGGCGCCGGTTGCGCCGTAAGGGGGGAAGAAGCCTTGCCTTCCGGCTTTGATTTCAGCACTGCACCTCAACTGGTTGAACTGAGTTATACCGTCTGGTCGGCCATATTCAATGGTCTTCTGGCCTTCTTGTCCCCCTGCATTTTGCCCATGCTGCCCGTCTATGGCATCTACCTGTTGGGGGAGGGGCCGCTTTCAGAGCGCGGCAAAGGCGCGTATAGGCTAATCGCATTGCGCATGCTGGGCTTTGCCTTGGGCTTTGTGCCTTTCTTTATGGTGCTGGGAGCCGGGGCCGGGGCGCTGGGAAGCGTGCTTAAACAATACCGTGACGCTTTTCCCTACATCGGCGGGGCGTTGATGATACTCTTTGGCCTGATGATGCTGGACGCCGTGCCGGGGCTTCACTTGTTTTCCGTTCAGGCCGATGCCCAAAAGCTGGCCTCGGGCGGATTCTTGAAAATGATACTGCTGGGCATTGTTCTGGCTGTTTCCTGGCTGTCGTGCACGTCCCCGTTTCTGTTCAACGTACTGCTTATGGCAGCCACGGAAGGGAGTACCGCCATCCGGGGCATGTGGCTGCTTCTTTTCTACGCGCTGGGCCTGACGATTCCATTCCTTCTGTTCATGGCGCTGTACGCAAAGCTTGGCGGGATGCTTTCCTTTTTGCGCACCCATCAGCGTTTTATCCGCAAGGTGGCCGGGGCCGTGATGATCCTGCTTGGCGTATTGCGGCTGTTCAGGCTTTTTTAGGCGGGGCCGGCTTCCGTTTCCTTCGGCTATGACGCCGGTACATGGCGGGCGGTTTTCAATCGCCCGCTTTCAACGCGGCCCGTAACCCTGCGTTTTGGCACCGCCATGCACGCCTTCACATATCCTGCTATTGAGGCGCACTATCAAATGGACCACTTGCGCCATGGCTTTTGAATCGAAAGAAAAAGGTGTTGTGAATGGAACAAGCGGGAATGATCGTAGGTATCCTGGGCGGAATTCTCGGGGCGGTGGGCGTGGTGGCCAGCATTATTCTGGGCACGATTGCGTACCGGCGTTCCCACAGGCAGGATATCGCTTCGGGCGCTACCGCGGAAGCCACCCTCAAGGTGGATATCGATTATATCAAGCGCGGCGTTGACGATATTAAGACGGAACAGCGCCAGATGGCGGAAAACATGGGCCGCCTTGCAGAGCGCGTGACCCGCGTGGAGGAATCCGTAAAATCGGCCCATGGCCGGCTGGATGAACATTTGGGCGTACGCCCGCCAAAGGCCGCCGCAAATCCCTGCAATGAAAAATAAGCACGGAAAAGCCGTGCATTCCCAAACGATAAGCGCCTCCGTTCTTATCCGGAGGCGCAATGTATCCACAAGGCAGGGACAAGCTGTTTGAATGCGCCGGCCTGTCACCAAACGTCCCGCCCCGCATAAGCTGGCAGCGGGAGGGATGAACATGCCGACGCAGAATATAAGCGCCACCATCATTCCACGGGAACAACAACAGGATTTTACATACGAAAACACCCTGATGCTTTCCCTGGAAAACCATTACTTTCAGGTCAGGCTGCCGGAAGGCGGCCCGGTGGAAACGGCCATCAACAGCCGCATCCAAATGCAGGTGGAAGACCTGAACCGCTACGCGTCCACCACGCTGTATGAAAACGCGGTGGAGACCTACCAGTACAGTAAGGAGGAGGGCTTCCCCTTCAACCCGTACGGCGCGGGGCTTTACTACAAGGTGACATACAACCAGGATTGCTATTTGAGCACGTACCGCGACCAGTATGAATACACCGGCGGCGCGCACCCCAACACCCTGCGCTATTCGGATACCTGGAACCTGCGCTTAGGGACGATGGTGCCGCTGTCCAGCTTCTTCCCGCCGGGATTCAACTACCAGCAGTTCTTGACCGCCCTGATCATCCGGCAGGCCGACAAGGTGATGGCGGAGCAGCCGATCTATTTTGAGGATTACCGCAAGCTGATTGTGGAAAGGTTCAACCCCAAAAGCTATTATCTGTCGCCATGCGGGCTGGTGATCTATTACCAGCAGTACGACATCGCACCCTACGCTACGGGGATTGTGGAATTCACCATTCCCTACAGCGTGCTCAAAAGGCCGCCAAGCTGCAATTTGTAAGATTATAGAACGCCCAAATGGTCCAGCAATATTTTCAGGCCCATCAGTATGAGCACCGCTCCGCCTGAAAGCTGGGCCTTTTTTTGATACTTCAAGCCGAAGCGGTTGCCAACGCACACCCCCGCAAAGGACAGAATAAACGTGGTGACGCCGATCAGCGATACCGCCGGGAAAACGTTCACCTTCAAAAAGGCAAAGGTAATGCCTACCGCCAGCGCGTCGATGCTGGTGGCGACAGCCAGCAGGAAAAGCTCGCGAAGGCTGGTTTTCACGCAGGCGCATTCTGCTTCCTTCTTGGAAAAGGCTTCCCTGAGCATGCTCAGACCGATCAGGGACAGCAGGCCAAAGGCCACCCAGTGGTCAAGGGCCGTGATGTAACGTTCAAACTGCGTGCCCAGAAACCAGCCAATCAAGGGCATCAGTGCCTGAAAACCACCGAAGAAGACCGCAATGAGCAGTCCCTGGCGCTTGTCCAGCCGCTGCATGCACAGCCCCTTGCACAGCGCCACCGCGAAAGCATCCATCGAAAGGCCCACCGCCAAAAGGAAAAGCTCTATCAGCCCCATCCGCGCCACTCCCCGTATGCCGATTTGCGCGCCGCCATACAAAAAGACCCATGTACAGCAGAGCTATACATGAGTCTCATTATTTCAGGCAAGCCAGGCGCTTATAACAGTAGCGCCAGGATGTTGACTTACCGCGCTGACGCGCCAACTACTCCCCCATGAACAGGAGACAGTATAGCATGAAGGATTGTCCCTGTCAATGTATGGGTGGAGGGTGATTGTAATGCCGTTCAGGCATCTGCCGGCCTCAGTCCTTCCCCATCTCCGAAAGCCTTTCGGCCACCCGTTTTAAGTATTCCTGCTGCACCCACTCGATTCTGCCCTGGTCGCAAGCTGCGGATAACGCCGGATCCATGGGCAGGCGGTCGAAGGTATCGATGCTGTGCTTTTGAGCCGTCTCCTCGCCGTGGCTGTCGCCGAAGACACGTATCTCCTTCCCGCAGTCGGGGCAGCGGACGTAGCTCATGTTCTCCACCAGGGCCAGGATGGGCACGTTCATCTTGCCGGCCATATGGGCGGCCTTTTCCACAATCATGGTCACCAATTCCTGGGGCGTGGTCACCAGCACGATGCCGTCAACCGGCAGCGACTGGAACACGGTAAGGGGCACATCCCCCGTTCCCGGAGGCATATCCACAAACAAAAAGTCCACGTCACCCCAGATCACGTCCGTCCAGAATTGCTTCACCGTGCCGGCGATGATGGGGCCGCGCCACACCACAGGCTCGGTATCGCTGTCCAGCAAAAGGTTCAGCGACATGACAGGTATGCCGGATTGGCTTAAGACCGGGAAAAGCCCCACATCGCTGCCTGTGGCCTTCTTGTCAAGCCCAAAGGCCCTGGGGATGGACGGGCCGGTGATGTCGGCGTCCAGAATGGCGGTTTTAAAGCCCTGGCGCCTAAGCGCGACCGCCAGCAGCGATGTGACCATGGATTTGCCTACCCCGCCCTTGCCGCTGACCACGCCGATCACTTTTTTCACGTGGCTCAGATCGTGGGGCTTTTCCTGAAAGCTTGTTTTGGGTTTTCTTCTTGACGCGCAGTCAACACCGCAGGAACTGCAATCGGAAGTGCAATTCTCGGGCATAAGAGTCCCTCCTTTGGGCAGTCTCAGCCGATGCCCTTTTCATGGGATCAGGCGTGTATGACAGAAGGCATCTTCCACACCTGTCCGGAATGCACGGTAGCACAATTCATGCGCCCTGTCAAGGGAGGCCAGCCGCCTCCCGTGCGCTTTGCCTTGCCGGCCTGTGCTCGGCGATGAACATCCCGGCAAGGGCAAGGAAGGCGCCAAGCAATGCCAGGGGCGTGACCGTTTCATGAAGGACCGTTGCTGCCGCCAGGATGGTGACCACCGGCACGATATAAATGTACAGCGTGGTTTTTACAGCGCCCAGAACGCCAACGGCCCAATTCCAGATGGCAAAGCAAAGCGCGGAGGCAAAAAGCCCCAGAAACAGCAAATGGAACAGGTTCGCCCCGTTCAAAATCCGCTGAAGGTCCGGGGAAAAATCCATTTGAAACGCAGCGGGGACCATGAAGAGCAGCCCATACAGAAAAACCCTGCGGGTGCAGCCAATGGTATGATACCCAAAGCTTGTGATCTTGCGCATGAGAACGGAGTAAAGCGCAAAGGCCAGGGCCGCCAGCAATGCCAGCACATCCCCCAGGGGATTCAGGCGCAGCACCTCATTGGCATTGTATCCGATCAGGAAAATGCCCGTGAGGGCAACGACGAACCCCAGAAAAAACTGCGGCCTGAACCGCTCACCCCGGAGCATAAAGTGGGACAGCACCGCTGTGAAAAACGGCGCCATGGATACGATGACCCCCACATTGGAGGCCAGCGTATAGGTCAGCGCGATGCTTTCCAGCAAAAAATACAAGGTGACGCCGCACAAACCGGCCAGGGCAAAAAGCATCTCCTCCTTCCAGCTTTTTGTCCTGACGGCGCGGGGATGCATCAAAAACAGCGTCACAAAGCCGATGGAGAAACGGAGCATCAATATCTCCAGGGGCCTGAAATCTATCAGCAGCGTCTTGGTGGAAATATAGGTGGAGCCCCAGATCAATATGGCCGCAAGAGCCGACAGATGGCCCATCGCAGCGGTGCGCTTACGTTCCATCATTCTTACTCCTTCTCTGCGGCCGCCGTCGTGTCCCGCTCCTGCAAAAAGATGCGCATATACTGTCTTGGCGTCAGCCCGATCAGCTTTTTGAAAAAGTTGGTGAAGTGGCTTTGGTCGCAAAAGCCCGTGCGGTAGGCCACCTCCATGGGCGGGACGCCTTTTTCCAAGAGCGTTTTGGCGTTGCCGATACGCACGGCCTCCAGGTAGCTGTATGGGGAAATCCCCTTTTCCCTTGTGAAGGAGCGCAGAAAGTGATATTTGCTCATGCCCGCCATCTGGCATAGTTCGTCCAGCGTAACCGTTTTTGAGAAGTTGTCCTCCAGGTATTTGCATACCGCATCAAACTGCGCCGCCGGCTCCGGCGCGATCCTTACAGGCTCCCGGTCATATTCCATCAGCAGTTGTCCGATAAGGAAGAGGAACAATTCTTCCTTTTTGAAATCCGCCGCCTCCGAGGAGATCATGCAGTGAAGCTCTCTTAAGGAGGATACAAGATCGCTGTTGTACAAAACCGGCAGCGAAAAATGGGGCAGATACTCCCTGCCGGTGATTTCGCATACGGTCTTTAGCATCACCTCCGGCTGGATGTTGATGCTGTGGTAGTCCATGGTGGTGCCGTCGAGCTGCTCGCAGGTGTGGACGTCCCGGGGATTGAAGATGGTGATGTCGCCGGGGTTTACAATGTACTCCTCATTCTTGCACAGCAAACACCGCCGGCCTTTGTCGATATAGCCGATCACGTAATAATCATGAAAATGGTTGGGAAACTTCTGCATGATCCCGTAAAACCGGTAAGCCTCGATTTTCAGGCCGGTATCGAAGCACACCGTTCTGACTTCCTTCGGCATACAAGACCCTTCCTCCCAAATTTTGTACGGGATAACCATACCATAAGGGAAGAAAGCATTTCTTGCAAGATATTGCGGAAATAAAACAATGCTACCGAAAAACATTGTTGCGTCCAAAGCGGCGAGGGATTTTTGCGCAATGCAAGGAAACGAAGCGGGGCAACGCCGCGCCCCGCTGAGCGGAAGGCGGCATTGCCCCGCGCGATATGAACCGCCGCAATGGCTCATGATTGTTTGGTATTCAGTCTTGCTCTACCTTTTTCAGGAACAATTCGATATTTTTCTCCTCGGCTTCCCTGTTATAGCCAAGCCTGCCAAGCCGGTCGCATAAGCCGAGCAAGGCAATCTCCTGTATATCCCCAAGAGATTTCATTCCTTTTATGTCCGCGTATGGCAATCCCTTTACAACGTAAAGGATATGCATATGAAACAGGACCAGTGCGCACACACCGTCTATGAACCGGGCGTCATCCGAAAACCGGGCAAGGAATTCCCTGGCAAGCACGGCACCAGCCTTATCATGGTTGTATGAGGTAATTTTGCCCTTCCGCAGGACGGTTGTGGCGGGTTTGCCTATATCGTGCAGCAGAGCGGCCCATAGGAACGTTTTCACGTCCTTGCTTTTGTCTTTCAGCTTCGCGGCCTCATCCACCACAAGCAGCGTATGGTTCCACACGTTGCCCTCCGGATGATGGATGGGCGATTGGTCCGCATCCTTTAAATCACGCAAAAGGCTAAAGGGATATTGCCCGAAATCCGCCCGGCCTGAAATGCCCTCCAAATAAGCAGAAGGCTTCTCATCATTCAAAAGATGGGCTTCCATCGCTTCAAACAGATCTTTGTTTTCCATCATTCCCAACCCATCATGGCTTGACTTTTAAAGTCGGCCCAGGCGTAGCTTCAGGAGCAGGCGTTTTCAAAACATCCGCGTAAAGCATGGTTTGGGTCTTTACGCCCGCAACGCCGTCCGCCTTCAGGCCGTTGTCCTGTTGGTAAGCTTTTACCGCCTTCTGGGTCCCGCCGTAATAGCCGCCGGTGACGGTGCCGGTATAGTAGCCCAGTTCCTTGAGCTTCATTTGCAGCCAGTACACATCCGCGCCCTTGCTGCCCTTGTTCAGGGACCGGAAGGGCTGGGGCGGCTCAAGCGTGCCGTCATACACAGGGGGCGGGGTGGGTGCCGGGGTGGCCTTTGGCAGCATGTTCTTGTAGTTCAGCGGCGCAGGCTTTAGCGACTGGGCCAGTTCCGGGTCGGAAGGCAGTTTGTTCGTAACAGTGACGACGGTGCCCTTGCCCGCGTTCTCATAAATCCACTTGGCGTCGTCCACCAGAAGCCGTATGCAGCCGTGGGACGCCCGGGAACCCAACTGGCTGTAGGAGCCCACCCACAGGTCCATGGTGTTTTTCGTATTGTAAATCACCGAATGAAAACCGAAGCCGTTGGCAACGGGCGTCCAGTATTGCACATAGACGTTGTACTTGGGAAACAAGGGAAAGCGGGAGCGGCCCGCGCCCAGCTTCCAGCTTCCCACGTCGGTGGGAGTCGCCCTTGTGCCGGTGGAGCAGATCATCTGCCTGACGACCTGTGTATATTCATTGTTCTCATCCAGCCCATAGGCGGTTACAATCTGGTTGGTCACATCCACGGTGATGGCGTAGGGCACAGGGGTAGGCATGGGGGTGGGCCTGGGCGTGGCGGAAGCATCCAGCGTTTCCTCGTTGTTGAATATCATGTTCCAGGTCTTTTCACCGGTTACGCCGTCCGCCGCAAGATTGTGGTTCTTTTGAAACGCGATCACGGCTTCCCTGGTTTCATTGTTGTAGCTGCCTGTAATATCGCCCAGGTAATACCCAAGCTCAAACAGCATTGCCTGAAGCTGCTCCACCTTTTCGCCGGTGGAGCCTTTTTGCAGTTTTTTGGTAAACGCAATGACCGTAGGTACCGGGGTGGGCGTACCTTCCCCTCCCTCCGGCGTTATAGTGGCGCCGCTTTGGGGGCTGGGTGTTGGCACAGGCGCGGATGTTGGGCTGGGAGCGGCGGACGGGGCAGGCGTTGGCGTCACCGCGGGGGCCGTTGCCTTCTTCGGCAGTGCCTTGCTCCCGTCAAACAGCAGCGTCTGGGTTGCAACATCCGCCTTGCCGGTTATGGGCAGCCCGTTCTTGCGCTGAAAATCCGATATGGCGTAATAGGAGCCGTCCAGATAATTGCCGCTGACTTTGCCATCGTAATACCCAAGCTCCGTAAGCCTTGATTGCAGCGCTTTCACATCATCCCCGGAGTCGCCTTTTTGCAGGGGACGGTATTTCGCGGCAAACAAAGCGGATTGGGTGTTCGGATCGGCAGTGCCGGTCGCATCCAGGCTATAATCACGCTGGAAGTTACGGATGGCCTCCTGTGTAGATTCCTTATACAGGCCATTGATGTCACCGCTGTAATAAAAAAGCTCCTTCAGGCGCTTTTGCAGAGCGGCAACCTGTTCCCCCTCGTCGCCATACTTTAATCCCTGCACATCGTCCGGTTTCAGCGTGGCGGCAATATTGCTTTCCGCCAGCCCGTATACCATACCCAGCATCAAGGCACCGATCAACATCCAAACAGCGAGTCTCTTCATGGAGCACCTCAGTTCCTACAAAAGTAGAAAGATTGATTCCTACTGGAATTAACGCAGCAAGCTTCCTGCTGGCTCCACATATTTTACTTGGAATTGTTACCACTGATGCACATGCCAAGAATTGGACGGATATGGCGGCCAGCAGGCCCCCGGCCCCTTCGCCGGAACGTCCGGCTGCTGTTTACGGCCTTAGCCATTTATCTGGAAAAGGTATAAAATATATCCAATTTCAGAATGGGAAGCGGCAAGGAATGCAAAAGGCGGATGGCTTCGCCCATCGGGCAGAGCCATCCGCCTTTTATTTACCAGCCAATGCGTTCACAGCACACTGGAGGATGTGCATTCCACATATATGCTGTTATCCTTGCGGCGCGTAAGCTTGGCCTTATTTCCCTGGCCATCGTCGATTGTCATCTTTTCCAGATCGTACTGGGTCATGAAGGTTACGGCGTCACTTTCCACAAAGCCAACCCAGCTCCCGCGGTCTTTTTGAGGCTTCTGTTTGCCCTCCATCATTTCTTCAATGGTCGGCCTTCTGTTTTCTTCCATGGTACATGTCCTCCTTGACAAAGTGCTCATTTAGCATACCGTATTTTTCATTTTGCCACAAGACCATTGCAGCTTTTTTACATTTGATGATCTAGTCGCGGATAAGGCTCTCAAGCTGGAGTATGGGATGGAACGGCTTTGAAACGGGGATACTGGATCAAAGGAAAAGGAGGAAAGCGATATGAAAGACGGACCCGGCGATCTTACGAGCATCAAAGGCGAATTGCCCATTGGGCTGGGCATGCGCCTGATGCAGGACAGAATCGCCATGGACAGGTTTACAGCCTTGCCGGATGCTCAGAAGAAACTTATCTTAAATTATGTGGAAGGTGGCGCTACCGGCGAGGAGGCGGAGGAACGGGTGGCCCAAACCGTAAGGAGCCTTCATGACGGTGCCCCGGTTAACTACGCCGGGCAGCAGCCGCCCGCGCCGATCCAAAAGAAGCCGCCCAGTGCGTGAACGCTACCGTATACTTATTTTCAAAAGAACAAGCCAGACAGCCATTCACAATGCCTTGTCCAGCATCGCCGCACCGATCATGGGCGCATCGCTGCCCAGGGAGGATACGCCTATTTTCAGCCCCTCGCCCACGGCCAAACCGTAGCCGTGGGAGCGTAGATATGCCATCAGCGGATCCACAAACAGTTCCCGCTGGGTGCACATGCCGCCGCTGAAGATGAGGGCATCGGGGGAAAGGGTGTTGATCACAGCCGTCAGCGCCTGGCCCAGGGCCATGACCGCGCCATGCAGGATATTCCGGGCCGCCGCATCCCCCATTTGCGCCAGCTCAAAAACCTGTTCGCTGTTTAGATTCCGGCCCGTAAACGCCGGGTGTTCCGCCGCGCTGAGGGCAATACCCGTGCCCGACGCGTAGGCCTCCATGCATCCCCTGCGCCCGCAGGCGCAAAGACGGCCATCCAAAAAGACGGGGATATGCCCCACCTCCCCTGCCGTACCCAGTGCGCCATGAAAGATGGCACCCTTGTGCACGATGCCGCAGCCGATGCCCGTGCCCAGGGTGATGCAGACCAGAAGCCCGCTGCCCCGGCCCGCGCCGAAGCACGCCTCCCCCCAGGCCGCGGCGCGGCTGTCCTGTATGAGCCTTGGGCGCAGGCCGGAATATTCCTGCATCAAATCGGCACAGGGTTCGTTCACAAAATGCAGGTTCGGCGCGTGCAGCACAACGCTTTGCTCCCTGTCCACCGAGCCGGGAACACCCATGCCCATGAAGACCACATCCGCCATACGCTTGCCGCACAGAGCCAGCAGCTCAGCGCTTTGCATGGCCACAAGCTCCATCAGCGGTCTGCAGGCAATCCCTGACGGCACGGCAAACTTTTGCTTCCCCAATATCCGGCCATCCTCCGTCAAAATGCCGAGGTTGACCTTTGTCCCGCCGATGTCAATGCCCAGCCTTACTCCCATGAAAACCACCTCTGGTTCAAATCTCTATGGTTTCCTTCAACAGCAGATGCCGCGAGGAGGAACCTGCCAGTAACACCCATTCGCCATGAAGATGCTGCCATCCTTCCCCTTCATCCAGCCTCCCGTTTTCATGGATGACTTTCCAATAGCAAAGGCTTTGCGGATCAACGGTCAAATCCACCGTTCGGGTCTCTCCCGCATCCAGGCCCACGCGCGCAAAGGCCGCCAGGGCTCTTTCCGCAAACTGCACGCCCTTGGGCACGTTCTTGGGCGGCGCAAGGTAGCACTGCACCACCTCCTCGCCGAAAACCTTGCCGGTATTGCGAACCGTCACACGCGCCATGAGCCCGCCATCCTCCGTTTTGGAAACGGTCAATCCTTCATAGGCAAACGCCGTATAGCTCAGGCTAAAGCCGAAGGGGAACAAGGGTTCAATGCCGGCCTTGTCAAAATGGCGGTAGCCCATATAGATGCCTTCCGTGAAATGGGCCACATTTTCCGCCACATGATCCTTGCGGCAGCCGCGCCCGGCCATCGCCTGCCGCTCGGGATGATTGGGATCATGCACCGCGTAGTCCCCGATGCGCCTGGGGAAGGTAACGGGCAGGCGCCCGGCAGGGTTGTACGCGCCCGTCAGCACATCCGCCGTGGCCTGTGCGCCCTCCTGGCCTGAGAACCACATCTGCAATACGCCTTTAACCTTGTGAAGCCACGGCATGGCTACCGGGTCGCCCGTATTCAAAACCACTACCGTGTTTGGGTTCGCCGCGCAGACCTTTTCAATGAGCGCATTTTGGTTCTCATGCAGCAGCAGCGATTCGTTGGGACTGTGGTGCCAGGCAAAGACAAGCACCTTGTCGGCCTGGGCGGCCACGGCAATAGCTTCCCGTTCATTTTGCGCCCGCATGGCGGGTGTCACCCAGCAAAGCCGGAACTGTACTGGCAGCCTGTATATGCTGCGGGTGGTGGCAATGAAATCGTACTCCCTGCCCTTTTCCAGAAAAACCTCGCCACCCGCGTTGTTGAAGCCGTCCAGGCAAGGCACCACCTCACTGTTGGGCACGGCTCCGCCGTTCATGCCCACCCTGGTGCCGATGGCCACCCGCTCGTACAGCCCGTCCTCCCTCACCCGAAGGTACAGGTTGCCACTGGTGGAAATCTGCATGTCGGCGGAGGTGATGTGGTTTTTCTCAAACTCCTCCACGGTGGGGATGCTGCTTTGCAGGCTGATGCGGTAGTGTCCCGTTTCCGGCGGGCAGATTTTGCCCATCATCATATAAAAAGGTGCAGGCAGGTATTTGCAGCCGCTGCCATCCAGTTGGCCGACGGCAGGCGGGGGAAGCGCGTCCCTGCCGGTGAAGCAGACCGACCTCACCGTTCCCATGGGCTGCGCCACTTCCATAGGCTCCTTTACCGCACCGTTTCCCAGGGTATCGTAAAGGATCAGGGAAACATCCAGGTTCACGCAGCCCGGTTCGCCATCCCGGCTCTTCAAATGCTCCATGGGGATCAAAACGCCCTCCAGATCATCGCCTACGGCATAGAGCACCTGCTTTCCGGTGCGGGCCTGCAAGGCGGACAAGGGACCGGTCTTTCTGTCGTCAAAGCCGTTGGCTGCCTCCTTGAAGATGGGCATGGCCTGCTGCCTGCCCGTGGGGCAAGGAGGAAAGAAACATGACCCTGAGAAAAACCCTGTCCCTGTGCCTGGCTCTGGTTCTCATGCAAAACCAGCGCCATCAGGGAAGTGCCCGACCTTAACCCAAACGATGACCAGGTGCTGATCCGGCAAACCTATGTGGGTGTATGCATGTCGGAGCATCAAAACTGGAAGGATGCCAAAGCCGGCGATACCATGGGCCACGAGCCGCTGGGGCAGATTGTGAAACTCGGCAGGAACGTGAGCGGTTTTTCCGTCGGCGATTATGTCAGCGGATTATGGGGAAGCTGCCTGCCGGGCTCCGGCGGGATGGTGGAATATGCCGTCGCCGATCCGAAAAAGGATACCGTGGTAAAGCTCCCCGGCAATGTACGGCATGAAGATATCATTCTTGAGCCGCTGGCCTGCATGATGAGCGCGGTCAGCAAGATCAGGTGCGGTATGCCGGGCACAAAGGTCTGTGTTGTCGGCTGCGGCTATATGGGCTGCGGGGTCATCAGCCTTTTGAAGCTTCGCGGCATGTTCGTGGTAGGCGTTGACATCCGCAAAGAATCGCTGGAAGACGCTATGCGCTTCGGTGCGGATGAAGTCTATCTCGCCGATGAGGTTTTCGCGCATTATCCCAACGGAAGCTTTGAGTTCGTGACCGAGTGGGGCGAAACGAACGAATCTCTTGATCTGGCCATTAATCTGACAAAGCAATGCGGCCAGTTGTGCATCGGCGCTTACCACACCGGCGGGAAAAGGCTTGTTGATGTACAGCAGTTGAACCTGAAGGCTATCGATTGCTTAAGCGTCCACCCAAGAGAATACGATCTCAGCGCCGACGGCGCGAGGAACGCGGTGAAGCTGCTGGCAAGCGGCGCATGGAAATTTGTGAACCTGCCCGTGAAGGTCTACCCCATGAGCAAATTCGACCTTGCCCATGAGGAAATTGATAGCAAATACGGCAAATACATGAAGGCCGTCATCGATATGACCAGGGTGGACGGTGAACCGGTCATCGTTTAATACCGGGATGGCTATACCGGCCGTACGCAAAAAGCTCGCCTTGACGTGCCTCTGCCTTGCTCCCGGGGCTCCCTCCCGGTATGTTTTTGAAATTTTGGCAGAAGCATTGACAAGTGCTCCCACTTATGTTACCCTCAGTAAAATTTCATAGCAAACCGTTGATGCGGAGATAACGGTGATCATGCTCTTACAGAGAGCCCGCGATGCTGAGAATCGGGCAGAAGACAAGTCATCAAATGGACCGCTGAGGGCGCAGTCAAAGGCGAAAGCCAAGTATTCTGCGACGAATGGCATACGTCAGTTGCCGGGGATATGTCAGTATCCTGCTTAAGAGCACGGTAATAGTACCGTGAATCAAGGTGGCACCGCGAGTAATAGCTCGTCCTTGACAGTATTGTCAAGGGCGGGCTTTTTTGTTACCCCTCCTCAAACGAAGGTATGAAAGGCGTGACCAATATGGCAAGGCCGGCATTCATGGAAGCAAAGAGGTTGAGCGAAACGGGAGAATATACGATTCTGCCAATGAGTTGCGAACTGTATTCCGACTGCACCACTCCCATCGAAGTGTTGCGCAGGCTGAAAAACGCAAGCACCCACTGCTATCTGTTGGAGTCTGTGGAGAACAGCGAAAAATGGGGCCGCTACACGTTTCTGGGGTATGACCCCCAAATGGAACTGACGTGCACAAACGGCAAGGCGGAGACCCGCAAGGGTTCCACCGTTATCGTGAAAACAGATCATCCCGGCGAAATGATCCGCAAGGTTTTGGCGGATCACCGAAGCCCGCGCTTTGACTCCCTTCCCCCCTTCACCGGCGGCCTGGTGGGCTACTTTTCCTACGATTACATCCAGTATTCGGAGCCTTCCCTTAAATTGGACGCGGAGGACGGGGAGGGCTTCAAGGATGTTGACCTGATGCTTTTTGACAAGGTGGTTGCCTTTGACAGCTTCCGGCACAAGATCATCCTGATCGTGAACATCAAATGTGATGATATCGAAACGGAATACAGCCGCGGGGAAGCGGAGCTTGCAAGCATGAGGCGGCTTGTACTCGGCGGCGCGCCTTGCGTGGATATGCCAGGCAGGCTGACGTCACCCTTCCGCCACCTCTTTGACAGGGAAGGCTATTGCGCCATGGTCAGGAAAGCCAAGGAATACATCCGCGACGGGGATATATTCCAGGCGGTGCTGTCCAACCGGCTGGACGCGGATTTTGAGGGGAGTCTGCTGGACACCTACCGGGTGCTTAGAACCACCAACCCTTCGCCGTATATGTTTTACTTTTCCAGCGATGACATCGAGATCGCCGGAGCTTCCCCGGAAACGCTTGTCAAGCTGGAAAACAACATCCTGCACACCTTCCCCCTGGCGGGCACCCGCCCCCGCGGCGAGACGGAGGAGGAGGACAAAAGGCTTGAATCCGAGCTTTTGGCCGATGAAAAGGAGCGCGCCGAGCACAACATGCTGGTGGACCTGGGGCGCAACGACTTAGGGAAAATCAGCGTTTTCGGCAGCGTCGCGGTGGAGCGGTACATGATCGTCGAGCGGTTTTCCCATGTCATGCACATCGGTTCTACCGTCCGCGGAACCCTCCGGCCCGACCGGGACGCTTTAAGCGCCGTGGAGGCGGTGCTGCCGGCAGGAACGCTTTCCGGCGCGCCTAAGATCCGCGCCGCGCAAATCATCAACGAACTGGAAAACAACAAGCGCGGCATTTACGGCGGCGCCATCGGCTATATCGATTTTACGGGGAACCTGGACACCTGCATCGCCATCCGCATTGCCTTCAAAAAAAACGGCAAGGTGTTTATCCGCTCGGGCGCCGGCATCGTGGCCGGCAGCGTGCCGGAAAACGAATACCAGGAATGCTTGAACAAGGCCAAGGCCGTGATGCGGGCGCTTTACATAGCGCAGGAGGGGATTGACGATGATTGTTCTGATTGACAACTACGACAGCTTTTCCTACAACCTGTACCAGTTCGTGGGTTCAATAAATCCGGACATCCGCGTCATCCGTAACGATGAACTGAACGTGAAGCAAATTCAGAATTTGCAACCATCCCACATCATTCTGTCCCCCGGGCCGGGCTACCCCAAGGACGCGGGTGTATGCGAGGACGCTGCCAGGGAGCTTGGGAAGGAGGTCAAGCTGCTTGGCGTATGCCTGGGCCACCAGGCCGTTTGCGAAGCCTTCGGCGCGGCCATCTCCCACGCAAAGGAGCTGATGCACGGCCGGCAGTCGGAAATCTGGCTAGACCCCGCCTGCCCGCTGTTTGCGGGTTTGCCCCCCGTGATCAGTGCAGGGCGGTACCATTCCCTCGCGGCCACGCGGGACACCATCCCGGATTGCCTGTTTGTCACTGCGGAAACGGCGGATCGTGAGGTGATGGCCGTCATGCACAGGGAGTACCCCATCTTCGGCTTGCAGTTCCATCCGGAATCCATTCTGACGCCGGAGGGGATGCAAATCATACGGAACTTTCTCGCTTTGTGAAAGGAGACGAACATGATCAGAGAAGCAACCGTGAAACTGATGGGAAGGGAAAACCTTACCTATGGCGAGGCCATGGCCGTGATGGATGAGATCATGAACGGGGTGCCTTCGCAGGTTCAAATGGCGGCATTCCTCACGGCGCTTTCCGCCAAGGGGGAAACCATTGAGGAGATCACCGCCTGCGCCGCCGGGATGCGTGCCCACGCCACGCGGGTGGATCATGATCTTGACCTGTTGGAGATCGTGGGAACAGGGGGTGACGGCGCGAACACCTTCAACATTTCCACAACGTCCTCCATCGTGATCGCGTCCTCCGGCATCAAGGTAGCCAAGCACGGCAACCGGGCCGCCTCCTCCAAATGCGGCGCGGCGGACTGCCTGGAGGCGCTGGGGGTGAAAATCAGCCTGACGCCCAGAAAATGTGTGGAGCTGCTGGAAACCATCGGCATCTGCTTTTTCTTCGCGCAGCGCTATCATGCCTCCATGAAGCATGTCGCCCCGGTACGCAGGGAACTGGGCGTGCGCACCGTGTTCAATCTCCTGGGTCCTTTAACCAACCCCGCTTTGGCAAGCAGGCAGGTTCTCGGTGTGTATTCCGGGGCGCTTGTTCATCCCCTCGCCAAAGTGCTTTCAAACCTTGGCGTCAAAAGGGGGATGGTGGTGTACGGCCAGGACGGGCTGGATGAGATCTCCGTATCCGCCCCGACGACCGTCTGTGAATTCCGGGATGGCGTATTTGTGACTTACGTGATCCGGCCTGAGGATTTTGGTTTTGCATCCCGCAGCAAAGCCGATTTGATGGGCGGCACGCCCTGTGACAACGCGTCCATCACGCTGGATATTTTAAGCGGCGCGAGAGGGCCGAAACGGGAAGCGGTGCTTTTAAACGCCGGCGCGGGGCTTTACGTTGGCGGGAAGACGGATTCGCTTGCAGATGCTGTGATGCTTGCCGCAGAGCTGATAGACAGCGGGAAGGCAAGGGAAAAGCTTGCGGAGTTTGTGGTAGCGTCCAACAGCGGCGAGGAATGTATCCTATGATTCTTGAAGATATCGCGGCCCATGCCGCAAGACGTGTGGCTCAGGCCAAGGAAAAGATCGGCCCGGAGGAAATGCGTTTGGCCGCCCTGGATATGCCCAGGGGGGATTTCCGCTTTGAACGCACGCTAAAATGCGGGCGCATGGCCTTTATCTGCGAAGTGAAAAAGGCTTCTCCCTCAAGAGGGATCATCGATCCGGAATTTCCCTACCGCGAAATCGCCAGGGAATACGAGGCCGCCGGAGCCGACTGCGTATCCTGCCTGACAGAGCCGGAATGGTTCCTTGGCTCCGACAGGATTTTTTGCGAAATCAGGGGAGACATTTCGCTTCCCATGCTCCGCAAGGACTTTACCGTGGATGAATACCAAATCTACGAAACGAAGCGCATGGGCGCCGACGCGGTGCTGCTGATATGCGCGCTGCTGGACACAAATACGTTGGCGAAGTATCTTGTCCTATGCGATGATCTTGGCATTTCAGCGCTTGTGGAAACCCATGATGAGGCGGAAATACGATCGGCGGTATCCGCCGGCGCGCGCCTTTTAGGCGTCAACAACAGGAATTTGAAGGATTTCACCGTGGATCTTTCCAATGCCACACGGCTTCGGGACAAAATACCGCCCCAGGCTTTGTTCGTGGCGGAATCCGGCGTGCGCACACTTTCTGATGCGGCTTTATTGAAAGCGGCCGGCGCGGACGCGATACTCATCGGGGAGGCGCTGATGCGGGCGGCGGACAAAGGCGCAATGCTTTCGGCCTTTCGGGAGGCGGTACAATGAGCGGCGCGAAAATCAAGATTTGCGGGCTGACAAGGACCTGCGACGCGGAATATGTAAATCTCGCCATGCCGGATTATGCGGGATTTGTCTTCTGTGATAAGAGCCGCCGGAATATTGCCTTTGAGCAAGCGAAACAGCTTCGCCAGGCGTTGCATCCGGCCATACAAACCGTTGGCGTGTTTGTGAACGAATCCATGGAACAAATCGCTTCGCTGTATTGGGAGGGTATCATCACCATCATCCAACTTCACGGCAGCGAAGACGCTGATTCTATCGCAAAGCTCAGAGCTCTGGTTCCGGACGCGGAAATATGGAAGGCATTTCCCATCCGTTCGGAAAAGGATGTGCGGGACGCGGAGGAATGCGCGGCGGACATGGTACTGCTGGACAGCGGCGGCGGCACGGGCAAGCCGTTTGATTGGTCTCTGATAGAGGGCTTTCCCCGCCTGTTTGTGCTCGCCGGGGGTCTTAATCCGGAAAACATTGCGGAAGCGGTAGGCCGCTTTCACCCCTATGCGGTGGACGTAAGCACCGGCGTGGAAAAGGACGGGTTCAAGGACTTTCAAAAAATCATGGCGGCGGTGAAAGCCGCAAGAGGGAGGTAAAGCATGTCCAAAGGCAGGTTTGGGCAGCACGGCGGCCAGTATATTCCCGAAACGCTGATGAACGCCGTGATCGAACTGGAGGAGGCGTACAACCATTATAAGGAGGACCCGGCGTTTCATGCGGAGCTTGATGACCTGTTCCAAAACTATGCCGGAAGGCCGTCCCTTCTCTATTTTGCCAAGAAAATGACATTGGACCTTGGCGGAGCGAATGTTTATCTGAAGCGGGAAGACCTCAACCATACCGGGGCGCACAAGATTAACAACGTGCTGGGGCAAACGCTGCTGGCCAAGAAGATGGGCAAAACGCGGGTGATCGCCGAAACAGGCGCCGGCCAGCATGGCGTGGCCACCGCCACCGCCGCGGCGCTCATGGGCCTTACATGCGAAATCTTCATGGGGGAGGAAGACACCAAGCGTCAGGCGCTGAACGTATACAAGATGCGGCTTCTGGGCGCCAAAGTCCACCCGGTTACATCGGGCACGGCGACGCTGAAGGACGCGGTGTCCGAAACCATGCGGGAATGGACGAGCCGCATGGATGATACACACTATGTGTTGGGCTCGGTGATGGGGCCGCATCCGTTTCCCACCATTGTAAGGGATTTTCAATCGGTTATCTCCAAGGAAATCAAGGAACAACTCCTTCAAAAGGAAGGCCGGCTCCCCGACGCGGTGCTTGCCTGCGTCGGCGGCGGCTCCAACGCCATCGGCGCGTTTTATCACTTCTTGGGCGATAACTCGGTCAGGCTTATCGGCTGCGAGGCGGCCGGCAGGGGCGTTGATACCTTTGAGACGGCGGCGACCATCTTAACGGGGAAGCCGGGCATCTTCCACGGCATGAAATCCTACTTCTGCCAGGACAGGTACGGTCAAATTGCACCGGTCTATTCCATTTCCGCAGGGCTCGACTACCCCGGCGTCGGCCCGGAGCATGCCTACCTTCACGATACAGGCCGTGCGGAGTATGTGGCCGTCACCGATGACGAGGCGGTGGACGCCTTCGAGTACCTGTCAAGAACCGAAGGCATCATTCCCGCCATCGAAAGCGCCCATGCCGTGGCCCATGCCATGAAGCTGGCGCCTTTAATGGGCAAGGGCCAAATCATGGTCATCAACATTTCGGGGCGCGGCGACAAGGATTGCGCCGCCATCGCCCGCTACAGGGGGGAGGATATTTCGGAATGAGCAATATCAAGAAAGCCTTCAAGAATGGCAAGGCGTTTATTACGTTTTTGACCTGCGGGGACCCGGATCTTGAGACAACCGAAAAGCTGATTTTGGCGATGGCCGCCGCCGGGGCGGATATCATAGAGCTTGGCATACCGTTTTCCGATCCGACTGCGGAAGGCCCGGTGATCCAGGCGTCCAGCCAGCGGGCGCTTGCAGGCGGCACAACAGCAGACAAAATATTCGACATGGTCCGCCGCGTGAGAAAAACAATTGATATCCCCTTGGCGTTCATGACCTATGCCAACGTGGTGTTTTCCTATGGGAGGGAAGCGTTTTTGAAAACGGCCGCCGAAATCGGCATGGATGGCCTGATCCTACCGGACGTGCCCTTTGAGGAAAAAAACGATTTTGCGCCGCTGTGCAAGCGTTACGGCCTGGATTTCATCTCCCTGGTGGCGCCGACTTCCAAGGAGCGTATCAAAAAAATCGCCGGGGAGGCGGAGGGCTTTGTATACTGCGTCTCCTCCCTTGGCGTGACTGGCATGAGAAGCGAGATCACCTCGGATATAGGCGCAATGGTCAGGCTTGTTCACGAATCGCAAAACATTCCCGCTGCGGTCGGCTTCGGCATCTCCACGCCCCTTAAGGCGGCGGAAATGGCCCTAAAGGCCGACGGCGTGATCGTGGGTTCCGCAATCGTCAGGCTCATCGGGCAATATGGCAGGGATTCCGTAGTCCCTGTATCGGAATACGTCAGGGAAATGGCAGCGGCTGTACATGGATTACAGCCGTAGGAAGAATGAACAACCCGTTTCCATCAGATTTACCATTCGGCAACGGTGCCGTCGAAATTGCGCCAGACGGGGTTTTTCCAGTTGTGGCCCGCTTTCGCGGCCTCGATAAGCTTTTGCTCGTCCACCTCAATGCCCAGCCCCGGTTTTTGCGGCACGCCGATAAAGCCGTTTTGGTAGGCAAAAGGCGTCCTGTCCTTCAAATAATCCATCAGGTCGCTGCCCTGGTTATAATGGATGCCCAGGCTTTGTTCCTGGATGAACACATTGGGCGTACAAAAATCAAGCTGCACGCAGCTTGCCAGCGCCACCGGCCCCAGCGGGCAATGCGGCGCCACCGCCACGTCAAAGGCTTCCGCCATGGTAGCGATCTTCCTGCATTCGGAAATCCCCCCGGCGTGGGAAAGGTCTGGCTGGATGATGTCCACATACCCTTCCGTCAAAAGCTTCTTGAAATCCCACCGGCTGAACATCCGCTCCCCCGTGGCGATGGGGGTTGCGGTGTATTTGGTGATCTCCCGCAGCGCCTCAATGTTTTCGGAAAGGACAGGTTCCTCTATAAACATCAGGTGGTATGGGTCAAGCTCCTTGGCCAGCACCTTGGCCATGCTCTTGTGCACCCGGCCGTGGAAATCCACAGCAACGTCCAGGTCGTATCCCAGCGCGTCGCGGATCACGCCCACCCGGTCCAAAACCTGCTGCACCTTTTTGAAGGAGTCGATATAATGCATCTCCTCCGTGGCGTTCATCTTCACGGCGGAATAGCCCTGGCTGTATTTTTCTTTTGCCGACGCGGCAATGTCGCTGGGCCTGTCCCCGCCGATCCAGCAGTAGACCTTTAGCCTGTCCCGGCACTTGCCGCCCAAGAGCTGGTACACCGGCGCACCCATAACCTTGCCTTTGATGTCCCACAGCGCCTGGTCGATGCCGGCGATGGCACTCATCACCTCCGGGCCGCCCCGGTAGAAGCCGCCCCGGTACATCACCTGCCACAAATCCTCGATATCCATGGGGTCCTTCCCCATAAAACAGGTTTGCAGTTCCTCCACGGCAGCCTTCACCGTGGCCGCCCGGCCCTCCACCACCGGCTCGCCCCAGCCCAGGACGCCTTCGTCCGTCTCAAGCTTCAAAAACAGCCAGCGGGGCGCGGCGGGATACAGTGTAAAGCCCGTAATCTTCATGGATATACTCCTCCTTGCCGATGATAACGGCTGGCAGTGGATATTCTCAATGGCTTTGCATATTTCCTTCTTGCGGCCTGTTTTCACAAACATGCCCCGCCAGGCTTGCAAGTATCCATTGACAAGCCGGTGTTGATTTTCTATAGTGTTTTGCAAGGAGGAATGAGTCATGACGCATACGCAGGCGATCGCCCGCCTTGAAAAGGAAAAGCTGGTGGCGATTTTACGGGGGATTAAAGAGGAGGTATCTTTGCCCCTGGTGGAGGCGCTGCTTTTGGGCGGAGTGAAAATCCTGGAGTTCACCTTCGACCATGGGGAACCGGGGTATATGGAAAATACATGCAGGAAGGTGGCCCGGATCAAGGCCGCATTTGATGGTGAACTGCTCCTGGGCTGCGGCACCGTATTGTCCACGGAGGAGGCGGACGCGGCTATTAAGGCCGGTGCGCAACTGATCATTTCCCCCCATACGGACACGGAGCTGATAAAACATAGCAAGAAGCTGGGTGCGGTATGCATCCCCGGCGCATTCACCCCCACGGAAATCATGGCGGCGCATACGGCCGGTGCGGATTATGTGAAGCTTTTTCCCGCAGGCGAGCTGGGCCTTGACTATATCAAAGCCATCCGGGCGCCCCTTGCCCACATTCCCCTTCTTGCCGTGGGCGGTGTGAAGTCTGAAAACGTGGCGGATTTTTTAAACGCAGGTGTAAAAGGTTTCGGCGTTGGCAGCCAGTTGGTGGACAGCAAGGCGCTGAAGGCCGGAGATTACAATAGTATCCGGGAAAGGGCGCTGGCCTTTACAAAAGCCATTGATGCCTGGGAGGGAAAAGCGTGAACGCATATATCCTGGTGATCGATGGCGGCACCACCAACGTGCGGGTCACGCTGCTGAATGGCCAGGGGGAAATTATTTCGGTCATCCAAAAAGAAGCGGGCGTTTCTCATACCGCCGTGGATGGGCACAACGGACGGCTGAAGAATGCCCTTCAGGAAGCCATTCATACGCATATGGAACAGTATCAATTGGCCGCAGGGGATATCAAGCGCTGCATCGCCTACGGCATGATCACCAGCCGGGAGGGTTTGCTGGAAATTCCCCACTGCATCGCGCCCGTGGATGAAAGCGGTCTCCGTTTGGCCGTGGTTTGCCGGATCTTTCCCGAAATTGCACCGTTTCCGGTATCGTTTATCCCGGGCGTCAGGAATTTTTCCGGCCAGGTAGACCTTGAAAACTTTCCCCGCATGGACATGATGCGGGGCGAAGAAGCGGAGGCCATTGGCCTCTGGCAGCTTGCAAAGCCCTGCCGCGATTGCGTGTTTGTCCTGCCCGGCTCCCACAACAAGTTTGTGCGGATGGATGCGCAAGGGCACATTCTTGGCTGCATGACCACCATGTCCGGCGAGTTTTTAAGCGTGCTGACCCACCACACCATCCTCTCCGGCGCGGTGGGCCATGCTTTTTCGTCTGAAGAAACGTATGACCGGGAAATGGCCTTGGCCGGGTTTTATGAGGCGGAACGCATAGGTTTCGGCCGGGCGGCCTTTGCGGGCAGAATTCTGTCCACCCTGGGAAAGCTGCCGCCGGACAAAATTGCAAGCTATCTTCTGGGTGCCGTGCTGCAAACCGATGCCCGGGCGCTGAAAACGTATAACGAAATAGGCGCGCCGCTGTACATAGCGGGCAAGGAACCGGTCAAATGCGCATTATTGGATGTTCTTGACGCGGCAGGCTTTGAAGGCGTCACCGCCGTATCCAAAGACGCATGCGCCCGCATGGGCCTTGAGGGGGCGCTGCGTATAGCAGGCGTTTGAATACAGCCATTCCAGCCTTGATATATTGAATCAATAGCCAATCATGGGAATGGATTTGGGATACCTGCCATAGGGTGCGGTCTCGCCGTTCTTCACCTTGTAGAGGACTTTGGAGGTCGCAAGGGCGGCTTCCATCAGTTCGGGATGGGGCTGCATGCAGATATCCACCATGCCGATTTGATAGTTTTCGCCGTCGTACCGGCCCAGGCAGAACTGGTCGCAAAACTGGAACCAGTGCGCGCCGACGCCCAGGGGATGGGCGGCGCACTTTTCCACAAAAAACCGCCACATCACGCCCCGCTCCTCCTGGTTTTCCACACCTTTGAGGCCCGTGGCCGTGAGGCCCCTGTCCAGTGCGCCGCAATGGTATTCGCCTATCAACACCGGCAGGTCCACCCCGGCTTTCAGCACGAAATCCATGTCGTCGGTTGGGTCGAAATCATAGCAGTTGATGGAGAATACGTCAAAGCATTCCCAGCCGGCCATCATCACCGCGTTGTTGGCCTTGGACCAGCGAAGGCCCAGGTTCAAGTGGTTCTTGTCCACAGCGCGGCAAGCCTGGGAGGGAATTTTGATATATTCCCGGATCAGGTATACGGAGTAATTGATGATATCCTCCTTGGAACCGGGATACGCCATCGAGCAGCATCCGACCGGCTTTTCAAGGGCCGAAAAATCTGCAAAATCAGCGCCCCATACATGATTCAGCGCGCCGATGGTTTCATACTTTTCCTTAAGATACGCGATGAGCCCGGCGCGGCAATGCGTTTGGGCGGGGTTGTGCAGCACCTCGTCGGCAATGTACAAATTCTCCACAAAATGGAATTCCGGCTCGTTGCGCAAAAAGTATCCCACCAGCCAGGGATCTTCCTTCCACTCCCCCAGCTTCTGCGCGTACGCCGCGCATTTGTCCCGATACTCCGGCGAGAGCACGTCCGGGAAGTCCCGAAAGATCAGGGTGTCGGTAGCGGGGAAACCGGGCAGCTCGCGCACGTAGGGAAGTTTTGTTTTTCCGTTGTTTACGCTGAGCCCGGGGAAATTGCCCTGGCAATTAATGCCATGCCCCATCAATATATGGTGGGAAATTTCCTCGCCCTTCTCACGCCAGTTTGCCCCGTACACCCGCTTTAGGTTCAGGGCGGCAAAGCTTAGAATTCTGTAGCTGTCCATGGGCATATAGGCGGCCCGGCGGCGTTGTCCCGTAACATACAGGTCACGGTACTCAGGGTCGCTTTCATCGGGCAGCCAATCGCAAAGCTTTTCAAAGCTATCCACGCGGCAATGGTCCCCCAACCGGGTGAGGCAGGGGCCAAGGGAGAAGTAATCGAACCCGTCGGGGTCCACAAGGTGCCATCGGCCGTCCGCCGTTTTGCAGGTGGCGTAAAAGCCGTTTCCCGCCTTCAGTTTGCGCGTTGTATCGCCGCCCCACTTGTTCCATTCAGGAAACGGATAGGAGGCTTCGCCTTCGTTTTTTGCCAGCGCTGCCTTCAATTCATCAAAGGAATGAATTTTCCCCGGCCAATCCTTCAACTTCCATTGGCCGTATTCATCCACCAGCTTCCCATCCGGAATGGGGAAATCCTTGGGGAACTCGTCCGTCAGATAAAAATCTTCAAACCGCACGCGTACGTCGTGGAAGGTTTTTTCCACGCCAAGAACAAACCTGTCCACCTCACTGACCTCTGTCCGCTGGCCGTGGATGACGAGCTTGAGCGTACCCGGAGTACGGTTGGTGAATATGGAGCCGTTGTCCATTACGTTCAAATCAAAGCACACCTTGGTTTTGAACCTTGGCAGCAGGCCAAAGCGGATGCGTATCCTGTCCTTTGAGGCACCGGGCAGGTAGCAGCGCAGCGTCATGGCGGCGGAATGGTCCTCCAAGACCTCTATGGTGCCTACGATGTAGCGTTTATCCGTCCCCTTGGCCTCGAAAAGCGTGATGCCGCCGCCCGCGGCGCCCAGGGTCACCTCGCATGCATCGGGGCCGGAAGCGGTGATGACCGCGTTATCGGGTATGGAATGGGTGAAATCAATCTTCATGGGAACACTCCTCCTGTCCGCCGCTTTCGCGCTTTTCAGGCCTCAACCGGTCTTTACCGCATATCACGGAAGCCCCCCCATCATTGATACGGCATTACGGCCGCGGTGATGCTCCGGGGGTGGCAGCGTCGGTCTTTGGCGATCCGGCCGATGATTCTATCAGGATGCCGTAATCCTTCAGGTCGTCAAAGTAAGCCGGATCATTGGAATACTGGAAATAGGCGACCCCGTCGATCATGACCTTGGGCGAGCAGGGTCCTTCCTCTTTCGGCACGGTGAATGGCCCCGACAGCCATAGCTGCCTCGGCGCATCACGGTCCACATAGTCGAGCAGCCTGCCGCCGGACACATACCATAAAGACTTGATGGGTTTTGCCTTGGCCTTTCCCTCCCTAGCGGGCAGCCGGTACAGTTCATCCCGGGTGAACACCAGCCGCTGCGCGTACCCTGAGCCGGCATCCGGCTCCGCGCACCAGGAGCCCACCAGCATCTGCATCCATGATGTGTCATCCAGCATATTCTCCGCGGAGAAATAATCATGGCATCCGTACGGCAGCCATAGTTCAGGGATCGGGTATTCGAAGATGAGGCTCTCCTCCGGCCCCCAGAGGATCATTTGGTTTTCCTGCAACTCGATGCGCATGTCCTCCTGGCGCTTTATACGCCCTACCGGGGCATAGGCGCGGTATACCTCATTGAACATCATCACATCGAAAAACGCCGCGTCCTCCTTGGGGAGCACCAACAGCACAAACTGGTCCGTGGAGCCGGCCACGCCTGCGATTTTTCCGGGCAGCCGGAAGGTTATTTCCCCGTCCGCAAGCGGGCCATACCAGCCGCCCAGCTCAACCCACACGCTTTTGCCCAGTGAGGTGACGCTCTCCATTTGTTCCTTTGGGCTGTAGATGGTTTCATATTTTCCGTTTTTCCACAACCGCACCCGGTTCTTGGCAAAGTCGGCCAGCAGCACTTCCCCGCCGGGCATCATGGCCGCCACGCGGCCATTTACCGTGCCCAGCTTTTTTTTGCCCTTGCCGTCATACCCCATGCGGCCTATGGCGGGTTTTTCCGTTTTTGAGTATGTGTAATACCAGATATATTCATCATCCGCGTAGAATACCGTGTCCGTCACGTCTATGGGCAGCCTTCTGGGAGCGGAGCCGCCCGGCGCACCGATCAGCCAGCCGAAAACGCCCTTTTCATCCATGCCGTAGTACACCAGCGCGCCGTCGGCAACGGCAAAGCTCCCCGCATCGTTTTCCGCGAGTATGATACGTTCCTTGTGATCGGGTGTCCAGCCGGTGATGCGGTACTGGCCTTGAAAAAAGCCCCGGTTTACGGCCCAGCCGCCGATATAGGCAAAGTCCGCCTGGTTGCCCCACAGCCCGCTGGTGATCCTTTGCACGCCGTCATCAAACAGAGCACCTTCCCTTTTGGGGAAAACGAGGCCGCCCCATGCATCCATTCCGGCGTCAGCCGGTTCTGCTTCACCCGCCTGCATAACCATGAAGGCGGACAGCAGCATACATAAGGTCAATGCCATGGTAAGGATTCGCTTCATAACGCGCCTTCTTTCCGAGCAGGTCATGCCTCTGCCTCTGATCGCGGATTTTGTATGTACCCCGTCAGACAAAAATCATCCACCGTGAGCCAAAACGCGTCCGGCCGGCTTTACTCCTGCGCCGGCGCGGCGCTTGGCAGGGCCATGCACACCAGGATTATCAGGAACGCCAGCACATGAATGACCTGTCCTTTCACGGTTCTGCCCTCCTGATTGTTATTTTCACTCCGGTACGAAAAATCCCTTTAGCTGTATCCAGTTGCGGCCCAATGGACACTCGCCCGGCATTACCGGATGTTCACTGCGCCATCCTTTGCGCCGCCGCTTAATTGGATGGTAAATCCGGCATCCTCAAACGCTTTGGCGGCCTCCTCCGGATTGCTTTCCCCTTCACCCAGCGCCACGGTGGTGAACGCAGCGCCCGCGTTTGCCCTGGCGGTGAAAAAATCAAGTCCGGCCTCCGTCATGCGCATGTATACGGCTTCGGTACGGTTCGCCTCATCTCCCTGAAAGTTATACAGATCCCCCCAGATGGCGGTCAAAATCATACCGCCTTCCTTGAGCAGCCTGTATTCATAATAGTCCCGCTCGATTTCCGTTTCGCCTCGCGTAACAGCCCGCCTGTATACCATGTGCCCCGCGTGAAGGTCCAGGCTGCCTTCTTCCCGTTCCAGATCGCCCTTCCTTTCCGCGATGGAGAAGCCGTCATAGTCCCGGACAAACTCATTCCCAAAGGACAAAAGCGCGCCGTTTTTTTCCAGGAAGGCCTGCCTGTTCGTAAAACCAAGCATGCCCTCAAACCGCCCGTCAATGCCCTGCCCGTTCATAAGGTCATAGCCGGAGCCAAGAATAAAGGGGATCTCGGCGTTGTTCAGCGGCGTCAATGCCATATCAGGATCGGCATCGTTACAGGCATCAATAGCGTCCCTATAAAGCGCGTACAGCCGGTACCATTCCGCGGAAAAATCCGATACGCCCGTAAGCCCCAGCTGCTCGCCCGGCAAAGGCCCCTCCTGGGCAAGCGCCGGGACGGCGGGCACAGTCCTGGCTGCGAGCGCAAAACAGATCAATGCTGCCAGGAGCAAGCTATAAAACCTTGGGTGAGTCTTCACAAAAAAACCCTCCTGCCGCTTGTCTTTGGGTCATCCTCACTGAAAATGATGCGCGGGACGAAGCGCTACTGCATGTACTTTTCCAGCACCTGCCGGCCCGGGTTCGTATTGGCATGCTCCAGCATATCCTCCGGGTAGCCGGGAATGCGCCGCCAAACGCCCTGGAGCGTAACGGCCATGCCCTCGGGGTTGCTAAGATGGATCGTCACCTGGCGCTGGGTGGCCGTTCCTGACGCGTCGGGCGCCACGTGGATGACGTAGTATACCTCCGCGTCCGAAACCTTGCTGTCGTCATAGTCCACCTTTACCCCCTGGGCCCCCCGCCCCTTGACCGAAAGATACGCCTCCATGCCCTGGGCAATAAAGCTGCCTTTGGCCACGGGCATATCCTCCCCTGGCGGCACCGTCCCGCCCTGTCCGTCAGGGAGGCCGTAGTCTTCCCATGCCTCCTTCTCATACGCTGCGCGAAGAAGCACGGTCAGATTGTCGCAAACGCCCTCACCGCCTGCGTTGAAATCCATCTGCATGGGAACATTCTTGAGAAGGTCCTTCAGGTAATCCGCTACGTCCAGCGTGGTTTTCATCCAGAAGACACCGGTGTACAGGCCGGAATCGTCGCGGCTGTCATTTGCGTCCACTTTATCCAGATACAGCTCGCATTCGTAATCGGCGTAATAGCCCGGCGCCAGCTCCTGCCGCCAGGTGCCCGACGCCTCTATGATGAAAATGCTTGGGTCATACAGGCCGCTTTTTGCGTTGCCTTCCGCCGGCGCATCCCCCGGCCGGCCAGGCTGGCCGCTGTCCGATGTCCCGCCGGGCACGGCATCGGGCGTGGGTGTGGGCAGAAGCGTCAAAGCATGGCCTCCAGCGGCCATCGCCAGCAAAATGATGACCATCAGGGCAGCCCATACGGATCGGGTTTTCATCAAAATCATCCTCCTTTTATCAGGCGGTATGGAAACCGCCAATATCGCGCTCGCATACCGGATCATCTCATCAGCACCACCGCACCGCGGAGGATTTCCCCATCACCGCTGCCGGCGGGAAAGAAAACAGCGGTTTGATAGGTGTCCGGCACCCTTACAATATCGTCCCTGCAAAACAGCGCCAGCGGGGAAAAAAGCGGCCTGACCACCGTCGTCTCTCCCCAAAATACATCCTCCGCGGCTTCAAAAATGGCGTAATTCTCGTCGGTAACGCGGTCCAGGAAATTGATTTTACCCGCCGATATTTCAGCCGTCTTTATGCCCGCCTCTTTCATGAGCATGTGATTGGCCATTAAAAGCGCACCGCTCCGACCAAAGACGGCCACCGGATAGGGCAGATTGTCGATCACACGTGAAAACAGGCCGCTGTTTTGAACAAGCAGTTGAAACCGGCTGATAAAGCAATCCCGCGTTTCCCCTTTTCCCTCGATATCCTTTTGCACGAAGTTCAATTCCCCGAAAAGCTGTTCCCTTATTTTGGCGTCTTCCAAAACGCCCCCTCCCTCCCGTCAGATGCCTTTTCCATCTTACAAAAAAGCATGGCGTCAGTATAGCGATTGAAGGCTCAATTCAGTCAAGATGTTGCGCATATAAAAAGCTTCCGCAGCCTCTGGGAACTTTGGAAACAATGATGCCCGGCAGGGTCACGCTTTGACCGTTTTCCGGTATTGGGAGGGTGTCAAACCCACCTTATCCCTGAATATTCTTGCGAAGTTGCCGTTGTAATCCACGCCGCAGGATGCGAAGGCTCCGGCAATGGACAGGCTTGTGTCCCGCAGCGCCTGCTTGAGCTTTTTGATCTTTATATCCAGATAATAGCTGTATGGCGTCATGCCGGTATGCTTCTTGAACAGGCGCGCAAAATGATACCGGCTGAGGCTCACGGACATCGCGATTTGCTCCATATCGAATTCATCAAGCCAGTGATTCTCTATATACTCTCTGGCCCGCGCGATGTCGGATTTGCCAAGATACATTCTGGTCGTGATAAAAATGCTTACGATATGGGTAATGTTGCCGTCTGCATCCCGGATGGGAAAATTCAGAATATCGGTATACATGGATTCCACATTGTAATCGGGGTTCCGCGCCTCATACCAGTTGGCGAAATCCTCCAGCGGCACCTTCACGTCCGGCACCAGAACGACCTCGCCCTCAAACGCCCGCAGCACGTGGTCATACAGGCCAAGGCGCCCGTTTACGACGGAATCCATGCGCAGATTATACTTGCCTACAATCTGGGAAGGCGCGGAGATATTCCACATCTCCAGCACGGCCCGGTTTGCAAAAACGGTTGTGCCATCCGGGGAAAATATCTGAATGGGAACAGGAAACAGTTCAGCCACCTGAAAGAGCATCTCCTCGTTTCCAAACACAGACTGGAACGAGGCTAAAATTTGATTGTCAGGTTGAAAAACAAGCTTATCCATTCCATATCCCCCGCCGGGCATCATGACTGACGCCGGATATTATTCATATAATAACGGTTATGGCATATTATGCCTTCATTATATTTTGACGCTGCGCATTAGGCAAGAGTTCCATGGACAAGAATGTTTTTCCAGCAGCTTTTCTGCCGGAATAAATTTTGGATGGGTATTGACAAACAAAACAATGTTACATATAATTAACATTGTTAAAATATTTAAGAGGTGTTATGAATGAAAACCGATGGCTCTACGGACAGAAAGGATATCAAGAGACAGCGGACCATGAAGTACTTTTTGGAAGCGGCAAAGGAGATCATTGAGAATGAGGGGGTTGAAAATGTTACCGTCAGGAAGGTTGCGGACATGGCAGGCTATTCCTACCCTTCCCTGTACAGCTATTTTGAGGACCTGAACGAACTTTTGTGGGAAGTAAAAAGTTTTATGATCCTCAGCATGGTGGAAGCCCTTCAAAAAACCGAGGTGCTGCCCGTAGATGATATCGGCGGAATCAAGGCTGTCTTCAAAGCGCATATCGCGTATTTTCTTGAGCACCCCAACATTTTCCGCTTTTTCTATTTCCACCGGTTCCAAAAGCCCGGCAGAGTGCATGAAGACGCTTTAAAGGAACCGGATTACGGCGCCATGTGGAATGAAACATTCAAGGAGCTTGTACTGTCGGGCCAGATGAAAGCGCAGGATATCGAGGTTGTTGCCAAATCAATCATCTACGCCATACAAGGCATGCTGACGCTGCACTTTAGCAACAACGGCGATTTGCACAATGAAGGGAACGTCTACCGCGATTTGGACAAGATCGTGGATTACCTTCTTGCAGCCAGATAGCTGTCCTCAGTGAACCGGCTGACCATTGACGAGTATGAAGGGGGAAAAACCATGTCTCAAGCAGTTCTGAACCCAATTTCCCAAGCCACGGAATCAGGCACCAAGTGGAAGAGCCTGTACAGATTCGGCGCCGTGTGCGCCCTGACCGCCATACCGGTTTTTCTGCTGGATGTTATAATCTCCTTTGCAGGCGGCGACGCGAACCCTGATACCATGACCGCCATCGATTTGTTCGCGCTGTTCCAGGGCAACTGGTTCCTTGGACTGCGCATGCTGGGGATATTCAACATTCTGTCACTGGCCGTAACAATGCCATTGTATTTCGCCCTCTATTCCCTTCACCGCCAGACGCATAAGGCTTGCGCTGCCCTTGCCATGATGCTTTACCTTACCGGCGCCGCCGTCTATATCTCCAATAATGCGGCAATGCCCATGCTTGCCCTGAGCGGCAAATACACGCTTGCCCCGACCGAAGCCCAAAGATCCCTCATTGCCGCGGCCGGGGAAGCCATTATCGCAAAGGGCGCCGATTTTACGCCCGGCAGTCTCATAGGCTTTTTATTTACGGAAATCGTTGGAATGGCATTTTCCTTCATGATGCTGCGCGGCGGGGTATTCGGAAAAGCAACGGCAATTTCGGGGATTCTGGGGTTTGCCTCACTGACCGTTTTTACAGTCTGCCTGACTTTTTTCCCCGCGCTGTTTAATACAGTCATGGTGATTGCGGTGGTTGGCGGCCTTTCCAACATGGTTTGGTATGCCCTGACTGCCCGCAGGCTGATAAAGCTGTGCCGGGAGTAATGTCCATTGGAACCGGTATAAAGCAACCAAGGCCAAGAAATGAAGGAGAGGATATCATGCTTGCCCGCAATCAGAACAAACCGTCTGCCCAGGAGCTGAACGCCATCCGGCGCGAAGCGGAACTGCCCAAGTGGGCACCGCTGTACCGGATCGCGGGTGTTGCTGCAATCGTCATGCTGGTCCTGATGCCCATTCAGATAGCCGTATTCACGATATGGCCGACGCCGTCGTCTGTTCCGGAGTGGTTCCGGCTGTTTAAGGACAATTGGCTGCTGGGGCTGATGCACCTTGACCTGCTGTATATCATCAACAACATCATCGTGGCCATCATGTGCCTTGCCTTTTGCATGTCGCTCAGGCAGAAACATGAGGCCCTGCTTATGATCGCGCTGCTGGCCGGCCTGCTGGGCATTGGCGCCTACTTCTCATCCAATTCCGCCTTTGAAATGCTGGACCTCAGCCGGCAATTTGCGCAAAGCGCTTCCGATGCCGAAAAAGCCATACATCTTGCCGCGGGCCAGGTTATGATCGCCCAATGGAAGGGCACGGCATTTGACATCTATTATGAATTGAATGCGGTATCGCTTCTGATCATGGCCGGAGTTATGTTCAAGAGCGCCGTCTACGGCAAGACAATGGCTGCCTTTGGCTTTTTGTCCGGGCTCCTGATGCTGATCCCCTCCACTGCCGGCATGATCGGGCGGGTCTTTGCCCTGGCTTCCCTTGTCCCCTGGGCGGTTTTTTCAGCGATGTCCGCAAGGAAATGGCTCCGGCTGTTCAGGCTTGGGCAAGAAGCCGCCTTTGGCGCTTATCTTTCTTAGCATTGGTTTGAAGGGAAAGAACCGGCGGACGAAGAATGGTAGGGGGACAACAGACTGACGCCGGCCAGGATGATGACCAGGTGAGGAGCCAGATAGCAATGAACGCACTGGAACTGTTTGATCCCATCACCGCGCGGTGGTTTGCGCGCTGTATCGGCGCGCCGACCCTGGTGCAGCAGGCGGCCTGGCCGCTGATTGCCAGGGGAGAGCATACGCTGGTATCCGCCCCCACCGGAACCGGCAAAACGCTGTCCGCCTTTCTCGTGTTCATCGACAAGCTGATGCGGGAATTAAGAATCGGCACGCTCAGGCAGGAACTTCAACTGATTTATGTGTCGCCATTAAAATCCCTGGCAGGCGACATACGGGAAAACCTGCGCCGGCCGCTGGAGGGCATCGCGCAGGAAACGCTTCTAAATGATATTTTTGCGGACGTTGCTCTTTTGGATATCGCCATCCGCACGGGGGATACGCTGCAAAGCGAGCGGCAGAGAATGGTGAAAAAGCCGCCGCATATTTTGATCACCACGCCTGAATCCCTGTTCCTGATGCTGACGGCGAAATCGGGCCAGTCCGTGCTGCATACGGCCAAGTGGATCATCATCGATGAACTGCACGCGCTCATTGACACCAAGCGCGGCGCGCACCTGATGCTGTCCATCGCCAGGCTGGACAAGCTCTGCGCATCGCCGCTCCAGCGTATAGGCCTGTCAGCCACCATCGAGCCTCTTAACAGGGCTGCGGAATACTTGTCTCCCGAAAAGGTGGCAATCGCCGCGCCGAAAATGCGCAAGGAAGTCAGCCTCATCATTACCAGTCCCACCCGGGATACGAACGAAATCAAGAAGGATGCCGCCTGGCAGGAGATTGCAAAGTCGGTCTACGAGCATTGCCAGAAAAGCCGCAGCGTCATCGCCTTTGTGGAGGGCCGGGCTTATGCCGAAAAGCTGGCCTATTACGTAACCGAGCTGGGCGGCGAAGGCTTTGCCAGAACGCATCACGGAAGCCTTTCCAAGGAGCAGCGGCTGGAAGTGGAAACGGCGCTGCGCAGCGGCAATCTGCGCCTGCTGTGCGCCACGTCCTCCATGGAGCTGGGCATCGACGTGGGCGAAATTGACCAGGTGTTTCAAATCGGCTGCCCCCGTTCCATCTCCAGCACCATGCAGCGGCTGGGCCGGGCGGGCCACAATCCCAACCGGGTCAGCAGCATGTACATCTTCCCACGCATGCCGGTGGAAAGCCTGTTCAGCGGCCTCACGGCGGAAGTGGTGCGCAAAGGCGGCGTGGAGCATTCCCATCCTCCCAGGCTGTGCCTGGATGTGCTGGCCCAGCACCTGGTTTCCATGGCCTCCGTAAGAGGATATGATCTTGAGGAAGTCATGGGAATCCTGCCAAGGGCCTATCCCTTCCGGGAGGTGACCATGGAGGATGTGCGGGAGGTGCTGCGCATGCTGGCCGGCGACCACGAGCATGACAGGGACATCCCCGTGCGGCCAAGGGTGCTGTATGACCGCATTCATGACCGGGTGGAGCCTGATTCCTACAGCCGCATGCTGGCGGTATCCGCCGGGGGCACCATCCCTGACAAGGGGCTGTATGCGGCCAAAACGGAAAACGGCGTGAAGCTTGGTGAACTGGATGAGGAGTTCGTATACGAAAGCCGGGTGGGCGACAGGTTCCTTCTGGGATCATTCGCCTGGCAGATCGCAAGAATCCAAAAAGATACCGTGACTGTTGTGCCCGCCGCCACACCGGGGGCGCGCATCCCTTTCTGGAAAGGGGAAACAGGCGGCCGCAGGCTGAAAACAGGCTTTGCCTACGGTGAAATTCTGCGGGATCTGACAAGGGCTGAGGAGGCGGGAACGCTGCTTGAAGCGCTGTACGCCCTGGGGCTGGACGAGGGGGCGGCCAAGGGCGCATTGGAATTTGCCAAGCGCCAAATCGCCGCCACCGGCACCTTACCGGACGACCGTACCCTGATTGTGGAGCACTACCGGGATGAGGCCGGTAATCCGCAAATGATGGTGCATTCCATCTTCGGCCGGCCGGTGAACGAGCCCCTGGGCATCCTCGCCATGGAGGCTGCCAAGCGGCAAACCGGCATGAACATCAATTTTGTGGCCGACGACGACGGCTTTTTGCTCTTCCCCTATGAGGACAGGCTGCTGCCCGAACGGCTATTGCAGTCCGTTCCCCCCCAAACCGCCGGGGCCATTCTTCAGGCGGTGCTGCCGTTAACGCCAGTATACAGCATGGCCTTCCGCTACAACGCCGCCCGGGCGCTGATGATGGGCATCAAAAATGCTGGACGCCAGCCTCTGTGGGTGCAGCGGATGCGCAGCGCCCAAATGCTGGACACGCTGGTGAACAGCGAACGTCATCCCCTGGTGCGGGAAACCAGGCGGGAATGCCTGGAGGACTACTGGGACGTAAGCGGTGTCGAACAGATTTTGAACGCCATCCAGTCGGGGGAGATACGGGTGGTGGAACTCTATCCGGAGACGCCCTCCCCCATGTCGCTGACGCTGAGGCGGCAGACGGAAGCGTCCATGATGTACGAATACGTGCCCACGCCCTCCGGCGTTTTTGTTGCGGTGGAGGAAGCGTTGAACAAGGCCCAGCTTATCGACCCCGCGCCCCAGCAGCTGAAGCAGGTATCGGAGCGGGCGCGCCTGCCCGAGAATGAAGCGCAGCTTCACACGCTCTTGATGATCGAAGGCGACTTGATGGCGGGGGAGGTGGATGTGCCTCCCGAATGGCTGGAAACGCTGGAGCAAAGGGAGCAGGCAAAGTATATCGAGCCGGGGCTGTGGATCGCGGCGGAGCAGGAAGAAGAATACGAGGCTGCGCTGAAAGGCGGAGACCGGGATGCAAAGGCACACATCCTGCGCAGGCTTTTGCGCTACCGCGGCCCGCAGGATGCAGCGCAGGTTGCCCAGCGCTACAGCTTCCCGGAGGAAGCGGCACGCGAGGCGCTTGTTTCCCTATGCCAAAGCGGCAGCGCGGTGGATTATCAGGGATTGTATTACCACGCGCAATTGTTTGACCGGGCCGTGAAGGAAACGGTGAATATGCGGCGCAGGCAGATCAAAACGCTGCCGCCGGAGCGGTACGCGGCGCTGCTTGCAAGCCGCCTGTACAGACCGTCCCCGCCCAAGGAGCAATTGGAGGCGGCATTCAAGGCGCTTTGCGGCATTCCCTTCCCTCCCGGCTGGTGGGAAAGCATTTTGCTTCCCAAGCGGGTGGGGGGCTACCGCCCGGAGCTTCTGGACGCGCTGCTGGCCCAGGGCCACTTGTTCTGGCGCATCACGCCTGATGCGGAGCTTTGCTTTCATTTATATGAGGATATCGACTGGGATGGTGATCCCGTCCAGGCGGGAGCAATGCTTCAGGACCGGGAAAGGCTTGTTTTGGATGCGCTTTTGAAAAGGGGCGCCAGCTTTTCACACAGCCTGTCTTCCCTGCTTGGAGACAGCGCCGTGCAGAATACGTTATTGCATTTGGCGGAAAAGGGGCTCATCAGGGCAGACAGCTTTGTGCCCATCCGCCAGTGGTTAAGCGGCGGGCAAAACGCCCAGGCAACCGCAAGAAGGCGTGTGAATGCCCGTGTCCTGGCCGCAACCTCCGGCCGGTGGGAGCTGATGCGGCCGCTGAAGGAGCTTCCCATGGAGCAGCAATTGGAGCGGGCTTTCGACCGCTGCATCCTGCTTTGCCGCGAAACATCCCAGGGGCTTCCTTGGGAGGAAGCGGTGAAGCTTTTGCGCCTGTGGGAATATACCGGTCGTGTGAGACGGGGGTATTTCATCGAAGGATTATCCGGCATGCAGTTTATACGGGACAGCGATTTCGCGGGGGTCATGCAGGCGCTGGAGCAGCCCTCCGATGATATTGTCTGGCTGCCGGCATCAGACCCCATGCAGCCGTACGGCAAATATCTGGCACACAACCCCGACAGGTCATTTATGAACCTGCCCGGCAACGTGGTGGCGCTGCGCGCAGGTTTCCCGGTGGCGGTGTTCGAACGCCAGGGAAAGACGCTCCGGGTATTTGACCTCAACCCGCTGCCCGATGCGCTTCACATCTTCGTTCAGGAGTATGCGGGGCGGCGTATCTTCCCGTCGCTTTCGAGGCTTACGCTCAAGGAATATCCTCAGGAAGCGGCGGATGCCCTTCAAAACGCCGGCTTCAAAAAGGAAATGCAGGACTATGTGCTGTACCGGGGATACCGGTAACAGCTTGCGCCAATGGGCTATTTGACCTGCTTCACGCTGCCTCTGTCTATCAGGATGGGGCTGAGCATAACCGTTTTAACGCCGATACGGGCACCCTTTTTCCGCTCCACAATCATTTCCACAGCGGTTGCGCCCGCCTGCTCAAGCTGCATTTCAATAGAGGTAAGCTGCGGGGCGCAGAGGGAAGAAAGGGTATTGTCAAACCCGACGATGGACATATCCTCCGGTACACGCATTCCCTTTTCATACAGCGCCTGCAATACGCCGCAGGCAATTACGTCGGAGGTTATGAAAAGCGCGGAGGGGCGCCTTTTTTGCGCCAGCAATTCCTCCATGGCGCGCCGCCCGTTTTCCACGGTGTAATCAGGAGCGTAACGCACCCATTCCTCCCGGAGTTTCAGTTCGTGGGCGGCCAGGGCCGACGTGAAACCGCTATACCGCTGGTATTCCACCTCATGCTGCTCATATTTGACGCCAATAAAGCCAATGTCGCGGTGGCCCCTGGCCATGATATGCTCCATAGCCATGGCGGCGCCCGAAAAGTTGTCCAGCAGCACCGCATCCACCTGGCTGCCGTGACGCGGCCTTTCCAGCATGACCACGGGAACGCCGCGGGATGTGATCCAGTTGATGGTGGCGGCATTGCTGGTTGTATTGCCCGTGAACACGATGGCATCCACCATCAGTCCGATGAGGTTTTCAATAACCGCCCGCTCCCTTAACGCATCCATTTGCCGCAGCGCGGTAAGCACATGATAGCCGGCTTTCTCAGCGGTCTCGTTGACCGCGTTGCAGATGCGGGCAAAAAACGGGTTCTCGCTGGATACAGGCAGGATATGGCCGATGAAATAAGGGCTGCTCTTTCTGAGGCTGCTGGCTATTTTGTTGGGTACATAGCCCAGCTCGTCAATCACCCGGTTGACCTGCCGCCTTTTTTCCTCGGACACATAGCCGCTGTTATTCACCACACGTGTCACGGTGGCGGGGGAAACGTTGGCAGCCTTGGCAATATCGGCAATACGGATCGTCATAACAATCTCCAGCCATTTCAATGGCGCCGGCATGCGCATTCGCTGTAATAACGCCCGGTTTCTCAATTTGTTCTATTCTATCGGCAAGTAAAACCGTTTGTCAACAGCGTTTTCAGACCGCTATACAAAAATGGCGTCCATGTGGCTGAAGCCGTATTGTGTCCGTAATATCTTTCAGATCGTCTGTGGAACCGCACCACGGCGTTGACAAAGCGGCCACCGGGTGCTATGCTGTCTTCTGTCTGATGAAGGGGCCGCCCCGTTTGCCATGATAGCCATATTGATTTCAACGCAGTATCATATTCTTTGTACGAATCTCCCTAAAGCCCGGTGATATAGGGGCAAGGAGGAACAACTCATGAAAAGAGCGCTGTTTCTTGTGGGCGGCTGGGATGGCCACCAGCCGGAATTGGTGTCCAAACGCTTTGGCATGCTGCTTGAAAAGGCCGGGTTTGATGTTTGGTATGCCCATGACCATAGCTGCCTGAATGATCTCGCGGCGCTGATGGAATTGGATCTGATCTTTGCCTGCTGGACGATGGGCGAGATCGAGGAGCAGCATTCCAAGAATGTGACGGCAGCGGTGGGTGCCGGCGTCGGGCTGGCCGGCTGTCACGGCGGCATGTGCGACGCCTTCCGCAAGGATACCCGCTGGCAGTTCATGACCGGCGGCCAATGGGTTTCCCACCCAGGCGGCGACGGCATCCAATATACGGTGAACATCACCGCAAAATCCAACCCCATCGTGGCGGGCATTGAGGATTTTCCGGTATGCAGCGAGCATTATTACCTGCATGTGGACCCCGCCATCGAGGTGCTGGCCACCACGCGCTTCCCCATCGTGCCCTACTACCACATGGCCAACAAGCCCGTGGATATGCCGGTAGCCTGGACCAAGATGTGGGGTTTGGGGCGCGTGTTCTATTCCTCGCTGGGGCACCACGACGACGTGTTTGACAGCGCCCCTTCAGCCCAGGAGATCGTAAGGCGGGGCATGCTCTGGGCGGCCGAAGGCAAAGCTTTTTCGAAGGAGCACGGTCTGACGCCCGACCGCTTCATCAATGCCGGGAAGATGTATTGATGAGCGCGGCATACAGCCTGTCTGTCAACTCTTTCAGCGGCTCCTTTTGCGCAAGGGATACATTTGCTTCATGCCATTTTATGAGACCGTCCAAGCCTTCCCGGCGGATAGGCCTTGGCGTTTTCCCATTCATAAGCTCCGCATTGGCGGCAAATATCTTATCAAGCACAGCCTGGGGCAGCCCCAATCCCTGCCCCCGGATGTCCCATACCGCAACAGGGCCCAATTGCGTCAGGGTGCTTTTAATAAGCCCCACCAGCGTATCATACAGGCCGCTATCGAAATCTTTCGAATCATCCGAAATATCGGTGCCAAAGAGGATGCGGTCCTGGTATTTTATAAAAAACTCCCGCCATAAAACAGGGTCTTGCAGGAATTGGCCATACATTTCCGTCCCCGGCGTCAGGTCAAAGCGCAGGCCTGGATATGTATCCATCATGCGCCCGGCGTGGGCCATATCGTCACCGGTGAAGTAAAAGTGGGCCAAACAGACCTGCAAGCGGGGATGCCTTGAAAGCACCCGTTCTGTCTGCGCGTAAAGCTCAGCCAGGGATGGGAAGGAAGGGTCGGTGTAGCACCAGCCGTTTTGCACCGCAAAAGCCGGGGCCAATTTTTCATTCCAGAAAGAAGCGGGGTCGCCCACGTGCCAGAGAATGGGGAATTGGGTTTCCTCCAGCAGCGAAAACACAGGCTCCAACTCTTCGCTGTCCATTTGAACATTCAGGTCACAGGCCACGGTAGGCTTGCTTTCAATGAATTTGATCCCATCAAAGCCTGCCTCCATCAGCCGCCGTACCTGCTTCTCATGCGCCTCCCCGTTCCGTTCATGAGGCAGGTAGGTAAGCCCGCCGAAAGCATATGCATGCCGGGGATAAAGCGCCTTTGCCAAAAGAACTTCCAGGTTGTTCAAAGGCCCGGCAAAGCAAGGGCACCCAAGAACCGTATACTTTTCAAAGCCGAAATGATCCGCGATACCTTGCAGCTTTTCCGGGGCGCCGGATAAGGTGTGCATGTGGCAGTCCACGATCTTCCTGGGCATAGAGGACCTCCCGGATCTGTAAAAAAGTGTTTTCGTGATGCTTGTATCCGGCGGTGGCAGGAACCAGCGCAAGCGGGCGATTGATAATCGCCCCTACAGGGTAAAGAAGAAGCTGATTGCTCTTCCCGGCAAACACAAGCCGCTACAGAGGTGCCAACAAACATTTGCAGGTGTAGGGGCGATTATCAATCGCCCGCCACGCTGCACCCTTCAAAACAATGGATGACAAAGACTGGCCGGCAGCCGTTCAATCCATGGCCTCCATTTCAAAGATATCAAAGGCATAAGCAGGCACATTAGCCCTTCCATCCTTTTCCTGCAAGGTACCAAGGCAGGAACGGGCATTTTGCAGCTCCTTCAGGGAGACCGCTTCCGTCTTCCCGCTCAGGCTTACCAGCACCAGCCGGCTGACGCCATTCATGCTCCGTATAAAGGCCATCACGCCACAGCCCGTGATAAGATGCGTGATCTCCGTACCCTCGCCGATATACTCCCGGCGGGCCTTGTACAAGTCCCGGAAGAAATCCCGCAAAACAGGGCCTTCCTTGCCGGCCAGGCTTGGGTCCTCATCCCCCTGGTACACCATGGGGATGCCGTCCAGGAAAGCCATCAGCGCAAACAGCGCCTTGGCCCGGTCTGCGCCATAGGCTTCGTAGGCCCGCTTGGATTGCCACACCCAGGAAACGGTGTCGTGATTGCCCAGGAAGCGCAGCTTTTTCAGCTCCTTGGGCATGGCCTTATGCTCGATGGATAAAAACCGCGTCAGCTCCCTGACAAAGTGCGCGGCATCATCCCGCTTTTTGTCCAGCTCCACCAGCACCCTGTACAGGTTCATGCCGTAAAACAAGTCGGTGACAGGATAATAGGCGGGTACGGGATTGAAGTTTTCCGGCATGTTCAGCGCCTTTTTGCCCATTTCCTGAAAACCGCGCTTGATGGCCCCGGAGATGGCCACGCCGCCCGACAGGTTGGAGGCCGATGGCCGGTGATTTCCATAAGGCGTCCAGTTGGACAGGCCGCCCATGGCGCAGTCGATTCTCGCCCCGTCGATGTCAAAGCGCCGCACATGGCTGTTCACAAGGTCTGACGTATAGCGCAGATAATCGGGATTCGTCATGTCAAAGCTGACGCAGTGCCATTCATCCTGCAAGGTAAGGTCACGGCGGCGGGAGCACCAGTGATCCTTTTCCCTGGAAAGCGGATCCTCCGGTGCCGGGCCATGGGGCACATAATCAAACAGTACGGTCAGGCCCAGTTGATGGGCTCGTTCGGCAAAGGCCCGCATGGCTTCCTCCCCGCCGTAGCGCGCATCGATGATGCTTTGATCCGTGGGGTGGTACACGCCCCGGTCAAGATGCTCAAACACGGGCAGGATCCACACATGGTTCACGCCCAGCGCCTTGATGCTCTCCAGCTCCCCGGCGTATTCCCACAGGTCGCGCGGCCGCTTAAAATTGTTGTCCATGGTTCCGTGGGGATGGCAGGAGTACAAAACGCCTTCTCTTATGCCGTCGGTGGCCGCGTGGTAGCCCAGGCTGTCAAAGAAATCCCGGATGGCAAGGTACGGGTCGCCCTTCTCAACCGGCTGTACATACAAATACCCGCAGTCAAAGCTCTGGCCCGGCGCAAGATGGCATTCCACCGCGGCCACATAGGCGCAAATGATGCTGTTTTCTGCCCGGTACGCGCCCTGGGACCACTTCTCCACGGTGTCCAGAAAGAGCACGTTCATATCGCCCGAAGCATCCTTCATGTGGGCCATGCTGCCTACCAGGCCGCAGGTGACCGCCGCAAGCGGCTTCAAATCCTCCGCATGAAAAACATCGCAGGGCACGTTTGTGGGAAACTCAAACACGGTGTCCGCCATTTTTCGGGAAGTCAAAAAAGCTGTGCCATTGACTGTGACCTCTTCGTTTGAAATGTTCTCCGCCTGCGCGCAAACCCGAAGCACGCCGCCGCACATATCGTAGCGCTGTCGGATTCGCACTTTGCCGCACCTGTACACGGCTTCCAACCGGCCGTCGTTTACAAAAAGGCCCTCAAAAAACGCGGCGTCCGCCTCCCCTGTCGGCGCAATCGCCGGCAGCTCCCAGGTGTTTTTCCGGTCAAGGCAGTCAAACTTCAAAAGATTCCAGGCATACGCCCCGTCCACACCCACGTCGATGCTTATGCCTTCCATGGGATATTCCCTGCTTCCCGCCTTCACGCCGCAGAGCATGCCCGATTCCCTGGAAAACAGATACGTAGCCCCATTGCCGCAAAGCAAAATCCGTTCCTTTTCCTGCGCAATATGCATAAGGCGGACCTCCAGTTCTTTTGATGCCGCAGCCGGCTATATGCCACCGGAATATTAAACGTTTATCCTATCATGCTTCATCCACGGCTCCGTTTGAGCATATGGTAGGCTATTCGCAGCCGTTTGTCAACCAGATATTGTACTGTTCAACCGGTTCATTTTGCTTGGGAAGCGGCTTCAAGATTGACAACCGGCCCTTTCTACCCTATACTTACGCCATAAGGATAAACGTTTTTTCGGCTTGTCGGAAAATGAAAAGGAGCATTCTGCTGTTATGAAAGAAAACATACTTGTTCATGGCGCAAAATTAAGCCGGCGTGATTTTTTTAAGACCATCCCGGAATTTGGCATCATGCCCTTCTGGTTTGTTAACGGGGCCATGGATTATGATGAAATGGAATATCAACTAAAAGAATACAGGGCAAAGGGCATTCCCGGCATCTATATCCATGCCCGCTTCGGTACGCTTGACAATACCGGATACCTGACGGAGGACTGGTTTGACCGGCTTCGCTTTGCGGTTCAAAAGGCCCGGGAAATCGGCCTTCAGATCTGGGTGTATGACGAATACAACTGGCCTAGCGGCACCGCGGGCAAGCAGGTAATGGCATCCGATCCCAACCTGACCCAGCGCTATCTGGAGCTTATAGAAAGCCACATCCCCGGCCAGTTTTTCACCTTTATGGAGGGTACGGACAGCCGTTACAACGACCTGGAGGAATCCGAGCCCATTTACGCCTGCGCCATCCTGGAGGAAAACATTCAAAGCAAGCGCTTTGAATACGTGGACCTGATGCCGAACCTGGCCTTTGACAAGGTGATTACCTGGGAAGCCCCCATGGGCCCCTGGCGGCTGATGTATTTTATCGAACGCCGGGCAAGCTGGTATGCCGATGTGCTCAACGAGGAGGCAACCGACAAGTTTCTGGAACTGACCCATGAGCGCTACAAGCGGGAGCTGGCCCAGAATGGCCCGATCGCCGAAAGCATCCACGGCTTTTATACCGATGAACCGGCCATGCATTACTTTGAGGTGGCCAAGGACAACTACATCATTCCCTGGTCGAAAAGGATGTGTGCAATCTTCAAGGAGCACAACGGCTATGACCTAACCCGCCATCTGCCCAAGCTGTTTTACGATTTTGGCGGCGATACCCAGCAGTTCCGCTATGATTTCTTTTCCGCGCTTACAAAGCAGTATGAAAAAACCTACTACAAAAAAATTGAAGACTGGTGCCGGGAAAATAACCTGACCTTCACGGGCCATTTGCTGTTTGAGGAATGGCTTCGCCTGCACGCCCGCACCGGCGGCAATCTGTTCACGCACCTAAAGCATCTGCACATGACCGGCGTCGACCACCTGTATCCCCGCATCGGCAACAGGCAAATGCCAGACGAGCACGTAGCCCTGAAAATCGCCTCCTCCGCCGCCCACCAGTTCGGTTCCACCCGGCTTTTATGCGAAAGCATGGGCGGCGCTTACTGGGACTGCACCATGGAGCGAATGAAGTGGATCGCCGATTGGGAATATGTGCTGGGCGTGAACCTGTTCAACCCCCACGGCTTCCATTATTCCATTGAGGGAGAGCGCAAGCGCGACTGGCCGCCCTCCATGTTCTACCACCATACCTGGTGGCCCCAGTACAAGCAGTTCAACGACTATGTATCCCGCATGGGCTATATCTTAAGCGGCGGCCGTCACGTAGCCAAAATCGCGATCCTGTATCCCATCAACTCCATCTGGGCCAACTACACACCGCAAAAGGCCAACGCGGAGAGCGCCTTCATCCAACGGGAATTCAACTATATCACAGACCGGCTTTTGCGGCTGCATCTGGACTTTGACTACCTGGATGAAGACGTGATGGACGATTGCGGAATCACAGGCGGGCATATCACCATCCGGGGAGAGAGCTATGAATGCCTGATTCTGCCCGGCGTGACCCACATCAAGGAAAAAACCCTCAGCCGGCTGGAAGCGTTTGTATCGGGCGGCGGCAAAGTGATTGCCGACGGCCTGCTTCCCTTGGATGCCATAGAAGGCAGCAAGGATAACTTTATGGAGCGGGTACAGGCCCTGTTCGGGCAGGATCCTATTTCCGTCCACGCATCCTTTTTGAAGGACGCACAAACGCCAGGCGCGCTGGCCATACCCCACGGGCAAAACGGCAAAGCCATCCTTTGCCCGGCCGGGTTTGAAACAGGCGATAACCTGCCCTATCTGGAAAGCGTAGTCCGTTCCTGCGTGGACAGCGAAATCTTTATCGATCAGGAGGAGGTCTTCTGTCTGCACCGGGTGAAGGACGGAGAGGATTTCTTTTTCCTGGTGAATCCCACCCGGCAGCCGCTGCAAACAAAGGTACGTATCCGCGGGACGCATGAGCCGGAACTGTGGAACCTGGAAACAGGAGAAACAGCGCCTGCCGCCCCTTATACCATAGAGGACGGCTTTACCTGCTTCACCCTTCCCCTGCCCCGGACCGGCTCAGCCATGATCCATCTGTCGCCGCCCGCCAGCAAGTACATCAGCAACACGAACCTTACTGTGGCCGGCTTTGAAGGAAACAGCGTGGCCGCCTATGGCCGCGTGAAGACGGGTGAGGCCTTTTTAACGGTGAGCGCTTCCGGCAAGGACACGCGCCTTGCGCAGCCCGCCCAATCCCCCTTGCCCGCTATCTTCCCCGAAGACACCTTCACCGTGCGCTTGCACAACCCCAACGCATTGATCCTGAATCAATGGAAGGTGCACTTTGAGGACGATGAAGCCTGTGCGGATCAGGTGAAGTCACTGGATACCTCCGCCCCCGGCTGGATGGATTTTGTCATGGGCTGCTGGGAACTGCAATTGCCAACCGAACGCCCATCGGCCACCTATCCCGTAACGCTGTGGTATGTCACGTGCTTTACGTGCGAAACGAAGATCGATGATCTTAACATGATGATCGACGGCTTCAAGGGCGATTACGAGATTTATCTCAATGGCAACCGGATCATGGAAAAGCCGGTCAGAAGCTATCTGGACGCAGAGATTATGTCCCTGCCCTTGCGGGATGCCGTAATCGGGGAAAACACCCTGGCGGTGCGCATGACGGTGCACGGCAAAAATGGCGGCATCCTGGATCTTTTGAAGCTCACCGGCACATTCACCGTGCGGGACGATATCCTCTGTGCGCCTGCAAATACCCTTCGCTACGGCGATTGGTGCAAGCAGGGGTATCTATACCTTGCTTCCATGGTGGACTACGAGAAAGAGATCATCCTGCCCAAAGGGTACATGGGCAAAACGCTCCTGCTGGAGGCGGACGTGGGGGACGATCTTTTCGAGGTGTTCATTGACGGCGAACCGGCGGGCACGCGGCTGTGGAGTCCCTATGTTCTGAACATCACACCCTTTGTCAAATCAAACCGCTTCACCCTTATCATAAGAGTGGTGAACACCGTTGCCAACCTGCTGACCAGGCAGGGCAAGGAATCGGGGCTCCGGTCCTTGACCATTACCCCTTATGACAGGTATAATTTTCTAATGTCATAGAGAAGGGGGGCGGTTTCATGTCGGTCACCATCAAGGATGTGAGCAAGGCGGCAGGCGTATCCATTGCCACCGTATCCAAGGTCCTCAACGGGGACTTCAGCAAGGTGAGCACAGAAACGCGCACCCGCATCCAGCGCCTGGCCGATGAGATGCATTACCGCCCCAACATGCTGGCCAGAAGCCTTGTTTCCCGCAAATTCAATATGATCGGCCTGATCGTGCCCGACAACTCCAACCCCTATTACGCGGAAATGGCCCGGGGTATGACGGATGAGGCGCTGCGCTTTGGCTACCATGCCATGATCAACAACACGGATTTGATGCACGCGCGGGAACTAAGCTGCATCAAAACCATGGCAGGCTATCATGTCCGCGGGCTGGTACTGGTAGGCAACTATGATACGGTCCTGGATAACATCGAGCTGATCAAAAAATATCGCATCCATTACATGGCCGTGGAAAATTACCGCGACGGTTTGGAAAACTGCGTATATGTGGACAATTTTGCAGGCTCCTACAAGGCGGTGGAGCATTTGATCAAGCGCGGGCACAGGGAGATTGCCTACATCACGGGCCAGGGAACCCTGCACGCCCCCAACGATGAAAGGCTCCGGGGCTACGAAATGGCCATGGCGGATCATGAACTGCCCATCAACCCCTATCTGCTGGAGTGCGGGGGGTTCAACCTGGAGACAGGATACAGAAAAACGCTGCAGCTATTGGGCCGCGGCATTCCCTTTACCGCCATCGCCTGCGGAAACGACATGATCGCGCTGGGAGCTTTCCAGGCCATCCGGGAGCACAAGCTCAGGGTACCGTGGGATATATCCCTGGTGGGCTTTGACGATGTATACCTCTCGGCCATGATGGAGCCGCGGCTGACAACCATGCGCCAGCCGGCCTATGAAATCGGCGTATGCGCCGTGAACATGCTCATTGAGCGGATGGAAGGAAAATCCGTTACCGAAAAGAACAGGTGCTTTGAGCCCATCCTCATGGAAAGGGATACAGTCAGCTACCGCACCTGACGGATGTCCTCTTGCGGTTTCATCAAAACCGGCTTTCCCGGTGCTCCCTATCCCCAAACCACGGGACGCTTTGTATGGGCATGAAAATAACCCATGGCCTCCGCCTTCTGCTCCGGGCTCATGTCAGGAAGGTGGGACAGCGCATAAGGCTTCCCCAATTGCCTGTACTTGGCGGCGCCCATCCGGTGATAGGCCATCAATTCGGCCCGGGGAATGCTCGGGTATTTCGTAAGAAGCGCGATGATCCCGTCATAATGGGAGGCCTCATCATTGCACCCTGGAATGATGGGGCAGCGGAGAATGATAAACGCCCCCAAATGAACCAGCATGTCAAGGTTTGCAAGAATGCGCCGGTTGCCGGCTCCCGTAAGCGCCTGATGGGCCGCAGGATCAGTAACCTTGTAATCATAAAGGAATACATCCGTAAGCTTCGCCGCTTCTTTGAGTGCCTTTTCTTCCACATACCCGCATGTTTCCAGGCAGGTGTGAAGGCCCTTGTCCTTGGCAGCCTCCAAAAGCGCCAGGGTAAATTCCGCCTGCATCAGCGGTTCACCGCCCGAGACGGTGATCCCGCCGCCGGAGGTTTCATAATACAGCCTGTCTTTCATGACCTCGGCCATGACTTCCTCCACCGTAACGGTTTTTCCGCTCAGGGAAAGGGCATCATAAGCGCAGGCTTTGACGCATGCCCCGCAGGCAATGCACTTTTCAAAATCCACCTGATGATATTCTTCCGTCACGCGATGCGCGCCCACAGGGCATACCTTTTCGCAGGCGCCGCAGCGGACGCATGCGGATTCCACATAGCAAAGCTGCACCTTGGGACTGATGCACTCCGGGTTGTGGCACCACAGGCACCGAAGCGGACAGCCTTTCATAAAGACCGTGGTGCGGATGCCCGGCCCGTCATCCACCGAAAAGCGCTGTATATCTGTGATAAATCCTGTTATGGCAGCCATATCAGTGCACGGTGCGCGACAGCACTTCCTGCTGCACGTCTTTTTCCAGTTCCACAAACCGGGCGCTGAACCCCCCCACCCGGACCAGCAGGGAACGATGGTTTTCCGGATGGGCGATGGCCTCCTCCAAATCCTTGCGGCCAACAACGGTGATCATGGCCTGGGTGCCGCCGTTTAAAAAGTATGCGTCCAGCAGGGCGCGGATTTTTTCCGGAGCCCGCTCAAACACGTCCCGGCCAAACTTGATGTTTTGCACGGAACCCGCATGGTTTTCCGCCGGGAAGGACGCCAGGGAGTTGAGCATGGCGGTGATGCCGTTTGTATCCATGCCGCCCACGGGATTATTGGCATTGGCCATGAAGGTGCGCGCCTTTCTCCCGTCTGCGGAGGCCCCTGTCCAGCGGCCCAGGTACGTGTTGGCGGAGTTGTTGATGACCACCATCAGGAAGGAATGGAGGCCAACCCGGGCGGCCTGCTCCTTGATGGTACGGGCCTCAAAGTCGTGCAGGTCATGGGCCAGGTCATCCACCGTCTTGATGTCGTTGCCGTACTTCGGGGCCTTGAGGAGCAGCTTTTGTTCCAGCTCATAGCCCTCAAAGTCGGCTTTCAGCGCTTCAAGCAGCCGGCCGGGAGTGATGGTTTTCTTTTCAAACACCGCCTCCCGGATGGCGGCAAGGCTGTCCACGGTGTTGATGTTGCCGTAGGATTCCAGTGTCGCCCCAAGATAGGCAATGCCGCCCGACAGCATGGATTTTCCGCTTTCGATGCAGCCGTCGTACAAAAGGCTCATCATCAGGAAGGGAGCCTGCTTTGCGGTTTGCTCCAGAATGATGGCCTCCGTCTCAGCCAGCACCTGGATATAATGGGTGATCTGCTTTTTATAGGCCTCATAGAAACCCTCAAACGTTTTGAAATCCTCGAATTTGCCAAGAGCCAGCCCCATGGGGCGGTTCAACACAATCTCCCGGCCGTTGAACAGCGTCACTTCCAAGGCTTTGAGCATATTGATGACGCCGTTGGGCGAACCGAAGCTCTCATGGTCGATGATGTATTCGCCGCAACCAAAAGGAACGTACTGCTCAGCCTTTTCCCTGGGCAGGCGGAAGGCGTTTTGCACAGCCGGCACGTTCACGTCATCACTGTAGAGCATGGGATAGGTGGCTCCCCCGCCCAGCACCTCCAGCGCTTTTTGATACAGCCGTTCCTCCATGCCCTTGTACAGGCGCAGCGTCAGCTGGGGCTCGATATCATGTACGATGCGGGAAGCCTCCATGGCCAGCATGGCGAAGGCATCGGCGTTTTTCTCGTTCCTGCGGCCCAAGCCGCCGATGACCACCCGGCCGTGATAAACGGTTTTCCGGGCCACCATCAGCCTCCACAGATTCACGACGCATTGGAGCGCCTCCGCTTCCGTGAGTGTGCCCATATGGAGGTCCCTTGCCAGAAAGTCCCCCAGGTACACATCCATGCGGCCGTAGTCCATGACGCCGGCCAGGCAGGAATACAGCCAGCTTAACTGAATGGCCTGCCGTAAGGTTTGAGGGGCATGGGAAGCCACAAACTCAAGATCCGCGGCCATTTGCGCAAGCTCTCCGGCCCGCTGTAACGAAGCATCCTCCATCATGGCATAGGCTTGCCGGGCATAGTGCAGGCAGCAATCCGCGATCAGGTCAACCATCATGGAAAGCCCCTCGTAAAAACCCTCCGGGTCGCCCTGCGCCCGCTTCTCTTCAATCTGCTTTTTGAGGCCAGGCAACCCCAGAGTCAGCAAGGTTTCATAATTTTCATAGGCCCCTGTCATGCGGTACAGGGGAAATCCCACGCCCACATCCCCCGCAAAGGCATCGCTGGGAAGATAGGTGCGGATACGGCCGGTAAATTGTTCCTTCACATGGGCCGTGGTGTTTTCCTTTTCCCAGAAGGCCATCATCTCCCGGATTTCAGCGGCCTCGCTGCTGTCTTCCGCAACCTCCGCCAGCGCTTTTTGGAAAACATCCGCGCGGTAAAAATACCCCATGCCGTGGGGAAGGCGGTACAGCGTCACATCCGGGGAAAAGCCCACGCCCCGGTACTCCATCAGCAGCGTTCTGCCCGCGAACAAATCCTCATTCTCAATGGGCGGCAAAAGCGCGGGATACAGCACCTGCAAGCACTTTGCTTCCCGAATGGCCAGAGGCGCGTCCTTGTATTCCCGGAAGACTTTCGTAAACCGCTTCTCTATGGACAGATCATACCGCATGAATGTGCCTCCTTATTAACCTAGGCGGATTGCGCCGAAAAAGGTAATCCGTTTTGCTTTCTCTCTTATCCGCCTTCATGACTGTATTGTAGCACGGCATGAACCGCCATGCTTGCGCTATGCTTGCGGATTATGCTATATTGATATCAAACTTTGAAGGAGAAGTTTGGATGGATGTATTTCACTTTACTGGGGATGCCTTTTTGGACCCCGCTTCCCAGGTGCATTATAACTATATAACCCAGGTAAAGTCCGTGACACGCCTGCATGACCACGATTTTTGCGAAGTGTTTCTGATCGCCTACGGCCAGGTGACCCATGTGGTGAACGGCCAGGCGCAAGAGCTTCACGAGGGTTCCATGATGTTGATGCGTCCCACGGATATTCACTGTTACCAGCCCTTGGGCGAGCTTGGCTGCGGCATCATGAACCTGGCCTTTCCGACAACCGTTTTGCAAAAGGCGCTGGATCTTCTCTGGGACGATTACCGCACCTGCCCCCTGTGGACAAGCCCGCTGCCGGCCCATTCGGTGCTGCCGTCCGGCAAGGTGAAGGAATGGATCGGCGCCTTTTCGGAACTGAACCTGCTGCCGGTGGAAGACAAGGCGGGCATACGCCGCCATGTTAGAAGGCTATTGATGCTGCTCCTCACCACCTGCTTTTATCCTCCGCGGCCCGCGCCCAAAACAAAGGTGCCGGAGTGGCTGTACAAGCTCCATGCCGCCATGCAGGAGCCGGCACGGTTTCAGGCGGGACTTTCCGCCATGCTGGCCCTGTGCCCGAAAACGCCGGAGCACATGTACCGCCAGTTTCGCCATTACTACCACAAGACGCCGTCGGAATTCATCGGCGACCTGCGCATCAATTACGCCGCCAATCTCCTTCAGAATACGGACCAGCCCATTACCCAGGTTGCCCTTTCCTCCGGCTTTGAAAACCTGAGTTATTTTTATGGGCAGTTCAAGCGGCGCTTCGGCCTCACACCCGCCCGTTTCCGTAAGGAAAACCAAACCTTAACCATCAGCCCGGAAGATATCCCTGTGCATTGACAGCCTCCCGAATGCCATGCTACAATGGCCCTAAGGATGTGGATAAACGTTTATTCTCCAAGCATAAATGAAGAAAGGAAGAATCAACATGGATCGCAAAGCATACGAAGCCGCCCGGGAAAAAGCCCTGCAATACTTTGAAAAAGCCGGCATTGCCCTGACGGAAGCGGAACGGGAGAATGTGGAAGTCGCCGACTTTGGCCTCAATGACCTTGCCCGTACCGGCCTGGAACTTGTGACCTATATCAACACCAGCCGCTGCTGCGCCAAGGAATTGGTGCTGTTCCCAGGCCAGACCTGTCCCGAGCACCGGCACCCGACCATTGCCGGTGTGCCCGGCAAGGAGGAAACCTTCCGCTGCCGCATGGGCAAAGTGTATCTGTACGTATCCGGCACGCCCTGCCCCTCCCCCGCGGCCAAGCCTCCCAAGGGAGACGAGGCTTACTACAACGCCTATCATGAAATCATTCTGCATCCCGGCGAGCAGTTTACCCTTGCCCCGGATACGCCCCACTGGTTCCAGGGCGGCCCGGAAGGCGCCGTCGTCTCCGAATTCAGCACGGCCAGCCACGACGATACGGACATATTCACCGATCCCAGGATCAAGCGGGCGCCGGTGGTGGAAGATTAACCGCTCATTTCACAAAGGGGACGGCAATGCTGTCCTCTTTTTCTGGCTTGCAAAAAATGGCTGGCCGTTTTCCAAAGGTTCCTGCGTTGACATTTCAAGCCTCATCCCCTATACTGTCATATAGAGGCTAAACGTTTATTCCCCAGAGATTCCAGCAATGCGCATCAAGCGAAGGGAGCTATCAATCCATGGAACGAGGCGTTTATTTTGACGGATGGTTCAAAAACAATCACTGCTACCACCCCAGCCTACCCTTAAGAAGCTTGCAGATGATTGAAGACCTGGAGAAATACCACGGCACGCTGCTGGTGTGGTCGGCCATGGGCGGAGGCAGCATCTCCCTTCCCTATCTGGAAAATGAAGCCTTCGGCCCGGTGGACCCACGGATGCGTTTTTACGGCTATATGAACGACTCCGAGTTTGTGGCGGAATGCAACAAGCGCGGCATCAAGGTTTTCGCCATCGTGTTTGAGGTGCAGGGCTGGGAATTCCCCGCGGTCATTGACGATGTGACCGGGGAAATCAAGCGCCTGAACCTGCACGCCCAGCAGGAGGAAAACCATGGCTGGTACGGCCTTCGGGAATTTTCCCAAAACAAATACCCCAGCGCCTTCCGCACGTCGCTTAAGGATTACTATCCTGACGGCATCAAAAACAGCGACGGCGAGACCGTCACCGACCTGTGGGAGGAATGCGCCGCCCGCAAGCTCGACGGCACCGCGGTGCATGCCCGCTGGGTGGAGGTCAAGAACCATGACCAGGTTTGCTACCAAACCTGCCGCAACAATCCCGTCTGGCGGGATTATCTCAAAAAGATCATGAAGATTCAAATCGATGCCGGCGTGCCGGGCATTCAATTGGATGAATGCGAGCTGCCCATGACCTCCATCGGCTCCGGCGGCTGCTTCTGCAAGGATTGCATGAAGCAGTTCACCCAGTACCTGAAGGAACAAAAGGCAAAAGGACTGCTGGGATCAGAGTTTGACACCATTGACCTTGATGCCTTCAACTACAAGGATTATCTTTTGGAAACAGGCTCCTCCTATCCCCATGGCGCGCCCTTCTACCGCCATTACTGGGAATTTCAATTGCGGGCGGTGAAGAAATACTTCTCCGAGCTGGTGGACTACGCCAAGGAATACGGCAAAACCACCTACGGCCGGGACATCATGGTATCCGGGAACTTCTTCAATCTGATGCCGGTGTACTATCCCATCGAAACCAAGGTGGACGTGATTATCACCGAAATGCAGCACACCCTGTTCCGGCAGCCGCATTTTTACCGCTACTGTGCCGGTTTTGCCGGAAAAAAGCCAATCATCGTGGCGGAAAACCCCTACGGCGGCATTGTGCCTCAGCTACTCAAAATGCTGGACGCGGGAAAAGGGTATGACCTGTACCGCATCTTTCTGCTGGAGGCCTCCGTGTACGGCTGCAACATGGCTGTTCCCTACGGCGGCTGGATGGGCAACACCATCAAGGATTCCTTCTATCCCCCGCGGGACTTGACTGCCCAGGTGCAGGATTTCCTTCACCGGCATGAGGATTTCTACCCCAAAACACCCGTGAAGGGCGCCGCGGTTTTGTATTCCTTCCCCAGCTATTACTGGCGGGAGACCACCAAGGGCAACGGCGGCAATACCATGCTGGACGAGCAGGAAAGTTTGCTGGACTGCACGACCAGCGAATGGTCCGATCCCAATGCCAGCCACATCCCCTTCTGGGATGCCATCAAAGCCCTGTCCGATGCCCAGGCCATGTATGATGTGAAGATGCTGGCGGACGGCGATGTTCGGGAAGACGATTTCACCCTTGACGTCATCCGCCCCTATCCTCTGGTGGTGGTGCCGGATTGCTATGTGCTGACAAAAAACCAGGCGGATGTGCTCGTACAATACGCCAAGGAAGGCGGAAGCCTCCTCATTCATGGCCGGATCGGGGAAAATGTCAATGCCGCCGCCCGCCTGAAGGGATTGCCCAATGTGGTATTCACCGAATGCGGGCCGGACTGGAAGGGAGCCAACAGGAACCTGCTGGAAGGCTTCCAAAGGCTGTACAAGCCGGCCTGCACATTGCAAAGCAGCAGCGGGAAGCTGGGCATCCAGCGCTTTGACAAGGATGGACGCACCTTTGTTCATATCCTGAATTACGGCTACGACGCATCAAAAGATGCCATTCTCCCCGCCGAAACGGCCACCGTTACCCTCCGGGAGGTTGCCGGGGACGTGAAGGTGCATACCCTGGATGGAAGCGGGGTGGTTCATGAAGCCATGCGTCAAGGGGATACCTGTGTCATCACCCTTCATCAACTGCCGGTGTATACAGTGATCGAAATCGCGTAATCGGGCCGGGGAAGAGCCGGCCTCTTCCCCGGCTCCCTGGTTTTCCGGCACCTATTATGCCGGAATGGCAGGGAAAGATTCCGCTTATTTCATAAATCATACGGGCGCTTCTTGACGAATCCATGCACAAAGACGTATCATGCAAACAGACAGGTATGAGACAGAAACTATTTTTTCATCTTTTTCGCCCGCATGGATCAGAAAAAGCGTGTCAGGAGGAGCTTTATGGCCGTCACCATCAAGGATATCAGCAAACAGGCCGCCGTTTCCATCGCCACCGTCTCCAAGGTACTGAACGGGGATTACAGCAAGGTGAGTGAGGAAACCCGCGACCGCATCCTGAAAGTGGCGGACGAGCTGAATTACCGTCCCAACCTCCTGGCCCGGGGCCTCGTCTCCCAGAAGTTTCACATGATCGGCCTCATCATACCGGATATCTCCAACCCCTATTATGCCGACATGGCCAGGGGCATGACGGATGAGGCGCTGCGCTTTGGCTACAACGCCATGATCAGCAACACGGATCAGATGCATTCCCGGGAACTGTCCGCCATTCAATCCATGGCGGAATACAACGTCAGCGGCCTGATCCTGGCGGGGGGCACCAACACCAAGCCTGAAAGCCAGGACCTTCTCAAACGCTACCGCATGCCTTTTGTGGCGGTGGAAAACTACACCAAGGGCATGGAATACTGCGTATATGTAGACAACTATACGGGCTCCTATAAAGCCGTGACGCACCTGATCCAGCGGGGACACAAGCAAATCGCCTACATCACCGGCTTCGGTTCCCTCCACATGCCGGAGGATGAACGGCTCCGCGGCTACAAGCAGGCCATGGCCGACCACAATCTGCCTGTGAACCCGTACCTTCTGGAGTGCGGCAGCTACACGCTGGAGACGGGATACAGAAAAACGCTGCAATTGCTGGGCCGCGGCATCCCCTTTACAGCCATTGCATGCGGCAACGACTTGATCGCCCTGGGCGCATTCCGTGCCATCCGGGAGCACAAATTGAAGGTTCCCCAGGATATTTCCCTGGTAGGCTTTGACGATGTGTACCTCTCCTCCACCATGGAACCAAGATTGACCACGGTGAGGCAGCCCGCCTATGAAATCGGCGTGCACGCCATCAAAATGCTGCTGGACCGGATTGAAAAACGCACCACGGCCGAAAAGGTGAAATGCTTCGAGCCTTCCCTGGTGGAGCGTGATACGGTAAGCTTCAGGGTATAATAATTCAAATTTTCAAAGCGGGGAGGAACGGGATGTTCAAAAAGAAGAAACCTGTCCTCCTTTGGATGCTGGCCCTTGCGGATGAAAAGTCCAATGTGCTTTATCAAGGCCCGCTGTTTCAAATGCAATTCGCGGAAAGTACCATCAAGGCGCTGAGCATGGAGTTTTTTCATGACCCGGAGCCTTGCCATATCCACCGCTCCGCGGTGATCCAGCGGGCGATGATGGAAATCGAACTGGCCTGCCCGGAAGAAGCCAGTGTACGCATATCCGCCTTGCCCAAAAGGATCGCCGGCTTTTTTTCCTGTTATGAAAACGCTTATGCAGTGACCCTGCACAAGGAGGAAAAGCAGGCATGAAGCGCTTTTGCTGCCTGATGCTGGCCTGTTTGCTGGCCTTTTGGCTTTCCCTTCCGGCTCTGGCGGAAAGCAAGCCGGAGCTTTTATACTTTTTTGAAAATTACTGCGGCTCCTGCACGCCGGAAGAGGACTTTTTGAAAACCTTCCGGGAGATGACAGGAAAAAGCGCCGACGATTACGCCTGTATCTTTTATAACATCCGCTATGAAAACGCCAGGGAAGCGCTGAACCGCGCCATTGCTCAATACAATATCCCCAAGGAGAAGCAGCTTCTCCCGCTCCTCATTGTGGATGGGGCCGTCTACGCAGGACAGGACGCCATTTCCACAGATCTGCCCAGGGATACCCTGGCCCGTGAGGATACCACCGATAGCGTCATCTATTACCTTTATGTCACCGCCTGCGGGAGCTGCGCGGAGGCGAAAAAAACGCTGGATGCACTTCCCGCCAGCGTTTTTATCACCCGGGGCGCGTACACCTTCGCATCCAGGGTGGAGGTCATCTCCATCAACATAGGGGAAGATACCGCCCTGGCATTATCCCTTTTTGAAAGCTATCAGGTGCCGGAGGATAAGCAGGCCGCACCCATCGTCTTTCTGCGGGACAAGTACCTAAGCGGAAGCGGGGAGATCAAGAGGGAGCTTCATCCCGCCCTCCTTCGCGGGGAAGCGGTGGGAAACCGCATCGCGCAGCCTGAAAAGCAATCATTGCCGCCCCTGCGCCTTATCACCACCTTGGCGGCCGGGCTGATCGGCGGCCTGAACCCCTGCGCGCTGTCCATGGTGCTTCTGTTTTTGAGCATCCTGATCCCCCTGAAAAAGCGGGCAGGAAGGTATGCCCTCCTCTTTCTTGCCGGCAAGTTTGTATGCTATCTGGCCATTGGCGCGATGCTTAACGGGGTCATGCGCTCTCTTGACCTTGACTGGCTTCCCCTGGCCATCAAAATTTTTTTGACGGCCTATTCGGCTGTGCTGATTGTGTTTAACCTGTGGGATGCCTATGCCGCCAAACGGGAGGCATACGGGCAGATTCGAAATCAGTTGCCCGCCAGGCTCCGCAGATTTCTTCACAAGCGGATTGAGGGCATCGCCGCATCGGACAAAGCACTGATCCCCGCCATCCTGCTTCTTGGCATTCTGGTGGCCGTTAGCGAGTTTCTCTGTGCCGGGCAGGTATATCTGGCCACGCTGCTTTCCAGCCTGCAATCCGGCACCGGCGCCTTGCGCATGTTCCTGCTGCTGATGGCCTATTGCCTGGCCTTCCTGGTGCCTTCCGTGCTTGTAAGCGTGCTGGTGCTGAGGGGGAAAGCCGTGCTGCAGTTGTCCGACTTTGTAAGGCGCCGGATGGCGGCCATCAAGCTGATCACGGCGCTGTTCTTTATCGCCATCCTCCTTGCGGTGTGGCTGCTGTAACGAAGATGCTGAACGGCTTTTTTCCATATGGCATAGGAAACCAAAAAAGAGGGGCTTTTCCGAACTTCGGAAAAGCCCCTCTTCATTAAGCATTAAGTGTGTATATTAAGGAAATTACAGGCCCAACGCATCATGGAGGTAACGCCTTGAGATCATGGCCGACTTGTAGTTGCATACAGGGCGTTTATCCAATTCCACGCACAGAACGCCGTCATAACCGCCCTGCCTTAACACCTTATAGATGCCCCGGAAATCTACTGTGCCGATGCCCAGCTCGCAGAAGCTGTCCATAGGCCATGCAGCATAGCGTTCCTTGTCCGGGTCCACATCCTTCAAATGGATGTAGGCGATGCGGGGCAGATATTTTCTGAAGGCTGCCACCGCGTCCATCCCGGCCAGGGTGGTATGGGCGGTGTCCAGGCACAGGGATACCAAGGCGGGATCGGTGTTGGCAAGGAACAGGTCAATCTGCTCCTCCGTGTAGACAGGCGTATTGGCATGGGGATGGAAGCAGGCCACGCAGCCGTTTAACCTGCACAGCGTGCCGATGCGGTTGGAAAGTGCCGCATACTTCAATATTTTTTCCCGGTCGGTGGGCCTGTCAAGAGGCGCATCCCGCCACATGACGCCCTGGAGGTTCAAATACGCCGCGCCGATCTTCTTCATGAAGTCCACATAGTTGACGGCGCTTTGATAATCCGCTTCGTCGTCATCGGTGTAGTGCTCGTACAGGTTTGCCATCTCCAGGCCGTACTTGTCCAGCAGCGCTTTGACTTCCTCCGCGTTGTTGTCAAAATATCTGGTGATGAAGGCGAAGTTCTCCACCGCCTCATAACCCAGGTCGGCGGCTTCCTTCAGAAATTGCTCAAATTCCCACTTGTGATTGTCGTTGTGGTTCACAAGCCAGGTCCAGCCTGTATAAGCGATTTTCATGGTGCCGATTTCTCCCTTCGCATTAGAATAGGATGACGCCCTTCATGTAGCAGTCGCTCTTGTCGATGGACTTTTGAAACAAGGCGTTCACCGCTTCCACGTCTTCATAGTGCGCCACATGGGAGACCAGCTCGCCGGGGGTATACACGCCCCGTCTGACCAGCGCGGCGGTTCTTGGGATCATGTCGGTATAATGGCGGTTGCTCATGGGCGAAAGGTTCAGCACATTCAGGCCGCTCATGTGCCAATTGGTGCCGTCAAAGGTCTTTTCATGCCGGTGCCAGGTGCCCAGCACCAGCTTGCCGGCATTATAGCGGCGCAGTTTCAAAGCCAGGTCATAGCCGGAATCGGAGGCGGCAAAGTCGATTACCACATCCACGCCGCCGTTTTTGATCATCTGATCGATCTTCGATTTGCCTTCCTCGGAATCGGGGTCATACACATGGCCGGGGCAAAGCTTTTCGGCCAACGCGATCCGGCCCTTGCGGATTTCAAACACGGTGATATCCCCGGCGCAAGAGCCGCGGGTCAGCCCTTGCAGGGTCAAAAGCCCCATATAGCCCGCGCCCACCAGCGCAACGGAATCGCCAGGCTCCAACTGGGACAGTTTGAGCAGGTTCACCACGCAGGTGGTGGGCTCCAGCACCCAGGAAGCATAATCGGTAACATCCTCCGGGATCTTGGCAATACAAGAATAATGCTGATTGAAAAATTGCTGCATCATGGCGTTGCCGCCGCTGGAGCAAAACACTTTGTCGCCGGGCTTGAAGCCTTTCACGCCCTCCCCCACTTCCCTTACGATGCCTACGGCTTCATGGCCGATAACGTACGGGATGGGGCCGGGAGCGCTCATGCCCCGGTAGAGGTAAGAATCCCAGGCGCATACGCCGCAGGCCTTGGTTTCAATTTGCACTTCATCATACTTGGGGGACCCGCATTCCACCGGGCGGATTTCAATCTTTTTCTCCGCTACTACCCATACCGCATTGCTCTTCATACATTTCCCTCCGCCTTACCATTTTGTGCAGTCAATGATTGCCTTGATCATGTTGCCGGGCTTTGTGTCCAGGTCCTGCTGGGCCTGATCGAACTCGTTCAGGCCATAGATGCGTGTATTGAGGTCTGAAAATTTCCACTGGCCGGAGGATAAAAGCTCCATGGCATGCTGGCAGCACTTCATCTGGAACGGGTCCTTGCGCTCATGGAGGCTGATGGCGCTGATGGCCTTCACGTTCCAAAGCTGGATATCCACCATCCGGTTGCCGCCTGTATGGTACCCGCCGATCCCCAGAAAGCCGTCGATCTTCGTCATTTCCCCCGCAAGCTTCAAAGCCTCACCCGTACCGGCCCATTCTGTGACGATGGACACGCCGCCCGTCCAGATGTCGCTCATGCGCGCCAGGTACTCCTTGGGCACCTGATGCGGAAGATAACATTCCGTAGCGCCAAAGCACCGGGCGTTTTCCAGCGCCTGTTCCCTGACATCTACGGCAATGATCTTTCCCGCGCCCCTGAGCTTCAGGAGGGAGACCATGCCAAGACCCATATACCCCGTGCCTACCACCGCCGCGGTGTCGCCGGGCAGGCTGAGGGGCACCTTGCTGGCCGCACTGATCAAACAGGACAAGGGTTCCGCCGTGGCATCCTCATCCTTCACATTATCGGGGACATGCGTAAGTTTGTCGGGCGTGAAAAGAAGGTATTCCGCAAAGGCTTCCAAACCCAGGCCTGTCACACGGTCGCCGGGCTTGAACCCTGTCACGTCCCTGCCCACCTGTTCCACCACGCCCATGGGCTCATGGCCAAAGGCTCGCCCCCTGGATGCCACGGCCCAGTCGTGATGCTCGGACATGCAGACACCGCAATACCTGATCTTTACCAAGACCTGGTTGCCGGCGGGAGAGGGTGTAGGGACATCGATCAGAATGCTTTTTTTCGGCCCGTCCATGATCAGTTTCTTCATACGGTCTCCCTCGCTTTTTCTTTACAAGGCCAATGGTTGCGATTTTTATCCTTGCATGGCGTCGCTCTTTTTCGGGCTGTTCCGGCCGGTAAGGTCCGGAGGCCGCCGCTCGATGGCCGCCATGGCAATTTCCACGTCTTCCAGAATCTCTTCCCTGGTGTAGCACCCTACCGTCACCATATCGCAGGGTCGGATGGTGCTAAAGGAAAAGGTCAGGCCCACAAAGGGCGACACCCGCCCGGCAGCCATGGACTTGATGGTCATCACCGGCTTTTTGGCGTTTGTTATCACCTTGTGAATGTACTCCACCTCTACCTGCATCAAAAAGCCCAGGCAATTGTAGATCTGCACATACGTTTCCACGTCATAGCCATTCAGGTCGGAGTAAACGATCAATTCCGGCATATGGGCGGAAAGGCCCGGGATCATCCCCTCCTCGCGGATCATGGAAAGATAGTCCGGCAGGCGGTCGATGGCGCGCTTGTTCTTGTTTACCAACTGCTCGGCGCTATAGTGGTGGGGCATGCAAAAGGTGGCTCCCAGCTCCCTGGACCTTTTGATGGTCTGGCGCGCTTCCCGGCGGGCCGGTCCGTTGTCATCCACATTCAGGATGGGCGTATCGATGACAGTGATTTTTTTGCCGGTGCGCTCCTGCGCCAATTCAATGCCCTGCACAAAGACGGGGCTCCTCTCCATCAGGCACATGGCGGCATCGATGCCGAAGGATAAAAACACCTCCAGCATGCCGGCCACAGCCTCTTTGTTGCTGTAGGCCTGTTTGATCTGGTTGTCCGCGGCGGCACTGGTATGGCTGTACCCCACCATCCAGTTGGAACCAATCAGCATGCGGGGCAGGGATATGCCGCCGGCCACCGTGCGGGGAAAATGCTTTTCGTGCATGGGCATGAATCCTTTCAATCATAGACCGATTCATATAACAAAGCCGGATGCGGGAGCCTTTTCCCGCCGCCGGACCAATATGCGTCTTTCGGGGCGAATGCGCCATTGGCAAACGGATGACCGGGATATGCTTTGCGATTAGGAGGAAGGGCCCTGCGGCCTTGTGGACGCAAGGCCCTTCCCTTTTGCTTGGACCGTTGGGATGATGCGCTAGGGATTACTTTTTGAACATTTCGTCGTAAGCCTTTTGCTTGAGCTCCAGATAGCGGCCAAGGCCCAGGTCGTTCAGGGTACTCAGATAGGCGTCCCATTCGGTCTCCAGGTTCAGGTCGCCGATGATGAAGCGGGAGCGGCTTTCTTCGATGTAGTTCTTCAACTGCACCTGGAGCATGCTCAGCTCGTCGGTATCGACGCTGTTCATGCGCAGGGCGGGCAGCTCGGAATACTCCTCGCTCTTGTAGGGCTCATACTTGTTCTCGGTCTCCACCCACAGGAGCTTTTCAAACCCATCGGGAGAGTACAGGTCCATGTCGGGGGTGGTGACATTGATGCCGTTCCACATTTCATTGTTGGTGTACTCAATGCCCAGCCAGCTCCAGTGCACGTTTTGAGCCTGCTCATCAAAGGGGATCAGCGTCTTGAACAGAGCGGGAGTCACGCCGTCCAGGCCCACTTCGCCTTCCTCGGCCCTGCGCCAGGCTTTGTCTTCCGCGCCCCAGCCGCGAATCATGGAGTTCACATAGTCATACATGTCGTCCGCCCAGCGGATGGAGGCTTCGGGATAGGGGTTGTCCACGGTGATGATGAATTCGCCGGTGGTGATGGGGAAGAAGGGGAAGTAGGTCACATTTTGTACGCCTTCCGGTCCCTTGAGGGGCGCCACGGAGGTGTAGTGACGGTAACGCTCGGGGTTGGTGACCACATCCAGGAACATGCCCAGATGGCCGCCAGGCGCGGCGCCTACCAGTTCTTCTTCCGCCAAGGCCAGTGCCTTCACCTGGTCGTACTTGAGGGTCAGGGAATCGGGATAGATGAGGCCTTCGGAATACAGCCTGTTCAGGTACTTAAGGCCTTCGCGGTAGGCTTCCTTGTTGATGGAGGTATCCACCACGCCGTCTTTGGTGACGTAGTCCTTCACCTGGTTGTACACGCCGCTGTCATACACAAAAGCGTTGAGGATAAAGCCGGTCACACTCTGATACCAGCCCTCGTTCTCCTTGGCGCCGATCAAAGGAATCTCGTCCTTCTGGCCGTTGCCGTTGGGATCCTGATCGCGGAAGGCGACCAGCACATTGTAGAATTCTTCGGTGGTGGTGGGCATAGTGAGGTTCAGCTTGGTGAGCCAATCCTGGTTGATCCACATTTTCTGGCTGTAGCCGCAGTGGTAGCAATCCTGGATGGAGGGCAGCGCATAGATGTTGCCGTCCAAAGCGGTAATGGCATCCTTTACTTCGGGGCGTTCTTCCATGATGCCCTTGAAGTTGGGCGCGTAGTTCTCGATCAAATCGTTGAGCGGCAGGAACATTTGCTCGGCGGTGCCGTACAGTTCCTCGGTGGCGGTGGAAACCTGTACGCCCAGGATGATATCTGGCAGGTCGCCGCTGGCCAGCATCATGTTCAGCACTTCCGGAGCGGATTCCTGGGGCGCGGTGATCCAGTTGATATGGATGCCGGTCTTCTCTTCATACCAGAGTGTGTATTCGTTGGTAGCCAGATCGATGATGGTGGGGATGGCAGGCGCGAACACATCCAGGGTGATCTTTTCCTTTACGATCGGAAACTCATTGTTGGGGGTCACTTCCACCGCCAGGGCGGAAGCTGCGCTCAGGAGCACCATCACAGCGCACAGGAGGAAAGCCAGCGTTCTTTTCATGGGTCGTTCTCCTTTCAAATTTCCATAGATTGGTTTGTCCATATGTACCCTTGGGAGGACAGGTTCTTAAGGAGTTTCATACAATAATCAACCTCCTTTAAGACTTTTTCATCCTTTCAATGCGCCAACCATCACCCCTTTGATAAAGTATTTCTGTACGAATGGGTACATTATCAGCAACGGTACCGTGGATACAACACTGACTGAGTACTTCAAAAGGTCCGCCAGGCCCTGCATACGCAGCAGCACATCCGCATCCTTGATCATGGAGGTGTCCACGTTTTGCAAAACCAGGATATTGCGCAGTATGATCTGCAATGGGTAGTAGTTTTCATTGCGCAGGTACAGCATGGCGCTGAAGTAGGAGTTCCAGTGGCCCACGCCATAGTACAGGCCCATAACCGCCAGGATCGGCCCGGACAAAGGCACCGCCACCTTTACAAGGAACCTGAACTCGTCACACCCGTCCAGGGTAGCCGCCTCGTGCAGTTCCTCCGGAATGGTGGACTGGTAATAGGTGCGGGTCACGATAACGTTCCATATGGACAGCGCGCTGCATAGAAGCAGGGCCCACCTTGTATTGAGCAGCTTCAAATTGCCCATGAGCAGGTACGTGGGAATGAGGCCGCCGGAAAAGAGCATGGTGAATACGAAAAGCCCCGTAAACAGGTTCCGGCCCACCAGGTTCTTGCGGGAAAGGGCATATGCCGCCAGCACCGTCAGGATCAGGTTGATGGCCGTTCCCGCACCCATATAAAACAGGGAGTTGAAAAAGCTCATGACGATGCGGGGGTTTTTGAATACCGCCTCATAGGCCACCAGGGTGGGATTCACCGGCCAGAACCATACCCGGCCCGCCGAAACCATCCTTGCATCGCTGAAGGAGGCCGCGAAGATGAAGATCATGGGGTATAGAACCACCAGCATGGCCAGCGTCAAAAACAGATACAGGAAGGTCATGAAGATCCTGTCGCCAAAGGACAGGCGGATCGCTGCCCGTTTTCTTTTCATGCTTGTTACCACAGGCTTGTGTCACCCACCTTTTTGGCCACCAGATTGGCGATCACCAAAAGCGCCAGATTGATGACGGAGTTCAACAGCCCAATGGCTGTGGACAGGCCGAAATTGTTGGACTGCATGCCAATCTTGTACACGTAGGTGGAGATAATTTCCGACGTGGCGGTGTTCAGGCTGTTTTGCATCAGGAATACCTTTTCAAACCCCACGCTCATGGTGTAGCCAAAGCCCATGATCAGTATGATGGTGATGGTGGGCCTGATGCAGGGCAGGTCCACATGCCAGATTCTTTGAACCTTGTTGGCGCCGTCGATGGTGGCCGCCTCCTGCAATTCCTGATTGATGCCGGCCAGCGCGGCGATGTAAATGATGCAGCTATAACCGCTGGTCTGCCAGACGCCGGACCACACATAGACCGAACGGAACAGTTCCGGCTTGCCCATAAAGTTGACAGGAGCGATGCCTGCCAGCCCCATCAGGCGGTTGACGATGCCAACCCTTGTTTCCAGCAGCATCATCATCATGCCGACCAGCACGACGGTGGAAATAAAATACGGGGCGTAAGTCACCATCTGTACGAATTTCTTGTATTTGCGTGCCCGGATCTCATTGAACGCGATAGCCAGTAAGATCGGGATAGGGAAACTGGCGGCGATGGAATACATGCTCAAAACGAAAGTATTCCGTATAATCTGCCAACTGATCTTTGAATTAAAAAATTGCTGAAAGTACGAAAACCCAATCCACTGGCTTCCCCAGATGCCGGCGCGGGGGCTGTACCGCTTAAAGGCCAGTTGCAAACCGTACATGGGGCCGTAGCTGAATACAAGCACCCACAGCAGCGGAAGCAGCAGGATCACGTATAATTGCCAGCAGCCGATCATGCGTTTCCATAAACTCCTGCGGCATATGCTTACGGCAGGCGGCCTCATCGCCCTGACCAGTGGTGCCAAGTGAATCCCCTCCGATTTCGTCCAAACGTTTTTTGGCACGCGTTTTCCCGCGGAAGCACCCTGCACAGGACCCACGGGTTCTTCCTTCCCACAAGCGCAACCGCCCGGCGGAAATGCGCCCTTTACGTTCGCGCCAAAGGATAAACGTTTTCCCTTGTTCCTAAAACACTAAGCATATTATATTCTTAAATCATCCCGGTGTCAAGATTCTTTTCAATTGTTCCCGCAATAAATACTTTCCATTTTTCCTCTATATGCGCTAAAATTGAAATGCATTTTTTATCTTTTGTGTACAGTTAATCCTATATGTATGAATTTTACCAAAGGTGGGAGTTGCAAACCATGAAAGACTTCTGTCTTAAATATTTGGGAAAACGTTTAATAGAGAGATGCAAAAACACTTTTCCTTTCAACTCTTTCCTGCTATACTATCCTATAGCAGGGATGCATGGCATCCCGAACACGAGAGGAGTTTTTGCTATGCTGAAAGGTATCTCGCCGCTGCTTTCGCCGGAGCTTTTGAAAACGATTGCCGAGATGGGCCATGGGGATGAGATCGTCATCGGGGACGGCAACTTCCCCGCCGCCTCCATGGGCGCACGCTGCATCCGCTGTGACGGACACAAGGTGCCCGAGTTGCTGGACGCCATCTTGCAGCTTTTCCCGCTGGATACATTTGTGGAAAAACCCGTCACGCTGATGGAGGTCGTGCCGGGCACCGTGGCGGGTGATCCGCCGATCTGGAACAAGTTCCGCGGGATTGTGGAGAAGCATGACCCCGGAACAAAAATCGGCTTTCTAGAGCGGTTTGCCTTCTATGACCGCAGCCGCAAGGCCTTTGCCACCATCCAGACCGGGGAAGACGCCTTATACGCCTGCGTGATCCTGAAAAAAGGCGTCATCGGCAAATAGCAAAAAAGATAAAAGCGGCACGCTACAATTAAAAGGGTGCCGCTTTTTCTTTGTCTAGCATAAGAAATCAGTCTTCTCCCCGGGTGCGCTTGACCATACGCTCCACCGCTTCCTGAGCGCGGACGGAAAC
>JAEYOV010000025.1 GCA_023411395.1 Bacillota bacterium
CTCCATGTACAGTCCGTCGGGACCGGAAATCCGGAAACCATGACTGCCGGCATAAATCAGTTCCGGTATATTGATACGCGACTTCAAATCATCCATGTCTCTTCCACTGACAGCCGCAACTTTAAACCTGGAGGCACTGTCGCGTAGTACGTCCTGCATCTCCTGCGATATTAGGGCATCTTCCGGCTGCTGTACAATAGGTGTAAGCGTGCCATCATAGTCAAGAAAAAGTACAGGCGTTTTTTCAAAAACAGCCTTGCCGATCTTTACATACTCAGAGGCAAAAGGCGATATGGGGGTATCGAACCATGCCTGTATCTCCGGATCATTAAACAGGTCGAGCTCTTCAAAACTGTCGATCACCATATCGGCACCATTCTCACTGAGCATTTTCCGGTTGTTTCTTCTGTTAATGCCTATTACCAGTCCGAAGTTACCTTTGCTGCCTGCCTGCATGCCGGGTATGGAATCATCAATAAGAATACAATCCTCAGATGCCAGGCCAAGCTTTTTGGCCGCTTTTTTATAGAGGTCGGCTTCCGGTTTTTCTTTCAATCCCATTTTACGGGTTTTATGCCCATCAATCCGAACATCAAAAAGTTCAATGAAATCGGAGTGTTTAATTGCCTTTTTGAAGTTTTCATCGGAAGAAACAATGGCGGTCTTCAATCCTTTCTCTTTCCACTGCTTTATACTTTGTACAGCTTTCTCATAAACGTGTAACTGGCCTTCTGTGAGCAAATGGTTGAAAACTTTTGACTTCTTCTTTTCCAGGCTGCATATACTCTCATAACCGGGATGATCACTTTGGTTTCCAAAAGGCAGATTGATGCTCCTCGAATTGAGAAAATCCCTTACCCGGTCGAACTTTGGATGGCCCTCAAACCAGGTATGAAAATCTTCAGCAGCAAACGATTGTCCGAGGTTATTTAATTTAAAAAATTGATTGAATACCTTTTCCCATGCTGCATTATTTATTGCAGCTGTTCGTATCAGCACTTCGCTCATATCAACCACAACGGCTTGCATGCTTCTGTCAGTTTGCGTTTTGATTTCTGTCATTTTTTTATTGAAATGGGTTTTTAATAATAACAAAAGAAAAGGATTATTGTCGCTTGAGAACAGCTCATTTTCCCTGTAAGCAACAATAATCCTTGCTATTGTTATCTCAGATGATGAATTGTTTTGCTAAAATTAATTTTAAGGTTTTATTCTATAAGCCATTGATGTGCTTTAGTAAATTCACTTTCGGGAAAATATTTTACCCTGCCTGAAATGAATGGTCCTGCCACTTTTGCAATCAGTTCTTTCCAGTTGCTGTCACCAACTACGGCTATTTTCCTGAAATGATTAAAATGATTGATGTAGGTTTTTACATCTTTAATCAATGCATCCGGTGTAACAGCTTTCAACCGGTCCAGGTATATCAGGAGGTTTATTTCACCAAAAGCTTCAACCGCTTTATCAATCAGCGGATTGATCTTATCATAATCCTCTTTGTCTACTTCACCCTGTACCTGTATTGCCACTAAATCATCCTTTGTTATTTCAAGCACTCTGAACATTTCACTGATTTTTATTGATACTACATGCCAAAGGCATAATACCTTATCCTTCCCGGCTCATCTTCATAGATACCCTCTAGCATAACACCGCCTTTGGTACTTCTCAGTATATTGGCAACATCATCAGGTTTTCTGACATCCTTGTTGTTAATTCTCAATATTATGAATCCTTCGCGCATATCTGTTTCACTGCGAAGCTTTCCGGGGTAGAGTCTGGTGATTCTGACACCTCCGTCAATCTTTAGTTTTTGAGCAGTTTCCTTATTAATGCTTCTGAGCTCAGCACCCATTTCAGCGTTCATGTCGCCTCTTTCTGATTTGGTGATCTCGGTAGTACCTTCAATGCTTTGCAGTGTAACAGAACGTTTTAGGGTCTTACCTTTTCGGTTAATAACCATTTCTATTTCGTCGCCCGGCCGCTGGCGTGCTACCATTTCCTGAAGCTGTGATGGCTGCATGATTGTTCTTCCTTCAATTTCCACTACTACGTCACCCCTTTGAAGGCCTGCTTTCTCGGCTGCACTTCCAGTGATAACACTGTCGATAAAGGCACCGTTGTTAATCTCCAGTCCTTCACGTTCGATAAGGTCACTGTTTATCGGATAGATTTGTACGCCGAGGTATCCCCGTTGTACTGTTCCGAACTCAAGCAAGTCGCCCACAACCTTATTCACGAGGTTCGAAGGCACTGCAAATCCATAGCCCGAATAGGAACCTGTAGGGCTTGCAATGGCTGTATTGATACCCACGAGTCCTCCCTGCATGTTTACGAGTGCTCCACCGCTGTTGCCCGGATTAATGGCTGCATCGGTCTGGATGAATGCTTCAATTGCAAATTCAGCTGAGAGAATATTGATGTTCCGGGATTTGGCACTTACGATGCCTGCAGTAACAGTTGAGTTCAGGTTAAATGGATTGCCTATGGCAAGTACCCATTCACCAACCTCTATTTCATCAGAATCAATCATCGGTATTGATACCAGGTCTGATTCATCAATCTTGATGAGTGCCAGATCGGTAGTGGGGTCTGTTCCGATCACTGCTGCTG
>JAEYOV010000027.1 GCA_023411395.1 Bacillota bacterium
GACGGGGACAGGGCGGAGGACAAGGCGGCGGGCAGGGGGGAGGTGGTGGGGGAGGCGGAGGCGGGGGAGGCGGGCAGGGCGGGTACGAAGACTCGGGTGATATACTATCAAAACAGGGCTCATAAGAATGATGAGTAGGCTCATAGGGTGGGGGAACAGCTTTTCCCCGGCCAGAGCCATATTGCGGGCCTCTCATCGGCTGAAATCCCCGCTGGTCATAATATCCATTTGCCAAGAAGATCACCTTTCTTATCATCAGGCTAGGGAGAGCGGACAGCACGCTTGCCCATCATCTCCATACAATATGGTATGAGAAGCGCAGGAAACGGTGCGCTTCCCAACATGCCGGAGGTGGCTGGCCTGATGGAAATTAGCTTATGCATGATCGTACGGAATGAGGAAACGGTACTTGAGCGCTGCCTTACATGCGTCAAGGATGTGGTGGATGAAATAGTGATCGTAGACACGGGCTCTACAGACCGTACGCTTGATATTGCGCTGTCCTTGACGCCGATGGTGTATGAATTTCCCTGGGTGGATGACTTCGCCAAGGCCAGGAATTTTGCCTTTTCCAAAGCCACAAAGGATTACATCATGTGGCTGGATGCGGACGATGTCATTACGTCCGAATCATCATTGCGATTAAAAGCGCTGAAAGAAAACCTTGGCCCTGCCGTTGATATGGTGATCATGCCTTACCATGTGGCTTTTGACGCGCAGGGGAAGCCAAGCCTAACTTATGAGAGGGAACGTATCGTCCGCCGCGCCGCCGGCTTCCAATGGGTAGGCGCCATCCATGAGGTGATCCCGCCCGATGGGCAGATTCTGCATGCGGACATTCCCGTGCTGCATCAAAAGATCGGTTCCGGCGATCCTGACAGAAATTTGCGGATTTTTGAAAAGATGAAAGCTTCCGGGCAAACGCTTTCCCCCAGGGAGGAATACTACTATGCCAGGGAGCTGATGTTCCACCAGCGCTATGAGGAGGCTATACGCGCCTTGGAACAGTATTTGAACGATGGGCTGGGCTGGCTGGAGAATAATATATCCGCTTGCCTGGATCTGGAAAGCTGCCTTTTGGCAGTAGGGAAAAAGCAGGAATCGCTGACGGCGCTTTTCCGCTCTTTTCATTACGATGCGCCCAGGGCGGAAGTTTGCTGCCAGATCGGCAAGCATTTTTTTGACGAAGGGTATTTTGCGGTGGCTGCCTTCTGGTACGAACTGGCCGTATTTGAAAATCTCCCGAAGCCGTCGGGCGGGTTCATCCAGCCGGACTGCTATGGCTACATCCCCTATATGCAGCTTTGCGTGTGCTATCACAGGCTGGGAGATATGAAAAAGGCGATGGAATTCAACAACATGGCGGGGCTCATCAAACCCGATGACCCAAGCTACCTGTACAACAAGGCATTTTTTGAATCTGTTTCCGGGGGAGAGGAGGCCAAGGGAAATTAGCTTTATCTATCGCCTTCCAATTGCAACAATCTCATTTTTTTTATTGAATCTCTTTACAGAAACGGAACGGAGGCGTATTCTATTATGCGTATGTTATAACCCCACTGCCCGCAGGAGGATTTATGGACACGTTCCGGCGGATTTTGAAGTGGCTAAGACCTTACCGGCGAAAGTTAATACTCTGTATTGTTCTGTTAACCTTATTGACGGCGCTGCGCATGGTGGTACCCTACATTACCGAGGCGGTGGTGAACAGGGTGCTTCCCCAACGGGATATGGGGCTGCTTTTGCAGTTGTGCGCGGCGCTCATTTTTATGACCGTCATTCGCGGCCTTTGCATGTACAAGCGGGGCATGCTGATTGAAGAGGTATCCCAAAGCGTGGTATATGACCTGCGTACCGGGCTATATGGCCATATGCAGGAGCTATCGTATGGATTTTATGACAACCACCATATCGGAGAGATCATGAGCAGAATGACCGGCGATATCGAGGGCGTGCGCGTCTTTATCGTTACCGCCGTGGTGGGCGTGGTGGAAAACCTGCTGATGTTCATCCTGTCCCTGGCAGGGATGAGCATCATGTCCTGGAAGCTGACGCTGTTCATGGTTTGTTTTTGTCCGGTAGTGGCCTTTGTGGCCTGGCGGCTGCACCGCAGGATACGGCCGGCCCATATGGCTGTGCGCGAGCAGAACGCTGTGCTGAACACCCGCACCCAGGAGAATATCGCCGGCGTCCGTGTGGTGAAGGCGTTTGCGCGGGAGGAGCATGAAAAGCAGGCATTTTCTGTGGACAACCAGAAAGTATTGCAAAATAACCTGCAGGTGACCAGGATTTGGAGCACTTTTTTCCCCTTGATGGATATGATCGCCAGCTTTGCGATTCCTGTTTTGATATTGGGCGGTTCCGCGCTGGTCATGCGAGGAGACCTGCAAATCGGTACCCTGGTGGGCGCCACCGGTTTTGTATGGATGATCATCGCGCCCATGCGGCAGGTAGCCAATTTTGTGAACGTCACCGCCAACGGCATGGTGTCCTCCGAAAAGCTGATTTATTACATGGATCTGGGCTCCATGATCCGTAACCCGGAAAAGCCCCGGGAGATTGAAAAGTGGGAAGGCCGCGTGGATTTTGATCACGTAACCTTCAAATATGGTGACAAGGCCGTGCTTCATGACATCGACCTGCACGTGGAACCCGGCCAGACGGTGGCTGTCATGGGGGCCACGGGCGCCGGCAAATCCACTTTGATAACGCTGCTGGGAAGGTATTATGACGCAGCCTCCGGCAGTGTGAAGGTGGATGGGATCGATGTGCGCGAACAAAACCTGCAAGATCTGCGCAACCACATCGGCGTGGTGATGCAGGAGACCTTCCTGTACAGCGAGACCATTGCCGACAACATCCGCTATGGCAGGCCGGAAGCCACCATGGGTCAGGTGCAGGCGGCGGCCCGGGCGGCCCAGGCGGAGGAATTCATTCTTCAAATGCCCCAGGGATATGACACCGTGGTGGGTGAGCGCGGCCTTGGCCTTTCCGGCGGCCAGAAACAGCGTGTGGCATTGGCCCGTGCGATTTTGTTCGATCCTTCCATCCTGATTCTCGACGACGCTACCTCCGCCGTGGACATGGAGACGGAAGCGGAAATTCAAAAGGCGCTGGGCAGCGTGATGAAAGGGCGCACCACCTTCATCATCGCCCACCGGATATCCTCTGTGCGCAGGGCGGATCAGATTGTTGTGCTCAAGGATGGCCGTATTATAGAGCGGGGCACTCACAGGGAGCTGCTGGAACTGAACGGCCTGTATGCCTCCATGTACCGGGATCAGACGAGAGATTTTGTAACGGCACAAAAGGCAGGTGTTGGGATGTGACCAGGCTTCGCAACTTGGATGACGAGGTGCTGGAGGCGCCGTTTGACCGGCGCCAGTTTACACGTATCCTCGCCTACCTGAAGCCCTATAAAAAGCAGATGGTTCTGGCGCTGTGCCTGATGATCATCGCCTCCGGCGCTTCCCTGCTGGGGCCCTACCTGATGAGCCGGGCCGTGGGCCTTTTGGGGGAAGGAAACTATTCCAGCATGCCCTTTCTGTTTATCGGCATGGCCATTGCCGTGATCACCGGCGGCCTGTGCCTGCGGCTGAGGGTGCGCACCATGGATACGGCGGGGCGCAAGGCCATTGCCAAGCTGCGCCAGGATCTGTTCGACCATATTCAGGGCTTGTCCCTGCCCTTTTTTGACAGCCGTTCCGCAGGCAAGATCATGGTCCGCGTCATCAACGATGTCAACAGCCTCAACGACCTTTTTACCGGCGGCATCATCAACGTGCTGGTGGACTGCCTGACGCTGATCCTGCTGGTAGCCATCATGCTCTTCATCCACTGGAAGCTGACGTTGGTGGCCCTATGCTCCATGGTTGTGCTGTTTTTCATGATCACCCTCCTTCGCAAGAAGATGCGCAAGGCCTGGCAGGTCGTGCGCATGAAAACCAGCACCATGAACGGCTATCTGCATGAAAGCCTGGCGGGTATGCGGGTGACCCAGGCCTTTGTTCGGGAAAAAATCAACAAGGAGATCTACAACGAAACGAACCAGGACATTAAAAAAAGCTGGCTCAGGGCAGTGGGCATCAACAATCTGTTCTGGCCTTACATTGATACGTTGGGCACCGTGGGTACTGCCGGGGTCTATATCGCGGGAACCATTTTGATGGGCGCGGGCGGCGGCCCCCAGGGGGTCACGCTGGCGGACCTGCTGGCGATCTTGTGGTATCTGGGCCGTTTCTGGGAGCCGATCAACAACCTTTCCAACTTCTATAACAGCGTGCTGGCAGCCATGGCCTCCATGGAGCGCATTTTTGAAATCATGGATACAAAGCCCCTGGTCTTTGATGCGCAGGAGGATCTGCCTGAGCTGCCGCCCATCCTGGGCGAAATCGCCTTTGATCATGTATCCTTCGGCTATGATCCCAATGTCCCTGTGCTTCAGGATGTGTCCTTCACCGTAAAGCCCGGTCAAACCGTGGCTTTGGTAGGCCCTACCGGGGCGGGGAAGAGCACCGTGGTCAGCCTGGTCAGCCGCTTTTATGATGTAACCGAAGGCGCTTTGCTGATCGACGGTCACGACGTGCGGGGGGTGAAGCTTCATTCCCTGCGTAAGCAGATGTCCGTCATGCTGCAAGACAGCTTTATATTCAGCGGCACCATTTTGGACAATATCCGCTACGGGCGGCTTAATGCCACCGAGGAGGAAGTGATGGAGGCGGCCAAGGCGGTGCATGTCCATGACTTTATCATGGGCTTGCCCAGGGGTTACCGCACCGAGGTGAACGAGCGCGGCTCCACCCTTTCCGTGGGGCAAAAGCAATTAATTTCCTTTGCCAGGGCGCTTTTGAATGATCCCCGTGTGCTGATCCTGGATGAGGCGACTTCCTCCATTGACACGCATACGGAACTGCTGATACAAAAGGCGCTGGAAGTGCTCCTGAAAGGCCGCACCAGCTTTGTCATCGCCCACCGGCTTTCCACCATCCGCCGGGCGGATGTGATCATGGTGGTGCAGGATCATCATATTGCTGAGACGGGCACCCATGAGGAACTGATGGCCATCCCCGGCGGCCATTACCGGGCTCTGTGCGAAGCGCAATATAAATTCATGGAAGGCGAATAACGTCTCAGGAAAATGGTGCTGCCTGTGGGCGCTGGCCGGAAAACCGGCTGGCGCCTTTTTTGCTGCCCGCCATCCTCGCGGTTCTTTTCATGCGTTCATTCAGTTGTCAAATCAGCAAACCCATCGTCAAAATCCAAAAACGCCGTTGACAACACTCTGTATACAGTGTATGATAATGTTAAGTTAAGAAAAATGCATAATGATTTAGATAAGTCTAAAGTAAAACCTTCTCTGACCGTAAAAGAAAGAACCGCGCGGAGGGTTTGTATGCTTAGAGGAATCGCCGTATGTGCCGTGATCCTGTTGGGCTGCCTGATGGGTTTTCCCGCCATGGGGGAGGGGGAGGTTCCTTTGTTCAGGGAAGCATCGGTTCACGACCCATCCATCATCAGGGCGGACGACGGATACTACTATATTTACGGCAGCCACATGGCTGCGGCCCGCACAAAAGACCTGATCCAGTGGGAGACCATTTCCACCAATGCGGGAGAAGGCTGCACCCTGGTTGAAAACGTGCGGGTGGAAATGGGCGAGGCGCTCAAGTGGGCGCAGACGGACACCTTCTGGGCGCCTGATGTGCGGCAGTTGAACGATGGCCGCTATTACCTGTATTACTGCTGCTGCCGCGGCGACAGCCCCTTAAGCGCTCTGGGCGTGGCCATCAGTGAAAGGCCGGAGGGACCTTTTGAAAACCTTGGCATCATCCTGAAATCCGGTATGCTGGGCAAAAGCGAGGACGGCACCTGGTACAATGCTACCAACCATCCCAATGTGGTGGATCCCAACGTGTTTTACGACAAGGAAGGCAAGCTGTGGATGGTATATGGCTCCTACTCGGGGGGCATATACATCCTTCAAATGGACCCGGACACCGGTTTCCCCTTTCCCGGCCAGGGATACGGCAAGAAGCTGCTGGGCCGCAACCACAGCCGCATCGAGGGGCCGTACATCTTGTATGCCCCGGAAACGGACTATTACTATTTGTTCCTTTCCTTTGGCGGGCTGGATGCGAACGGCGCCTACAACATCCGCGTCTGCCGCAGCAAAAACCCCGACGGCCCCTATGAGGATGCCCTGGGGCAGGACATGTTCAAATGCGGCGGACCGCCGGGCAGTTTCTTTGACGACAAAGCCATTGAGGGCTACGGCGTGAAGCTCATGGGCGGTTATCAATTCCTGGCACTGGAAGGCGAAAAGAACCGCATGACGATGGCCTACCGGTCTCCCGGCCACAATTCCGCCTATTACGACGCCGAAACGGACCGGTATTTCCTGGTCTTCCATACCCGTTTTGCCAGCATGGGCAACGCCCATAACGTGCGTGTCCATCAATTCTATTTCAACAAAAATGGCTGGCCTGTGGTGAGTCCCTACCGTTATTCCGGGGAGACGATTGCGGAAAGCATACTCAAGGAGCAGGCGGGAGAATACAAGGTTATCAACCATCTTCGGGACATCAACGCCAATCACCATCAATCGGTGGAAATGACGCTGCATCCGGACGGGACCGTGACCGGGGCACAAACGGGCACATGGAAAAGCCTTGGCGGCACGGATATGGAAATTACGCTGGACGGCGTTGCCTATGCCGGCGTTTTTGCAAGGGCTTTCGACAATCACCAGTATCAATGGACCATGACCTTCACCGCCCTGTCGCCGGAGGGCGCGGCGCTGTGGGGCAGCAAAAGCACGGCGCCGTGACGCAAGCAATGGAGGTATGAGCATCCGTGGCACGAAAAGGCGTGTTCAAAAAGTGCATACCGGTTTGCCTGCTGGCACTTGCCTTGGCGCTTCCCTCCATTTGCCTGGCACAGGGCGGCTACGACTGGATGATTTTTGAAAACCTTACGGAACCGTTGTATACCTATGTAAAAGATGGCTATCAGTTGCCTATATATCAAGGTTCTGTGGTGGATATGCCAGCGGATGTTCATTTGAACACGGGAGAAAGCGCGCAGGTGACGGTTGCGGCGCCGGAGGATGGTCTGTACGAGATATGGTTTGATTACAGGAATACCACAACGTCATCACTGCCTACGGAGCTTACCGTGCAGGTGGATGGAACCATTCCTTTCTTTGAACTGCGCCGGATGAATTTTGAAAGCCTGTGGGTGGATGACGGCGTAATCCTGACAGACCGGTACATGAACCAGGTAGCGCCCAAACCGCGCCCTGCGGATACCATTATGCAAAAGGGCTTGTCCGATTCGGCGGCACGTACAGCCCGTCCGTTTTTGTTCCAGTTGACTGCCGGGGTACATACGCTTTCCCTCACAGCCAATGACGGCAGCATCAAAATCGAAAATGTTTCCCTCCAAGCTCCGGTCATGGTTGATGCTTATGCGCCGGGGGATGCGGCGGGAGATGCGCTGATCCTCATCGAAGGGGAGCGGATATTCAGCCGCAATAAAAGCGATATCCGCGGAGCCGGGGAGTTCTCCCCGAACTTATCCCCTTATGACAGCGACAAACGCCTGCTGAATTTTTTGGATGGCGCGTCTTTCAATGAGGCCGGCGACAGCGTGACTTTTCAATTTGCCTCAGATGCGCCGGGCTATTATCAGATGGGTTTTTACTACCGGCAAAACGGAAAAACCGATTTTCCGGTGTTTGTGGATATCCAAATCGACAGCCAGATGCCTTCTAAGGCGGCGCAGAAGATACCTTTTGATTACTGCACCGTTTTTCAGCCCTATACCGTCATGGCTGAGGATGCGCCCCAGACATTTTATTTGCCGCAGGGCGAACATACCCTGACCCTTACCATCAACAGCGAGCTTTTGACGCCTGTGTATGAGGAAATTGATCAGATCCTCCGGGAGATCAACGGCCTTTCCCTGGAGGTGGTGCGCCTGACCGGCGGCATCACCACCGACAGGTACCGGGATTATAACCTGACCACCTATATTCCGGATCTGAAAAATATACTTCTTGGCTGGGCGTTAAGATGTGACGCGCTTGTAGACAGCATGCGCGTATATACCGCTTCCCCCAACGTGGCGGCTTTTTCCAGCCTTACGGTATGCGCCGCCCAGCTTCGGCAACTGGCCCAAAAGCCGGAAGACCTTCCCAGGCGGCTGGCGGAGCTAAGCACCGGTCCTACCTCCGCCGCCCGAATCCTGGCCCAGCAGCTCCAGGATATGGCCAGGAACAACCTGTCCATTGACCAGATCTATCTATACCAAAAAGACGCGAAGCTGCCGCAAAAGGCGGGTGCGCTGACATCCGCCTGGGAAGGCGTCAAGCGCTTTTTCACATCCTTCGGCGCGCAGGATTACGGCGTTGGCAATAGCAATGAGGAGAGCCTGCAGGTGTGGGTTGCCCGGCCGCGCCAGTATGTGGAGATCCTTCAAAACATGGTGGACACCCGCTTTACGCCCGAAACGGGCATCGAAGTGGACATAAGCATCATGAGCGACGCGCAGAAGATTGTGCTGGCCAACGCATCCGGCGACGCGCCCGACGTGGCGCTGGGGGTGCAGTACGTGATCCCATCCTATTTGAACATCCGCGGCGCGCTGTACGACCTGACGCAGTTTGAGGATTTTGCGCAGGTCGCTTCCCGGTTCCCCACCGGATTGTTTGTGCCCTATATTCTGGGGGACGGCGTGTATGCCATACCTGAAACCATCAACTTCTGGGTCATGTTCTACCGCAAGGATATCTTTCAGGTGCTGGGCATTCCCGTGCCAGACTCCATGGAAGAGGTCAAGGCCATCCTGCCGGAATTGCAAAGGCGCAACATGAACTTCTATTATCCCACCGCCGGCATGGTGGGCATGAAGGTTTTCCCCGGCACGCTGCCCCTGATTCTGCAAAGCGGCGGCTCCATATATGGAGAAACGGTGGGCAATACCACGCTGGATACGGAAGAATCCCTTTTAGGCTTCCGGGAGCTGACGGACCTGTTCACCGTCTACAACATGCCTACCGACGTGCCTGCGCCGGGCTTTTACCAGCAGTTCCGGGCCGGCACGCTGCCCATCGGCATTGCGGATCTTGCTACCTACAACCTGCTGCTCAATGCCGCGCCTGAAATTAAAGGGCTGTGGGATATTGCCCTGTTCCCTGGGCTTACAGACGCGGATGGCAACGTCAGCCGCTGGACTACCGGCGGCGCGGAGACGGACGTTATTTTCAGCACCACCCGGCGGGCGCAGGATGCCTGGACGTTTTTGAAGTGGTGGTCCAGCGCCGGAATCCAGGCGGAGTTTGGAAACACATTGCAAAGCACCTATGGTTCGGAATACATCTGGAACACCGCCAATAAAGAGGCGTTCGCCCAATTGCCCTTGCAGGCTTCCCATAAGCAGGTCGTGATCGCGCAGACCGAATGGATGACCGAAGCGCCCTGGGTGCTGGGCACCTACATGCTGGAGCGGGAACTGAGCAACGCCTATATCTCCGTGGTGGTGAACGGCACGGAGGCGCGCCGTGCGATGGATACGGCCGTGAAGCGCATCAACCGGGAAACGTTCCGCAAGCTGGAGGAATTCGGCTACAACAAGGATGGCGTGATGCTCAAGACCTTTGTAACGCCCAGCATGCTTGTTGTGGAAAGGCTGCTTGAGGAATACAGGCAAAACGGGGGAGGGATGGGGGAATGATCACTTCCAAGCGCACAGCCTGGTTGTTTTTGCTGCCCTATATGGCGCTGTTCGGCATATTCATCGTCGTTCCAACGGTGATGGCCATCGGCCTCTCCTTCACCAACTTCAATGCTATTCAGCCGCCCGTATACTCCGGGCTGACCAACTACATCAACCTTTTGACACAGGATACGATCTTTCTGCAATACGTTTTGCCCAACACTGTCATATTTGCCATCGTGGTGGGCCCGCTTGGGTATATGCTGGCCTTTTTCCTGGCCTGGTCACTCAGCCAGATCACCAAACTGCCCCGCACCATCCTGGCGCTGATCATCTACTCTCCTTCCATGACCATGGGTGTGGCGCTGACGGTCATGTGGCGGGTGGTGTTCCTGGGCAACCAGGCCGGCATCGCCAATTATGTGCTGACCCAGCTTGGCGTCATCACCGAGCCAATTTTATGGATGCTCAATACCACTTACATCCTGCCCATCATCATTGTGGTGGCGCTGTGGGCCAGCATGGGCGTGGGTTTTCTGGCCATGTTGGCGGGGGTTTTGAACGTAAACCCGGACCTGTATGAGGCCGGGGCCATCGACGGCGTCCGCAACCGCTTCCAGGAGGTGTTTTACATCACCATTCCCGCCATGAAGCCGCAAATGCTCTTTGGTGCGGTGATGAGCGTGGTGGGCGCTTTCCAGGCGGGGAACATCGGCGTGATGCTGACCGGCGCCAACCCCACGCCCCAATACGCCGGGCAGCTCATGGTGAACCACATTGAGGACTACGGCTTTCTGCGCTATGAAATGGGCTATGCCGCCGCTGTTTCCGTGGCACTGCTTGGCATTGTGTACGCCTTTTCCTTTTTTGCCAAAAAGCTGTTCGCCGAAAAAGACTGACGGAAGGGAGGAAGCATATTGGCCATCAAGGGCGTCAAGGTTAACCCCCGCCGGTTTTCCAAAAGTCAAATACCGCTCTATTTGTACCTGATCCCGGTGGCGGCCTTCATGGGCGCACCGATCCTGTACATTATCAACCATGCCTTCAAACCCATGGATGAGCTGTTTGCCTTCCCGCCGCGCTTTTTTGTCAGCCATCCTTCCCTTATCAATTTTCAGAACCTGTTTTCCGCCGCGGCCGGCGCGTCCATCCCGCTGTCCAGATATGTGTTCAACTCCCTTTTCGTGACGCTGGTGGTCGTGGCCCTGTCTGTCTTTTTCAGCAGCATGGCGGGATTCGCGCTGTCAAAGCTGAAATTCAAGCTCAAGGGGACGCTGTTTGAAATCAACAACGCCGCTTTGATGTTCGTGCCTGTGGCTGTGACCATTCCCAGATACCTCACCATCAGCTTCGGCGGTATTCTGGATACGTATCTGACGCACATCCTGCCTCTTTTGGCTATGCCGGTGGGCCTGTTCCTCATCAAGCAGTTCATCGACCAGGTGCCTGATTCCTTATTGGAGGCGGCTCAACTGGAAGGCGCCGGCGCCTTCACCGTCTACCGCAGAATCATTCTGCCCATGATCCGCCCGGCGGTAGCCACCGGAGCCATCCTGGCGTTTCAGCTTGTGTGGAATAATCTGGAGACCTCCAGTCTGTTCACCTCCATGGAAAGCATCCGGACGCTGGCGTTTTACATGAACACATTGACCTCCGTCAATACCGTGGCGGGGCAGGGCATGGCGGCGGCGGCCTCGCTGATTATGTTCATACCGAATCTTCTGCTGTTTGTTCTTTTACAAAGCAGTGTCATGAACACCATGGCCCACAGCGGATTGAAGTGAAATAAATAAAGCAAGGAAGGGGAGTGTGCGTATGCGGAGGAAGATGGCGCTGTATCTCGCGTTATTGCTGATGTTCATGATTCTGCCTGCTCATGGCGGCACGCCCTACAAGACATATACACGAAGCTATCAGTTCGGCCTTGCACAAACGCAGACGGCCTATGAGCCGGTGCGGACGCTTACCCGGTTCGGCGATGAAAGGCTGAAAACCCCAAGCGACCTGCGCATGGGGCCTGATGGGTACCTGTACATCTGCGACAGCGGTAACAACCGCGTTCTGGTGGTGACTACGGAAGGCGAGCTTGTAAAAACCATCGGCGACAAAAAAACGCTGCGGGATCCAAAGGGCGTGTTCGCCGCCGGAAACGGCCTTACGTACGTGGCCGATGAGGCCGGACGGAAAGTGGCCGTGTTTGACAAAACCGGCAAAGTCGTGGCCGAGTATGTAAAACCGGCCCATCCTTTGTTTGGGGAAACGGCCCCCTTCAAGCCTGTCAAGGTGGTGGTGGACAAAAGGGGGAACCTGTATATCGTATCCACCGGCAACACCAACGGCATCGTGCAGCTTTCACCCAACGAAGGCGGAACCTTCCTGGGGTATTTCGGCGCGAACCTATCCAACGTATCCTTCCTCACCATGGTCCGCAAGGCCATCTTTACCGATGAGCAATTGGACCGCACGGCGGATATCCTTCCCACATCGGTGGTGAATCTGTCCATCGATGAAAAGGGCATGGTGTTCACCGTCAGCCAGACGGGGGACTCAAGTACGCTTCGCAAGCTAAACGTGGCGGGCAAGAACATTTTAAACCCCGATTGGTACGATGCCTATCCCGCCGCAGTGACCACCAACGCTTCCGGCGCCATTTACATGGCCAGCAAAAATGGCTATATCTACGAATACACAGCCGAGGGGAGACTGTTATTCGTATTCGGTTCCAAGGACGACGGGCAGCAGCGCACGGGGCTTTTCCAAAGCGTGGCCGGCATCGCGGCGGACGGCGCGGGGAATTTGTATGTGCTGGATGAGATTAGCGGAGGCATCCAGGTGTTTACGCCCACGGAGTTCGCTGACACGGTGCATCAGGCCTTTTCCCTGTTTCAAAGCGGAAAATATACTGAGAGCAAAGCACCCTGGAAGCAGGTTTTGCGCATGAACAGCCTCTTTTCCTATGCCAACACCGGCTTGGGGGAGGCGCTGTACCGGGAAGGCGATTTTGAGGGGGCTTTGGCTTCCTTCCGCAACGGCGGTTCCTATCCGGGTTACTCCGATGCCTTCTGGGAGCTGCGAAGCAATTGGCTGCACGCCAACCTGGCCATAATCCTGCTATGGATTGTTGCCGCCATTGTACTTTGGCAGGCTGTAAAGCTTTTGCACCGCAAAACAAACGTGCTTGTGCCGGTGGTGGTGGCGCTGAACTTTGTGGGAAACGTTTCCGTCATCAAGAAAACGGGTTACTGTTTTCACATGATGAAGAACCCCTTTGATACCTGCTACGGCATCAAACGGGAAAGGCGGGCCGGCTATCTTTCCGCCTCCATCATATTGCTTTTGTTCTTCCTTATGTTTGTGGTGGAGAAATACTTTTCCGGGTTCCTTTTTAAAACCGTGCCGGACGGTTACTTCGATCTTTTCAGCGATTTTGTGCGCATCTTCGGCGTATATGCGCTGCTGGTCATCTGCTGTTATCTTGTCTGCACCGTCAACGAGGGGGAAGCCACCTTCCGGGACATGGTCATCGGTACCGCTTACGCCCTGGCGCCGCTGCTTATTTTGAAGCCGCTTATCATAGTGCTCACCAACGTGCTCACCTACAATGAGGAGTTCTTTATCTCCTTTGCCAACGTGGTGGGCTATGGCTGGACGGGTATCAACATGGTGTTGGCGGTTATGTACCTGAATGACTACAGCTTCAAAAAAACGGTGAAGGTGATTATTCTCACGTTGTTTACAGCCTTGATTTCCGTGGCGCTGCTGTTTGTGGTATACGTGCTGATTTCCCAGTTCGTGGATTTTGTGTCCTCCGTATACGGAGAGGTGGTGTACCGCTTTGTCAAGAGTTAGGCTTGTACTATGCATCCTGCTGCTGCTGTTCCTGCCGGCTATGGCCACCGGAGAAGCTGCCATGCCGCCGGCAGACTTTGAGAATTACCGTCTGGCGGCGCAAAACAGCAACTGGGTGCTGTATGTACGGGAGGATACGCTGGGCCTGATCGTTAAGGATGTGAAAACAGGCGCCTTCATGGCTTCCACCGTGGATGACACGCAGGGTTTTTCGGACAATGCCTTGTGGAAAGGCTTTTACCAGTCAGGCATTGTGCTTGAATATATTGAGGACAACATCAACAAGTACCCCTGGGCCAATTTGATTGATACGCGTCATGAAAAGGATTTCACCTGGCTTAATAACGGCTTTGAGGTGGTTATCCGGTATCTTGATCTTGGCATTTCCTACAAGGCTGTCATTACTCTTGAGGATTGGGGCGTTTGCGTATCCATCCCGCAAAAGGATATCGTGGAGGAGATGCCGGAAAAGTATACAGTGGGCAGCTTTTACGTCTATCCCTTCATGGGCTACAGCTACATGGGGCAGGATGAAGGGTACATGTTCATCCCCGACGGCCAAGGCGCCTTGATCAGGCTGCAGGATAACGAGGGGCGGTATTCCCTGCCCTTCAGCGGTACCGTGTACGGTGCCAACATCGGTCTTCAGGATACGGCTTCCACAGCGATGCAGTTTTCCCTGTACGGCTTTCCCACCATCAACCGCCCGGAGCGGGTGATGATGCCCGTATTCGGCATGGTCCACACGAAAAAGGGAATCGGCTATTTGGGCGTAATCGAAGAGGGCGATGTTTCCGCCGCCATTCAGGCCTATCCCAACGGCGTGCAGCGGCTAAAGTTCGACTGGATCACCGCCAAATATACGTACCGTGTGGTGTATGCCCAGCAGACAGGCCCAAACTCCGGCACCATCAATATGCGGACGGACCATGCCAAAACGTTTAACATCCGCCAGCGCTTTCTTTTCGTATCCGGCGGGGACGCGAATTACGCGGGGCTTGCCAAGGCCTACCGCAATTATCTCAATGAAAAAGGAACTTTTGAAAACGCGGACTCTACACGGGAATTTTATGTGCAGGTGGATTTCCTGGGTGGGGAAATGAAGAACTGGGCGCTGTACAAACTTCCCGTTAACATGACCACAACTGAGCAGGCGAGGGAAATCTGGCGGGAACTGAACGGGCAGGGTGTAAAGAATATTCTGTCCGTGTATAAGGGCTGGCAGGGAAAAGGCATTACCGGCGGCCTTCCCACCCAGCGGTACGATCCCGCTGCCGGTCTGGGCGGGCAAAAGGGATTTGCGGATTTGTTTGCGGAAGCCCGCAGCCTGGATATCAAGCTATGCCTGGAAGCGGATGTACTGCGCATGAATCCGGCGGAAAACCCCGCGCTTACCTACAGCAGCCTGAAAAAGGTGAACGGCACCACCTATGTGGATTGGCTGTACGGTTACGTCTACGAAAGCCTGCAATTTTTGACGTCTTCCAAGTCGTTGGAAATCGGCGAGCAGCTTCTTGCCGACTTTACAAATTCCGGCGTGCCCGGCATCTCCCTGACCGGGACAACACGGCTGATGACCGATTCCTTTCACCGTCAAACGTATCTGGACAGCAGCGTCTGCGCGGACTATTACAGCCGGTGGGCCAAAAAAGCGGGGGAAACGCTGCCCGCCGTACTGGACAGCGCCAATGCCTACCTATGGCGCTACGGGCAAGCGCTGGTGAATATGCCCATGGGTGGTTCCGACTATGTCTATACCACCCGTGAAGTCCCGTTCCTGTCCATTGCCTTGTCCGGCCGTATGCCCGTATACGCAGAGTATGTCAATTTCCAGGCCAATACGAAGCGGTTTTTCCTGAAGCTGGTGGAATCAGGTGCCAGGCCTTCCTTCTATATCACCATGGAGGACCCCATCCTTTTGCAGGAGACCAACTCCAACAGCATCTACTCCTCCCAGTTCAGCCTCTACCGGGATATGATCGTGTCCTGGTACTCGGAATTATTGCCTATACACAGCCTGATCGCGGGCTCAGCCATCGATACCCACGTGCGGGAAGGCGACCTGGTCACCGTAACCTATGAAAACGGATTGAGCATCTATTTGAACTTCGGCGAGAAGCCGGCGGCCATTGGAAACGTTGTACTGGAACCCTTGAGCTATAAGGCGGTGATGGACAGTGGCCGGTAGAAGGAAGAAGCATCCGCACCTGCGCTTTCGGCTTACGCGCCGCAGGCTCCGCGAGTGGGGCTACGGGTACATGTTCATACTGCCCTGGATATTGGGCATGAGCCTGTTTTTCCTTATGGCCATGGTGCAAAGCTTTCAATATGCATTAAGCGATATCCGCCTGACCCAGGGCTTGAGCCTTACCCCTGTTGGGCTCATGAACTTTGCCAATGTGTTCGTGTTGGATAACACCTTCCTGCTGGCCATCATCGGCTTTGTGGTGTCCATCCTGTTGCAGGTGCCGGTGATCGTATCCTTTTCACTGATCATGGCGCTGCTTTTAAACAGCCGCATCCGGGCAAGGGGCCTGTTCCGCATTCTGTTTTTCCTCCCTGTGATCATCGCCACGGGCCCGGTCATGGCGGAACTGACCCGGCAGGGCGTTGCCTCCGTGCCCATGGTAAACCTGAATTCCGTGCTTGGCGCTATCAGCCAGGTGCTGCCCTACTGGCTGTACGACCCCATCAGCGAGCTTTTTTCTTCCCTGATCTTCATTCTTTGGAACAGCGGCGTGCAGATACTGATCTTCATCGCCGGGCTGCAAAAGGTGGCAAGGTCCATGTATGAAGCGGCCCGCATCGACGGTGCCTCCGGCTGGGAAGCTTTCTGGAAGATCACGCTGCCCACGGTAAAGCCGCTCATTCTGCTCAATGCTATCTATACCATCGTGGCCATGGCTACCGGCGGGCAAAACGAGATCATAACCCTGATCTATAACAACATGTTCAATTCCGCCGTGGGCAGGGGCTACGGCTTTGCCGCGGCCATGGCCTGGGTATACGCCGGTGTCGTGGCGCTGCTTCTTGGTGCGAGCTATATGCTGCTTAAGGAAAAGAGCGACAAACATGTGGTGTACGAGCAAAAGCGCATTCGGGGAGGGGGGAAATAACCGTGCTGCAAAAAGCGTTCCATTGGAAAAGGCATCCTACAGCGAAGGGCGCCCGGATGGAGCATTACAAAAAGCTGATGCTGGGCAGCAACGAGCGGCGCGGTTTTTTGATGGGCGTGGTGGTGTACACGCTGCTCATCAGCATTGCCTTCATCTTTCTGTATCCCGTGCTGTACATGCTCTCCACCAGCCTGATGCCCAAAGAAGATTTGCTGGACGCCTCCGCCAAGTGGATCCCCTCCGTCCTGTACGCCAAAAACTATTCGGATGCAATCCTCACCATGGACTACTGGAATTCGCTTTTCAAGAACCTGCTCATTGCCGCGCTGCCCACGCTGTGCCAGGTGTTTATCTGTTCCCTGGTAGGGTATGGCTTTGCCAGGTACAATTTCCCCCTGAAAAAGCTGTGGATGGGGCTGCTTTTGTTAAGCTTTCTCTTGCCGCCCCAGGTGACCATGATGCCCACCTATGTGCTGTTCGACCGCCTGAAGCTGACCGGCACTTTGACGGCCTTTATCCTTCCAGCGGCGTTGGGGCAGGGGTTCAAAAGTGCGCTGTTCGTGCTCATCTTTTACAACTTCCACCGCCAGGTGCCTTCCTCATTGACCGAGGCGGCGGAAATCGACGGCGTAGGGCCTTTCGGAGCGTATTTCCGCATCGCCGTGCCGCTTTCGTTCGCGGCGGTGATCGTGGTGGCGCTGTTTTCCTTCGTGTGGTACTGGAACGAAACATATCTCACCAATCTGTATCTGGGTTACGCCAACACCAGGCTGGGCGGCAACCTGACCACGCTGATGCTGGAGCTGCAGCGGTTTCAAAACAGCTATGAGGCAGTGTATTCCGCTTGGCAGGCATCCCCCAACCGCCTCAACGACGCCATCCGCATGGCGGGCACCATGCTGGCCATCGCGCCGCTTTTGATCCTGTATTTTGTCTTGCAAAAACAATTCGTGGAAAGCGTGGACAAGAGCGGCATCACCGGCGAGTAATAGCCTTGGTTGAAATCATAGCCTGCGGGCTTTTGATGAGATGAAAGAAGGAGGTATCCCCATGAGGAAACTGTCTCTGGTTTTGGCGCTGGTACTGGCAGCCCTGCTGGTTCTGCCTGTGTCCATGGCAACGGCGGAAAACGTGCCGGCCATGAACACCACCGACGAAATCAAACTGACCTACGCGGTGTGGGACGACTACGAGATGACTCAGTTCCTGGCCGGCAAGTTCCATGAAAAGTATCCCAACATCACCATCGAGGTGCTTCCCCTGGGCGGCACGGACGTGTACATGTCCAACCTGGCCAACCTGGCGGCCGCCGGCCAGTTCCCGGACATGTTCCAGCACCTGAACCTGGATACCTGCATTTTGAACGGATGGCTGGGCGACATCACCCCCTACTGGGAGAACGACCCGGAGACGGCGGAATATTTTGCTTCACTGTCCCCGGCCGGCTACATCGACGGCAAGCGCACCTACATGATGGCTTCCGAGTATCTGCCCATCACCATCTACCTGGACCAGACGGTGTTTGAGAAGCTGAACGTGCCCATGCCCAGCCCAGATTGGACCTGGGAAGAGATGATCGAGCTGATGGAGACGCTCACCAGCCCCGAGCAGGGCCTTTGGGCGTACAACTCCTTCCTGGGCATCATCACCATGGGTCCCATTGCTTTGACCAACGGTGCCTTGGCGGAATTCGGCTGGGACGGGGAAGGTTACCACTTTGAAAGCGGCTGGGCGGAATGCGTTGCCGCCGAAGCGGAATATCAGCGCCTGGGCTACAGGGCTATTCAGAGCAGCGAAGCCTGGGCAGCCGTAGCCGGCTCCAACGACGTATGGCCCGGCAATTCCGGCTTTGTGGCCATGCAGCACGATGCCTGGTGGACCATGAACAACATTTATGTCCAGTCCGACACCATCGCCCGGGGCATCAAAATGGTTCCCTACGCACCCCCCGCCAGCGAGACGGTGGAAGCATCCAACGCCGCGGCGTTTGTGGACTTCGGCTCCGTCTCCTCCTCCACCAAGTATCCCAGGGAAGCCTATGAAGCCCTGAAATTCATGAGCTGGGGCAAGGAAGGCTGGCTGGCCCGCTGCGAAGGGTTCGCCACGCTTGTAAATGAAGCAGGGGCCAGAATCTACAATATTCCAAACTGCCTGCCCATCACCACCAACGCGGAAGTCTGGGAAGCCTACCGCAAGCTGTATGATGACTCTCCCTACTGGGACGGGTTCTTCAAAAATGCCCAGCGTCCCGTATCCCTGGGCGGCCGTGTGATCCCCGGCTTTGACACATTCCTCAATGAGGTGTATTTTAATGGGGATTACAACGGCGTCATCGGCATGGAGGCCGCCGTGTTCGCGGGCGTGGCTGATCCTTACGATTACGCCGACAAGCTCAATGAGGCCGGCAGGCGGTATTACGATACCGTCATGGCGGAGTTCTACAAGATTTACGGCAAGGCGGAATAATACACTTCGAAAAAATGACTTTGTCATTTTGGCATCAGCCTGCCGCCGGGCGGGAAGTTTTCCCGCCCGGCTCAAGGAACCACAGGAGGAATCATATGCTGCACATCCGGAATCTTAGGGAAGGCCTTCCGCTGTACAGGGCGCTCAGTTCGGAAGTACGCATCTCCATCGTGGAGATGCTCTATGAAAATGGGCCCATGCGCATGTCCTTAATCTCCGATCAGCTCGGCCTTACCAACGGCGCCCTGACGCCCCACATCAAGGCGCTGGCGGAATGTGGCCTGATCACCATCGACATGGCGGTAGGGAAGCACGGTGTGCAGAAAATCTGCTGTGTCAATGAGGAGAGCATCCTCATTGACCCTGTCAGGAACGAGCGCAAACACAACGTATATGAAACGGAGATCAGCGTGGGCCAGTACACGGCCTACGATATTTATCCTACATGCGGCCTTGCCACGCCGGAGCACATCATCGGGGAGGTGGACGATCCCCGGTATTTTGCTTCCCCGGAGCGGGTGAACAGCGGTATCTTATGGTTTGGCCGCGGCTTTGTGGAATACATGATTCCTAATTTTTTGAACGTGAATCAGCAATTGCTGGAGATACAGATTTCTTTGGAAATTTCTTCGGAAGCGCCGGGCTGTTCGGAGGACTGGCCCAGCGATATCTACTTCCATTTGAATGGAACCGAACTGGGATACTGGACCAGCCCCGGCGATTTCGGGCGGGTGCAGGGCATTTACAATCCCGACTGGTGGTTCCGCAACTGGAACCAGCACGGCATGTACAAGCTTTTATCCTTGAATGACAGCGGCACCTTTATCGATGGCGGAAAAATTTCCGGCGTCACGCTCAAGGATATGAACATCATCCATGGCCCCAGCCTTTCCTTCCGCCTGAGCGTGCCGGAAAAGGCCAAAAACCAGGGCGGGCTGACCATCTTTGGCCGTTCCTTCGGTAATTACCACCAGGACATTAAGGTGCGCATGCACTACCGGGAAACAAACGGGCGTGAATAATGTATTTTTTCCTATGATTCGGTTTCCCCGGAAGGGTTTTTCGAATAATTCCCGAAACTTTTAGCCTCGTGCATACCCTGCAGGGGCTTGGATATGGAGGAAGCATATGCGTATTATCGTTCAGCCTGCCGCCGTTGGCGAAAAGATTTCCAAGGACATCTACGGCCATTTTTCGGAGCATCTGGGCCGCTGTATCTATGGGGGCATCTATGTGGGGGAGGATTCCGCCATACTCAACTTAAGAGGCATCCGCAAGGATATCGTCGATGCCTTAAAGCATATCAAGGCGCCCAACATCCGCTGGCCCGGCGGCTGCTTTGCCGATGAATACCATTGGAGGGACGGCATCGGCCCCAGGGAAAGCCGCAAAAAAATGATCAATACCCATTGGGGCGGTGTGGTGGAAGACAACAGCTTCGGCACCCACGAGTTCATGGATTTTTGCCATCAGGTGGGCTGTGAACCCTATATCAACGGCAACCTGGGTTCCGGCAGCGTGCAGGAGATGCAGGAATGGGTGGAATACATGACCTCGGGAGAGGTATCCCCTATGACGCAGCTGCGTAAGCAAAACGGAAAGGAAGAGCCCTGGAAGCTTTCCTTTTTCGGCGTGGGCAATGAAAACTGGGGCTGCGGCGGCAACATGCGGGCGGATCACTACGCCGATGAATACCGGCGCTATCAGACGTATGTGCGCAACTACAGCGGCAACAAGATATATAAAATCGCCTGCGGAGCGGGGACCAGCCGGGAAAATCCCGCATACGACTGGACACAGACCTTGATGGAGCGCGCCGGGAACATGATGGATGGCCTGTCGCTGCATTATTACACCATCACCACCGGCGTATGGGCCGACAAGGGCAGCGCTACGGAGTTTGACGAGTCGCTGTATTATCAGACGCTGTACCAGGCTTCCTTTATGGAAACGCTGCTGAGCGGCCATGGCGCCATCATGGACAGGTACGATCCCAAAGGCCGGGTGGGCCTGATCGTGGACGAGTGGGGGACGTGGCACAACGTGGAGCCGGGCACGAATCCGGGCTTTTTGTACCAGCAGAATACCATGCGGGATGCCATGGTGGCGGCCATGAATCTGAATCTGTTCAACAAGTACAGCCGCCGGGTGCGCATGGCCAACCTGGCCCAGACGGTGAACGTGCTGCAGTCCCTGATCCTGACCGACGGGGATGATATGCTGCTGACGCCCACCTACCACGTATTTGATTTGTTCAAGGTTCATCAGGAAAGCCGCCTTGTAAAGAGCCTGGCCGGGAGCGAAACCATACAATCCGCCATAGGGCCCTTTGAGCGCGTCAGCGAATCCGCTTCCATAGATGATTCGGGCCGGGTGCATGTGACTGTTGCGAATTTCCACGCATCGCAAAGCCTGCCTGTCAACCTCCGGCTTGATGGAAAGGTCTACCGGCTGGCGGAAGCACGCATGCTGGCGGGGGATATTCGCAAAAAGAACACCTTTGAGGATAAAAACGCCGTGCAGCCCATCCCTATGAAAAGCGTAACCGTTCAGGCGGAAGCCCTTGGTACGGAAGCTGCCTTTCATTTGCCTGCCTGTTCCGTAGCGACTTTGACTTTTGAACAATAAAGGAGCAAGAACCATGAAAAAGGCGACCATGACCCTGGACCGGGATTATGCCATCGGAACGGTTGATAAAAGGCTGTACGGTAACTTTGTGGAACATCTGGGCCGCTGCGTATATGGGGGCATCTATGAACCCGGTCATCCCACGGCGGATGCGCAGGGCTTCCGTCAGGATGTCATGGACTTGGTACGCAAGCTTGACGTGCCCGTGGTGCGATATCCCGGCGGCAACTTTGTGTCCGGCTTCAACTGGGAGGATTCCATCGGCCCGGTGGCCGAGCGGCCCAAGCGGCTGGACCTGGCCTGGTATACCACCGAAACCAACGAGGTGGGCCTGCATGAGTTTTATCATTGGGCCAGGA
>JAEYOV010000056.1 GCA_023411395.1 Bacillota bacterium
GCACAAGGTGCTCCAGGCCGCCGGCCGGGTCATCCGCTCCGAAACCGACCGGGGCGTGGTGCTTTTGATTGACCAACGGTATTATCAAAACGATTACTTGTCGCTGTGCCCGCCCCACTGGCGGTTCGAGGGGGAGGGGCTGGAGGAGTTTTGGTCAAGATGACGGTTCCGGGGGCGCTGCCCCCGGCCCCCGCCAAAGGGATATATCCCTTTGGAATCCCGGATTTGGGATATGATTATTCTGTTGGATGCCTTAAAGGTTGCTATAAGATGGAGATATGTGGGCTTCTCTGCAATTTGCTTGTTTTGACCATCTGCATTTTTCTTATACTTCTTTTCCTTTTTGTGAAAGTTTACCTAAGTATCTATACGCATAATCCTAAAGTTTTATAGAGATTATGACCACCTTTAGCAAATGCTTCTATGGCTTTTCACAATAGAGCCTCTTCACATCCACCACTCCACATGTTATAATGTGGAAAATGTAGTGGAATTTTGCTCTTAATATCGATTCGTGGTGAAAAATGAGCAACAAAAAGAGGTGTTAACGTAATGAAAAGGGATGACAAAAAACGCAACTTTAAGGTCTATTTCTATCAAATGCGCTTTACTACTTTGCTCTATGATGAATGTATTAAAGATGTTTCGATCATAAACACTGGAATACTGGAGAAAGCATGTAATCATTACAACGAGGCAAGCAAAGCACAAGACTTTGCTGCTCTTTCATGGAAACCTAGTACTGACGACAATACAACATATCTGGTGAGTAAACTGAAGTTTGAGAGTAATGTTTTGTTTGGAGAGATCGGGTGCTGCATGGAAAGGCTTCCTGGATTATACAGAGAGCGAAATACCGGGACATTAGCAACTTTGGAAATTTCGCCTTCAGATTCATGCTGTACTTTTGAGGCATATACATACTTTGCATTATCCGCTATAACTCAGAAGTTAGCAATTTTCTGGAATGGCAACGTAACACCAGACATTGATGGAGTGATCGTCAATGTATTGCTAAAAATGATACAAGGATCTCCATATGGTATAGCATGCCAACAATTGCTCGATCAAGATATCAAATCACGACTTCAAAATCTTGGTAATAACATAATCATTAAAGGGTATATCAAGAATGCTGAAAAGCTTGTAAGTAGTCAAAAAATGTCATTCAGACAAATTGAAACCTCGCTTGGCAAAGATGTGATTGCTACCGTAAAATTCAAAGTAAAAGTATATGAGAAGCTGACAGAACAACAAATTGAGGATTTACTGAGCTTACAGTCTGATAAGGATTATGCCTCAGTTAGGATTTCCGATATGGATGAAACAAAGGAAGTAATTGACATAATAAGAAGAAGCGTGGCAATATCAAGTGTCATAAAATTGACAGAGGCGGATTCAAAAGACTGTGCGATTGTGTGGGATGGCTTAAAAAACCTCATCTATGTCGCGAAAAATGTCTTGTGATACCACCAAACAAACACAATGCCCATGCTGTATAGAAGAACCCAAATAGGAACGTAAAGATTACTACTAAATCAAATATTGACCCAGATTTTGATAAGAATAGCAAAGGCAAAGCAACAAGAATATAGGTTATTTCTGCTCGCCGACAGAACCTATGAAAATCATCTAGATATCCTTGCTTCTTTGCTACCACAAGAAATTCATTATTTAACGGCAAAGAAAGTAGAATGCTCTGGCCAGCAAAAAGAAAGGAAGCAAAAGTTACAGCAATGGTGACCAATGTTGATATGTTATCCTGTAACTCAGCCCAAGGGACAAAAAGCTTCGCCAGTACAGTTACGATAATTGAAAGTATTGTGATTACAATATCTGAGAGACGATAAATCTGGGTCAGCACTGTTACCGCCTCGCTTTTCTAGTTTTTGTATTATTATAGCATACATTTGCTAAGCTGTAAATTAAAGAGATGTGTGTGTTTGAGTTCCGGTTGGCTCAATTGCCGCAATAGTTTTGCTATTGCTTGCAATATTCGTAGCGCCAGTCTTCTACACCTCTCTGTATTTACCATAGAAGCATTTCATTTACAGTGACCGTTGGGAGCTTTCGGCTGTTTCTTCTCAATTCTTTGTCGCTTCTTCTATTTGGCTCATTCGTCGCATTGCTCACGAACAATCCTCAGTCAGGCTTGCCCGCCAGCTTCTTTGGGCAATCCTCCGCCGCCTACGGGCGGCACCTCCTTTCAAAAGGAGGCTAAGGAGCCTTGTTCGTACTGCTTGTTTTGCCAGCCTCCTCCACCTCGCCCATAGCTCCATTTTGAAAGGGGGTGGCGCGAAGCGCCGGGGGATTGCTTTTCCGCCATTGGCGGGGTCAGGGCTTCGGTGCCTCTCAAAGGGGAAGTCTGCCGCTTCCCAGCCCCCCGCCCCGCCGCTATCTCCGCGCCGCGGAAGGGGCCTTTTCCCGGCCAGGTTAAACGAATACTTCCAGGCCTTCCTGATCATGCTATGCCTATTATCTGCGGGGAGAAAGAGGATGAACATCGGCTGGAATATTGAAACCTATCTGACGCTCTCCGCGGTTGCCGTTTCAACCGCTGTCCTGCTCATCGTGATGCGGCACAATTGGAAAAGATACGGCGCGCTGTTTCTGCTTAGCGCTGTCATCGGCAATGTGCTGTGCTATGTTTTTGTGAAGATGGGCTTTTACTCCTATCCGTACAGGCTGTTCCCCCAATTGTTCATCATGCCCGTGACGCTGGTAACGGCCATGTTCCCCGCTTACGTTGTGGCCGGGGTGCGGTACAGCCCGAAATCATGGGCCTTCAAGATCCCTTTTTACTGGGTGGCCGTTCACCTGGGCATGCTGCTTGAGGGCTGGGCCAAGGAGGCGACACAGCTCATAAAATACAATGCCTCATGGGATATCTGGGATTCATACACCTGGTGGTGGATTTATTTGCTGGTGTTTGAATGGGTTGGCGGGATCATTGTGCCGGCGGAATCGAGAAAGCCCATGGACCAGGAGCTTTTGAGGTACGGGAGAATCGGCTGGTTTATCGGGCATTTTGTTTTGATCCTCACGGTTTTCCTTGCGGGCATCTATGCGGGGAAATGGCTGGCAAAGTAGGATACCGGGCTGCCGCGGCGAACGGGGCGGCCATCTTTGCCGCAGGGGTAAAGGGGAGGCAAGCGGTGTTTGAACAGGAGCTGCGGGAAGCAATCAACCAGGTAACCGAGCAGTACATCGCCATTCATGACGAGGTCGAGCGCATATGGGCGCAATATATGGTATTCACATGGCACTGGTGGATCGACCTTGCGCTGTCGGTGCTGCCATGGCTTTTGTGGATCAGGGTGCGGGACAAAAGGCATACGCACCGGCTGCTGTACGCGGGCATGTTCACCGCGTTCATAGCCACCGTGGTGGACCTTATGGGCGTATCCCAGGGAAGGTGGAACTATGATACCTGGCTGCTCCCCTTTTTGCCCGAATATCTGCCCTGGGACTGGACGGTCATGCCCGTTACGGCCATGCTGTTCTATCAGTTTTTTCCCAAAATCAACCCGTTTTTGAAGGGCGCGTTTTTCGGCGGGTTCGCTTCGTATGTGGTGGAGCCAGTGTTCTTAACGCTTGGGTTCTACGAGCAAACCGGCTGGAAGCACTACTATTCCCTGCCCGTTTACATTGTCATCTACATGATAGGCTACTGGCTGTACACGCGGCGGTTTTCACCGCTGGAATCCAAGGATTCATTCTCACGGTGATTCATTTGTTGTTTTCCCATGGCTTTCATCCGCATTACCGCGATAGCATGACATATACCGGCAGCCCCACCGCCACGGTCACGATCAGGACCATGCCCACAGACTGCAGATACTGCTTGTTCACCCAGTTGTATTTTGCATAATTCAGCGGCTTGATGGAGCATAGAATCAGCAGAGGGACGATGACATACATCATTTTTCATCATTCTCCTTTGATCGGATTGTTCTCAACAATCACACCGGTCCTTCTGATGATCATGCTTGCTTCCACGTTAACCTGGGCGTTCTTGAATTTTTCAGGCCAGCCGTATTGAACCCATTCCTGTATCGTCCAAAATTGCATGGATGCGATTTCACCAAACCCGAATATGTCGCTGCCAAGCTCCTGGCATTTTTGAATGGTTTCGCTGATGCACTTGACCATAAAATCCTCATAGGATTTTTCCAGTACAGGCTTGAATGCTTCCGCCTGATAATCGATATCGTTTTGCTGGTTTTGTGTAACGCCCTCATAAAATACCTTGACGCCGATCACCGGCCTGTCGCCTGTGACCGTCACCTTGATTTGCGGGTCTTTTTGCTTATACGCTTCAATGGTAACGAAAGTTCCATCATCCAGGGGATCCGGTATGGTAAAGGCCCCGTGCAGGTACCGGCCTTCGGTCATCAGCAGGGACCGCGCTTCACCCAGGTTCAGTTCGCCTACCAGCTTATCGCCCCGAAATACGGCGGCGCCGATCAATTCGGCCGGGTTTCCGCCTTTTCTGGCAAGCCTGCCGGGCTCAAGCTCAGCCACGCTTACCTTTTCCGCCTCGCTCCCCTCGGGCAGGAACGTATCAAATTTGTTCAACGCGGCCAGTATGCAGCTTGCCTGGCCTTTTGCGGACTTCAGGTCCATGAGCATCTCCATGTATGTTTTGTCATCAATGAGCCCCGTATCACCTACGGCGTCAAGCAGCCCTTCCATGGTTCTGGGAATGGAGACGCCCACTACCGGTGTAAACGCCTCAATAAATTGAAGCGCTTCTCCCTTTACGACCATTACGTGCATGTTTAAACGGATCTGATGCGTCATGCGCATGCCTTGCATAAACGGCTCAATTCCTTCCTTTGCAAGCTCCTCCCCGATAATGAAAAATTTCGCATGAGAATAGTTGATACGCTTTGCAAGAAACGAGTTGACCAGGTTCAAGCCGCTGTATATTGTCGGGCAGTCAATGGATACGACGCTTATGTCGCCGCTTTTTTTCTCTGCCCCGGAACCGGAGCTGTCCTGGCCGGAGCCTTGCTGTCCTCCGCCAAGCGTTGGTATCAGTATCGTGAATCTCAGTTTGTCGGTTACGCCCTTGTCCACGCCGATTACATACGTATAGACCCAGTCATTGATTTCCCTTGCGTCCTCGCACGCGGACATGACGGGCAAAAGCAGGATGAGTGCCATGATCAGCGCGATCCTTTTTTTCATGAGGCATTTCCTTTCTTCCTTCGCAGCAGCGACGCAATCAGCGCGGTGAGGGGCATGCCGAAAACGATGAATATGCCGTTGGTACGGATAAATGACAGCCAAAATTCCACTTCTGAAAAATCTCTGGGGATAAAGGAGGCGGCATATACGATCAGGGCGAACGGAATGATCAGGGGCCTGTGGTCCTGAAGCCTGAAGGCCTTGCAGTAAACGCTGATACCGCAGTAGAATTCAATGCAAATGGTGATAATTGTTGTAACAAACCACAGGTATGAGAAAAGCGGGTCGGACCGCTGCAAAAAATTGCCCACCTCAATTTGTTTGGCGAGGATATACGTTACGGAAAGCTGCTCCTGCCCGAGCGGATAGGACAGCACCAATACGGATACCGCAAGGACCACGGCCATCATCAGCCCTGACAGGACAAGGGAGAGAAAGCCGGCTTTTTTGATGTACCCGGTACCTTGCATGGAGCCGGCGAGTATCGCGATAAATATCACTTCCGAATAAGTGCATGTCCACCGGAGGCCCGACGTTATGTTTACATCCATGCCATGGCCCATGATCGGGAAAAGGTTCGTGATGTCAAAATACTGCGCGGTAAAAAAGATCAGTATCAAAATGGACGCCAGGGCAAAATACAAGGAAAACTTGGCAAACCTCGCAATGCTCTCCAAGCCAAGGTATGCACCCAGAACAACAGCTAAAATCAATGCGGCGCTGATCAGGCTGGGTTCCGTTCTTATAAAAATATAAGTTCGTGCCATATCCGTGAATTCGCGCAGCAACATGCTGCAGCAAAAGAATATCGCCACGGCCAGCGCGAGGGAAAAAGCAAAACCGGTTGCACGGCCCAGTGTGATATCAAAAATCTCAATCATATTTTTGCCGGGGAAACGCTTGAGCAGCAGGTAAACAAAGGTAAACAGCAGGACGGCGCTCAGGCATGAGATCAGGGTCATCAGCCAGGCGGATGTGGCAGCGATACCCAAAAATCTGCTTGCTGTTGAAAAAAAGATTTTATTGGTCATAGCGATGACCAGCAGGGATACCATTTCATGTACGCCAAATTTGCCTTCCTTTATCATGAACCGCCACCGTTTTCATCTGCCGGGTTCTTTTTGGTCCAATTTTCCACATTGCCGCCCATGCATGTCCTGTCCGGCGTGTTCAACGCGTCCGGTCGCTGGGTATTTGCATATAGGGGGCTTCGGATCACCGTATCCTTTGTTGTTTTGGTTTTCGGCGCGACGGGGGCGAAGAAGGGAACGCCAAACGATTTCATGCTGCAGGCCAGAAGGAAGGTAAGGCAAAGCGCGATGGATATACCGTAAAACCCCAATGTTGCTCCGGCGAGTATGTAAATAAAACGCGATACCCTCATGGCCAGGCCCAGTTCATAATTGGGTATGGTGAAACTGCCGATGGATGTCAGCGATACGATGATGACGGTGACAGGGTTGACGAGATTGGCGGAGACAGCCGCCTGGCCTAGAATCAGCGCTCCCACAATGCCAAGCGTCTGCCCGATGACGCCGGGGACGCGTATGGCGCCTTCCCGTACCATTTCAAAGGACAACTCCAGCAGCAGGACCTCCACCAATGTGGGGAAAGGCACCATCTCCTTTGCCGCCGCGATGGAAATCAGTATTTCAGTGGGCAGCATTTCCGTATGAAATAAAATCAGCGCGACGTACATGCCGGGAAGAAAGATGGAGGTAATCAAACCAAGATACCGTATCAGCCGCAGGAATGTGCCGTAAGGCCACCGGAGGCTGGTGTCTTCAGACGTGTGCATCAGGCGGAAGAACGAGCAGGGGGCGGCAATCGCGCGGGGTGTTCCTTCCGCGATGACTGCTACCAGGCCGTCCATAATAAAGGACGCGGCTCTGTCAGGCCTTTCCGTATTGAGCATTTGCGGAAAAAGCATGCGGGGGTTGTCTTCAATAAACTGCTCAACAAAGCCGGTGCCTTGAATATACCCTGCATTGATTCTTTCGACCCTTTTCATCACTTCCGCAACGACGCTTGCGTTCGCAACGCCATCCAGATACATGACCGCGCAACTGGAGTGATTCGTGTTGCCCACCGGGACAAATTTTACAATCAGGTTCTCATTCCTGATAATCTTCCTGATTAAGGAAATATTGGTATCGATGCTTTCGGTAAAGCCTTCCTGCGCGCCCTTGATAACGGGTTCCGTTGCCGGCTTTTCCACCGCCCTCTTTTCCGCGCCGAACGTTTTGATCAGCACGCATTCGCCGCACCCTTCCATAAACAGCACGCTTCCCCCCGACAAAACGACCGTCACCGCTTCATGGTACTGATTGGTCTTTTTGACCTGGTACATGGCGATGACATTTTCAATCAGGTAATCCACCGGGCACGCGGCCGGCTGATTCCCAAACACATCATTTGCCATCAATTGCGGCAGGAGGGTCAGGTTCAGCTGCTTCTTATCTACCATATTTTCAAGAAAAACCAAAAACGCCTTGAGCTTTCTGCCAACCTTGATTTCACGTATGACCACGTCCATGTTTTCCGGGAAATGAAGCTTGTTCCTAATGACATCCAAATTCGCCTGCAAATCGGTTCGCAGGGTGCTCTGCTCACAGTTGTCCTCCCCGCCGCGTTCAGCCTTTTTTTTCCTTGCCCACTGGTCAACGCTTAAGGGAGCTACGGACTGCCTTTTCCTACCGTCATGCTTCGGCGGCTGCCGCGCGTGATCCGGGGGAGCTTGCGCATCGCCCGCCTGCTGCCTGGCGGGCGACGCTCCGTCCTGCTGATTTTTGTTCCCATTTCCTTCATTCGCATCCTCAAGCAGCTCAAATCCCAGTTCCTTATTGGCAGGTTCCTTGTACGTAAAAAAGCTTGCAAGCTTGCTTAGAAACGGTGGCATACATACCGCCTTTATTTTGTGATTCAATGTAGTATTTGCGGATGGTTTGTGAATCATCCATAGGCGGAGGATGTTTGCATGGCGCCGCACCGGGCGTTTCTTTTGCCCGGTGAAAAGCCGGCCGGCGTATTTCGCATTTTGTATGGATCCCTGCAATTTTCACCGCGGGTGCATACGCGGGGGCATTGCCTGCAAAAATAAAATATATTGCCGCGCTTTGGCGGCCGGCCCCGCAGGGATAAAAAGGAGGCAGGCGATGTTTGACCAGGAGCTGCTGGAAGCCGTAGACAGGGTAGCCGAACAGTATAACACCATCCATGACGAGATCGAGCGCATATGGGCGCAGCACATGGTATTCACGTGGCACTGGTGGGTGGACCTTGCGCTGGCGGTGCTGCCATGGATTTTGTGGGTGATTGTGCGGGATAAACGGCACACGCACCGGCTGCTGTACGCGGGCATGTTTACGGCGTTTATCGCAACGGTGCTGTGCATGATCGGCGTATCCCAGGCCGGCTGGAACTATAACACCTGGCTGCTTCCGTACTTTCCCGAATACCTGCCTTGGGACTGGACGGTCATGCCCGTTACATCCATGCTGTTCTACCAGTTTTTTTCCAAAATCAACCCGTGGCTGAAGGGCGCGTTTTTCGGCGTGTTCGCATCGTATGTGGTGGAGCCGGTGTTTATCTGGGCCGGGTTCTACGAGCCCTCCGGCTGGGAGCACCATTATTCCCTGCCCATTTACTTTGCCATCTACATGATGGGCTACTGGCTGTACACGCGGCGGTTTTCGTCCAAGGAGTCCCTGAAAACAGGCTGACCGGCATAGGCCATCCCCGCTTTGGATGCGAATTTCAAATTACCTGTATTTTTCTTCAATCAAATAAAAATACTCCCAGCTAAGAGGATTCTGATTCTGCTGGAAGGGCGATGCATGATGCTGTATGAAAAGTCCAGGGAGCTGGCAAGGCAGTCGGCTGAACGGTGGCTGTCGGAAGAACTGTTTTCTCTCGGTTGGTTTATCGAGATAGTCATTCTCATTGCCGCCTATGTGATATGGCTGAAGCTGCTGGACAGGCGCAGGATAACAGAGCTTCTATTGATTGGTTCCCTTACCGCTGTGGTAAAGAGCGTGAACAGCATATTGCTGGGAAGCATATTGGGGCTGGCAGATTATACGGTCAGATTGATTCCGGCAGAATCCAATGTCTTTATCACCAGCGTAACCATATCGCCCATCATTGTGATGCTGGCCGGGCAATACTCGAAGACCTGGGGCGGGTACATGCTCAGGACCGGCATAGGATATGCCATCCTGTGTTTTGGCATCTTCCCGCTGTATATGCTGGTGGGGGCGCTGAAATTCTATCACTGGAACGTTTTGTATCACTTCCTGGAGCTGTTTGCGCTGTCGCTGATTGTCCGGTGCGCGTTCCTTTGGATTGTGGGAATTCAAAAAAGGCACGGCGGGAAAACAGCGGAGAGCACGCGGTAGCCGGTGCGGGGGCATTTCCGGCGGTCTCAAGGGGCGCGTTGCTGCGCTGAACAATCCCCGGCCTCGCTTCCCTTGGCAGGCATCCATGATACGATGCGTCACCCCAAGGGGTGAAAATGCATAACGAGTCCTGCGGCGCATTTTTTCGGGAACGGCGGCGGGGGCAAGCCCCCGCCCTACAATATGATGGGCTGCTGGCTGTACACGCGGCGGTTTTCGTCCAAGGAATCCCTGAAAACAGGCTGACCTTGGATGTGCCACACCAAGGGGTGAAAATGCATAACGCATCCTGCGTAGGGCGGGGGCTTGCCCCCGCCGCAAGCGGCGGGCCATGCATGCGTCTTGGCCTATACGCGATACGGGCGGCGGGGGCAAGCCCCCGCCCTACGGAGCCTATTTTTGAGGCCACTCCTTTCAAAAGGAGGTTCATTGAAACGGCCGCGCCCACTACTGCCGCCGGCGGTGCAAGGAAAGCATCATCCGGCTAACGCAGCCTTGCGTCATACATTTCCTTTACATCCACGTCAAAGGTGATATAATCCGCCCAGTCCACATGCTCCCACATGCCGTAGGAATCACGCCTGGTCAAGCCAAGGCCGGCATGCACTGTGCCGTGTATGGACTGAAGGGGCATCTTTGGCTTGCCATCTCCCTGCTCCGGGCTGAAATTTTCAAGCACATAGTTCACCCATGCAATTTCGCGCCCGGGAAGCAGCAATTCTTCCTTCCCGCCATTGATGGACGCCTGATAGTTAAAGCGGTTTCCGTCAGCGTCGGTCACATAGCCATAGGCATTGCCGATGCTGAGCTGATTGTCGCAGTCCCCGTATACGCTGACCCACAGGCTCACGCTGTTCTCCTGGTCGCGAAGCAGGAAGGAGCCAATGTTCAATTTCAGGGAACCGGTATTGCAGACCGCATAGTCAACGTCGATTTCCTTGTTCACCGGGATGCCCTTGGCGCCGATGAGCAATACGAAAAGCAGAATACAGCCGGCTGTGGCAAGCAATGCGATGTCAAACAAGATCCGCTTCTTCCTCATGCAACCGCTCCCATTTGTCAAAATAGCAGGATATTTGACAAATTATACAACAAATGGAGCGTATTGTCAATCGGTTGGCAGGATCAAGCAAACCGTTTATCCGCCGTTTTCCCTTCATTCATTCATCGGGGAACGCTGTGATGCCAATTTTGCCTTTTTCGCCTCCACATTGCCGATGGCCTTTACGTAAACCTCCTTGGCCGTGACCGCCACGAGGAAAGCATAGGCGATGCATTTGGGGGCGAACGCCCAGGTGAAGCTGTATAGCCCGCGGAACAGCGCCTGGGCCAGCACCTGGGCGATCAGTGCCACGCCGTATACAATGTACTCCGTTTTGACCTTGCCGATCCTTTGGTCAATGGGCAGCTTGATGAACTGCACCAAAAGCAGCACAAAGGCCACCTGGCCGGCGAAGGAGGCGAACTCCTCCGGCGTCAGGGAATCCGGGATGTCCGCGCCGGCCGTGCCGGCGGCCTCGGCCAGCGAAAGCAGGGGGTAGCAGGCGCACAGCGCAAGGACGCAAAGCATGAGGGCCGTGAAAAGAATCCGCTTCACCGTATACCACTCCCATCCGTTTTTGTTCATCCGCCGTAAGCCGCGAGCTTTTATCAAGGCCCAAAGGGGCGAAAGCATCAGGCTTACATAGAAGGATATTCCGGCGTCTGGGATGTAGCACGCTGAATGTGTTATTCTGTGATTTTCAAAAATTCCGATACGATATAGCCCTGGCAGCCCTCCGCCTCCACGCAGGCCCAGCCCTTTTTCTCCCAGATAAGGGTGACCACCGTGCCGGGCTGAAGGAAGGTGATGATGCCGGTGTTGCCGAACCGGCGGTCATAGCGGAGGCTTACCTTGTCTTCGTTTGATACAACGGCATACTTTTCAGGCGTCTGGGCGGCGTCAAAGAAGGTGAGGTATTTGGTAAGCACGTACCCCACCTTGCCGTTCACGTGCACCAGGGTGAATTCCTTGCCCTTTTCAAGCACCGCCATCACCGTGCCGCCGATGATGGCATCCACCTTGGCGGCCTTCCTGCTGGCCGTGTCCCGGATGGTCAGCGTCCAGTGGCCGGCGGGGGACATGCCCACGTTGAACACCGCCAGCCGGGGGCCGCGTTCCGCTTCCTGCGCACCGGGATCAGGGGCGCCCCAGCCGTCCAAATGCAGGGCGGCGGCGGGCACATAGCCGGTTTGCGTGCCATCGGTGACACGGCACCAGTAAATGCCCAGGGTATCCACCGTGACCGCCGCGCCCTGGGGAAGATGGCCGGTGGCATCCGCTGTTTCGACAGGCTTTTGATATACCGCCGTGCCGCCCTCGGGCAAAATGACGGCGGTGACGGGCACGCCTGCGCCGCCCGCCCGCACAGCTTCCGCCTGGGCGGAGAAGACAAGGCTGAACGCAAGCAGAAGAACCAGGATGCATCTGAACATGGGACCGCCTCCTGTAAAATATTTTTGCTTTTGCGGCGGGGCAGGGAAGTACGTTTTTACTTTCAGTTTTCCTTTTCGATCATGCGCTCCATTTGATCCATTTCCCGTAGGAACTGGTCCAGGGTGGCCTGCCCGTCCAGGAAGCGGACGTAGCCGGGGCTTGCGGCGCCGCCTGTGCCGTTCGCGGCATCGGCCTTCAGCAGCATGAAATAGGGATCAAGGGCGCGCAGGGCGGCAAGGCTCTGCGGGCTGACCAGCCATTCGAATTCCGCCCTGTTTTCGTATACGAAGAGCCAGTCGTTAAGCGAATCCTGGATGATGCGCTTGTCTTCCTCCTTGGCTTTCGCCAATGCTTTTTTTGCTCCTTCGATGCTTTTTTCCACCATTTCAAGGTCAAACGCCGGATCGCGCACCGGCTCGTTTTCCCCCGGCATCAGCGAAGCGCGCGTTTGGGCGGGCAGGCTGCCGGCCACAAATTCCAAAAACGCCATGGCCGCCCGGCCGTTTTTCGTGTAGGGATTGATGAGCAGCACCTGCGCGTCGGCCAATACCACAGGCTGCGTGCCGGGGAACAGCGAAAGGGGCATATAGGAGAACTGCCCGATGTTGCAAGCCAGCGCGTCAACGTAAATCCCCGCATGAAACAGGGTATTGGAGGAATCAGCTTCGGAGGCGGCCGGCGATGCGGGGCTGACGGCGGAAAAGTCGGCGGTATAAAGCTTATCCATGAGCGTCCGCATTTCCGGCGTATCGTAGGTGACGGGCTCACCCCTGCGAAGGCAATCCATCCTCCTGGTATTCATGATCAGCCGTGCCAGCACCCGCTTGTATACCCGGCCTTCCGCGCCGGTCCCAAAGGGCGACAGGGCGGGGTACATTTGCGCGTATTCCGCCGGCCACCTGTCTACAAAGTCTATCAATTCGCCGTAGGTTTTGGGCACGTCCTGTTCAGTAAACCCGGCCGCATCAAACGCCTGTGGATTGTATCCGCCCACGGTGTAAAGCACGGCAAAGGGCAGCGCCGCGGTTTGCCCGCCGCGCAAGCATGCGTCCTTCAGGCAGGGGTACATGGCGCTGACCACGCTTTGCACCGCCTCGCTTTGGGAAAGGTCGGCAAAGTAGCCCTTTTCATACAGCGCGGCCAGGTTGTATCCGCTGGTATGGAGCACATACACATCGGCGGCGCTGCCGCCGCCCATCATATGCAGGATCAGGTCCATGGCGGTTGCGGGATAGGTATTGATCTGTTTGAACGTGATATCCGGGTTCGCCTGGCTGAATTCGGTCATGGGCAGGTCCCACGTTTGCCCGAGAATGGTCAGGGGCGCGTTGGTTAAAAGGCCGGGGTTGGTGGAGAGGATGCGCACCCCGTCCCTATAGGGGATGGCCAGATACCCGCCGTCCAGCAGCGCGCCGCCCGCCGCCGGCTTCATAATGGGCATGCGGGCCGCCGCCACGGGCGGCGCAAAGGATTTTATGGCCTGGACTTCGCCGCTACGCGCAAGGTAGGCGGTATCCGTGGCCGGATCGTAATGCAGCCCTTCGTACCGGGCGTCAAGGGCCAGCTTTTCCTCAACACGCCCTGTTGGAAGACTTAAAAGCCCCAGGGAGGATTCCCTTCTCATGCCTTCCGTGACCGCAAGGAGCGTGCCGGGGGCGTAGGGGGCGATGAGGCTGATGCCGGGGCACACAAAGGCGCTGTGCCCGGCGTCGGGGTCCAGCCTCCAGAGATTTCTTGCGCCGGTCATTTCATCGGCGCCTATGTAATACACATGGCCGCCATCCATGGTGAACCCGGAACAAAGGGATATGTCCCCGTGCAGGATGTCCTTTGCGTCAAAGGAGGCTTCCTTCACAAACGCCGCCGCGCTTTCGTCAAAGCGCCACAGCGCGGAAAGCTTTGTATCCAGCGCGTACAGCGTGCCGTTTTCACTGAGCAGTTCGGCAATGAGCATGGCGGCATATTTTGATTCCGGCAGCGGCGACCCGGCGAGGTCCGTTTTTGCAAAGTCCATCAATTGCTTTGGCGCTTCATCACCGGTACGGTAGGAATACAGCCCGTCCGCCCTGGCAATGTACAGCGTGCCGTTCACGGATGCCACCCGCTGGCTGTAATCCGTGCTCCAGGAACCGGAACCGGCGTCAAAAAGCACGGTGATGACCGATTCCGCCCGGGCGGTCACGGCGGCAGGCAGGACAAGTGCCAAAATAAACAGCAGCGTTTTTGCAAAGGGCTTCATGCGTACGCATCCCCTGTCTTAACGTGTATGGAACCGGCGAAGGCTGTGTATGGCAACCCGTAGATCTTTGTAAAGCATACCATTATTTGAAGATTCTGTCTATTCCCGTGGGCGGGAGGGAATGTAAAATCTTGGCGGAGCATTTTGCCGGAGCCGTTGGCGGGGGCGGTTTCCCCGGCCTGCTCTTGGGAAAAAGCGCGAAAAACCAAAAAATAGGACGGGTGCGCGATGGACAGGCCCAGGAAGGTTATGGTATACTCTGAATACTGCCTGTCGCGCATTCATTTATCCGCATACAAAAAGGTTTTGGACATATCTATGCCGGGCCCTGCGCCATGGCCCGAGCTGCCGCCGATGAAGGGGGATAACTACCGATGAAGGGTCTGAAGGTGCTTGTATTCTGCGCTTTGCTGGCGCCGCTTGTTTTATTGCTGGCGCCGGCGCTTTGCGAGCCTGTGACGGTGGATATCAGTTCGGCCGACATTCAGCTGCACGGGGGCCCGTTTACCTATACGGGATCGACCATCACGCCGTACCTCACCGTGACGCTGGACGGCAATCCGTTGGTGAGTCAGGGTTATAGCTATGGATATTACGACTGCATTTATGCCGGTACATGCACAGTCCGGGTGTGGAGCTCGGGCAGAACCGTGACCGACCCGGTACTGGGGGAGGTACAGTATACCGGCACCGCCGAAACCACCTTTGAAATTCAAAAGGCCAAGGTCAGCGTGAACTTCCCCGCGTCCGATCCGGGGCTTGTGTACAACGGGTCGGGCCAGGGAATTGCCTGGAGCGTATCGGGGGAGGCCTCCCCCGGGAGCGCGGGCGCTTCCATAGCGTACTCGGGCCCCGACCCGGCACACGCCGCGGCCGGTTCCTACACCGCCACGGTCAGCATTGCGGATACGCAGAACCATGAAATCGTCGGCGCGAATACCTTTGACTTTCAAATTCAGCGCGCGCCGGTCACCGTAAACTTCCCCGCCTCCGACCCGGGGCTTGTGTACAACGGGCAGGCGCAGGGGATTGCCTGGAGCGTATCGGGGGAGGTTTCGCCCGGGAGCGCGGGGGCTTCCATAGCGTATTCGGGCCCCGACCCGGCGCGCATTCAGGCCGGTTCCTATACCGCCACGGTCAGCATTGCGGATACGCAGAACCATGAAATCATCGGCGTGAATACCTTTGACTTTCAAATTCGGCGCGCGCCCATCACCGTACACTTCCCCGCCTCCGACCCGGGGCTTGTGTACAACGGGCAGGCGCAGGAGATTGCCTGGAGCGTATCCGGCGAAGCCGTGCCCGGTGAAGCGGGCGCCTACATCTCTTATTCGGGAATCGACCCGGCGCACAACCGTGCCGGTTTTTATAGCGCGATAGTGGTCATCACGGATTTGCTGAACTATGAAATCGCAGGCGCGAATTCCTTTGACTTTGAGATCCGACCCGCGCCCATCACCGTGCACTTTCCCGGCGGGGATTATGCCGAGCGGGTGTATGACGGCACGGTGCAAACGTTTGACTGGAGTATATCAGGGGAGCTGACCCCCGGCGATGCAGGCGCAAGCTTGGAATACAGCTCCGATTCGCCGCCGCTTCCGCCCAAAAACCCCGGCTCATACACCGCATACGTCCGGCTGAGCAATGCCAACTACCGGATTACGGGGACGTTCGCCCACTATATGTACATCATGAAAAGGCCGCTGACAGTGGTGTTTTCGGGCGGAACAGACTTCACCTACAACGGCCTGGAGCAAAAGCCGGGCTGGCAGCTTACAGGGGAGGCGGCCGGCGAACACCCTGCGGCCCAGGCTGTGCTGACGGGCGATGATCCGGAACCTAAAAACACGGGCTTGTATACCCTGACCGTATCCCTGACCGGGGACGCGGTAAATGCGAACTATGAGATCGCCGGGGAGAACAAATGCACTTTTTACATCGGCCAGGCGCCGGTATCCTTCGATTTTCCCGCGTCCGATCCCGGCTATGTGTACAATGGGCGGGCGCAGACGGTTCCCTGGAGCCTGTCCGGCCCGGTGGCGGGAGAAGAGCCCGTGGCCGGCGTCACTTATTACTGCAACGGTACGGGTACGCCCACCGTCAGCGCGGGCAACCACACGGCGGTTGGCTATCTGGATCCTTCCAGCCCCGTCAATGCGAATTATGTGATCCGGGGCACGTATTACTTTGATTATACCATCACCCCGGCCCCGGTGACGGTGACCTTCCCAGGCTCCGACCCCGGCTACGTGTACAACGGCCAGGTGCAGACGGTGCCGGTAACCGTTTCCGATCCGGTGGAGGGGGAGGACCCCGATTACCAGATTATTTACTCCCAGTACAGCATGATGCAGGAGCCGCGCAACGCAGGGCCCTACATGGTTTGGGTTTATATGCCCTACAACGATGTGAATGTCAACTATCAGTTGTCAGGCGAAGACCGCTTTGAGTATTTCATCAGCCAAAGGCAGCTTACCGTGACGCCCGTGGCCAAGGAAAAGCTGCTGGGAACGGATACCCCGGATCCCCTTTTGGAATACACGGTATCGGGCCAGCTTGAAGGCGATACCCCCGTATTCGAGGGTGAGCTTTATTGCCGCTGGTGGGAAGCGCCGGGGGAATACGATATTGGCAGAGGCTATTTGTGGCTGGTCTATTACGACGAGGCCAATCGGAATTATTCCTATGCGTTTACGTTTACGGAAGGTGTAACGTTCACCATCCGGGAGCTAAACAACGCGCCGGACGCGGTTCTTGCGCCTGCCGCGCCGGACGGGGAAAACGGCTGGTATGTTTCGCCGGTACGGATCGTGCCGCCAAGCGGCTACAGGATCAGTTGGACGCAAAGCGCGGACGATTCCGCCTGGAAGACGTACCTTGAGTGCGATGCCGGCGGCATCTTCGGCCCCGTTTCCTATTATTTGCGCAGGGAAAGCGACGGGGCCATCACCTCCAGGCAGCAGACGCCGTCCTACAATCAGGACGGGCGCGCGCCCACCATTTCCAGCACCCTGGTGGGCGGTGAGGGCGGCAATCCGCCGGGCCTTCAAATCACCGCCAAGGACAACGTGCGGCTGGATAGGATCGTGGTGTTTGACGGCGGCAGGCCCGTGCGCACCCGGAACCTTGCCGATAAGCGGACGGACAAACACACCATTGTCTATCCCCTTTCAAGGCCCGGCAGCTACAATGCCGTGGCGTATGACGCGGCGGGGCACGTATCGCTGAAAACCAAGGTGGTGACGGTTTCCGATTCCGACGGCGACGGCCTTTCTGACAACTGGGAAGCGTGGCTTGGCACCGACCCCAACCATCAGGACAGCGACGGCGACGGTATCGACGACCAGACCGCCTATCTCCTGGGCGCGGCCTCCGGCGGGCGGCTGCCCGCCGCCGCGGCGCTGATGCTCAACGTACCCGCGCCGGAAGCGGGCGGGGAAGGGCTGCCGGCGGCACTGCTGGACAGCGGCCTTGTTGATGATGCGCAGGACGTGCGGGCGGAGGACGTGAAAAACGCCCCGAAGCTGGACGGCTCCGCGGTGATCGTTCAGTTCGACCCCGCGACGGGGGAGGGCTGGGCCGTAAGCGGCGGCCGGCTGGTACACTTTGGTCCCCAGGGAGACGGGTTTGCCTGCGATACGGTGCTTGCTTTGCAGGGGGCCTTTGGCGTATTGAAGCTGGTGACGCTGAGCAGCGCGGACGGCAGCGTGATGCTGCTGGCCCATTGGAATGAAACCGCGGGGCGCGCGGAAGGGCCGCTGAAGCTGCTGGATACCAGGGCGAGGAAGACCGTAACCCTCCTGGGTTCGGATGGCGCGTCGGCCTTTGACCTTTCCCGGGACGGCTCCCGGGCGGCGTATACCGTGGGCGGCAGGGTGCATGTGGTGAACATGGCAAAGGGCGCCGCGGATACGGTGGAGCATGACGCCTTCGCTTTGACCTTCACCCCTGACGGCCGCCTGGCCCTTTATACGGAGGGGTCAAACGTGCTGTTTTTTAAGGAGGGCGGCCAGGTGGCCGGCGAAGCATACGAAGGCTTTGTGGACGCCGGCCAGCGCACCAACACCGCAAGAAGCGTTCATGTCGTTTCCGGCGGCATCACGGCACGGGTGGATGTAAACGGCCAGTTGACCTTCTCTCAGGACGGGAAGGGGATTGTGTTTGCCGGCGGGAACGGAACCGTGGATGTGATGGGCGCGGATCAGTTCTAGGCTTTGGCATGGGAATGTGCGGGCGCATGGCGTCTGAAAGCCCGGCCGGGAAGGCCGGGCTCAGCGCATCAACAAAGTGACTTCGCCACTTTGTTGATTTTTTCCCTCGCTGCTACTTGAAAAACCTTCAGTTTTTACGGCCGTTTGCTCGGGCAAGGTAGGAATTTCTTCGAAATTCCCGCGAAAATCACCGCACATGTCGCTGATTTTCGATCTCAATTGGAGGACTTCGGCCCTCCAATACCTCCCGAGGTTTGTTGATAGTCTAAGCCCGGCCAACCCGGCCGGGCTTTTCCTTTCCATCAATCAGCCTTTCCTTCAATTGATACATATATGTCTTGCAATCATCTTCGGATTGGTATATAATTACATCAAATCAAAACCTTGTTTGGGTTCTGTGTCCTGACCGCACACACGCCTTTCCCCCCCATTTCTCTCCCCCAATTTGCTTTCATACCGCCCTTCAACAAACTGCCGCCGCGATTCATGCATTTAATGTGTTATGGGTATAGCATTGCTGTCTGCGTTTATTACACAAAAGCAAGGGATTCGATCATGCCCATCCCGGGCCGGGCATGCCCTTTTATGGCGCGATGCCCAATGGTATGGAAGGAACTAACAAAAATGGAAAAAGAGCGAATCGAAGCGAAGGCGCAGGAAATCCTGCGGCAGTTTGGCATGGACACCGGCGGGCAGGTGGATGTCTTGAAGCTGGCACAGGACGCGGGGTTTACCGTGGGCAACGCGAATCTTGACGACGGCGAGGACGGGATCCTCCTGGTGAACACCAGGGAGGAGCGGATCCTGGGCGTAAAGACCCAAAAGCTCATCGGCGTCAACGCCGGCCGCGAGCTCCCCTTCAAGCGGTTCATCATCGCCCATGAGCTGGGGCACTACTTTTTCCACCTTCAGGACAGGCCCGGGGGGGACATCATTCTCGCCCGGCGCGAGAGCCGCAGCGGCAGCGGCGAAGAGGACGGCATGGATTATTTTGCGGCGTGCCTGCTGATGCCCGCCGGCGCCTTCCACAATAAATACCTGGAACTGAAGGAGATGGGGATTCCGGACGGGGAGATGCCGGAAAGACTGGGCAGGCTGTTCAACGTACCGGTTAAAAGCGCAAGGCGGCGCATGGGAGAGGTGGATCTGGCCACGTAGCGAGGTGTGGCGTATGAAAAAGACGGAGGAACAAACGTACCTGGATCTTGTAAGCTCCCTGTATGAAAAGGATTTTGATCCGGCGGACAGCTATGCGGCGCTGGGCCGCGATCCTTTTCAGACGGAGCAGCAGCGAAGGCGCGACAAGGAGATCACTTCGCTTTTGAAGGAGTACGTCAAGTACTACCGGATCAAAGCGCTGAGCGGCAGAAAGTACCGGGCGGTGCTGTTCTGGGGCTGCGCGTTCATTACCTTTGTGCTGCTTATGGCCTGCGTTTTTGCCATCGTGTGGTGGACCGTCAAACAGGACAAGGATATCAACGACATCATCGCGCTGGTAACCGCCTGCGCAACGCTGATTGGCGCGGTGATCGGCATTTTGAAGATCATCACGGCGTACGTGTTCCCCGGGGACGATGAAAAATACGTGACCGGCATTGTGGAATCGATTCAGAAAAACGATCTGGAAAACAAGAAGGCGAACATGGACGCGGAGACATTTCACACGGACAGATAGGTGACGTGACAGATGGCACTTTGCTCCCCCCGAATCCTATCTTAACATGCGCCTGCGGAAGGAATGCGGTTCGCATCATAGGGTGCGGGCTTTTTTTCGGCCTTTTCCCTGCGGCCTAAAGGCTCAAAATGGTCAGCCTCCGCTTTCAATGCATGAATCATGCCACAAAATAAATCATTGTAACCATACCAAATATCCGATAAAATGGATATCGCTGGTGCTTTGTGCCCGTCCGGAAGAAAACAAAAAATGTATAAGCTTGGCATTGCGCCGCGGAAAGGAGCTTACTATGTTGCCGGGCAGCGAAATGAGAAAATCGGGAATAGCGCCTGTCGGGGATATTGCCTGGGGGACCCATATCAGCCATATTTATTCGTCGAAGGATGAGTTTGCAAACGTTCTGGCGCCCTATATCAAGGAAGGCTTATCAGGCAACGAGTTATGCATCTGGATTTATTCTTCCAATATCTTAAGGCAGGATATTATCGGCATCATGAGCAGGCTAGAAAGCAGGACGGAAGCGTTCCTGAAAAGCGGGCAGTTGATGATCGTCCCGTATACGCAGTGGTACCTTGCAGAGGGCCGCTTTGACGAAGCAAGGGTGACAGGCCAATGGATGGAGCTGATTCACCTGGCTCAAAAAAAGGGCTATGAGGGCGTAAGGGCTGTCGGCGACACATGCTGGCTGAAGGGCTACACCCGGGAATTTGCAGCGTATGAAAGAAGCTTCAGCCCGATGATTTTCAATCTGCCCCTTACCGTGATCTGCTGCTATGACATCAATCAAATTGATATCCACGCGTTTGAAGATATCATCAGGAACCATAGCCTGAACATGATCAAGGCCGGCGACGGGCTTCAAATTATCAAAAACGTTGGGACAGGCGCGGTGGAAGGAAAACAAACGGAACTGAATTTGCTCAGGCAGGACATTGCCTTGGAGCAGAAGGAAAAGATACTGCTGGAAATATTGGACAGCTCCACGGAAGGCACGTATATCGTTGATTACCAGAAAGAGGCCGTGATTTGCTCCGGACGATGGGCCAGGCGGCTTGGCCTGGAATCTGTCCCGGCCGGCCGGCTTCTGCAGGCGGTTCGCCAGAGGATGCTGCCGGAAGACTTGGCGGCGCACCAAAAAGCCCTGCAAAAGGCCGTGCTGAACCGTGAACCGGGGTTTATATCGGAATTCCGTATCAGGGACAGGATGGATGATGTTCTCTGGGTGCTGGAACAGGGCCGGCTGGTTTACGGCGACAAAGGGGAGCTTACAAAGGGATACGGCTCGTTTATGGATATCACCGGCCGCAAGCGCCATGAATCGCAAATCAAGCGCCAGAACAGGATGCTGAAGGCGATCAGGCAAATATACAAAAGCGCCATTCCGTGTGAAAGCGTTCAGGCGCTGGAGCGGGCCTGCCTTGGCATTGTCCGGCGGGCTGCAAAAAGCCAATTCAGCTATATTGGCGAAACGGGCGAGGACGGCCTTCTCCGGGCGGTTGCCCTCAGCGGTCCCGGATTGGAACAATTCAAAGCGCACGCGGGGCATGATAATCCGGCCCCAGGCCTTGCCATGCAAAACCTGTGCTGCTGCGTTCTGAAAAGGGGCAAAAGCCTGCTCAAAAACGCGCCGGCCCCGCGGCCGGACGGCCCCGGCGCGGCAAAGGATCAACCCGCGCCCGCGTCCTTCCTGGGCGTGCCGTTCCTGCATGGCGGCAAAACCGCCGGCGTGATCGCGGTTTGGGGCCGCGAGGGCGGTTTTGGGGAGGAGGACCGGGAAATGCTCGAGGCGCTGGCCCCAACGGTGATGGAGGTACTCTTTCGAAAGCGCGCGGAGGCGGCGCTGCTGGAAAGCGAGAAGCACGCGCGCATGCTGGTGCAGGAATTAAAAACGGCGGACAGGAACAAGAACACATTTTTAAACGCCCTGTCCCATGAGCTGAGAAACCCGCTGGCTACCGTTTCCGTAGGCCTGGAGCTAATGGATATCACGCAGGATCAAGCGGAAACCGAGAAAGCCAGGAAAATTATGAAGCGTCAAATGGACCAGCTATGCCATCTTGTGGATGATTTGCTGGACCTGACACGCATCACAAACAACAAGATCGAACTGAAGAAGGAAAAGCTGGATTTGATTCAAACCGCCTTATCCACCGCGGATGACCACAAGCCGCTCTTTGAAAAAAAGGGAGTGGCGCTTCATACCGATGTGCGCGGCACGGTTTTTGTTCAGGCCGACCCTGTGCGCCTGAAGCAAATCATCGGCAACCTGCTGCACAACGCCCTGAAATTTACCGACAGGGGCGGGGAAGCCGTTTTGAAGGTATACAGGGACGGTCATTCGGCTGTGATCGAGGTGGAGGATACAGGCATCGGCATTGAGCCGGCGTTTTTGCCCGATCTGTTTGAGCCGTTCAAGCAATCGGACCGTTCACTCGACCGGCGCAACGGCGGCCTGGGCCTGGGCCTGTCCATTGTAAAGGGCATTGCCCGGCTCCATGGCGGAAGCGTCAGCGTTCACAGCGGCGGCTTGGGGCTTGGCTCGGTTTTCAGCATCCGCCTGCCCCTGTGCGCCGTGGCGGAGGCTGACAAAAGCGGGCAGGGCTGCCGTCACAAACAGGCGTCACGCGCCAGGCGCATTTTATTGATTGAGGATAACCGTGACCTGAACAATCTTCTGTGCTCCATGCTCGAATTGATGGGGCATGAGGCGGCCGCGGCCCATGACGGCGAAAAGGGCATTGAGCAGGCAATGGCGTATGGGCCGGATGTGATCTTTTGCGATATCGGCCTCCCCAACATGAACGGGTTTGAGGTTGCCAGGCGCATACGGGAATTGGATTCGCTGAAGGAAGTGTTTCTGGTTGCGATGACGGGGTACGCCGGGCAAAAGGATATTGCCCTGGCCATGGAGGCCGGGTTCGACCGTCACCTGGCAAAGCCTGTGGACATGGCTTCGCTGAGGGACGTATTGGATCAGTGCCATGCGTGCCGCGTGGCGAAGGAAAAAGAGCCGGAATGGGGGAGGGAACCGGCAGGAGGAATGGACCCGGCAGAGGGAATGGCCCCGGCAGGAGGGACGGCCCCGGCAGAGGGGACGGATTTTGATGACGGGGATGATGAGGCTGATTCGTGGGTGGTTACGTTTGGGGAGTGAGGGTGTGGTTTTTTCTTGATGCGGATGCTGATGATTTAACGGTGGGGTGCGTTTATTTTTTAGCGAATACGGATTTGATGCAGATATAATGAACAAGATACTATCCCATGATATTCTTGAATTAGAAAGGGGCATCTTTATGAAAAGGGATCAATACAGGCAAATGTGGGAATCCAGATTAGAAAAGCAAATTACAGAATCCGATAGAAAAAGGAATGATCCTGCGCTTACAGTTAATGAACGGGATCAATTTGAGCAGGATTATCAAGCCCTACGCCAGCAACAGGATGAATGGTCACGGGGCGGATTCTGGACGGAGAAGGAAGAAGCCGCCTACAAGCTCTATTATGAATAGGGTGCAAATTTCCTGGATTTGCATCTCTTAATTTCAATCATACCATGCGAAGTAAAACTTTCTCCCGTAAGAATGATTTGAAAAAGGTATGATAGAATTTACCCTGCACGCGTTAAGATACTGTGATGATGATTCGGTTAGCAAATCTTGTAAAAATTGTTCGGGGATATGTAAATTCCAATTAGCTTCGGTTATCTTAAAAGACTTGCTCGAAGCATCATAGTATTGTTTATGCTCCTGTGATACATTGGGAATTTTATTGGATGCATCATAGCGTAAATCGATCCTTGAACCTGGAATTGTCAATTCGTGCGCCAATTTATTTCGCATAGCGTAAACAAGATTTGCATATGTGTGCTTCTGTATATCATTGTCCTTTATCCCTTGATCTAAAAGAAATTTTCTAATCCTCTCCCCCTCTGCCTTCATTTCGCTGGCATCAGCAACGTATATTCTTCCGTTTGTGAGATGAATAGATAGTACATTTTTCTGAAATCTATCTGAGTAATAGTTGAATAGTGTTACTGGACATATATACTTTAGAAACGGCCATCTGGAGGATGCATATATGTACAAAAAATCGGAAAATTCTTTCTGGTTATGTTTCTGAAAATTTGAGTGGTTTTGTGCAAACGCATCAATTAATGATAAAAATAATATACGACGAAACCTTTCATCATCTATCTTGGATATTATTTCAATTCTTGATTCAACCCATCGCTGCGCTTGCTGTATGGATTCTTCAATGGTCATAATAATCGGCACCTCAATGTTTTTAGATTCTACTCCGCCGCCTCAAAAACAACCTGCTGGGAAGCCTGCATCAGCATTCTTTCCGGGTTCCCTGTTCGTGACAGCCATTCCTTTTGCAATTCCCTGGGGATGATAACGGGCATTCGGTTATGGATGAATGCAATGTTATCCTCCGGGTTTTTTGTGAGGATAACGAATACCGGGAGCTTGCTTGTTTTCTCCATGCGGAAGATGCCCGCAAGGAAAGTGATCTGCTCATTCTCCGCTTTGATGGCGTACTTGGTTTTCTCGGAACCTTTCTTCTCCCACTCGTAATAGTTGAGCGCAGGGACAAGGCAGCGGTGCTCCATGATGCCGGATCGGAACATGGCCTTATCAAATACCGTTTCGCTCCTTGCGTTGATAAGAACGCCTTTGCCATCCGGGGAGGTATAGCCCCATTTCATGGGATAGGCAACGATCTCCCCCTTGGAATTGGCGCACACGACAGGAACAATGTCGGTGGGAAACACTTCGCCCATCTTCATGGGTTTGGCTTTCTCAGGGTTTTCCGCATTCGCCTTATCAAGATTTTGCTGGGCCTCGTCGATGATCCTTTTCAGTTCTTCAATGTTCTTGTCCAGTACGTAATACCTGCCGCACATGGCTTTCCCTCCCGGCTATTGGGTGATTTTTTCAACAAACCAGCGGCCTAGCGGCGCTTGGTATCTTTTGGGGTTATGCTCGAAAAACAGGTATCGAATGTCTCCGTTTGCCATTTGCACGGTATACCTGTCCCCTTGCCCTCCACATTTTTCGGCTGCCGCCGGGCGCATGCCCAGCACCTTTTTGATGGCGTATTCCCGGCCATTTGTCCAGGTCAGAGACTTGGGTTCTATGGTTCCATCCTCCAGGAATGCCGCAACGACACTGATGTATACTTTCGTTGCTTCCATGGGCTTTCCTCCATGCTTTCAGCCTTTTCAGATTCTTTTCCAGAAGATGCATACAGCCCGCTTATTGACAGCCAGTATCCACCCTGATAGAATTAGATCGCACAAGAGAACGTTCATTCGCATTATATGCCAATGGATCGTATTCGTCAACAGGAAACATCCCCCAGAAAAGAGGCTTTGGCATGCAAGCAGACGTTTGCAGCAGGACTATATTGCACAGTGATTTGGATGCCTATTACGCCTCGGTGGAAGCCATGCTCAACCCACGCCTTCGCGGGACGGCCTATGCCGTTTGCGGGAAAACGGAAGACCGTCACGGGATTGTGCTTGCCAAATCGCCGCTTGCGAAAAAGGCAGGCATCAAGACAGGCATGGTCAATTGGGAAGCAGAGAGGCTTTGTCCCGGCTTGAAAATTGTACACCCGCACTATGAGGAATATGTGGAGTATTCCGAAAAAACAAGAAGCATCTATGAACGGTATACCGATTTAGTTTTGCAGTACGGTATAGACGAGTGTTATTTAGATGTGACCGACAGCAGATTATTGTTTGGCAGCGGGCGCAAAATTGCCGAAAGGATCAGCCGCACGGTATGGGAAGAGCTTGGCTTGACGGTGAGCGTCGGCGTTTCTTTCTGCATGGCCAGCGCGAAACTGGCCTCCGACATGAACAAGCCCCAAGGCATCACCGTCATCGAAAAGCCGGACTTTGAAAAGATGGTTTGGCCGCTGCCGGTGCCCGATCTGTTTTTTGTGGGGCGGGCCAGCACAAGAGACTTATTGAATGTTGGGATATACACCATAGGCGACCTGGCAAAAGCGCAGCCTGAATACCTTTACCGCCTTTTCGGGAAGAACGGGCTGATGCTATGGCGCTTTGCCAATGGGGAAGATGAATCAAAGGTAACGCACAAGGATTTTTCACCGCCCATCAAAACCCTGGGCCATGGGATCACATGCACATCTGACCTTCAAAACAATGAGGAAGTATGGCGGGTGGTGTATTCCCTGGCGCAGGATTTGGGCGAACGTTTGAGGGTATATAGGCTTATGGCGCGGGGGGTACAGGTATCGTACCGGGACAAGGAGCTTGCTTATAAACAGTTTCAAACACAGCTTGCCGCCCCATCTCAAAGCCCTTATGAGCTTGCTTTGAAGGGGATGGAATTGTTCGAAAGGAACTATAAATGGGAAAAGGAAGTGCGCTCACTTTGCATCCGGGGCATCAACCTGATTCCCAAGGGTACGCCCGTTCAATTGGATTTGTTCCAGAGCGCGGAAAGGCGTTTGGCAAGGGAAAAGGTGGAGGATGCCGTATATGATATCAGGCGGCGCTATGGTAAGGATGCTGTCTATGCCGCTTCTCTCATGGGTGACTTGAAAATGTCGGATGAGCGCAACCGGGAGATCACCATGCCGGGTAGCATGAAGGCATAGAAAGGATGATCGGGATGGATCAAAAGCAATTGGGTTCTGTCTGCTTTGCCTCGCTGAAGCTTACTTCCATCAAGCGTGGTTGGGATTTATCTATGGCGGACATGCTGCGCACCGCCATGCTGAAGGAACCAAGCCCCAAGATACCGCCAACGGTGACAACACTCGAAATCTATGAAGCGCTGGTGCCCTATTTTTCAAACCGCGCAAAAGAGGATGATGAATGCGTGGCTTCCTTTCGCGGCGTCTCCCTGGAGGATTTGAACAGGCTGATTCGGAAAGGAAAGATAGGGTGACATAGCATTGTTGTAATGAAAAGGTTAATGAAAGCAAGACCACACCATGCTGCTGTGGTCTTGCTTTATGTTATAAGCTTTAGATAATCCCATAATGGGGATTCCTTTCGGAACGAAAGAGAAAACAGCCTTTGTCACAAGCCAGTTGCCGGCAACCGGCCGGTTTACTCCTTCCGTCATAGCTTCGCCATGACACCTCCCTTTTGAGGAAGGCTTAAGGTTTCGCTCTTGCAGGAGCGACCAAAGCCTTTCCGGTCGCCCTTTGGAGTCCTTCGGCAGCAAATTAACTGTATAATCCCTAAACTGGGGTTTCCAAAGGGGTTATATCCCTTTGGCGGGGTCCAGGGGCAGCGCCCCTGGACAGGGTTACAGGGGGCAGCCCTCCCCGCCTATGAATCCGTATTTTCTCCCGCGTCACTCGCTTACCCGCAGCTCGCAGATGTCATAGATGCCCACGACGCCGACATCGCGCTGAATGCGCAGGGTGAAGTTTTTTAAGGCGCAGGCGGCGGTGGTGGATAGCTCGATCACCTGCTCCAGCGGGTCGTCCGGCCGGCCGAAGGTGAAGGTCTTTTCAAAGTACGTATAATGAATGCCTGGCAGGGCGGTATCATCCATGGTATAAACGCGGACGTTGAAGCCCTTTTCGCGGTCGTAGCAGGATTCGTCGGGATTGAGGAAGGTGAGGGTAACGGTGAAGGGTTCCCCGGCGGCGGGGCGCAGCCGGTCGGTATTCAGGGACACGAAGGGGGGACGGCTGCATTTGCCGGGATCGCCCGCAGGGCCCTTGTCACCGGTTTCGCCTTTGTCACCGGTTTCGCCTTTGTCTCCTGTCTCGCCCTTGTCGCCCTTGTCTCCGGCAGGGCCTTTGTCTCCTGTCTCGCCCTTATCGCCCTTGTCCCCGGTGGGGCCTTTGTCACCGGTGGGGCCTTTTTCACCAGCCGGGCCCGCGGGGCCTATGTATCCCGTAGCGCCGGTGGGGCCCTTGTCTCCTGTTTCGCCTTTATCGCCAGTGGGGCCTTTGTCGCCTGTCTCGCCCTTGTCGCCCTTGTCCCCGGTGGGGCCTTTGTCCCCGGTGGGGCCCTTGTTCCCCGTCGGGCCTTTGTCCCCGGTGGGGCCTTTGTTCCCCGTTGGACCCTTGTCGCCGGTTGGGCCTTTGCATCCAGCAGGCCCGGCAGCGCCGGTGGGGCCCTTGTCGCCTGTCTCGCCCTTATCCCCGGTGGAACCTTTATCCCCAGTGGAACCTTTATCCCCGGTCTCGCCCTTATCGCCCGTGGGTCCTTTATCCCCAGTGGGTCCCGCAGGCCCCATTGGCCCGGTCGGCCCAGTGGGCCCCATTGGCCCGGTCGGCCCCGTGGGCCCCGCCGGCCCGCAGGGCCCGGTGCATCCGGCAGGCCCCTTGGGCCCGGTGGGTCCTGTTGGCCCGGCGCACCCGGCAGGCCCCTTGGGTCCGGTGGGGCCCGTTGGCCCGGTGCATCCGGCAGGCCCCTTGGGCCCGGTGGGCCCGGCAGGCCCGGTGCATCCGGTGGGTCCCTTGGGCCCGGCAGGCCCGGTGCATCCGGTGGGTCCCTTGGGCCCGGTGGGTCCGGTAGGCCCGGTAGGCCCCGTTGGCCCGGTGGGCCCGGGAATGCAATAGGTGCTTCCGCCCCAGCCTGTGTTCAGCAGCAGGCTGGCCGAGCCGGTGCCGGGGATCAGCACCATGGCCAGCATGGTTGTGAGCAGTGTCAGGGCGAGGAGCTTCTTCCTTTTGAGCATGCGCATACCTCCCTCATGGCCAGCGGGGGGAGGCGGGCCGTTACAATATACGGATGCGTCATGCATGGTATGACAAAAATCAAAAAGCCCGCCGGAGCGGGCTGGAATGCGCTTTCGCGCCGTGGGCTTGGGACCGGTCCCCCTTGGGCGGCCAGGGTCCCGCGCCCTTCCTCTAAAAATTTCTATGCTTCCCCGTCTTCGTCCTCCGCTTCCTCCGCCCTCCGCTTTGCCTTTTCCGCTTCCCGCGCCCGGCGGTACTCTTCCCGCTCTTTTTGATAAACCGCGTAGGCAGCGTCCATTTCATGAAAGTCGATGGATTCTTCCGGAACAGGGATTTTTCGGGGCTGCTGCATGATGAGCAGAAACCTTGCGATAGCCGATACGGGATAATACACAAGACCGAAGCCCAGAAAAGTGAAGGACATCCATAGGGCAAGGATGGGGATAACCGCTGCCAGGCTCGTTATGAACATCGCCAAAATGCAAATGGCATAGTAAACAGCATAGGGAAGCCACAAAATTCTGGCCATCAGCCGCGCTTCTATCCGGACGGTATCACCGAAGATGGCGGAATGGTAGCCAATGATGCCCCATGCCTTCCGGCCTTCGGTCTGTACCGCGTGAATGCAGTAAAAATCCATGGCCCATTGAAGCATCAGGTATACAGGAACCGGGATGACAGGGACGAACAGCCAAAAGGCATTCAGGGCAGGCTGGTTATAAGACTCGGCGGCGTCCGGCGTTATAAACCTGATCGCAGCGTTGAGGAAAAACATCTGGATATAGGAAACGCCGATTACAACGATCACCAGCAGGAAAAAGCGCCCAATGGACCGGGTTTTGATCCACCGGAATGGATCAAGCAGCCCGGTGATGGCCCGGTCTTTCCCATGAAGGATGCGGTGGAGCCAAGCATACATGCCCATCAGACATGGCATCAGTGCCAAACGGATCAGAGAAATAGCCAGCTTGACGGCTGCCGATGAGACAACCAGACTGACGGCTAGAAGCCCATACAGCAGCAGCATATAGACGACTGCCCATAAAAGAAGCTGCCTCCGGTTTTTTTGGAAAATTGCCCTGGCCCGAAAGATGATCTGCTCCCGGTCTATATCGTAAGGTTCTTGCATAACGCTCCTCCATGATATTTATCTTGATGCATGGTCTGGAAGCACGATGCCGAAAATCATGTTCTCGATTGCTTTGGCTTTCCGCTCATCAAGGCCGGGAATATGCTTGATATAGTCCGGGCCGAAAACCTCACGGCCATTCACATCAACGCTATACAGGAACTTATCGCCGCGGTAGTAGGATGTAACGGCGCCACGTCCATCATATACCATCAGGTCTCCCTCCTGCAATATGAAACCGGGGTTATATTCCATATATTGCTTTATGGCGCCTGCATACGCAAGGTTTTCTGCACCCGGTTGACATTTTTCCATTATTTATATATATTGTTCCCGTCCGGGCATGCGCCGGCCGGCTCGTGTGTCCTGGCGTTTTCATCGCGGATGGGAGGCGGTTTGATGGCCAATCTTCTGGACTATTTATCCTGGCGTGCCGACGTGCCCTTTTCCTGCGCGCCTTTTAATGATGTGGACAATTTGATTCTGTCCGAATTTGCGTACCTGTCCCTGGAGCACGCGCTGCCCGAGGGCGGGGAGATGACCGTTGCGGAGCTTTCAAAGGCCCTGCACGGCATTCCCGACGCCTTCGGCTACATCGAGCAGGACAGCAACCGGGCCATGCTTGCCCTCATGGGGGAAGGCGGGCGCTTTGCAAGCGCCAAAGTCTGCTCTTACCGCCACGACACGAACGTGGCGCAGGAAAAGCAGTTCGCGGCCATGACCTTTCTTTTGCCCGATAACACGGCCTTTATCGCCTACCGGGGCACCGACGATACCCTGGTGGGCTGGAAGGAGGATTTCAACCTCTCCTTCGCCTGCCCCGTGCCGGCCCAGGCCGACGCGCTGGTCTACCTGCTGGAAGCCTCCCGGCGCTTTGACCTCCCTATTCGGGTGGGGGGCCACAGCAAGGGCGGAAACCTTTCCGTATACGCCTCGGCCTATGCCCCGGAGGAGGTGCAGGACAGGATCATCAGCGTCTTCAGCAACGACGGCCCCGGCATGGACGAGGGCACCTTCGCAAGCTGCGGCTATACGCGCATTATGCCCAAGCTCCGCTCCATCGTGCCCGATTCCTCCATCATCGGCATGCTACTTCAGCACCATGAGGATTACATGGTGGTGAAAAGCACCGCCTCAGGCCTCATGCAGCACAACCCCTTTTCCTGGCAGGTAAAGCGCGCCGGCTTTGAGGTGATCGATGCACTGCGCCCCGGCAGCCGGAACCTGGACCAGGTGCTGCGTTCCTGGCTTTCCGGCATGACGGCCGCGGAGCGCATGACCCTGGTGGATACGCTGTTTGATGCCCTGGCCGCCACCCACATCACCACCGTGGAAAACATCGGCGAGGCCGTCCTCCATAACGCCGGCGCCATGCTCTCGTCCCTTCGGCATATGGATGTTCCCACCCGCCGGCGCGTGCGCCAGCTCGTGGTCGGCCTGCTCAGCGCGAAGGTGATGGGGAGGGTGTAGGGACGGTTTTGGGATAAGGGAGGGGCTGTCGTGCTGGAGAGAATTCTCCAGCACGACAGTTTTTGTTATAGAAGAATAAACAGCGGTGTCAAGGAGCGAGGAATGAAGGAAAAACAGGGATAGGAAACACAGCAAGCCGTGTAAGAC
>JAEYOV010000076.1 GCA_023411395.1 Bacillota bacterium
CCTGTGGGACCCGTGTCACCCGTATCCCCTGTGGGGCCGGTATCGCCCGTGTCGCCGGTGGGACCCGTGTCGCCCGTATCCCCTGTGGGGCCGGTATCGCCCGTGTCGCCGGTGGGACCCGTGTCGCCCGTATCACCCGTGGGGCCGGTATCACCCGTGTCGCCTGTGGGACCCGTGTCACCGGTGGGGCCGGTGTCGCCCGTGGGACCGGTGGGACCGATAGGACCCGTGGGGCCCGTGGGGCCGGTGTCACCCGTGTCGCCTGCGGGGCCGGTATCGCCTGTCGGCCCGGTGCCTCCGGTAGGACCGACAATATCATCTTCCACAACCACAAGGGTCGCCGTCAGCGGAACAGTGGTTGAATAATATACCGTGTTTGTCGAAGCGTTTTCCAGCGATACGGTAACAGGCGCAGCAGCCACATCAATAATGGCTATGCCTACTACTTCGCCAGTCCTTATGGGTGAATTCCCTTCCAAAAAATCCCCTTGTGAAGAGGACAGCGCAAAGACAATGCCTGAAGACAGTGAAGATTGCGTGGCAACCCACCAGTCCAGCACATATCTGCCCGGCTCATTGAAGGTAATCACGCCTGTGATGCTGTTATAGCTGATATTCCCGGCGGAGTAGACTGTTGTATCAAAAATAACGTTGCTTCCTGCAGCTACCGAACCGGCAATCGACCGTTCTATCTGCAATGCAATATTGCTCATCGAAATCCCCCTAGTACTTTTCAATAGGTCATCCGTTGCATATTCACCCTTACCGGGTCTTAACTGATAGCATCACATATGATACTGTAATGCCATATCATACTATGATCCATCCGCTTCATTTGTGTGGACAATGTTCAGTGCGGCAAAAGCTTATCATACTGCATGGAAAAAAAACTTTTGTGCCACGCGCTTTTATGAAGCGTGCTCAAGTGTTTCAGCCCCATTAAGCCGTATTGCTTGACAAGGCCGTTGAAATTGACCGTTATATTGCCACCCATGTTCATCCTTTGCCCGGCGACGGCGTGGTAAACGACGGAATTGAAATTGATCTTCGGATACCAGTTCCGCCTTGTCCCATAATAATAGTAATAACCAAGCAGCATGCTGTCGTCCTCAAAGCATTGTCCGCCCTTCAAGAAAAGCGGATTGTACCCGCCCACCTCCTTCAGGATCCGGGATGCATGAACGCAGGGGTTGGTAAACCCATGCAGGATGATATCCTCCCGCAAGCCTTGAAGGAAAGCGCCATATTCCTCCCTGGTTTGCGGCAGGGCGGCCGCCTTGTTGAAAAAAGGCATATTGCCTTGTTTGTCTACAATCCCGCAGCTCACCATGGGCTCGTCATGGGCATCAAGATAATCCGTCAAAGCATCCTCCCAGCGTTCAGGGAAGATCATATCCAGATGAAGCTCGCTGATATAAACGCAATCAGGGAAGTTCTTCCATACATACTCAAAACAGCGCTGCCGCCCGGCGGCTGTGCCCACGTTGATCCCTTCGCCGATGATATGGAAATCAAGCGCGAATTCGGCCAAAAATTCTTTCAGTCTGTCATGTGTCCAGAATCCCTGGTTGAAAACCACCACCGTCTTGTAGGCGCTTCCCGAAAGCGATTGCAGGCAGGCCCTTGCCAGATCCATGTCATCGGGGAGCCTGTCTTCCCTGAGCAGAAAGAGAAGCGTGTGGATCAGTTCCATTTTTCATTCCACATCCTTAACTCGTCTGAAACATATTCACAGCGCAGCAATTTCTCCTTCAACTCCTGTGCGTTCAATTGATGGGTATTGCCGGAGGTGTACTCCTTCATGGAGCCGATGGCCCGGTTGCCGCAGCTTACATACTTGGCATAGTTAAGCCCGCCCGCATCCGCGGGTATCTTGAAAAAGTCCCCCATATCCACCGCCGTGGCGCTTTCTTCCCTGGTCAGAAGCGTTTCGTGTATCTTTTCCCCCAGCCGGACGCCAATCACCTGAACCGGATTGTCCGCATGAAAAAGCTCCTTGAGCGCTTGTGCCAGATCGCCGATATTGCAGGCGGGCGCTTTTTTCACCATCAGGTCGCCGGCGCGGGCGTTTTCGAAGGCGAAAAGTACAAGATCAATGGCTTCCGTCAGATCCATCAGAAACCGCGTCATATTGGGATCGGTGATGGTAATGGGCTGCCCGCTTTTGATCTGCTGGATGAACAGGGGAATCACCGATCCCCTGGAGGCCATTACATTGCCGTAGCGTGTGCCGCAGATGAGTGTTTTGTTTTCATCCACGGTTCTGGACTTGGCGATGAATATCTTCTCCATCAGGGCCTTTGAAATGCCCATGGCATTTACGGGATAAACGGCCTTGTCGGTGGAAAGGCACACGATTTTTTTGACCCCGGCCGCAATGGCCGCGGCGAGCACGTTCTCCGACCCCAATACGTTTGTCTTTACCGCCTCCTGGGGGAAGAACTCGCAGCTTGGCACCTGCTTGAGCGCCGCCGCGTGAAAGATATAGTCCACGCCGTACATGGCATCTCGCAGGCTTTGCGCGTCCCGCACGTCGCCCACGAAAAATTTGAGTTTCGGGTTGTTGTAAACCTTGCGCATATCGTCCTGCTTTTTTTCATCCCGGGAAAATATCCTGATTTCCCGGATGCCTGTAGGCAAAAAGCGCTTGAGCACCGCATTGCCAAAAGACCCTGTGCCACCCGTGATGAGCAGCGTTTTATCTTCAAACATCACTGTTGACCAACCTTCCTGTGCATGGGCCTTAAGCGCCGCAGCGCTTTAGCCTTGATACATCTTATTCCAAACAAAAAAAGACGCCCATGCAAAACCATGGGCGCACTATGCCAAAATTCCCTGTCACTTGTTATTTTATTATTCGCAATGCCCGGTCAGGGCAGGATCAGGTCCATCCCATTGGGAGACATGGCATACCTGCTCTTGCTGGTGCCGTCACCCAGCTGGCTGAATTTATTGATGCCGGCGCAAAGCACCGTGCCATCCTTTGTCATGGCAATGGCAAACAAGCTGCCGCCCATGACCATCACCACATCCTTGTCGTAAGCCATCCCCGGCAGCACGCCCTGGCTGGCGGCGGAGCGGAAGCCCTGGCCCAACTGCCCATAGCTGTTGTTACCCCAGGACCAGAGGGAGCCATCGGTCAGGATGGCATAAGTCTGAGAGCTGTACGCCGCTACATAGGTAACCGGCAGCGGCAGCATCACTTTTTGTGGTTCCCTGGTGGGCTTGCGCTTGGTATCGTAGCCCAATTGATGCATGTCATTCCGGCCCCACGTCCACAGCGTCCCCTTTGAATCCAGCAGTACCACGCTGGCGCCGCATGCGTCGATGTAAGCGATGTCAATATCACCGTAATCGATGCGCACAGGGACCAGTTGATCGCGGGTGGTGGTGGGGTTGACCATATGATACTCGTTGTCGCCCCATCCCCAAAGCACCCCGTCCTTGTCCAGCGCCAGGGAGAACTTTCCGCCCGCCGCAATTTGAACAATGTTCTCCAGGGGGACCTTATAGGGTGTCAACTGGTTCTTATGGTTGCCGTTGCCTACCTGGCCCCGGTTGTTGCGCCCCCAGGCGTATACCTCGCCGGAGGCGGTCAGCGCAAGCGCATGGCCAAACCCCGTTTTCACGTCTACCGGCGTTATCTCAAGGTTCGTCTTGACATGCGTTTCATGTCTGGATCCGGGCACGGTCAGCGGATAATAGCAATTGTTTCCCACGCCAAAAAGCGTGCCGTCCTCCATCCACAAAAAGCTGTAGTCGGACGCAGGCACGATATCCTTGAGCTTGCTCACATCCACAGCGGAGTTTCTGCTCTTGAAGTCCCTGATGGTGTAGGACTGCTTGACCGAATGAAGGCCCAACTGCCCGTACTGGTTATCACCCCAGATGTAAAGCTTGCCCTGGTTGTCCCGGGCATAGGCAAAACTGCCGCCCACAGCCAATATCACCGGCAGGCCCGTGCCGCTGTCATGCGTCACGGCGCTAGCCGTACCGCTAAGAAGCACCAGCATAAACGCAATTGCCAAAAAACGCTTCATACAGCGTCCTCCTTTTTGATTCGCAGGCAAACCAGAACCGCCATGCCGGCAAGCGCTGCCACCATCACCGCGTAGACCAGCACATCGGGAAGGTTGGTCTTGTCCAGCGCGAACTCCGCGCCGATGCAGACACCCACTCCCAGTGCAAGAAGAAGCCACTCCCCGGCAAGGTTGACCGTGACGCCCGCGCGCCTTGCTGCCCGTGCGCCGGCAACCGCTGCCGCCGCGCAGAGCAAAACCATAAAGCCTATCTGCGTCACCCTGGCAAAGATGAATATAAACAGGACATCGTCGCTGCGCAGGCTTTGGGGCATGATCTGCGACGCGCAAAACAGCGCAAGAAAATACAGGCTGAGTGTGCCGGGGCGTTTTGTTTTCCGCCCGATATGCAAAAGCACAAAAAACAGCGCCAGCGCCAGTATGCCCTCAATGGTGCATACCGCCAGCGACCATTCGCCCCACTCGTTCTGAAGGGCCGCCGGATAGAAGCTGAGCGCGGGCGATTCTACCAGGTCGCCGTACCCTTGCCCGGAAAGCGGCTCGATAAACCTTGCTATGGCAATCAGCAGCGCGCCCCATGGCGCGGCGGTGTCCAGGATAGCACCGGCCTTCTGGCGTGTGATCAGGCCGCACACCGCTCCCGCCAGCAGGCAGCCCAAAAGCGCTCCCGCGATGTTCAGGCCGCCATTGCCAACCTCAAAAAAATGCCACAAGCCGTCAAACTCGCCCATCTCGTCCAGGAAAATCCACTCATAACGGACGGCGCAGTATATGAGCCGCGAAAAAAACAGTGCAAGCGGCGCGGCGCACAGCAGATACACAAGGGCGGTGCTCTTTTTCAGGCCTCTTCTTACCGCCTGCATATGCATGAACACGGCGCAAACAAGCGCGGCCAGCGCCAACAAAATGCTGTACGCCTGCACCGGATAGCCCAATGCCTTGAACCAAATGACAGGTTCGCTCATTTTTATTCCACCAATGTCGCAAAATAGATCATATCACTCAAAAAGCGCTCGATCCCGGGAGAATTGATCTTGGCGTACAGAAGCTTGCCCGCCTCGGCGTTCATCCGCTTGAAAGCCATGGTAGCGCTGTTCCCGCCGTCCAGATTGAATGCAGCCCTGCATCCTGTTTCGGTGAACTGATAGCCCAGATCCTGGCACAGTGCCGCCAGTTCGGGCACAGTCATACCCTTGGAACCGCTGCTTTGCGGCCCCTCGGTGGTAACCAGCAGGTATTCCAGCGGGCCCAACTGCGCGATAGCCGAACGCTGGGTGGAATTCTGCGCGCCGACGTTGCCGTTCTTGTAATCCTGCGCAATGATGGATTTGCCGTCCACCGCCAATACGGGCCCAAAGCAGAACGCCTGGTACATATCCTGGCCATGGGCCTCGTAATACTGATTGTACAGGTCCTTGGTGCATTTTTGAATATAGTCAAAATCGCCGTTCTTATCAATAATCAGCACATCCATGGCACCGTTGGCGTTGTTGCGCACCTGCTGTGTCTGGCGCATGACAACCTGGCATTTGTCGGGCTTGGTGAAATAATCGCCGTTCAAAGCAATCACAGCATTGACAGCCCGGGCGACATAGCGGCCCCGGCCTGTGGAGGTGCTTCGGAAATTGGCACGGGGTGAATTCACCATCGCGGCGGGCACCGTGCGCAATTGCGAGGGATGGCTGATTTTCACATAGGCATAGGTATAACCGGTATCGGCGTGGCGCCCCTCAAAAATCCTGACTGTGATGGATTCGTCCTGATACTCGTTGTCCGAAAGATAGTTTTCATCGCCGGGCACAGGCCCGCCCACATACGTATCCATGGGCAGCGGCGCAAGTCCTTCCGCAGCTGCGCCCGCGGCAAACATAACCAGCAGCACCAGCAATGTGACGCGATAGAGAATCTTTTTCAAATTCATTTGTCGACTCCTTGCGCTTCGGCTTTTGTGATCCCGTATACCCGCAGAGCATATCACACACAATCTGGAAAAGTCAAGGGCAATTGACAGTCTCAGGCGGCGCGTGATACACTGAAAAAAACCAAAAAGTTGGCAGGGGAAATTATGAAAAAATGGATTGCGGTCACGCTTGCACTGTTTATCATGGCCATGATGCCTTCCGCCCAGGCACAAACGCAGGTAGTGACGCTCACCGCAACCGGCGACGCGCTGCTGGGCAGCAACGATCTGGTGAGCAAAATGGAATATGCCTTTCAGCGCTACATCGAGAAATATGGCTACGCTTACCCTTTTGCCAAGCTGCAAGACCTGTTCGCCGCCGATGATATCACCCTGATCAATCTGGAATGCATCTTCAATGATGATGCACCGGCCCAGACCAGCCGTTACAGTTTTCGCGGGCCTACCAGCTACACAAAAATATTAACAGAGAGCAGCATTGAAGTTGTCAATCTGGCCAACAATCATTCGGGTGATTATGGGAAGGCCGGCTATCACTCCACCATTCAGGCGCTGGAAGATGCCGGCGTCAAATATTGCGGCTCCACCGGGTATGGAAACTACACCTGCATCTGGGAAAAGGATGGCATCAAGATCGGTTTTGTTGGGGTGATCCCCCTTTATTACCAGCACCATGCCAAAGAAGTCAAGCGCTGCTTCCAGACGCTCAAGGAAGCCGGCTGTCAGGTAATCATCGCCTCTTTGCACGCAGGCAAGGAATACAGGGGCACCCATGGCAGCCTGCAGGAAAAGTACGGAAAAACCTTGCGCAGCCTTGGCGCCAACATCATTATTGGCAACCATCCCCATGTTCCCGAGGGCGTCAGCGTGACGGGCGGTGTGACTCACCTTTATTCCCTGGGCAACGCCTCCTTTGGCGGCAATACGGGCGTGGACGAAACGGTGCACTGCATCCAAAGCTATGTGGCGCAATTTGATCTCACCTTTGAGGATGGCGTCTACAAGGGCCATCAGCTCACCATCTGGCCGATCCACATCAGCGGCACCTCCCCGGAAAACAATTACCAGCCGGTGCTGGTGTCGGGCGGGGAAGCCGAGGTTGTCATGAAACGAATCCAAAAAGACACCAGGTTTGAACTCAGCCCCTATGTGGAGGGCAAGGGAGCCGTTCAGCCTTTTGTCCCCTGGCAATGAATGAACCCGTTATCCGGAACAAATAAAGCCGGTTTTTGCGATATTCATCCGATGTCTTGCCATACCTTGCCGGATTTGATACACTCCGGTTAATTGTTATATAGAAAGCAGGGGTCTATATGATCCGCCGGTTGCTGGCTGCGTTTCTTGCGCTTCTTTTGCTCCTGCCTGCCAATGCACATGCATTGCTGCCCCGTTATCCCCCCATACCGGATGAGCTGACCGTAAACGTAAAGGAAATAACAACCAAGCAAGAAAACGGGAGCACCGTCCGGGCCTTTTATCCCACCACCGTAAACCGGCAAGCGAATGAGGAACTGGCAGGCATCATCAACAGCTTCATCGACCGTACGGCTCCCGGCCTTCCCCCGGGGAAAAAGACGCCGGATGATTCCAGGCTGGAGGTACGCTGCATCTATTCCCCCACCGGCGTATCCTGGCTGAGCTTTCTTATTCTGTCCCGCACCGTTTACCACCGGCAGCATACAAATACCGAATTGACCACCCGCACCTATGATGTTTCAAACGGAAAGCGGATTTTGCTTGCCGACATCTTTCCGGAGGAGAGCCCCGCCTGGGATGTGCTGGCGGAGGCGGTTCAGGCTCAGCTCTCCGCCTATTTTCCCGAGGAGGCGGACCCGCAAACTCTGACGGCGCTGTGCGCAAGGGAAGCGTTGGAAAAGGCCGATTTCACGCTGGGCGCCGTGAAGATGGAGCTTTGCTACCCTGCCGCCGTGCTGTATCCCGGCCGGACCACCCTGATGCGTGTAGCGGTGTATTACAGCGAACTAAACGGCATGATGACGGAGGAAGCCGCCAGGCAGACGGACAACAGCCGTTATCCCATGATCGCCCTTACCTTTGATGACGGCCCGCGCTATGTGGGCACGGTAGACCTTCTGGATGACCTGCAGGCCTACGGAGCGAAGGCAACCTTTTTCCTCATCGGTGATCTGATGGAAAAAAACAAGGATGTTGTGCAGCGGCAGCACGACGAGGGCCACACTGTAGCCAGCCACACCTGGAACCATTACGAACCCAAAAACCTTACCGAAGAGAAAATATTCGAACATAAGGCGATGTTCGACCAGCTTCTTGCAGACATCACGGGCCTTCCCGCTCCCTACATGCGTGCCCCCGGGGGAAGGTATCACGAGTTTGTAAGGATCGGAATCGGCTTGCCGCTGATCCAATGGTCGGTCATCGGCGGCGATATCACCAACAAAAAGTATGGCAGAGTCAAAGCTATCGTGGCCACAAATGCACAGCACGGCGGCATTGTGCTGCTGCATGACACAAAAAAAGCCACCGTTCAGGCAATACGCGCCATTCTTTTGCTGCTGCAAAGGAAGGGCTTCCTGTGCGTCACCGTGGAAGATTTATTTGCGTCCAACCATATGACTCTTCAGCCCGATGTGGTTTACCGGGACGCAAACGGCTGGATCGAGGTTGTATAAAATTGCGAAAGACCGGAGCAAAAGCACACTGCCCCGGTCTTTTCAACTTTTCAGATATTATTTCCCCTTCATGGGTTGAGCCGCACGTGCCCGCTTGAAAGGCCTGCCAGCCGGCGGACCGTGCATTTCACGCTCCCAGAGTATAATATCCCGCATGGTCTCCTCCATGGGGCGCACGGTATAGCCCAGTTCCGCCCTGGCCTTTTCGCTGGAAAAGCAATCGTTGGTGCTTAATGTGTACAGGGAATAGCGGGTAAACAAAGGGCGCTGGCTGCGCAGTTTGTCCAGTGCTTCCGCAAGAGGCGCGAAGGCACGCACCAGCCACAGGGGCAGCGTCACGGGCCTGCGTTTGATCCCGGCAAACTTTTGAAGCATGCTTGTCAGCTCTCTGATCTCATAATGGGCATTGGCCAGGATATAGCAGTTGCCGGGCCTGCCGTTTTCAAGCGCAAGCAGGCAGCCTCCGGCCACATCACGAACATCCACAAAGTCGTAACCGCCCTTGACGATGGCCGGGAGATGCCCATACAGGTAATCCCTGAAAATCTGGTTGGAGTGGTTGCTGCCATGATCACCGGGGCCGATGATGCCGCTTGGATGCACCACCACGGCATCAAGCCCGGCCTTGACCGCATTCAGCACAATTTGCGTGGCCTCCGCCTTTGTTTTGGCATAGGCTCCCGTCACGGCCCGTCCATCAAATATATCTGCCTCCCTGACGGTTTCACCCTTGGGCGTTTCCTTCAGCGCATGCACGGAGCTGACGTACAAAAGCCGCCGCACCTTGCTTTCCAGGCAAAGCTGAACGATATTCCTTGTGCCCTCCACGTTCACCCGGCGCAGGTTATCATCCACCTTGGCCGCAATCGTTACGATGCCGGCCGCGTGAATGACACAGGCTTCCTCCGGCAAATCCTGAAAGAAGGCGCGCAGCGAACCAATGTCCCGCACATCCCCGGAAATCGACTCCACCTTCCATCCGTTCAGCAGGGAATCATCCTCCCCCGGCAGTTTCAAGACACGGACCCGCTCTCCCCTTTTAACAAGCTGCCCGACAATCTGGCTTCCCAGATGGCCGCAGGCGCCCGTTACCAGATATATTGCAGCGTTCAACGCAAATCACTTCCCTCAAAAACAACAAGTTGTTGATTATCTCTTCCATTTTAGTATAATAAGGCGGGAGCGCGGATACAACAGACAGTCTTGACGAAACTGTAGGAAAGCCGACAGCATGGATGGGAATTGTTCGGCATGGTTGTAAAAAAGGAGGCGGCGGTGTGGGCAAGGAACTGGACCAAAGGGTGAGAATGACAAAGCTGATGCTGCGCCGTGGTTTGATCGGTTTGCTGGAGCAAAAGCAGCTCAAGGACATCAGCGTGACGGAGCTTTGCAGGCTGTCAGGCATCAACCGGGGCACATTCTACGCCCATTACACGGATATCGACGACCTTCACCGCAGTATAGAGGAAGAGGTGTTTTCAGAAATTCAAAAAACGCTGGACACCCACCCCATTCACCCGGCAGGCTTCCGGGCCGTCAGAGAACAGTCCATCTATTATGCGGTATACGATTTTTTGCAGCAGAGCGGCGACCTGCGCAGCCTCCTCATGAACAGCCAGGCCTACAACCCGCTTTTACAGAAGCTGCTGGCCCTGGGCTATGAAAAATTCGCCTCGGAGTACCGCAGGCTGCATCCCGGCCCGAAGGAAGAACAGATCCGGTTTACGTTCAGCTTTGTGGCCGCCGGCTTTTTGAGCCTTTTGAAGGATTGGATCAGGAACGGTTTAAAGGAGCCGGTGGAACTGATGGCGAAAAGAACGGAGCAGTTGGTGCTGGCGTGCATCAAGGCCTGACCCTGTTTAAGGGCATGCAAAAAAAACCGGCTGGATTAGGCCGGTTTTTGCTTTGATTGCCTTTACAGATTCTCCCCGCCAAGTTCAATGACCTGCTTATACCAATACGCGGAATCCTTGGGGATGCGCCGCTGGGTTGCGTAATCCACATAGACAAGCCCGAAGCGGTCGTTGTATCCCTTGGCCCACTCAAAGTTGTCCATGAAGCTCCACTGGAAGTATCCGGCCAGGGGGATGCCCGTTTCCGCCGCCCGGCGGTATTCCTTCAAGTACCTGTGAAGGTAATCGATGCGGTTTGGGTCGTGCACCGCGCCGTCCAGCGAAATGGCGTCCAGGCCGGCCATGCCGTTTTCCGTAATGAGGATGGGGGTATGATACCGCTCGAACAGAAATTTGGGCCCCCAGTACATGCACTCCGGGGTGATGGGCCAATCCATGGCGGTCTTGGGCATGCCTTCGGGGTGCTTTGCCTCCTCCGGCCCGTTCTCCCCTGCCCGGACGGGCACGCCGTTGTAGATGTTGTGGCCGTACCAATCCAGCCTTTGGTGCATGGCAGGCAGATCCTTTTCAAACCCCTCGGGCAGGTATTGGCCGTACAGCTTCAATCCTTCCTCCGGATACGACCCCAGCATCACCGGATCGCTCCACCAGGAGGTGCCAAAGTACCAGCGGTTAGGATCGGGATTCACGGCAAAGTATGCCTGCCGGGCGGCCTCAATATCCGCCGGAGAGGCCCTGACGGGATAAGCGGGGGCGGAGCAGGGCGCATAGCCTACACGGCAATCCTTTACAGCATCCCGCAGCGCCGCAACCGCCAGGCCGTGGGCCAGCATCACCCGGTGGGACATGCGGATGGTGCTCTTTAAAGGAAGCTTCAGCCCCGGCGCGTGGGCGCCCAGACCGTAGCCAAGGCCAATAAAGCACTGCGGTTCATTAAGCGTAAGATAGTTTTTCACCCGGTCGCCAAACCTGTCCGCCAGCAGGCGGGCATAGTCCGCAAACCATTTGGGGCTGTCCGGGTTCAGCCAGGCACCCTTTTCCTGCAGCGCCTCGGGGTACTCCCAGTGAAACAGTGTCACAAGGGGATCAATGCCATTTTCCAGCAGGCAATCGATCAGCGCGTCATAAAAGGCGATGCCCTTTTCATTCACGGTGCCCGTGCCCTGAGGCAGGACGCGGGGCCAGTTGACGGAGAAGCGGTACGCCTTTACCTGAAGGGAGGCCATGAGGCGGATATCCTCCCGGAACAAATGATAATGGTCGCAGGCCACATCCCCGGTGTGCCCGCCGAACACCTTCTCCGGCTCCCGGCAGAACGCATCCCATACGGATAAGCCCTTACCGTCCGCGTAAGCCCCGCCTTCAATCTGATAGGAGGAGGTGGCTACTCCCCAGAGAAAATCCTTCCCAAACCCCATCGATGACCCTCCCCCTTGCCAGCCAGATATCCGCCAGCTTTTCCCATTGTATAACGTACAATCCTATGCCGTCAAGCCAAAGTGCCCGTGTTGACGTGCCGTGCTTTTTGCTTTACAATATATAGAATCCATGGCGCGAACCGCCTGCATGGCGCGGCCTGAAAAGGAGCTATCCCATGGTGCATTATCCCCTGGTGCGCAACGTGAAACCGGCGGTTTTCTGGCTCGCGGCTTATGCGCTGCTGCTCTTTATCACCGCTCAGATTCCCGTGCTGTTTGTTATGGTATGTTTTCTTTCCCCGGTGCTGCTTTCCCTGTGCGGCATCAAGGCAGGCCTTGTTCCCATGGCGGCCTGCGCCCTGATGGTGCCGGCTGCGGCCTGGCTGCTTTCGGGGGAAGCGCTGGCCCCTCTTTTATGCGCGCTTTACCTTATGCCTTACGCAGTGCTGCATGCTGTTTGCTTTTCTCGCAGAATTCCCTTCTGGCAAACCGCCGGTGCCCATGTGGCGCTGCTGGCTGGCTGCCAGACGGCGGTACTGCTCATTCTGCGTCCCTATCTTGAGGGTAACCTGTTTTCCGGCGGTGCGGAATTCCTGGTCCAGCAGATTTCAGCATCCCCCTATGGGGATCAAATCCTGATGCAGCTATACCAGTCCCGCCTTTTGTCCGTGCCGGAGGAGATGGTGACGGGCGTCCGAGCGCTGATGGAAGCAATTTTCACCGCCCCCGGCGCGCTGATGCCCAGCGTGCGTACGGAATTATTGAACGGCCTTCGCACGCTTCTGGAAAATACCCTGTACACCTTCCTGCCCGCCACGGTGGTGAACAACGCCATCCTGGCCGGGGTATTCGGCGTAGCGTTCCCCATTGTATCCGCCAGAAAGCGAAAGATACCCGTTCCCGAGATGGCTCCCTTTGCCGCCTGGCATTTAAGCCGCAGCACAGGCCTGAAAGTGTTTCTGCTGGGCCTGGGGAACCTGCTGCCGGCCCTCTTTCCCAATCCGGGCATGCTGCTGGCCGGGAACATGATGTGGGCGGCCTTTTCTACCACATTTATTATTCAGGGCGCGGCGCTGCTGGATTTTTTCCAAACGCGCGGCGGCAACCGGCCGGTGATGCGCAGGCTCTGGCCATGCCTTTTATATCTGCTGTTGCCCATGCTGCTGATGATCCTGGGCATCGCTGACCAATTTTTGAATATCCGAGGCTTACGAAAGCCAAAAGACAGGGAGGAAGGCTGACATGAAAGTCATTTTGCTCCAGGATGTAAAGGGAACCGGCGTCAAGGATGAAATCATCAACGTATCCGATGGATTTGCCCGCAATTTTCTTTTCCCCCGCAAATGGGCCATGGAAGCTACGCCAGGCGCGCTGAAGGAAGTCGAGCGCAAGCGCGAGGCCGAGGCGAAAAAGGAAGCGGAACGCAAGGCGGAGGCACAGGCCAAGGCCCATCTTTTACATGGCAAGGTCATCCAGCTCACCGCCCGCTGCGGCGAAAAGGGCCGCCTGTATGGCAGCATCACTGCCCAGGAAATCGCGGACGGCCTTAAAGCGCAGCATGGCGTGACGGTGGACAAGCGCAAGATTGAGCTGCCTGAACCCATCCGTCATACAGGGGACACGGAAGTGGCCGTCTGGATCTATCCAGGCATCACCACCACCATGATGGTACACGTGGCCGCCGCCGAAAAGTAGACCAAAGGGGATGTCCGTCCATGGAAACTGGTTTGTCCCGGGCCGTGCCGCCCCATAGCCTGGAAGCCGAACGCTCGGTGCTGGGCGCCATGATGCAGGATCCCGCCGCGGTCATGCTGGCGGTGGAAATGCTCACTGCGGATGACTTTTACGCTCCCGCCCACCGGGAGCTGTTTTCCGCCATGCGCACGCTGCATATGTCCGGCAGCCCCGTGGACCTGGTGACAGCGGACAGTGAGCTGAACCGCCGCGGCACGCTGGAGGGCGTGGGCGGCACCGCCTACCTGATCGAGGTTTCCCAATACGTGCCCACCACCGCCAACATCAAGGCATACATTGCCATCGTATCGGAAAAGTCCACGCTGCGCAGGCTGATCGCCGCTTCCCAGCAGATCAGCGCGGAAAGCTATGCCCAGCAGGACCCGGTGCCGGAGATATTGAACCACGCGGAAAAGGCCATCTTCGACATCGTCATGCGAAGGGCCAGCGGCGAAGCGCTGGTCAGGGTGGATGAAATACTGACCTTCACCTATGAAAAAATCGAGGAGCTGGCCCGGCTGAAGGGGCAGATAAACGGCGTACCCACGGGGTTTTACGACCTGGATAACCTGCTTACGGGCATGCATCCGGGCGAACTGATACTGATCGGCGCGCGCCCCTCCATGGGTAAAACGGCCCTTGCCATGAACATCGCGCAGCATGCCTGCTTCAAAGCTGGCAAGACCATCGCCGTGTTCAGCCTGGAAATGCCCAGGGAGCAGATTGCCATGCGCATGCTCTGCTCCGAAGCCAGGATCAACCTGCAGAAGGTGCGCTCCGGCACGCTGAAGGACGAAGACTGGCTTCAATTGGCCAAGGTGCTGGGCCCCATGGCCGCCTCGCCCATGTACATCGACGATACGGCGGGCCTCACCCCTTCCCAGATGCGCAGCCGCTGCCGCAGGCTGATGATGGACAAGGGCCTGGATTTGATCATTGTGGACTATATGCAGTTGATGGGCAGCGACAAGAAGTCGGAAAACAGGCAGCTGGAGGTCAGCGAGATATCAAGGCAGTTAAAGAGCATCGCCCTGGAACTGAAGGTGCCTCTCATCGCCTGCGCCCAATTGTCCCGGGCGCTGGCCAGCCGCCAGGATAAAAGGCCCGTTCTCAGCGATTTGAGGGATTCCGGCTCCATCGAGCAGGATGCCGATGTGGCCATGTTCATCCACCGGGAGGGCTACTACAACCTGACCGGCGGGGAAGAAGACAATATGGGCGAGATCATATTGGCCAAGCAGCGCAACGGCCCACTGGGCACGGTGAAGGTGGGCTGGTTCAGCGAATACGCCACCTATACCAACCCCGCCGGATTCCATGCGCCTTATTAATTTTCGCGTAAAGGAGGCTCCGCTTTATGGAGCAGACGTCTGTTTCCCAGTTTATCAAGGATATGCGGTTTGAGGGATATTTGCTGGTGCGTTCCAGCGAGCAGCGGACGGCCACCAGCGGCAGCCGCTACCTGGATATGAACCTGGCGGACAAGACCAGTGAGATCAACGCCAAATTATGGGATGGCACTGTCGCGCCCCCCCAGCCCGGAACAGCCGTCAAGGTGCGGGGGCTTGTTCTGGAATACAACGGCCGCCTGCAGTTTCGCGTAGACAAAATGCGTCCCGTGGAGCCCCAGGACCAGATGGATGTGTCGCTCCTGACGCCCTGTGCCCCGGAACAGCCGGAGGACATGCGCCTTGCCATACAAAAAGTCATCGACAATATGACAAGAGAACCGCTCAAAGCGCTGCTTAAGGAAGCGCTGCGCATGGCCGGGGAGGAGCTTGACTACTTTCCCGCAGCCCAGCGGCTGCACCACGCCGAACGCAGCGGGCTATTGCACCACACCACCAGCATGCTGAAAACGGCGGACGCCGTGCTCGCCTGCTACCCATTCCTGGACGGGGACCTTTTAAGGGCCGGTGTGATCCTGCACGATCTGGCGAAAATTGCCGAAATGGACAGCGACAGCTTCGGCAACGTCAGTGACTACACGGCTGACGGGCTGCTGGTGGGCCATCTGGTGCGGGGCGTGGCGCAGCTTCGTCAAGCGGCGGCTCGGGTAAAAGTGGAAGACGAACTGGTTTTGCTTCTGGAGCATATGATCATCAGCCATCACGGGGAGCCGGAATACGGCAGCCCCCGGCGGCCCATGTTTCCGGAAGCGGAGGCGCTGCACTGGATCGATGTGCTGGACGCCCGCATGAATGAGATGCAGGGCATACTGGACAGGGTCCCGGAGGGCTCTTTCAGTGAAAAGATATGGTCTCTGGACAGGCGCGTATACCATCCCCGTTACGGCAGCCTGGACGGGCAGAAGGCCGATGAAAGGCCGGAAGCATAAGTATCGGTTGACGGCGTTCTCCTCTGCTGGTACAATGAAGGCGATGTTTTTAGAAACCGTCGCCAATCGTTCAATGGGAATGAAATTGATTCGTTATTCGTTATCATGTTTGATGTACCATTACACATGGAATCGGCAACGGATGGAGGAAATACAATGATACGTAAAATCAGCCTGGCTTTGCTCCTTTGCGTGCTGCTGGCTGCCCTGTACGGCTGTGCCTCGCCACAGCTTTTTGATGTCGCAACGCAGGCGCCTCCGGGGTTTGGCATGAACACCCCCACAGACCCGCCGGCCCAGGAGCCGCTTGGGTATGAAGGCGATCCTGAGGCGGAGGAAGACATGGGCGAATCCACCATGGATGAGCCGCAGGAAATTGCGTCCACGGAGACATATGCCTTTGCGGGCTCCACTCCCCTGCCGCTGGACCCCATCGATATGCCCACCCCCACGCCCCGCCCGGCGCTGACGTTTGAATATCAAACATATGAGGCCACCAAGCTTGGCTTGAAATTTGACGGGCCTGCGAATTGGACGAAGGACGATTCCGCCGGCGATACGTTTACCCTCACCGAGCCGGAAAAAAGGGACAATTACACCGCCTTCATGACGTTGCACAAGGTGCCTGTCAGCAAGCAGCTAAATACCAAGGACATGGAAAAGGAAGTCAAGGACATACTGGAAAGCATAGGTTCCACCAATTTTACGGAGTTTCGGCCTTCCTATACCGATTCTCGGACGCTGATGGAGCATGATGGTGTCTACGCGAATTATGAGGGCACGCTGGTGGACGGCACCCGCGTCCGGGGCCGCGTGCATGTGACCTGCATCGACAAGGTGCTTTACAGCCTTCACATGTCCCATGCCGCCGGCTACAACACCGATTATTTGCAGAACCACGCAAAACTAAGGGAAACGTTGACGCTGACCAAGTAGTTGATCATACGCCTATCCAAAAAGGCCGCCTGCCATGGGCGGCCTTTTTGGATGGGCTCACGCATAGGTATTGAATATCATTCTGCCTGTTTCCGCCCCCACCCTCCCCCACATGACCGTTGCGCCTTGGTGCACCCTATGTTACAATAGCTGCAGTATATATTGCCGAAATAAAGGGAGGCTGTGCGTTTGCTGTCAAAAAAGTACGCAGGGATTGCCCACACGCGCAGCGCCATGATGACATTGATGTCCCTTAGCAATCTGTATGCCTTCATGTATTCCATGCTGGTTTCAAAATCCCTGGTATCCATGCCCATCCTGGGCGGAGCACTGTTCATGAGCGGCCGGGCCGCGGCGGTTTTTTTTCAGAGTTACACGGGCGAATCCCGCAAGTATTTAAGCCTTCGGTCCCGCTGGCTGGGGCCGGCAATGCTGATCATATTGCTGCTCTCCAATTTTTTTCTGCTGATGATTTACCCCATCACGCTGGAAAATCCGGCGGTATGGATCCTGTTCGCCATTGTGCTTGGCATCACCACGCGTGGCATCCTCTGCCGCCGTATCATGCGAAGGTTCGTAAACGGACAGCTTCTACGGCGGCGCTTTTTGATATTAACGGGCTTATGCCACACGGCTCCGGCAGTGGTGGTGGCCCTTTTGCTCACCTGGAGCGTAAAAGAAGCGCTGTCCGCCTGGCAAATGTTTGGCGGTTTCATTTTAAGTGCGGTACTGGAGGCTTATTCCCTGTGGAAGGACAGGCCGCAGCTCAAATATACCGAGGTGGAGCCTCCCCGGGAGGATTCCTACCGCTCCCTGGTGACGGGCCTGCGCCGGATGAGCGCCTTCAACGCCTATGAGCTGATGCATAATCTGATTCTTATCGCGCTGCAGGTGACGCTTGTGATGCTCTATACGTTCATCGCCACCTCCGCCCAGGAGATACTCACCTGCATGCTGCTTTCCCTGGTATGCACATTGGCCGCCAGGGAGTTGACGGACTGGGTGCTGGCCCGCACCAGCCGCCGGGACCCGGACCCCGCCTATTTGCTGTTGGTCGGCCTTTGCTGCTGGATGTATGGGTTGATCCTGTTTTCCCAGCAGATTTCAGGCAGCCTGAAGTTTGTGAGTGCCTATCTCTCGCTGGCGCTCTGTTCCTGCGGGGCCACCGTCAGCGTCACATGCCTTGCGGGCATGGAGCGGGATATGCACCGTGTGGCGGAGTTTGGCGCGGGGGAAGACTTGAGCGGCTATCCGCTTATGCGTAGCGCCGGGCGGGAAGCCGCGGTGCTGTTTGGGCAGATGCTTACGCTTTTGCTCTTGACGCTGCTGTGCTTTTTAAACAGCTCCAATCTGCCAAGGGATGTGGAAAGCCTGGTACGCAGCTTCCGTCCTGTATTGGTGGTGCCTGCGCTTTTATTGGTGCTGGGAGCCATGCTCAGTGTGCTGAAGTTTCCGCTCACGAAGCGGCACTTGAATAAGCTGCAGCGGTTTTTGCAGCTTCAAAAGGATGGCGAGGAAAACACGCCGCTGAAAAAGCAGTTGGAGACGGTGGTAATCCGCCGCCATCCGCGCCGCTATGGCCTGAAGCTGCTGATGTTTATCCTGCGCCCCTTTTACTACCACCGGCTTGTAGGCAGGGAAAATGTGGCCGCGGGAGCCGATGGCCGGCTGATCTTTATCTGCAATCATGGCGAGCTGTACGGCCCGGTGGTTACCAACCTGTATGTGCCCTTCTCCTTCAGGCCCTGGACCATCAGCGACATGATGGACAACCGGGAGAACGTGGCGGAATACTGTTACAAGTATACCTTCAAACGGCAAAAGTGGCTGCCCGAAAGGCTGAAGAAGCCCTTTTCAAACTGGCTTGCGCCCTTATGCATCTGGGCCATGCACTCCATAGAAAGCATTCCCGTTTACCGCAACAAACCCAGGGAGCTGATGACCACCTTCCGCCTGTCGGTGGAGGCCATGCAGGCGGAAGACAATCTTCTCATTTTTCCGGAGAATCCGGACGCAGCCTCCCTGGATAAGCCTGGTTACCTGCGCAAAGGGATCGGGGACTTTTTCACCGGCTTTGCCATGCTGGCCCCGCTTTACTACAACAAGACCGGCAAGCGGGCCATCTTCGTGCCTGTATACGCCTGCCGCGAAAAGCGTGTTATCTCCTTTGGCATGGGCATAGCGTATGACCCGGACAACCAGCCAATCGAGGAGAAGATGCGCATCGTAAACGAACTTCGGGAATCGATGCTGGCCATGGGCCGGGCGCTGGGCGACCTTTGAGCTTTTCGGCCGCCGCCTTTTCAGGACGCCGGGTGTGGGCTCGCCAATGGAACGGAATGCTTATGGCAATCATGCCAATAATTTGAGCAGTACCATATAAAGGACCGTGGAAGCCGCGATGCTCAATATGACGCTGCGTTTCCAAAGATGCAGGCCCATTGCCGCAAGGGCCGCCATAACCTCAGGCAGCCCGTAGGGCGGCTTCAAAAAATCCACCGCCTTGAAGCAGTACACCACCAGCATCCCCATCACGGCGTGGGGAAGCACCCTGCCCAGATACCGTATGAAGGGCGGGGTTTTTTGCGCCTTGGGGAAGAGTATAAAAGGCACCACGCGTATAGAAAGTGTGGCCAGGGCAATGATGGCCACCGTGGCCGCCGCCTGAAGGCCGTTCATTCCGCCACCGCCCTTTCGAAGTATTTGCGCAGCGCGGCAAACACGGCCAGTAATCCGCCCATGGCCGGAAGCAGAAATTGATCCGGCCCGAACAGCAAAAGGCTTACTATGGAAACACCGGCGCCGATCATGGCCGGAGCATGCGCTTTGCAAAACCCTAAAGCGGCCTTTTCCTTTTCCGCTTGAAGCCACTGCTCCACAAAGATCACAACAAACAGAGCCGTCATGGCAAAGGCGATGCCGGTAGTATCAAAGGCAATCCATTCCCCTGCCAGGCTGCCCAGCAGGGAGCCCAGCACCCAATAGCACTGGTTCAAAAGTGAAATGAGAAAGAAAGCATCACGGTCTCTTATTGTTTCAGGAGGTTTCATGCCGCTGGGCAGCGCGTATGTTTCATCTGTCAGGGAAAAGATCATATAGGGCTTGCGCCATCCCATGCTTGAAAACGGCTCCAGCATGGTCAAGCCGTAAAACAGATGGCGGGCATTGACAAGGAGCGTCACCGCCAGCGCCGTCAAGGGCGAAAACGCCGCAGCCAGAAGTCCCGCCGCCACAAACTGCATGGATCCGGCGTAAATGAACAGGCTCATGGCCAGCGCCCACAAGGGGCCATATCCCTTGTCCCGGAGCAATATGCCAAAGGCCGCGCCCAAAAACATGTACCCTGCCATTACCGGCAGCGTATGGGGAAAGGCAGCCTTTACGGCTGCCAGCATGGAGGACCTTAGAATGTTCTTTTGCATAAAAGGAAAAAGACTCCCTTACGCTTTGAAAGATTTTACAAACTTCCGGGGATGCATTGTGACAGCTACGCTTGTAACATCTGCTGATAGAATTGAATGCCCAATTCAAGGTTTTCTATGGAAATACGCTCATTTACGGGGCAGAGGCCTTCGCCTTCCCCAACACGGAAGGGAGAAAACCTGTATATGTTTCCGCCAAGCTCCTCATAACACCGGGCGTCTGTGGTGTGATAGATAAGGCATGGCACAGGAGCCGCGTCGGGAAACAGAATATGAATGGCTGTGGCCAGCGCCTCCCAGGCCGGGCCGGTGGCGGGCGATAAGCCGCTGGGCCGCTCGGCGCTCTGCACCATCAGGCGGATGTCCCCAGGCCCCGCCGCCTCCCTCAAATGGGCGATCACATTCTCCACCGTGTCGCCCGGCAATATCCTGCAGTGATAGGTAAGCGCATTGTGCCGGGAAAGCATATGCGGTAACATGCTCGCCTGAGCCTTGGTGATCACCGCGGTGCTGCACAGTTCCGCTTGCGGGATATGCTTTAGGCGAAGCGCCATGCGCAGCACAGGAAAGAACAGCCTGGGGCGGGCATATACGAGGCGCCTGAAGAAAGGCAGATGGGGCGCCATGGCCTTGTACATCCATTCCACCGGCGGGCAGAGCCTTGATTTCATGGGGCTTTGAGCCGCCCTCGCCGCAGCCAGCATCAGCTTTTCAAGGTCCGTAGGCGAATCGGGACGGGCGGCATAGCCTCCCTCCCCCGTAATGGAAAGCGTGATGTCCGCATATCCTTTCTCCGCCACGCCCACCTTGGCAAAACGGCCTTCCACCGCCCCGCCCCCGTCCAGAATAAAGGCAGGTTCCACCCCCTGGGCCTGCAAGATCCTGCACATTTGCTTGGCGCTGGAACCGAAAACCTCCGCATCCTGAGAAAAGGCAAACCATACGTCGGCGCTGGGCCGCCAGCCGTTTTGTAGCAGGCTTTCCGCCGCCTCGCACAAAGCAATGAGGCGGCCCTTGCCCTCAAAGGCACCACGTCCCCACACATACCCCTGGGCCATGGCGCCTGAAAAGGGCGGCTCGGTCCAAAGAGATTGCGTCTCCTCCTCTACCGGTGTCACATCCAGATGGCTAAGGAACAAAAGCGGCCTGGCCTTTTGGGCGCCGGGCAGCAGCATTAAAAGCGATCCCCCCGCCACCGTCTGGACGTGGGCCGCGGAAAATAGCGTGGGATAGGCTTCCCGAAGCCCCTCCTGCAGCTGAAGGAAGGGAGTCAAATCATTCTCCTTTGGTTCCTGGGGGGATATCGTTTGATGGGTGACAGCCATCGACAATGTCCGGGCGGCATGGGCGCCGTCCACTCTTGGGTTCCACCTTCCCATCAAAACACCTCCCGCTTGCTCCATCTTTTTGTAGTTCGCCGCAGGAGAAAAAACTCCTGTTTTCAACAAAATTCTTTTCCCGGCGCGGCTTTGTGAAAAAAAGAACTGGCAGCAGCCCGCCAAACGTGCTATAATAATCGTCGATATGGTCTGGCGGACGAGGCCGGCCTGTCATCATGGGAACTACTTATAATAGCCAGGAGCGATGGTTTTTTATGAAGAAGATCGGCGTATTGACCAGCGGCGGAGACAGCCCCGGAATGAATGCAGCCGTCGTATCCGTTGCCCGCAGCGCCGCCATTTACGGCATGCCGCTTATCGGCATCAAGCGGGGATACAACGGTTTGCTGCGCAAAAGCGAAAAATTGGAAGACGACCTGATAGAGCTGCAACTGGATACGGTGCTGGACATAGCGGACCTGCCGGGTACATACCTGCGCACTGCCCGCTGCAAGGAATTCCTTGATCCGGCCGTTCGCGCGCAGGCCGCCCAGTTCATCAGGGAACAGGAGATCGGCGGGCTGGTAATCATCGGCGGCGACGGCAGCTTCCAGGGCGCCATGCGGCTTTGCGAGCTGGGCATTCCCTGTATCGGCATTCCCGGCACCATCGACAACGACCTGCCTTATACAGAAATGACCCTGGGCTTTGATACCGCCGTCAACGTGTGCATAGATGCCGTGCGCTCCATCCGCGCCACCTCCCGCAGCCATGACAGGCCCGCGGTAGTGGAAGTCATGGGCCGCCACTGCGGCGATATCGCCTTGAACACGGCTGTTTCCACCGGTGCGGAGATCGTGGTGGTGCCCGAGGTGACCTGGAGTGTGGATACGGTGGCGCGCAGGCTGAACCATCTCATCGCCCAGGGCAATACCCGGGCCACCATCGTAGTGGCCGAAGGCTGCTGGGAATCCATGAAGCCCTTTGATTTTTGCTCCTTCCTGAATGCCAACGGCAAAAAGTGCTTTGATGGCGAACCCATGAGCGCGGTGCGCTTCGCCTCCGTTTTGAAGCGCAAGTGCGGCATGGTGGAAGCACGCGCCACGGTGCTGGGCTACACCCAGCGCGGCGCCAGTCCCACCTTCCGCGACAGCGCCTTCGCCTTTGAGGCCGGCAACATGGCCGTACAGCTTTTGCGGGACGGCGTAAGCAACCAGGTCATCGGCGTGCGTCAGGGCAAGGTATTCCACATGCCCATTGACCGGGCGCTGAAGTGCACCCGGCGGTTCAACAAAAAGCTGTATTCCCTGGTAAATCAGATCTAATTTTTATGAATGCGGCTATTGCCGTTTCCAAAGCGTATGCACTCATCTTGCAAGCCGGCCCGCTCCTGTCAAGGGGCGGGCTTTTTTCCATAAAGGAATTCCCAAGGGATAAATCCCTTGGGAACGATGATCAGGGGCATGCCCCAATCATTTTGAGAAATTCTCAATGCCACGCAGAAGCTCCAGCTCCCGCACATCCCTGGCGGTTGTATACATCCGGCGGGTCAGAACGGTGCCGCTGCGGTAAAACAGGCAGATGAACGGCATATCCTGGGCATATTGCCGCTGGATGGCCGCCAAGGTCTGGGCAAACGCTCCCGGCTCGGCATTTGTACGCAGCGTTTTGAACAGGTCATCCATTTCCTTGCTGCGGTATCGGCAGAAATTACCAATATTACCGCCCATCAATATAAAGCCCGGATCGGGCACGATATCCATCTGGTAGGCGGCCAGCGCCATATCGAAGGAGCCGGCTGAAAGGCGGCTTGAGACCTCTTCGAAGGTTTCTGTATTCACCTTGACCTCAATGCCAACCTTGGCCAGCATATCCTTAATCATGTTCGCCGTTTCCACACGCACATTGTTGTCACTGTCCTCATAGACATACAGTTGCAAGTGCAGGTTCCACCTTTTGCCATCCACCACCTTATTCAGATAGCCATCATTGTCCAGGTCCTTCCAGCCCTCTTCCGCCAGCAGCGCCTTAGCCTTTTCCACGTCGTAGGTAAAGGCTCCGGGAGTATCGGAATAGAGCCAGTTGCCGCTGGGCAGAGGCGTATCGGTGCGGAAGGCCATGTTCATGTATACTTGGGTGATAATCTGATCCACATTGATGGCGTGGCGCACGGCCTGGCGCACCTTGAGGCTATCCAGGGGGAAGGCCCTGGGATTGTGGTTCATCAACAGCGTTTCCAACTGACGGGAACGGTAATCCAGCCGCAGGGAGGCCGTGCCGCTCCTGTACTGGGCGGCAGCCAGGGAACGGGTGAACACCGTGTCCACCCGGGCGTATTCATAGCTTTCAACGATCTCCTTGTTGCTGGTGTGAAAGGTAGCCATGATCTCCTCTACCTTGGGCTTCTGGCGCCACCATTGGCTGTTGGCGGTCAGCCACATGTAGTCCTGAGGGAAGAAGGAGGATATGACATAGGGACCCGTGCCGGGCGGGTTTGCCTGCTCAATGCGGTCCGCCGGAAGGATGGGAAATGTCATGGCATACAGGAGCCCGTAATAAGGGCGCTCCGCCTTTATCACGACGGTTTGACCGTCTTTTGCGCTGATGCTCTTGATGAAGTAGCGCAGGTTCGCGTAATACCCTTTATCAGTGGACGTTTCATCTTTGGCTTTATCCAGTATATATTGGACGGTGGCTACCACATCGTCTGCGGTGAGCGGCGTGCCATCGGAAAATGTGACGCCGCTGCGCAGGTAAAACGTCCATGTCTTGCCGTTGCCCGTCTGTTCCCACCGCTCGCACAAAAGTGGCTGGGGACGGTAGTCGTCGTCAATGGTGACCAAGCTTTCATACACCAGCGCATACAGGGAGGACAAGTCCCGCTCCAGAGGCGCAAGCGGGTATATCTCCATTGTTCTGGTGGAGATGATGCCGATGGTCAGATCCGTACCCACATTGGAGGCCAGCGCTCCCATGGGAAGGCTCAACACAAGGCACAGCGCGATGGAGACCGCCTTATGAAGCCTGTTCTTCCTTGGTAAAGTACAATCTCTCGTAAATCGCATAGGCCGAAACCACCCTTTGTGCATATTGCTTGGTGGGACCATCCACCATATCGTTGATGTGTATCGTTTGCCCGTCCAGGGAATAATCGGGATTTTGCAGCCATCCGGAAACCTCGCCCTGCCCCGCGTGATACGCGCTGGCAACTAGTATGGGATCACCGCGGAAGCGCTCCGACAGGTAGCCGATATACCAACTGCCGTAGCGGATATTCATCATGGGATCGTACATCAATTCCTTGGAGAAGGTATCCTCCTCCTTGAGCTTGCCGGCAATCCACGCAGCGGTCTCCGGCATCACCTGCATCAGCCCCATGGCGCCCACGGAGCTTTGAGCATCAGAGCGGTAGGAGCTCTCGCAAAGGATGATGGCCGCCAGAAAGGCAGGCTTCACATTGTTGTTCCGCGCGGCCTCCTCAATGGCGGCCAGATATTGCTCAGGGAGGGGATGCTCGGCAAGCAGCTTTTGATGGGCGGCTTCCCTGGCGGCCTGCTGGGTGTATAAATATGTCTCCATCAGCGCTTTGGCCAACATCAGGCCGATTGCAGCAAGCAACAAAAGAATCAAAAGCACCGCCAGCCACCGGTCCATCCGGGCCGGGCGGCGGGATGCGCGGCGGACGGCAGGTGCGGAAACGGAGCGTGTATCAGTCAAATCATGTTCCTCCCAGCTTGCTTTGCACTTGCCGCCAAAGGCTTGCTGCCTGCGCGGCGCTTTCTTCCGGCGTGCCGGAAGTCTTGATCACATGGTCCGCCCGGTGGCACTTTTCGCGGGGGTCCATCTGGCTGGCAATGCGCAAAAGGGCCTGCTCCTGCGTAAGCCCATCCCTTGCGCGAAGCCTTTTGATCTGCTCACGCCTGGGCACATAGGCGCACCACACCTCATCGGCAATGGATTCCATGCCGCTTTCGTACAAAAGGGGAATATCCACCACGGCGGCCTTGTGCCGGGGGTCCAGTCCGGCCAGCTCACGGTTGATTCTTTTGGCCACCATGGGATGGATGATCGCCTCCAGGCGGCGGCGCTCCGGCTCACTGGAAAAGACCAGTTCCCCCAACGCCTTGCGGTCAAGCGTGCCGTCCTTCAAAAAGACGCCGTCTCCGAAGGTCTCCCGGATCAAGGGCAATGCCTCTCCCCCCTTTGCCGTGAGGGAGCGGGAAATCTGATCGGCGTCGATCACCGGCGCACCCTGCTTTTGCAAGGCGTTCAGCAGCATCGTTTTGCCGCTTGCGATGCCCCCGGTGAGGGCGATTACATACATTCTTTGTCCTCCCCACCCTTTGTTGTATGCTTGGCATGTTACGCATAAACCTATGGAGAATATGGATATAACGTATGCCCCATCACATTTCATGCCGCTTCGGCATGGAAGTGATTGTTTGGCCTTGTTGCTAAACAGAGGGGTGCAGGGGATTATATCCCCTGCCGGGACCCTTAAGGGCGGAGCCCTTAATCTACTTTGTGTCGTACCAACTGGGGCCCCGGTTCACCTCAGCGATCAGGGGCACCTTCAATTTGACCACCTGCTCCATGCAATCCTTGAGCAAGGCTGAGGCTTTTTCAGCCTCCTCCGGCGGGCACTCGATGAGCAGCTCGTCGTGCACCTGCAAGGTGAGGCGCGCCTGAAGCTTTTCCCTTTTCAACGCATCATACACCCTGACCATGGCCAGCTTGATGATGTCCGCCGCGGTGCCCTGCACAGGAGTGTTCATTGCCACACGCTCGCCAAAGTTGCGGGTGTTGGCGTTGGGGCTGTGCAGCTCTGAAAGATTCCTGCGGCGGTGGAAAAGCGTTTGGGCATACCCCTTTTCCTTGCCGTTTTTCACTGCGTCCTCCATGAAGGCCTTTACACCGGGATAACGCTCAAAATATCTGCGCATGAATTCCGCCGCCTCCTTGCGGGTAACGCCGGTGTTTCTTGCCAGGCCGAAATCGCTGATGCCGTATACCAGGCCGAAGTTCACCGCTTTGGCGCTGGATCGCATTTGAGGCGTGACATCTTTCATGGGTACGCCGAATACCTCCGACGCGGTGCGGGTGTGGATATCCTGGCCCATTTGAAAGGCCTCCACCATGTTTTTGTCGCCGCTCAAGTGGGCCAGCACCCGAAGCTCTATTTGAGAATAGTCCGCGTCCAGCAGCACCCAGCCCTTTTGGGGGATAAAGGCCCTTCGGATCTCCCGGCCCAGCTCCGAGCGGACGGGAATGTTTTGCAGGTTCGGGTCATTGCTGGAGATGCGGCCCGTGGCGGTGCCCACCTGGTCGAAGGTGGTGTGGACTCGGCCGTCGGCGCCCATCAGGCGAAGCAGGCCTTCGATGTAGGTGCCATTGAGCTTGACAAGCTGGCGGTAGTTGAGCAGCGGCGTGATGGCGGGGTGTAGTTCTATGAGGCCCTCCAGGATGTCCGCGCTGGTGGAATAACCCTTCTGGCTCTTCTTGCCCGCGGGCAGGCCCAGCGTTTCAAACAGCACGTGGCTTAATTGCTGCGGGCTGTTGAGGTTGAAGCCTCGCACCCCGGTCAGCGTATATACCTGTTCGCGAAGGGAATCGATCTGTTTTGTAAAATCCTCGCCCAGACGAATCAAAACATCCCTGTCCACCACAAAGCCGGCCCGCTCCATGGTGTAAAGCACCCGGCACAGCGGCATCTCCATATCCAGCATCAGGGACAGCGCATCATTTTGCGTAAGCTGCGCCTGCTGGGCGCCAAAAAGCGCGAAGAGCTGCGAGGCATCCTCCTGCCCGCCCGGGGTGAAGTTGTGCAGCGCATAGCTGCGCTCCTGGGAGTTTTGAAGGTATGCCCCGATCATGGTGTCCCAGGCCACTTTCTCCGGCAGCGGCGCGGAGATATCCGCCAGCTTGTGCAGAAGGCCTTTCAGGTCATGGACGATGATCTCCCGCTCCATAAACAGCGCGGAAAGGGACAGGAGCGCGTCGCCCGGGGCAATGCCGGGCGACAGCAAATCCCCTTGCAGGGTGATCCGGCAGCGGCGCCCGTCCGCGGTTGCCAAAGTCAGGCTATCCCCCAGATGGATGGCGACGGGGCCCTGCCCCGTTGCCCATTGCGCGGCCAGGTTCTGTATCGCCGCCAAGCCGGAAAGCTCCTCCCAGGAACCAAAAGCGGTTTCGGCCTGGGCGGGCGCCTCCAAAACGCTCTCACCCCCGCCCGAGAGCGCTGCAAGCCGCCTGGAAAGGCTGTTCAATTCATACTTTTGAAAAAGAGGCAATGCCGCCTCCATGCGGCTTAAGCGGCAGTCCGGCAGGCGCAGTTCGATGGGCGCGTCTGTCCGGATGGTGGCCAGGTCCTTGGAAAAGCGGGCCATTTGAACATTATCCCGCACCTTTTCCCCCAGCTTTCCGGGTATGGCGCCGGCGTTTTCCAGAACCTTTTCCAGCGTGCCGAATTGTGTAAGCAGCTTTACCGCCGTCTTTTCCCCCACGCCGGGAATGCCGGGAATGTTGTCGCTGGAATCCCCCATCAGTCCCTTCCAGTCGGTGACCTGCTCCGGGGTAATGCCGTACTCTTCCTTCACCGTGACGGGGGTGAAAAGCATTGTTTCCGAAAAGCCCTTTTTGGGAAAGAGCAGGGAAACATTGTTGTCCACCAACTGCAAGGCGTCCCTGTCCCCGGTGAGCAGAAGCGCCCGCAAGCCCTCCGCGTCCGCTTTCCTGGCAAAGGTGCCCAAAAGGTCGTCCGCCTCGTAGCCCTCCATGCTGTACACGCCGATGCCCATCGCCGAAAGCAGCTCCCTGATCAAAGCAAACTGGGGCCTCAGCTCTTGCGGGGTTTCCGCCCTGCCGGCCTTGTAATCGGCATACACCGTGTGGCGGAAGGTGGGGCCATGCTCGTCAAAGGCCACGGCGCAGTAGCGGGGCTTTTCCTCCTGGAACACCTTGAACAGCATCCCGAAAAAGCCCTGCACGGCGTTTGTGTACACGCCGGAGGATGTATTCAAAAGCGGCAGCGCGTGAAAGGCCCTGTGTATCAGGCTGTTGCCGTCCACGATGAGAAATGTTTCCTTCATGCGGTTATCCTCCCCGGCGGCAGACATGCCGCCCCCAGTAGTTTACCACAAAATGGCCGGGGATACAAAAAAGCGCGGGGATTGCTTACAAAATAGGCCGCCATCAGCCCGGATGCGCTGCCTGCCATTCTTCTGCTAGGATGGCGTATTCATACGTATCCAGCCAGATGGGTTTACCCTTTTTATCCTTCTTGAAATATATGTTTTGAATGAGATGGCCTTCCCGGCGCATGTGAAGCTTTTCCATCAGCCGCCAGGACCTTTCGTTTTGGGGGTTGCACATCGCAATCACCCTCCGCACTCCCAATGGTGAGAAGGCATGGTCCAAAAGCGCCTTGGCGCTTTCATAGGCGTAGCCTTTGCCCTGGTAGGCGCTGTTGAACACATAGCCCAGCTCCCAGGTATCATAATCCTGTTTCTTGAAGTATAAATTGCCGATCATCTTGCCGCCGTCCAGCAGGCATACGGCAAGGAACGCCTCGTTCAAGGCACGGCGCAGCACCTCCACCGCGCATTCCTCCCGGGAAAACACACCGTAAGGCTCGTACAGCACCACCTTGGGATCGGACAGGTACTCATACAAATCCGGCCCGTCCTCCGGCATAAAACGCCTGATCAACAGCCGCTCCGTCTTCAGCATGGCAATTTCCTCTTTTTCCAAGCCTTTACTTTTCGGTCTTGATTATACCACAGCGCCATCGCTTTTTGCGCATGTTCCTTCAAACTTACGGAAAGAATGGACATGATTAAAATCTCAAAGGAGCGATGCGCGTGAACCCATTTTCCTTAAAACCCATGAACATCAACGACGGCTTCATGGACTGGAATCAGTTGTATCCCAAATCCTATGACAAGAATGAAATCGACCCTTATACAAGAGTCCGGGTCATTCTTATGAACGGTGCGGAATTTGAAGCCGTCTGGTTCTCCCACCAGTTTTCCAGGCACGAATCCTGTAACGATATTCGCCGGGAACTGGCCGTGGTGCGCCGTCAGGAACAGCAGCAGCAAAAAAAGATTGCCAATTTGAAGCCGCTCAACGAAAACCTGCTGGAGCACACCATTGGCTACGAGCAGGTGGCTGTGGACCTGACCGCCATCCTCGCCCAATGCGAAAAGGATGCCTCTGTAAAATCCGCCCTGGATTTTGCGCTGCTGGAGGACTTTGACCACTTGTACCGCTACGCCGATCTGCTGGAAATGGAACAGGGCGTAAAAGCCGAAAAGCTGGTGGGCCATTACACCGAGATCATGCCGGGCCGGCCCACCATCTCCGAGCACCGCTTCCCCTTTGACGCACTGCCCGCCCCGGTGGATTTCACCACAGCCGACATTGCCACCAAGCTGCACGTTGGCATCATCACCGCCGCCGAGCAGCAGACCATGAACTACTACATGAACGTAGGCCCCTTTTACTCCTCCGATCTGGGACGCCGGCTTTACCAGGAGATCGCCCTCATCGAGGAGCAGCACGTGACCCAGTACGGAGGCCTGCTGGATGTGAAATGCACCTGGCTGGAAAGCCTTGTGATGCATGAGTATACGGAAGCTTACCTGTATTGGTCCGTGATGCAGGACGAAACCGACCCCTACATCAAAAAAGTGTGGGAGCAGTGCTTTGACATGGAGGTTTCCCACCTGCACAAAGCCGCACAGCTCCTGGCCCAGAATGAAAACAAGCAGTGGCAGCAGGTAGTGGGCAACGGCGATTTCCCGCAGCCGCTTCAATTCAAATCCAACATCGACTATGTCCGCGGTGTGCTGAACATGGTGGAATTCTCCGCCGAAAAGGAAATTTACAAACCCGTCAACATGCTGCCCAGGGATTATGAGTTCTTCAAGTTCCAGAACAGGATGAACCATGACCCGGGTACCGTGCCCAGCCATCAGGTCATTGATATGTACATCCGTCAAAAAGGCCAGGATTACCGCTGGGAGACCGCGCCCAACCCCGTCCCAGGCCTGCAGGACCGCAAAGCCGATAACACCCGCGTGGGAAGGACGGTACAGTAGAACCAGGCGAAGCCTGCCGCTGGTTTCGGATTGACAAACGAGGGGGCTACGGCCCCCTCGTTGCTCCCCAAAGTATTCGTCATCGTACATCCCCGGAACCACCCCTCAATTCCCCTCATAGGATGCCTGGGGAGGGAGGAGTTTGAAAAGTCACTTGTTTACCGATACCCAGGACTTTGACCGTCAATGGGCCTGTCCTCCGGACAAAGTTTGCGTATGCCTCCGGCTGGATAAGCAGTTTTATCAGGACCTGTGCGGCCGTGCCGCAAGCCAGGGATTGACCACCGGCCAATATATGGAAAAGACCGTAAGAGCCTGGGAAGCCTTGGAGGGCAGCCTGCCCATTGCCGCCGCCGGTGCGCCGCCGGCGGGAGAGTTTACCGGATCCGAAAACTGAATTTGGATATATAGGCCCGCCCCCTACCTGAAGAGGCAGGGGGCGGGTTTTTATGAATGCGGAATCATAAGAAACATCTTTGGGGAGCAAACGAGGGGACCGAAGTCCCCTCGTTTGAAATCGTCTCGCCCGGCTTCGCCGGGTGGGCGGGGCGCTTGCGAAGCAAGCTTTCCTAACACGATTCACTGGCCGTTTGCCCTGTGCCAGACAAGCGAAACGCAGGATGGGACGGGGCATATAAGTGAATCGTGCAGGCTCGAGAAAGTGACAAGGTCATTTTCTCGATGGGTTATGGAAACAGGCGGCCATAGGTAACCGGCCCCACGATGCCGTCCACTTTAATGCCCTGATCCTTTTGGAAGGCCACCACCGCGGCATGGGTCAGCTTGCCGAATATGCCGTCTGCCTTGTCGTGCAGGTATTGAAGGACAATCAGCCTTGCCTGAACAGTAGCCACATCCTCGCCGCGGGAACCCTTTTTCAGGTAGTGTGATAGAGGCGGATGGGGAACAAGCGATGCCGCGCCGCTGTTCAGCTTCGCCCAGGTAACGGGACCTACGATGCCATCCTGCTTGATCTTGGCATTTTTCTGATACAGTATGACCGCACTGTGGGTGATGCTGCCGAAAATGCCGTCAATGGGGCCTGTCGCGTAGCCCAGTGCCTTCAGCCTTTTTTGCAGCTTGCGCACATCCTCCCCGCGCATGCCCATTTGTAAAGAGCCTGTTCCCGTATCCGTGCCGGAGGAAGACCCGCCAATGGAGCTTGCGGGTACGGTGTAGGTTTCAAGATCCAGCATATGCAGCGTCTGCGGACCGGCAATGCCGTCCTGGGTGATGGCAAAGAGTTTCTGGGCCGCAATCACCGCCTTTCTAGTTGTTTCCGTAAAGGTGGTGGATAAGGGTCCGTCATACAGGTCCAGATCCATAAGCACCTGATGCAGTGCCTTTACTGCGGCGCCTTTGCTCCCCTTGCGCAATGTCGGGGTAGAAAGCTCCACCGTATCGGGCGCACCGGCTCCGCCGCTGAACTTTACGGTAAAGGCAATGGAGCTTTTGGCGTTGCGGGATTGGCCGAAGTTACGCAGCACGAACTTGTTGGTGCCAGGCAGGCAATTAACCGTAAACTCGCCTGATGTGCCCGATAGTTGGGTGGATTTTGAGGCGAGCCAGACCCCTTTGTACTGGTGCTCCAGCACATAGGTGTAGCCGTCCGCGCCGGTGAACTGTACTGTGACGTGAGAGGAAGTGGTGGCGGCAGGATAGTCCGACAATGTAAATTCGGGCAGGACGACACTGTCGTTGAACTTTTCACCCAGGGCCACGCAGGGTACAAGCAGGCAGATCAAAAGGATAACCAGCATGCGGCAGATGGGATGCTTCATGGCTCATTCCTCCACACTCCGTTGGAATGCTTTGACCGTTCACCGGAGAATTGATGATAAACGGTATGCTTTTCATACGGGAAGTAGAAGAAACATCTGTAAACATTTGTCCAAGCATCGGTTGCATGATTGTCTTTGCAGGCAGCTATGCAAATTTCCCGCATCTTGCGCATACAATGGCATGAAGATTTTGGGAAAGGAGAGGAGATCATGCAGGAAACGCAAAGCCGCTGGCGCTCCAAGGCTGCCTGGGCGTCACTGCTGGGCCTGGTGGGCCTGATTTTCAGCAATTATGGCCTCTACAACTTACTGGGCATCACCAGCGATACATGGCAGGCGCTGGTGAATGCGCTGCTGGCCGCTCTGGTGGCCTTCGGCGTGCTCAACAATCCCACCGATCCGAAGCACTTCTAGCGGGTGGGCCATCGAAAAATTTTGCAGTTCAAGGGACGGTCCCGTTTTTCGGAGCCGCCCCTTGTCTTTGGCTTTTTGAAATGTATCAGCGCAGCTTGATAGCTACCGGCTGTCCCGTTTCCAGCAAATATTCACAAAGCGGAGATTATCCGGCAATTTTCAGGGAAAATCTGGACAAGCAGCGGAAAATGGCGTATTATGTATGATAACATGGATGAGGTTCGTTGAAAAGGAGGCATCCCGGATGAGCGAAAACTGTGTTCACAGGCCGGACATCCGCTGCGGGGAATTCCTGAAACGGTACTTTCAAAAGAATGGCATCCTGACGCAAACCTTCCGCTGTCCCCATTGCGGCGGGGACATCCGCTTTGTGAAAAAACCCGCCTACCGGCTGCTGGATTTGATGATCTGGGTATTGCTGCTGGCTTTTATGCTTCTGGTCCGGCTTTTAAGGGACGGTATAACCACAGGCATGGCCCTGTGGGTGTACATCCTGATCGCCGTGGCGGCGGTATCGCTCATTGGGCTTTTGCTGGATATGGCCAAGGAATGGTTGTTGCTCAAGTGCGGACGGTTTGAATTGTCAGACCCGGGGCCCGCCGTGGAAAGCGGGTCAAAGGAGAACGGGGAGAAAACCGCCGCCGAATAAGATGCGAGCTTGCGCCGCCCGGTTATAAACCGGGCGGTATTTTGCTTTTGGCAAACCGGTGTGAGATGGCAGAGTCCTAGAAAACATGGTATACTGAATAAAGCGAGCTTATAAGGCGGTGAGCGCATGGTCAGTTTGCCCCCCGGCGTGGCCCTTCTGATACAGGAATTGGAGGCGGCGGGTTTTGAAGCCTGGGCGGTGGGCGGCTGCGTGCGCGACAGCCTTTTGGGCCTTGTTCCCCATGACTGGGACGTATGCACCAACGCAAGGCCCGAGCAGACGCTTTGCGTATTTGCGGGGCGAAGGGTGATTGAAACGGGGATCAAGCACGGCACCGTGACCGTGATGCTTGACAATCTGCCTTATGAAGTGACTACGTACCGCTCAGACGGCGCTTATACAGACAGCCGCCGCCCTGACAGCGTAGCTTTTGTGGCCAGCTTGAGGGAGGATTTGAGCCGCCGCGACTTCACGGTGAACGCCATGGCCTTTCACCCTCAAAAGGGGCTGCGCGACGATTTCGGCGGGGCGGAGGATTTGAAAAACAAAATCATCCGCTGCGTGGGCGATCCGGGCGCACGGTTTTCGGAAGACGCGCTTCGGATCATGCGGGCGCTGCGGTTTGCCGCAACCTATGGCTTTGGTCTTGAGGAAAAAACGGCGCGGGCCCTTCTTGACTTGAAAGAGCGCCTTCTTTTGATCGCCCCGGAGCGCATCCGGGAGGAATTGATGCGCCTGATAACGGGAGATTCAGCGGCATTTGTCCTGCGGAATTTTGCGCCGGTCCTTTATGTGGTCATGCCGGAGCTTGAGCCCATGCGCGGATTCCTGCAATACAGCCCCTATCATCACCTGGATCTATGGGAGCATACCCTGCAAGCCATGATGGCCGTGCCGGCGGAGCCCGTTCTTCGCCTGGCCATGCTGCTGCATGACGCGGGCAAGCCGGGCTGCTTTTTAAGGGATGAAAAAGGCATCGGCCACTTTTACGGCCATTCGCAAAAAAGCCTTGCGCTGGCCGGGGAGATCATGAACCGGCTGCGATTTGATAACCAGACCCGTCAGGCCGTGGAAGAACTGGTGTTATATCATGACGCCGCCATCCCCGCCACAGAAAAAAACGTTCTCCGCTGGTTAAGCCGCATCGGGGAAAAACGGCTCCGGCAACTGATTACAGTCATGCGCGCGGACGCAGCCGCCCAGCACCCGGACAAGCGGGAGGCAAAGCTTCGCGATATCGCGGCGCTGGAGGGCTGCCTTCATGCCGTTTTGCAAAAAAGGCTCCCCTACCGGCTGAAAGATTTGGCCGTTACTGGAAACGATCTCGCAGGTATAGGCATCCTTCCCGGCCCGGAGATGGGAAGGGTGTTAAAAACGCTTCTGGATCAGGTGATGGACGGCCAGCTTCCCAACGAAAGAAACATGCTGCTAAAGGCTGCCCTGGAGATGCATTGAGGCGCGGTTGGCAGGCAAACCGCCAGCCCCGTGCCTTTTCGGCCGCTGCACAAGCACGAAAAATGCCCGGTTGTATTATTTTCCCATACAAGGCTAGTATAGGGCTGTTCCTTCCTTTGGCCAGCTTTTTCAAGAAGTATCATCCGTTTGTGTATTGTGTTTGTAAGAAACATGTATTATAATTGTAAGTAAACGGGAAGCAATATGCTTGCATCCCCGAATTTGGAAATCGGAGGCACACATCCATGAAAAAACTCCTTTCCGCCCTTCTGGCAGCCATCCTGGTATTCGGCCTTGGCGCGACCGCCATGGCCGAAGGCGAACTGTTCATCGTCTCCCCCAACAGCGACGGCCTCCTGTCCATCATCCCTTTATTTGAAGCAAAAACCGGCATTAAGGTAACGGTGGAATCCCTTGGCACAGGCGATGCCATGAAGCGCATCGCCACGGAAGTGGAAAACCCCACGTTTGATCTCATGTACGGCGGCTCACTGGCCAACTATGTGGCCAACAAGGACCTGTTCCAGGATTACCTTTCCCCCGAAGACGGGAACCTGATGCCCGAATATCAGAACAAGCTGGGCTATTGCACCAACTACACCATTGACGGTTCCGTGCTGCTGGTGAATACCGAGCTGCTGGCCGGGCTGGGCGTGGAAGTCAACGGCTATGCCGATCTTTTGCAGCCGGAGCTGAAAGCCAAAATCGTTACCGCCGATCCCACCGCTTCCTCCTCCGCCTTCTGCCAGCTCACCAACATGCTCCTGGCCATGGGCGGCTATGAGTCCGAAGAAGCCTGGACATATGTTGAAAACCTGTTCAAGAACATCAACGGCAAGGTGACAAGCTCCTCCAGCGCGGTATACAAGGGCGTGTACAACGGCGAATACGTTGTGGGCCTCACCTATGAAGACCCCTGCGTCACGTTCCTGAAAGACGGCGCCACCAACATCAAGATCGTCTATCCCGTGGAAGGCACTGTGTTCCTGCCCGCCCAGATCGGCATTGTAAAGAACGCCAAGAACCTGGAAAACGCCCAGGCATTTGTGGATTTTATGCTCAGCGAAGAAGCACAAATCTTCCTGGCCGAGAACACCACCAGCCGTCCCATCCGCCCCGTGGAAGCCGGCAACGAGTTCATGACGCCTCTTGCCGATATCCAGCTTATCTTTGAAGATTCCGAGTATGTCACCAGCCATACCAAAGAGCTCAAGGAAAAGGTGCAGGATATCATGATGGGCATTTAATCCCATCCCATATCGTTTCTCATGGGCATGCCTGATGTCCTCACCAGGCATGCCCCTTTCAAATTCATTTGGACTGCTATGAGTAAAGGAGCGTCGCCCTTGAGCGTATCCATCACATTTACGGATGTTGTCAAAAAATACGGGGACAACATCATCATTCCGGACTTATCGCTTTCGGTACGGAAGGGAGAATTTTTTACGCTGCTGGGCCCTTCCGGCTGCGGCAAGACGACGCTGCTGCGCATGGTGGCAGGTTTCAACAGCATCGAAGGCGGTAAAATTGCCTTTGATGACCAGGTTATCAACGACATCCCTCCCGCCAGGCGCAACATCGGCATGGTATTCCAGAATTACGCAGTGTTCCCCCACATGACTGTGCGGCAGAATGTGGGCTTCGGCCTTACCAACAGAGGCCTTTCCAAGCAGGAGATCAAGCAGCGGGTGGACGCCATTCTGGAAACAGTGAAAATCACCGAGTTTGCCTCCCGCATGCCTGACCGGCTCTCCGGCGGACAGCAGCAGCGGGTGGCGCTGGCCCGGGCCGTCGTCATCCATCCCAACGTGCTTTTGATGGATGAGCCCCTTTCCAACCTGGATGCAAAGCTGCGTATTGAAATGCGCAACGCCATCAAGCTGATTCAAAAAGAGGTGGGCATCACCACCATCTATGTCACCCACGACCAGGAGGAGGCCATGGCCGTCTCCGACCGCATCGCGGTCATGAGCCAGGGTGTCATACAGCAGGTGGGTACGCCCAAGGCCATCTATCAGCGTCCCGCCAACCTGTTTGTAGCAAACTTCATCGGCCGCAGCAACACCCTGGATGCGGAGCTTGCATTTCAAAATGGAAAACCGGCGCTTACCTTTGGCAATGGCTATTCCGTGCCATATGAAAACCTGCGGCCGGAAATTGCGGAACAGCAAAAGGTGAAGGTCTCTATCCGGCCTGAAGAATTTGTGCTGGAAGGCAGCGGCCTGGGCATCGGGGGAGAGATCATGAGCAGCGTGTTCCTGGGATTGAACACGACCTATTTCGTGAGGCTCTTCAATGGCGAAACAGCGGAAATTGTTGAGGAAAGCTCCATATCCAGCATTCTGGAAAACGGAACCCGGGTGTTCCTGAGCTTAAAGCTGGACAAGATCAATGTTTTCAAGGAGGATGGCAAGGAAAGCCTCACCATGGGGGTGGTCAGCGATGCGCGCTAAGACCGTCCGCTGGGAGGTGTGGCTGTTCATCTCCATTGGCGCCATGCTTCTGTATGCGCTGTTCCTGCTCTACCCCCTGTTTACACTCTTGTCCCAAAGTGTGATGGGCAAGGAGGGCGGCTTTTCCCTGGAGCATTTCCAGCGTATTTTTTCCAAAGCCTACTATTTGCGGGCCATGGGCAACAGCTTCAAGGTCACACTGTCGGTAACGCTGTTTTCCGTACTGCTGGCAACGCCCCTGGCCTACCTGATGGCTGTGTATCAGATCCGCGGCAAGGCCATGCTGGAAATCCTGGTGCTTGTATCCTCCATGTCGGCGCCCTTCATTGGCGCCTATTCCTGGATCATGCTCTTTGGCCGAAGCGGCTCGGTGACCACTTTTCTGTGGGACCTCCTGGGCTTCAGGCTGCCTGATATTTACGGCTTCCCCGGCATCGTGCTGGTGATGTCACTGCAATTGTACTCACTGGTGTACATGTTTGTATCAGGAGCATTCAAAAGCATGGACAATTCCCTGATTGAAGCCTCGGAATCCATGGGCTGCACCGGCGTACGCAAGATGCTCAAGGTTGTCCTGCCGCTTTTGATGCCAACGCTTCTGGCCGGAGCCCTGATGGTGTTCATGCGCACCTTTGCCGACTACGGTACGCCGCGCCTCATTGGCGAAGGCTATATGACCCTGCCTGTGCTGGTGTACAATGAGTTCATGGGTGAGGTGGGCAGCAGCGACGGCCTGGCCGCCGCCATCTCCATTATAGCGGTTGTGATCACCACAGGCGTTTTCCTGTTTCAAAAGCTGGTGGTCAGCCGCAAAAAATTCTCCATGAGCGCGCTTCATCCCATCCAGCCCAAAAAACTGAAGGGCCTGGGCTTTGCCCTTGCCCACCTGTACTGCTATCTGATTGTGGCCATCGCCATGCTGCCACAGTTTTATGTTGTCTATTCCTCCTTCCGCAAAACCAGCGGCAAGCTGTTCGTTTCCGGCTTTTCCCTTCAAAGCTATGTGGATGCGTTCACAACGGTTGGCCGGTCCATTATCAACACCTATGTGCTGGGCTTTATCTCCATCGCGGTGATTGTGGTGGTGGCCATCCTCATTGCCTATGTGGTGGTTCGCAGGCGCAGCGCTTTGAACAGCGTACTGGACGTGACCACCATGTTTCCGGAAACCGTGGCCGGGTCGATCCTTGGCATTGCGCTTTTGCTGGCTTTCAGCAAATCCCCCCTTCGCCTGAGCCAGACCGCCTTCATCATGATCCTGGCCTATACCATCCGCCGCCTGCCCTATACGGTGCGCTCCTCCTCCGCCATATTGCACCAGATCAGCCCATCCATTGAGGAGGCCGCCATCAGCCTGGGCGCTTCCAACATGAAGACGTTCTTCAAGGTCACCGTACCCATGATGCTCCCCGGCGTGATCTCCGGAGCCATCCTGAGCTGGATCATGATTATTACGGAGCTTTCCACCTCCATCATCCTCTACACCACCCGCACCAAGACCATGACGCTGGAGATATACTCACAAATCATCCGCGGCAACGATGGTATCGCCGCCGCCATCTCCTCCATATTGACCTTCTCCACCATCATCGCCCTGGCCGTGTTCTTCAAGGTCAGCGGCAAGAAAGAGATCACCTTGTAGGGGCTCTGCCCCTACACCCCGCTCAAGGGATACATCCCTTGAGAATCCCCATCTATATAGATAATCTGTTTATATAAGCGCGTTCCGAAGATAACAGGCACGTGAAAGCGCCCGTTTTCCGCGATTGGAAAACGGGCGCTTTTTCATGGAACACTTAGGCCATGCCGAACGCTTTCACGAAAGACTCCATCACATCCTGGCGAAGGTTCAAGGAATCTTTCACCTCGGCGCCCGATATCTTCTTGACGATGAATTTTTCAAAGGCCCCCATGTCGGAAACGTTGAAGCCTCCGCCCAGAACGCCCTGGGCGCAGGCCGCCTTGCGCAGTTCGGCAGGATAGGCTGCTTCCATTTGCTTTTGCGCCTGCTCCCCATCCGCCATGCAGCACAGGAACAGCCCCAGCTTCTTCCGGGTCAGCTCGGCGCCATACTTGGCGGTGAAGGATTTCATCTGCTTGCGGGGCATGCCGGCGTACACAGATCCTCCCAGGATGACAGCATCGTACTTCGATAGATCGGGTATGCCATTCTTCAGATTCCACAGGTCCGCACCATCCGAAAGGCGCTTTTGCAGCTCCTTGGCGCATTTTTCCGTAATGCCATGCTTGGATGCGTATGTAATCAATGTAGCCATGTTCATTCCTCCTTGCTTGTAAGCGCGTTTTCAATGGATTTCAAGTAAGCATTGCTGGTGACGGTGGCGCCTGCCACTGCATCCACCTGGGTTGATTGCGCCTTGATCACCCTTTGGAACAGTTCGGCGCTTACCTTTGCGTCATTGAACATTACGTCCTGAGAAAGAACGATATTCTCAATCCTCCCCCCTGCCACGGCAACCTTCACACGGTTCGTCCATCGTCCGCCATCATAGCCGCCCTCATATGTGCCGTCGGCAAGCCCAATGGCGGTGACCCCCGTCAGCACCGGCTGGCTGTTTGCGTCCAGCCCGCGGCCGATCAGCAGAAATAGTCCAGTAAAAATGAGCACCACGGCCGTGATGACAACCGTCACAATTTTTAGAAATTTCTTCATATCCCCATCCTTCCCATCCTCAAGGCTCCTCTGTTAAATTTGTACACTTCGCCTTCAGACCGTAGCCATTATATCGAAAATACAGTAACTGTCAATAGTTTCAAGAAAGAATAGCCCTTTACCTTGTCCGTACAATCCGCCGGTTTGCCGCCCGCTTCTCAATGGATTTGCCCAATGGATGAAACCAGCCCTTGTAACGCATGCCAGATTGCGGGAATACAATGAATTGGCCCCCAACAAAAGGAAAGGAGAATCCGTTTGAAAAATACCGCGGGGGGAATGTACAGCAAAAGCTGCTGTACTCCCCAGGATGCCAATTTGCAAGGAATGCAAATGGATCATTGCCCCTGCATTCCTCAAGAAACAACCATACAGTGCGTACAACTGGCAGCGTCGTATGTACCGTTTCAGAAATTCTGCGGAAACTGGCCTCCGCTCGGATCCCTGATGGCCGGCACGATATTTGCCGAATTGTTCAGCCCTTATTGCAAAAGGGAATATGTTAACTTGGAACCGGAGATCACATGCCAGATGTGTCCGGCGGGGGGAGGCCGTTACTGATGGACAGAGACGCTATATTGCGGGAATTGACGGCGCTGGACTTTATGCTGGTAGATCTTCAGCTTTTCCTGGATACACATCCCGATGATACCGAGGCACTGAACCGGTATAATGCAATACTTGCACAAACAAAACCCTTGCGGGATCAGTATGAAAGCATTTGCGGGCCCCTGTACTCCTTCCGTTCCTTCAACTGTGGCCACTGGGAATGGTTCCGCGATCCCTGGCCGTGGCAATACAGCTTCAACGTAGACCTTCCGGGAGAGGAGTGCCGCTGAATGTGGATATACGAAAAAAAGCTGGAATACCCGATTAAGATCAAAAATCCGGACCCTGCCATGGCCAAAGTAATCATTACCCAATACGGCGGACCGGACGGAGAACTGGCTGCATCGCTCCGGTATTTGAGCCAGCGCTTTTCCATGGTGACGCCTGAAGCGCGCGCCATCCTCAATGACATTGGCACGGAAGAGCTTGCTCACCTGGAAATGATCGGAAGCATGGTAAAGCAGTTGACCAAGAACGCCAGCATCGAACAAATCAAAGCCGCCGGGCTGGACTCGTATTACGCGGATCATGACAAGGGAATATATCCCGTAAGCGCAGCCGGCGTTCCTTTTACAGCTGCCTATATCGCGGTAAAGGGTGATCCAATAGCAGATCTCACGGAGGACATGGCTGCCGAGCAAAAGGCGCGGGCCACCTATGAATGGCTGATTAATCTGGCTGATGATCCAGACGTGATCGACCCGCTGAAGTTTCTTAGGGAACGCGAAGTTGTCCATTTCCAGCGTTTCGGAGAAGCGCTCCGCATCGTGCAGGATTTCTTGGAAAGCCGCAAAATATATCCCGTTGCGATGCCCGATTGCCATTGATCCAAAAAAGAGAGGGCCGGCATGCCGGCCCTCAGCGCATCAACAAAGTGACTTCGCCACTTTGTTGATTTTTTTCCCTCGCTGCACTGTAAAACCCTTCAGTTTTTACGGCCGTTTGCTCGGGCAAGGTAGGAACTTCTTCGAAATTCCTGCGAAAATCACCGCACATGTCGCTGATTTTCGATCGCAATTGGAGGGCTTCGGCCCTCCAATACCTCCCGGGGGTTGTTGATAGTCTGAGGGCCGGCATGCCGGCCCTCAGAGCATCAGGAAAGTCAAGCTTCCCGGTACATATCTTATCGTTTCCTTTTTGGCTTTCCGCCCTGATTCGGCCGGGGCCTGACCTGCATGGCCTCCAGCATCCGGCGCCGTTCCGAAGGACTCAGTTTTCCAAAAGGCGAACCTGTTGTGATCACCCGGTCCTTTTCCGAGGAAGGGTCCGCCCAATTTGGCAGCAAATCTTCTTGCTTCTTGAACCGGTTGTCCGCGCCCTTGCTCACATTGCCCTTATCAAGAGGTGAAAGCTCTTCCTGCGCCGGCGGCAGGGATAAATCATCATCCTTGCCATCATCCGGAAAGATAACCGGTTCTGCCGCGGGGCGAAGCCGCATCGCCGGCCCATTGCCGTCATCCGGCGCCTGTTGAGGCATTTTATGAACAGCATCAAAGCCAGGTTTTGCCATCTCTGCTGCCAATGCTTTTTCCGGATTTGGCAATGGCGGGCGCCCCTGCACCGGCGGCTTTGGGTGTTCCGTTTCTTCATCCCTGTTTTGTACCGGCCTGCCTGTTTCTTCCATGCTGCCCTTCTCTGCCCGCTCCCGGTCCCAGCGCGCCTGTTCGCGCTGCAAAAGCGTCAGCCATTCCTGCTCCAACCGCTCCTGCCCCTGGCGCAATTGCGCAAGCTGTTCCTCCAGCCGTTCCTGCTTTTGCCCCGAAGAGGGGGTGGCCTGCTCCGCGGACAGCAGCGACTGCTTGTATAGATCCTGTAGAAAGGAGCAACGCTTTTCCAGCGTGAGCACGGTTTCCTGGGCGGAGCGTGCCTCCTTCCGGCCTTTGTCATGGGCGCAGCCTGTGATTGACCCGGTAAGAATCAAGGCGGCGAAAGGGACCCAGACTTTCCAGTCATGAAGAAGGGCAAAAATATCCATGCCTTGGGCTCCGTAACCCCTTGCTATGGAGAAGCTGGCAAAAACAACGGCAAGCAAGCCCGTTTGCAGCCCATGGGCGGCGCCCATCAGCGCCACGTACAAAAGGCGCAGGTCCAGCGCCGGAAACCGGCCCGTGTCCTGCAGCATCTGCAGCGCCTCCATGGCGCCATACCCCAGCAGCAGGGACGCTCCCTTGACCAAAGCCGAATGGCGGCTCAAAAAAGACCGCACACGCCCGCACTGCGCATCCTGCTTTTCCAAAGAGGTTTTTATCCCCACATACAGGCTGTCTAGCGCTACGCTCAGCCGCTCCGACGGCGTAAAACCAAAGCGGCGCCGGAAGTCGCCCCCCTCCATGGGCGGGTAGCCGGATTCCAGCGTTCCCTGGGACACACTGGCCCCCAGCAAGCCAAAAAGGGCTGTCAGCTCCCGTACGGTCAGCGTTTCCGCGCCGCGCACCATCAGCAATTCATCCGGCTGCCCATCCCTTTCCAGCAGCCTGTAGACAAGCTGCGCAACTTCCGCCGCGGAAATAAAATCGATCTGCGCATCCCTGGCAAAAGGAAGCACCGCTGTTTCACCCCTGGCGGCGGCGGTCAGCATCCGCCCGATCAGCGTATCCGTTTCTCCGGAGCCGAACACGCAGGGCAGCCGCACAATGGAGACATCTACGCCCTGCCGGCGGTAAGCGGTGCAAAGCTGCTCCATGGCCTGCAAAAGCACTCCCCGTTCACTGGCCGCTTCGCTTGGGCGGCTCAATTCGCCGGAGGTCAGGCATAACACCCTGTCGACTCCGTGGCGTTTGGCAAGGGCCAGAGCGCTGCTTAACAGGTCTGCCTCCCCCGATAGCCGGCTTTGCTGCTCGCCGCGGGTGCTAAGAAATATCATTGACTGGAAGGAATATGCCTGAAACACATGCTCCAGCGTTTTGCTGTCGGACAGCGCAAGCACGTCCACCCCTTTGCCAAAGGCAATGGGCGGCGTCTGATTAGCGGCAAGCACCATATGGTATTGCCGGGAGAGCCGCTGGCAAAGGTGGGCGGCAAGGGATATAACATTGCCCGTGATCAATAAATTTTTCACTGCACATCTTCCTTCCGTCCTATGGTGAGGGCCTGGAAGAGCAAAGGAATTACAACCATATCTATGGCTACACACATGCGCTTTTATCATATCATGAAAAAGTGTCCTGTTCAATCCATTTCATGTAAGTGTTTTTAGAACCATGTTATTTATTTGAAGCAACCTGGCGATCCATGAAACTGTACTTTTTTTGTTGCAACCTTCCCGGATATCTGTCAATTTGTTGACATTGTCCTGTTGCCTCCTTATAATAGTAATGTTAGCGGACATGCCGCGTGATCGGCACCAGAAACAAGGAGGTTCTTCCATGTCTATCAAAATGACTGTTGACGGCAACACGGCCGTCGGCCATGTCGCATATGCGTTCAGCGACGTGGCTGCGATCTATCCCATCACGCCTTCTTCCAACATGGCGGAAGTAGTGGATGAGTGGTCGGCCCAGGGGCGCAAGAATCTGTTCGGGCAAACCGTCCGTGTGGCGGAAATGCAGAGTGAAGCCGGCGCGGCGGGCGCCGTGCACGGATCGCTGGCGACGGGTGCTTTGACCAGCACATTTACCGCCAGCCAGGGTTTGCTGCTTATGATCCCGAATATGTACAAGATCGCCGGTGAGCTGCTGCCCTGCGTGTTTCATGTGAGCGCCCGGGCCCTGGCCGCCCATGCGCTGTCCATCTTTGGCGACCACCAGGACGTGATGGCCTGCCGTCAGACCGGCTTTGCCATGCTGTCGTCGGGCAGTGTGCAGGAAGCCATGGATATGGCGCTGGTAGCCCATCTGGCAACGCTGAAGGCCAGTGTGCCCTTCCTCCATTTCTTCGACGGTTTCCGCACCAGCCATGAGATCCAAAAGATCGACGGCATTGAATACAGCGAAATCGAAAAGCTGACCGACTTCAATAAGATCGATGAGTTCCGTGCCCGTGCCCTCAACCCTGAGCATCCCCACCAGGGCGGCACCGCGCAGAATCCGGATATTTATTTCCAGAACCGCGAAGCGGCCAACAAGTTCTACGATGCCGTGCCCGGCATTGTGGAAGAAGTCATGAAGGACGTGGAAAAGCTCACCGGCCGCAGTTATAAGCCCTTCCAGTACGTGGGCGCGCCGGATGCCGACCGGGTTATTATGGCCATGGGTTCCGCCTGCGAGACCATTGAGGAAACCATCAACCTCCTGAACAAGCAGGGTGAGAAGCTGGGTCTGATCAAGGTCCGCCTCTACCGCCCCTTCTGCCTCACCCGCTTTTTGGATGCCATTCCCGCAACCTGTCAGAAGATCGCCGTGCTGGACCGCACCAAGGAAGCGGGCAGCCTGGGCGAGCCACTGTATGCCGACGTGCGCGCCGCGCTTGCCGAAGCCGGCAAGCAGATTGCCGTCGTGGGCGGCCGCTACGGCCTTGGCAGCAAGGAATTCACCCCCACCATGGTGAAGGCTGTGTACGATAACCTGAACGGCGAGATGAAGAATCACTTCACCGTGGGCATTGAAGACGACGTGACGAACACCAGCCTGAAACTGGGCGAGCAGGTGAACGCGGCTCCCGAGGGAACTGTAAGCTGCAAGTTCTACGGCCTGGGTTCCGACGGCACCGTGGGTGCCAACAAGAACTCCATCAAGATCCTGGGCGACCACACCGATATGTACGCCCAGGGGTACTTCGCCTACGACTCGAAAAAGTCCGGCGGCCTCACCGTCAGCCACCTGCGCTTTGGCAAAAAGCCCATCCAGTCCACGTATCTGATCGACGCGGCGGACTTTGTGGCCTGCCATAACCCCGCCTATGTGGTGCTGTACGATATGGTGTCCTCTTTGAAGGCGGGCGGCGTGTTCCTTTTGAACAGCCCATGGACGCCCGAAGAGATGGAGACACAATTGCCCGCCAAAATGAAGCGGCTCCTGGCAAAGAAAAAGGCCCGCTTTTATACCGTGGACGCCATCGACCTGGCTTCCAAGGTTGGCATGGGCGGCCGCATCAACACCATCATGCAGGCGGCGTTCTTCAAGCTGGCCAACGTGATCCCCTACGAAGAGGCCGACAAATATATGAAGGCCTATGCCAAGAAGACCTACGGTAAGAAGGGCGACAAGGTCGTTCAACAGAATTACGACGCCATCGACATCGCCATCTCGGGCCTTCGTGAAGTGCCTGTGCCCGCATCCTGGGCAAACGCCACCGCCGGCGCGGAAGCCGTCAAGGTGGAAGCCACAGATTACTTCAACGAGTTCATCGCCCCCATCCTGGCCCAGGAAGGCGACAAGCTGCCTGTTTCTGCGTTCGATCCCGCAGGCATCGTGCCCACCGGCACCACCAAGTTTGAAAAGCGCGCCATCGCGGTGAAGGTTCCCAAGTGGATCCCTGAAAACTGCATCCAGTGCAACACCTGCGCACTGGTGTGCCCCCATGCGGTGATCCGGCCCATTTACGTGCCGGAAGCCATGATGAAGGACGCTCCGGAAGGATTCGTAACAAAACCCGCCACGGGCAAGGAGTTTGCCGGAATGCAATACCGCATTCAGATCAGCCCGCTGGATTGCACAGGCTGCGGCAACTGCTACGAAGTCTGCCCGGCCAAGACCAAGGCGCTGGAAATGGAGCCCCTGGAAAACCACAGGGGTCAGGTGCCCCTTTGGGAGTTTGCCCGGAAGGTGCCCGAAGTTACCACCATTACCAATAAGGCCACCGTCAAGAACAGCCAGGCGTTAAAGCCCTTGTTTGAGTTCTCCGGCGCCTGCGCCGGCTGCGGCGAAACGCCCTACATCAAGCTGGTCACCCAGCTCTTCGGCGATCGGATGATCATCGCCAACGCCACGGGCTGCTCCTCCATTTACGGCGGTTCCGCCCCCACCGTCCCCTACACCGTCAACGACAAGGGCCATGGGCCTGCCTGGGCCAACAGCCTGTTTGAGGACAATGCCGAGTTTGGCTTCGGCTTCCATCTGGCCACCGCCCAGCGGCGTGAAAAGCTGGCCCAAACCGTTGAGCAGCTGATTGCTGTGGAGTATGCCGAGGACGCCATCAAGGAAGCCGGCAAGGAATGGCTGGCGGGCATGGATAACGCCGAAGCCTCCAAGGCTGCCGCGCAAAAGCTTCTGGCCGCATGCAAGGATGGCGTTGATGTTGACCTGACCGGCACCGAATGGGAAGCCGAGTGGCTGAAAAACGGCAAGGTCTGCACTTGCGAAGCTTGCACCTTGGCTTATGAGGTCATTAAAAACGCCGACCAATTGGTCAAGAAGTCCATTTGGGTCTTCGGCGGCGACGGCTGGGCCTATGACATCGGCTACGGCGGGCTGGACCATGTGCTGGCCCAGGGCCAGGATGTGAACGTACTGGTGATGGATACCGAAGTGTATTCCAACACCGGCGGCCAGGCCTCCAAGGCCAGCCCCACCGGCGCTGTGGCGAAGTTTGCCGCGGCCGGCAAGCGTACCCGCAAGAAGGACCTGGGCATGATGGCCATGAGCTACGGCTACGTCTATGTGGCCACCGTCGCCATGAGTGCCAACCCCGCCCAGCTTTTGAAGGCCATGACAGAGGCGGAGGCCTATAAGGGCCCGTCCCTCATCATCGCCTATGCGCCCTGTATCAACCACGGCATCAACATGGCCTATTCCCAGGCGGAGATCCGCAAGGCCGTGGCCGCCGGCTACTGGCCGCTGTATCGGTACAATCCCGATTTGGCCGACCAGGGCAAGAACCCCTTCACCCTGGACAGCAAGGATCCCACCGAAAGCTACCAGGATTTCCTCAAGGGCGAGACCCGCTATACAACCCTCACCAAGATGTTCCCCGAAGCCGCCGAAAAGCTCTTCGCCGATGCGGAGAAGGATGCCGCGCGGCGTCTGGAGACCTACAAGAAAATGGCTCAGTGAGCCATGGTGTACCAACCATAGCGCGAAAGAGCCGCCCATCGGGTGGCTCTTTCGCATAGCCTCATAATATGGAGCAACGGCTAAAATTGCACTTGACTTTCTAACAGTTGTTAGATATGATGTATCTAACAACTGTTAGAGAAGATGGAGGTGCAAGACATAAACAGAAAGCAGCAGATACAAGGCACGGCGCTGGACCTGTTCTCCCAAAAGGGGTTCAGTGCCGTATCCATCCGCGATATCTGCGGAATGGTGGGTATCAAGGAGAGCACAATCTACTACCACTTTGCAAACAAGCAGGATATCTTTCAGGCTTTGCTGCAGGAAATCGAGGAAATATCCCGTACCCTTCAGGAAGCGTTTGGCCAGGCAATCGCAAAAGTCCAGGTTGTGGAAGAGGAGCCTTTTGTCATGGTCGGTCTCAGCTTTTTGAACAGCTACCTGCTTGACGAGCAAATCCTGAAATTCATCCGCATGCTGATGATAGAGCAGCATGTGAACGAGGAAGCCGCCCAGTTGTACCGCCGGATCTTGTTTGAAGCCCCGCTCACACAAAACGCCGCGGTGTTCCGGATACTGATGCGTATGGGCTGCTTTGCACAAGGTGACAGTGCTTATCTGGCCGAAGAGTACTATGCGCCAATCTTTCTCATCTTTCAAAGGTACTTTTCCAGCGGCGAGGTGACTCCGGAAAAGAAAAGTGAAGCCACCCGGCAGTTGGCGATACACCTGCGGTGTTTTTACCGAAAATACAGCATTGCGCGTAACGCATAAGGAGGCAAAACTGATGAAGATATATAAAAGCGACAAGGCGGGGCGGAAGATCTTGCAGACGTATGACAAGCTGCTTTCCATGTGGGGCACCGCATTGGAAGAAAGGGATATCGATACGTTTTACGGGACTACGCATGTCATTGTATGTGGCCGGGAAAGCAATCCGCCGCTTGTACTTTTTCACGGTGTAGGGGATGATTCCGCACTGATGTGGATTTTCAATGCGAAAGAACTTGCCGCGCATTTTCGCATTTATGCGGTGGATACGATTGGCGGCCCTGGCAAGAGCCGTCCAAATGCGAATTATACGAAAGCCTTTGACGAGTTAAGGTGGCTGGACGAGGTGTTCGACGGGCTCGGCTTGAACCGCGCATTTCTTGCGGGCGTTTCAAACGGCGCCTATATCACACAGCATTACGCCATTATGCGGCCGGATAGGGCAATTAAAATGGTTTGCATGTCCGGTTCCGCGGTATCCACTGAAATTGGGAACAGTCCCATCCTTCGGATGCTGAAGGTGTTCCTGCCCGAAGCGCTTTTCCCAACGGACAGGAATGTTGCCAAGCTGATCCGAAAATTGGCGGGAGTAAATTACAGGAAATTTGTTGAGAACGCGGCAATCATGGAACACTACAAATGCCTGCTTCAGGGCTTCAACAACATGGCCATGGCATATCACAGGATCAAGACGTTCACTGAAGAACAGGTACATTCGCTCAAAGACAGAGTTCTGTTCCTGTGCGGCGAAGCCGACCCTTTGGGAAACAAGACGCTTGCCAAGGCCGCCATGGAAAAGTACCGTTTTGATCATCGCTTTTTCCCAAACGTAGGACATGGGATCAATCATGAAATATCCGATGAGATCAATCGGATCATCATCGGATATTTGAAAGCCTGATGAATCAGCCATCACTGTATGCTGCTTCCAGACGATTTCTGAACGTTGCCGAAACAAAGATCCGTAAGCTACCAGTAAAACCCCGACAGCAGCGAGGACACCAATAGCGGAACCACCAGCAACAGTACCATCACCAGGCACACAACGCGCACAATCACTGCCTTACGGGAAGCCTTTTTCTTGGTCGCGACAGCCATGGAAACTCTCCTTTATTCCGCAAGGTAGCCGGCCGTATCAATCTGAAGCGGCTCGCCCAGCATATTCAAATGCACGCGCAGTATGCCGGCCCGCGCCCCATCCGGCAGCAGGAAGGCCACTTCTCCCGAAACCGATTCGCTGGGGAGAAGCGCCGCATCCAGCGTTTCCGAAAGGTCTGCAAACCATGCCTGGGTCAGCTCATTCCCCCGCGCGTCGGTCATGGCAAAGCCCAGCTCGCTGGACACCGTCAGGTTTTGCGTCGATTGGTTGAAAAGCGTCAGGTTCACAATCACATACCGGTTTCCCGCAGGCGGGTCTTTCAAGGTTCCCTTGTCCGAAAGGCGCATGCCGTTCACGGTCACCTTCCAGCCCGCCTGATAATAGGAGCCGTCGGCGCTGCGCTGCGCCATCCCGCTTTGTCCAAGTTCACCGGTGATGGGCAGCGGCTGGTCAAGCGTCACCTGGCCGGCCATAAGGCCGGTCAATTCCGTAAGCTCCTCCGGTACCAGGAAGCACAGCTTTCCGCGGGCGGCGGGCAGCTGATCGTTGAAGCGGGCGTTTACCAGCGCCAGCATGTTGATGGCCCGGGCAGGAATGATCCCCGTTTCCTTCTGATTTCCGTTTTTCAGGCTCCACTGGGACGCCAGCTCAGAAATAAGCGCCTGCGTGCCCGTCCCCGTGAATGTCACATCCATAAAAACGTATTTCATACCCTCTGGCGCATCATCCGGAAAGGCAGTTTTGCTTTGGGTGACACCATGGATTACCGCATTGTATCCTTCGGCGGTAACCGAGGCAAGCGGCACGCCGCCTGCGGGTGCCGCAGGGCCCACGCTTTTGCCAAGATTGATCCTGCCGGCTGCTTCGCCCCCAAGCCCAGACAACACCGCCAGTTGATAGCTCCCCCCCGTTTTGGGAATCTCAAACAATACACGCAGCGCCTTTTCCCCGGGAGCAAGCGAAGCCGTGAAGGTGGAATCACCGTTGAACAAAAGAGGCGTATACACCCGGTTCCCTTCGTCTACCGCCAGGAGCAATTGCTCCGGATTCATCATTGCCTGCGCGTCCGCTTCCGTCTTCAAAGCAATGCTCGCTGTGAGAAACTGGTTTCCCGCCATGGGAGCGATGGCCTGCAAACCCGGCAGGAAGCCGGAATCCGCCACGGCATATTGTATGTTTCCCGCCTGAACGGCCGCTTCCGCCTGTACCGCCGCCGGCAAAAGTGAGATGACCAGCGCCGCCACCAGGCAAAAAAGCCAACGATTCCGCATTTTCCTCATTCTTTTTTCAGCTCCTTCCTTGAAGCATCTGAACTGTTTCATTATAGCATTTTCCAAGAAGCTTCACAAGGACAGGCTTGCCGTTTGCCTGTAAACATTTTCCGCATCAACCCTGCACGGGGGTAACCGTGTCTTCCGGGTTTACGGGCAGCACGATGCGCACCTGCATGACCCGGCGCTTCCATACGCGGGTAGCCTGCACCTTGATGCCCGAAATTTCAAAGCCTTCCCCCACTTTGGGGATCTGGCCCATCTCCTCGGCCACCCATCCGCCTACGGTATCGGCTTCATATTCTTTTCTGATATGGATCAGCTCCAGTATCTCCTTGAGGTCGGCGCCGCCGTCCACCAGCAGGCTCCCGTCCTCCTGGCGCTGCACGGCTTCCATCACATCATCGTGCTCGTCATAGATTTCCCCCACCAGTTCCTCCAGAACATCCTCCAGCGTCACAATGCCTTCCGTGCCGCCAAACTCATCCAGGACCACAGCCATGTGGTTCTTGCTGCCCTGCAGAAGCTGCAAAAGCTTTGTTATTTTCAGTGTGGCCGGCGCATACAAGGCGGGCTTCATCATATCGGTCATGCTGGTCTTGCCTTCATGGGTTCCCAAATAGAAATCCTTCTCATGCAGGATGCCCACAATATCATCCATCGTCTCCCTGTACACCGGCAGCCTGGAATAGCCATGCTCCAGAAAGGTGTTCGCGGCCTCCTCCACGGTGCTTTCCGCGGACAAGCCTATCACATCCACCCGGGGCGTCAATATATCCCTGGCATCCAAATCGGTAAACTCAATGGCCGAGCGGATCAGTTCCCCCTCATGCTCGTCCATGTCGCCTTCACTTTGTGCCTCATCCACCATGGTGATCAGTTCATCCTCGATCAGCGTCGGTTCTTCCCTTGGCTTTGCCACCTTGCCCACCAGCAGCCGCCACAGGCTATAAAGCCAGTAAAGCGGCTTAAGAACCGTCATCAACGCCTTCAAAAGAGGCGCAAAGCGCATGAGCGTCTTTTCCGGCGCATCCTTGGCAAGCGCTTTGGGTATGGCCTCGCTGAACAGAAAAATGACAGCCGTAAGCCCGGCCATGGATAATGCCAGCACGGCTGCTTCTGAAGTGTTCATTAAAAGAATAACGCTGAAAGATATGGCCAAAATGGTAGCCAGGCGCCCACCCAGCAGGATGACGGGGTGAAGCCGCTCCTGCTGCTCCACCAGGGCGTAGGCCTTCTCCGCCTGCATATTGCCGCCAAAGGCCAGCCCCTTCAAGCGGGTACGGTTCAACTCGTCAAGCGCCGTCTGGGCAGCGGAAAAAAACGCAGACAGCACAGTGCACAGCGCAATGGCCGCCACCAGCGGGAAAGCGTTCAGGTTCATGGATTTTGTTCCTTTCTGTGTATGCCACCGGACCTTGTTTTCAGGCTTTTTGCAAGCAAAGAGCGCACAGGCAAAACAGCTCCCGCGTTTTGCGCCGGTGCGCCCAAAGACATGGGTTTGTCCCCTGTGTCAGGCTGTATGGAACTGGGAGGTTCGTCCAAGATGTACACCTCTATACCAGAATGATATGGATTATAGCACATACTTGCGGTAAATGCAAACTCTCCGCCGGCTGCTTAAGCAAGACTGCGGGGGCGTTTGACAGTATATGCTACATATGTTATAATAGCGCAGTTTTTGGCGTTGCCGCCACAAAAGGGAGGGCCGTACCATGGGTGATCTAATGCGGGAACTGTTCTCCGGCGTCCTCTTTCTGTTCACGGAGGTGGGCTGGAAGACGCTGGTTATGTTCCTCATATCCGGCATTCTGATTTATCTGGCCATCAAAAAGGATTATGAACCCGCCCTTTTGTTGCCCATTGGGTTTGGCGCCATCCTGGCCAACCTGCCCCCGGTGCTGGAAGGTGTGGCGGCGGCCTTGGGAACGGAGTCGGCGCCCGGTTTTTTGACGGTGCTGTTCAATGCCGGCATCGCCAATGAGCTGTTTCCCATCCTCATCTTCATCGCCGTAGGCGCCATGATCGATTTTTCGCCCCTGATGAAGGACCCCGCGATGATCTTCTTTGGCGCGGCGGCACAGTTCGGTATCTTCGCCACGTTCCTCCTTTCCCTGGTGCTGATCCCCATCATTCTGCCGGCTACCGCCGGGAATGAAAGCCTGATTTTGAAGCTGGCCTCCGCCATCGGCATCATCGGCGCTGCGGACGGCCCCACCACGCTGTACGTGGCCAACCACTTCCAGCTAAAAGATTACATGGCCCCCATTTCCGTGGCGGCCTACAGCTATATGTCCCTGGTACCCGTGATCCAGCCCCCGGTGATCAGGGCGCTGACCACCAAAAAAGAGCGCATGATCCGCATGGAGTACCGGGAAGCACGTGCACCTCGGCTAGCGCTGATCCTCTTCCCCATTGTGGTCACCGTCGTGGCCGGCATCATCGTGCCCATGAGCGCCCCCCTGGTAGGTTCCCTGATGTTCGGCAACCTGCTTCGGGAATGCGGCGTACTGGAGCGGCTGAGCAAGACCGCTCAAAACGAGCTGGCGAACCTGGTCACCATCCTGTTGGGCCTGACCATCGGCTCCACCATGGTTGCCCAAAACTTTTTGCGGCTGGATACGCTTCTGATTATGGCGCTGGGCCTTTTCGCCTTCATTTTTGATACGGCCGGCGGCGTGCTGTTTGCCAAGTTCATCAACCTGTTCCGCAAGAACAAGATCAACCCCATGGTGGGCGCGGCAGGCATCTCCGCCTTTCCCATGAGCGCCCGTGTCATTCAAAAAATGGCCAAGGAAGACGATCCCTACAACTTTATTCTCATGCAGGCCATCAGCGCCAACGTGGCCGGCCAGTTGGGCTCCATCGTGGCCGGCGGCATGGTGATCACGCTGGTTACCATGCTTCTTGCCCGCTGATGATAGCCCCGGACAGAAAGAAGGCTGATAATCATGTTCAAATGGCTTTTTGCTTCCGCCATGGCACAAACCGTCGTGGCTGTCCCGGAAACCGCCGCCCCTGCGGTGAAAGCTGCAGCTCCCGCTTTTTCCGATACGCTGATGGGCAAGGGGCTCGTCACCACCGGATTGGGCCTGGCAGGCGTATTCCTGGTGCTGTGCCTGTTCTACCTAGTCATTAAGCTGATGCAAAGGATAAAGGAAAAAGAGTGACCTTAAAAGGCGGGCAGCCAATGAAGCTGCCTTCCAATTCATGCTTATTCGCCTCCCGCTTCATCACAGATGGGGCGGGCATCTTTTGGATAAAAGCCTTTATACATGGCTTTAAGCCCGTGCGTCAGCCTTTTGTATGTATCAGACGTCCACAAAGACAAACTGCACTTTTACCCTTTACAATGCGTTTGATTTGGCGTATAAATAAAGTGTGGGCGCATGCCGCGGCCTTTTTACGCATAGCATACGGAGGAAACAGCATTGTACCAGACAAGTGATTTGGAAGAGAACCGTCAACAGCTCAAGCGCCGTCTTCTTGCCCTTTTGCTCCCCATGGTGCTCCTGATCGCGGGTATCGTCGTTTCGCTGCTGCCTGATATCCGCCTGCAGTGGCTGACCATTCTGCTGACCATACTGGGCGGCGCCGCGGTCATCTTCTGCTACGGAATATTCATTCATCCGGTATTGAGTTATGGCCGCCATTTGAAGAACGTTCTGGAAGGGCGCAGGAGGGAGACCACAGGCCGCCTGAGTGAATTTTCAAGCCAGTCCTGCTTCCGGGAAGGCGTGGAATACTATCCCATGGTCATCAACACCGGCGACAAGGGCGACGAAGCCGACGACAGGTTATTTTATTACGACGTGCACAAGGGAATGCCGCCTTATAAGCCGGGCGACATGATCACCGTCGTTTCCCATGACAAGGCGGTGGCGGATATCCGCCGGGCGGAGTAAGCTGGGCAATAGGAGCCCCGCGGTGCCGCCATGTATGCCAAAAAGGAGTCTTTCTCCGTGCACGATGAACAAACTGTGCTGGTCTGCGTGACCGGTCAAAAAACATGTGACAGGCTCATTAAAACGGGCGTCCAGCTTGCCGAAGAATTCCAGTCCCCGCTTTTGGTGGTGCATGTGGCCCCGGCGGGCGCGCCCTTGCTGGGGAACTCCACCCAAAGCGAAGCTTTGAATTACCTCTATGCCCTTTCCAGCGAGGCCGGCGCGGAGATGGCCGTACTCCGGGCGCCGGACACGGTAGAGAGGCTGATCCAGTATGCCCAGGAGCAGCATGTAAAGCACATTGTTCTTGGCGCAGGCCGGCCAGACGGTCCCGACCGCCGGGATGTGGCCGGGCTATTGCGCATGCGCCTGCCCCACGTGCAGGTACATGTGGTTTTTCTGTAGTCTCCCCAGCTTTTATAGTAAACGCCAGCATGGACACTCGTCTATGCTGGCGTTCTTTATGATCCTGCCGCCCTGGCATCCTTGCGCCTGTACCACGATGTATCCTCAACACGATGAGATAAAATAATATTGTTCTATTGACAATAGTGTGTGGCATACATTATAATGCTTCCGAGGTGATGTCTTTGGAAGATACTACGCTCCTGAGCAACATTTTAATGGAAATGCGCCGCGGCACGCTGACGCTGGCGGTGCTCAGCCAACTGAAAAGCCCCTGTTACGGCTATTCGCTTTTGCAGCGGCTGGAGGAAAAGCACACGGCCATCGAGCCCGGCACGCTCTACCCGCTGCTTAGAAGGCTGGAATCGCAGGGGCTGCTTGAAAGCCGCTGGGACACTGCCGAAAGCCGGCCGCGTAAGTATTACCTGCTCAGCGGCCAGGGCAAGGCGCTGTATGAAACGCTGAAGGTGGAGTGGCTGCGCTTGTGTGCAGAAATGGGGAACTTGCTGAAGGAGGATCAAACATGACTTCTTTGATTGACCGCTATGTGTATGATGTGACAAGGCGGCTGCCGGAAAAAAGCCGTCCCGATGTGGAAAAGGAACTGAGGGCCAACATTGCCGACATGCTGCCGGAGAACACCTCCCAGGAGGATATGAACCGCGTGCTCACCTCCCTGGGGGATCCCGCGAAACTGGCGGAGCAGTACCGTGCAAAGCCAAGGTACTTGATCTCCCCCGTCCTCTTTGATGACTATGTGACCGTTTTGAAGCTGGTCATCCCCGTCCTGGCCGTAGTAATGGTAGTGCTGCGGCTGTTTGGCACGCTGACGGCAGCGCCCGTGGAGGGCACCTACGGCCAGATGTTCGCTGCCATCATAGCAGGCGTATTGGGAAGCCTGTTCACAGCAATCACCAATGGCTTTCTGTGGGTGACGCTGAGTTTTGCCCTCGTGGAGTATTTCAATGGCACAAAAGAGAAAAAAGCCTGGGCGCCAAAGGACCTGCCGGATATCCCTCCCCAAAATGCCATGAAAATCTCCCGGGTGGAAACAATAATCAGCATGGTTTTTTCCGCTGTATTCCTTGTGGTTATGACACAATACCAGCATCTGATCGGATGGCATGAATACGGTCTGAGCGGAATCAGCACGCCCTTGTTCTCAAGCCTGGCGGTATCCCGCTACGTTCCCTATCTGGTGGCGCTTACTATCTGTTCCTGGGCTGTTGCAGCAGTCAAACTCTATTATGGCCGCTGGAACGCCCTCACGGCGCTGCTCCATGGACTGAACGGCATCGCCTGGACAGTGGCCACCGTACTCTTTTTGCGCGGCGCCGGTACCTTCAACCCCGGGTTTATCGCCCGGACGGCTGAAGCGCTGCATCTTGACCTGACGGTCATGAATGAACACTGGCAGCGGGGCATCCTGGTGCTGAGCATCATTGCGATCATAGGCACCGCCTTCGATATCCTCACCGGCATCTTCAAGGCGCGCAAGGGCAGAATCCTTCCGGTCTGAGCAAGCGGCGTACAGCTTTACCACCGGCAGCCTTGAGCCAGCAGATTCACCATTTCCTCCAGCCCCCGCTGATCCTGTTCATCAAAACGGGAGAAGCGGGGGCTGTCGATATCCAACACGCCTACAATGGCGCCGTTTACCCGGATGGGTACCACGATTTCCGAATTGGAGGCGCTGTCGCAGGCAATATGGCCGGGGAACCGATGCACATCCTCCACCAACTGCGTCGCGTTCCTTGCTACCGCCGTACCGCATACGCCCTTCCCTATGGGGATGCGGATGCAGGCGGGCTTCCCCTGGAACGGCCCCAGCAAAAGATCGCCGTCCGTTATCAAATAGAAGCCCACCCAGTTGATATCTGCAAGTGCGCCGTTCAGCAGCGCCGCCATGTTGCAAAGGTGCGGCAAAGGATGGGTCTCTCCCTCCATCAGCGCCGCAAGCTGCTGTTTCAAAAGATCGTACATTTCCATCTTGCGGGCAGGGTAATTATCTTTCACTTCAATCATGATACGTGCTCCTTGCGCAGTATTCCCAGATGGTCTATTGTACCACAAAGCTTGTGTGCAGTCATAGGCCTTTGCTTGCAAAGATGCGGGCGGGCATTTATACTATATATCAGCATGCAGCGAGACAGTGCCCAAACGCCAAAGAAAAGCAGAGGTATAAGCCATGAAAGAAAAGCTGTCCCTGGGCCAATCCTTCCCCACCCTGGGCGCACGGATCATTTACGCCTATCTGGCGTCGTACCCAGATTTTGTCCCTTCGTTTTTGATCCGGAACCCCGGCGCCAGCTTCATTCGTTCTTCCATGATATGGTCGGCACCTGCTATCAAAATCCGGAGCTGATCGGTGTTGTATCCGAGCCGGACCGGTGTTTTGAGGAGCGCTGGCATCTGAACAACCGTGACCCGGAATTGACCGAGGCCATGGCAAAAATCGAAAAGAAGTTTTTCGATTGGATAAGTACACTGCATAAGCTGGGCATGCTGGGTGAAGTAAAGGATGATGGCCTTTTTGTGGCCAAATCCGCCTGGAAGCTTACGTCCAAACTGCTGGACAAGCTGGCCCTGTTTGGGCTGGAAAGCGAGAGTACACCGGATGGCACTGTCCTCCGCTGCAAGGCATATTCTTCCATCTTTCCGGCCTGGAAAAAGCGCAGCGGCACCGCTCCCGTTAAGGACGGGCAGATTGCATTCTATACCCGTTTTTTGTATGGCACCATCCCCGGCGAGCCCTACCATGCCACCCAGATGTTCGGCAAGCTCTATGATGATCCAACGTGGCTCGGTGGACTGGAAGCCTTCTTTGAAAAACTGGGGTATACGTGCACCAACGATGAAAGAGGCCTCCAAGTCCGCTGGGTCAAGGAATATCCCGGCAAGGAGCGCGGCTATCTGCACATTTCTTACCGCTGGCGCGACAGGCTGCAAATGTGCTATGAGTTCCGTGTGCCTTCCTTCCGCCTGCTGCTTGGTCACTACGATGAAATGGAATACGCCCTGAAGGAGCTTTGCTTTACCCGCACGAAGGTTTGTGACAATTGCGGCTACTGCACCCAAACAGATAAAAGCGGCCGGCGCAAAAAATTGGCGCTGCCGCTGAAATACCCGGACGGCGTCATGCTCAAATGCCCGCTGTGGCCCTGGTTCACCTGGAACGAACTGGACGGGGAGACCATTGCCAAGATGGAAAAATTGTTTCTTTTCGCGGAGGAAAAGCTGTATGGACGGCAAAGCCGGTGAAAGAGCGGCCCCTGTATGGCAAACGTCCCTTTCAGCCGGCGCAACAAAAAGCGGCAAGGTCAATCCCTGCCGCTTTTGAATGCCGGTTCCCTTTGGGGTCACAAAGCCAGATGCATATCGTGCAGCACACCCAAATCCCACAGCATCGAACTGGTCAGGTACTTGTCCCGCACATCCCGGGAGCCAATGAAGGCGGCATAGGCATCCGTGTCACTGACGCCGATGTCTTTGGGCAGCATGGGCATATTCAGGCCCTGCATCAGGCGCTCTATCTCCGCGGCGGGCGGTAATTCCTCCGCAATAATCGCCTGTATCTTCTCCCAATGGATTAGCGTATTGTTCAACCGCTCCTTATGGCGGGCCGGATCGTTCTTATGATACGTCAAATGCTCGGCCGTGATAATGGCATCCGCAGCGCGGCCGAAAATCTTTCGCATCTCCGCTTCCCAGGCACCATCATCAAAGGAAGCCATGAAAGCCTCCGCTTTTTTTCTATCGGGCGCAAGGGTGCGGATATCGTCATACAGCCGCAGGGTAAGGTATGTGCCAACACCCACCTGAATGCCATGCAGCTCATAAGGCGTTCCCCTATCCAGCGCCATCATTTCCCATATATGAGAAAAGTAATGTTCCAAGCCGGAAGCGGGCCGGGATATTTTCGCAAAGCTCATGGCGATGCCGGAAAGCACAAGCCCTTCGGTGACAGACTGTATGGCGGCGGGATCACGGCGGTTGAGGCCCCCCGCAGCAGCCACGCACTTTTGGAGCGATTTCCGCACCAGTTTCGCTACGTTTTCACAATAGTACTCGCCTGTGACAAGATTCGATATCCGCCATTCGCAGATGGAGATATATTTGGCCAGCATATCGCCAAGGCCGGCCCATAGCATGCGCATGGGCGCGTTTTGAAGGATGTCTGTATCGGCGATAATGGCCGCGGGGCAGGCGTTGTACAGTGTGACCTTTACACGGTTTTGAATCATGGAAGAGGAGTTGGAAGCGTAGCCGTCCATGGAGGGGGCGGTGGCCACCACCGCGCTTCGCCGCCCGGTGGCATGAGCGAGCACCTTGCAGCAATCGTTGATCACACCGGAACCAATGGCGAGCACCACGTCGCAGCTAATATCAAATGCCATGCACAGCGCGCCTACAGAATATTCATCCGGCTCCACTTCCCCGTGCGCAAGCGTATAAAGCACATAGGGGATTTGAGCCGCTTCAAGCACCGGCGCCACACGGGCCCAGGCCGCCTGATACGTGTTTTTGTCACAAACGATAAAAGGCTTGCAAGCGCCAAGGAGCCGGAGGGCATCCGGCAAATAACGCACCGCCCCGGCGCCGATTTTCAGGTATTGAAGCTCAGTGGCGTGATGGTGGCCGCATGTGCAGGTATGCCCGCCTTTTTCCAGCAATTGTTCAAACGATAAATCCGCAAAATTCATTGTAAATTCCTTCTTCAACTCATCCGCCCGATGCGGCAGATTTTTATCCTGTTTCATTGTATCGGCGGGCATTCTCTTTGTCAACAGATGGCGTTTTGATTGCAGAATAATCATAAGATCAGTCAAACTCAAGCAAAGTTTATCATCAATGGGATTGCTTTTCTGTCAAGCTCCGGTATAATGGGCAAAGAGGTGAAGTGCGGTGTTTGGTGTGGAACGGTATGAAAAAATCCTGGAGACGCTGCAGGGTGACCGCGCGGTATCGGTTAAAAAGCTGGCAAAATCGCTGTTCGTCAGTGAGGCGACCATGCGCCGCGATCTGGAAGTGCTGGAGAAGAACGGCCTGATCAAGCGGATTTACGGCGGCGCAATGCTCGTAAAGTCCAACAAGGACGTACCATTATCCATGCGCGAAGGTGAGCAGACCGAAGCAAAGAACATCATCGGCAAAAAGGCTGCGGCACTGGTCCGGGAAAACGATGTGATCCTCATCGACGCCTCCTCCACAGCCTATAGTGTGATCCCCTTTCTGACCGGGTTCACCAACCTGGTGGTTATCACCAGCGGGCTCAAGGCGGCGCTGGCGTTGGGTGAACGGCATATCAAGACACTGGTCACCGGCGGCGTAATGATCGATAACTCCTATTCCTTTATCGGCAGGCATGCCGAGAGCCTGATTGAAAACATCAATGCCGACATTATTTTCTTTTCCTGCCGCGGGATATCGATGGACGGGCGTTTAACGGATTCTTCCATGGAAGAATCGCAGATGCGCCAGCTTATGTTCAGGCATGCCAAAAGAAAGGTCTTTCTTGCCGCCTCCAACAAGTTCGGCCGTGAATACTTCTATGCACAATGCACTTTGGACGATGTGGACGACATGATCTGTGAAACCGATATCCCTGAGGACTGGAAGCGCCGGTTGAAAAAATAGCGGTCAGTCCACCACCAGGAAGCTGTTCTCCAGGTACTCCCAGACGGCTTCCCGGCAGGCGTCAAAATTGACCTCACGGGTGGACATGCCCGCATAGGTAATGGGTGTGTAGGCGCCCTCAAAGGGGATTTGAAGCTCTTCCATGGCTACGCCGCGAAGCTCCATGGCGTGCTGCACCGCTTCTATCATTTCCCCCACGCTCATGTTTGTCATCAGGCTGTTGGCCAGTACGGATTCCATCAGCTCCAGGGCCTTATCCATCGTAATACCGCGGCTCGCGTCCGCCAAGGTGGAAAGCACCGTGCGCACCCGCTGGGTACGCCCCAGGTCGCCGGCAGAGCCGACCTTTCGGATGCGCATGTAAATGACTGACGCGTGCCCATTGAAATGATAAGTGCCTGCCCGGTTCATGCGCGGTTTCGTTGAATCGACCGGAATGGCATAGCGTTTCAGGTATTCCGCCTCAGCGTTGGTTACGGTAATATCCACACCGCCAAGTATATCAACAATCGCCTCAATTTGATTCATATCAAACAGCATGTATTTTTCAATCCGCACGCCAAAGTGGGTGGCGAGGATCCTGCAAAGCGCCTCGGGGCCATAGTTCTTGGTGATATAATTGACCCTGCCGGTCACTCCATCGGGACGCTGAATCAGCATTTCCCGGCTGAAGGAGGTGAGCATCAACCGCCTGGTGCGGGTATCCAGAGTCACCAGCACGATGCCATCCGTATTGCCCAGGTTCTTGGGATTTCCATTCCACTGATCCACGCACAGCAAAAGATAGTGATGCTGGCCTTCCACCACGGGGGGAAGCTCCTCCCACGGGATGGGCGTGATGGGCTTGGGCGGATCGGCCATAGCAGAGCCGGCCCAGGAAAAGCACAGCAGGACGGATAAAAGAAGGGCAATACGGCGCTTGAGCATGGGAGGGTCTCCTTTGCTTGGGATAAAAAGGATTGCTGTATGTTAAACGGCGCTCCGGCCAAAAAGCTTCCCCGGATGGCTAATTATTGTCATCCGGGCTTTTACTATAGCATATTCCATGATGTTTGGCAAAAGGAAAAAGCACCGATACTATCTATAGCATATTTCTAAATACTGGAAGCAGATTCCTTACATCATCATGACCCCTGGGGAGCAACGAGGGGGCCGAAGCCCCCTCGTTTACAAATCCGAAACCAGCGATCGCTGCCCAAGCGTAGCGAAGGAGATGCGCAACGCACACATGAAAATCGTGCAGCTTAAGAAAATGACACAGTCATTTTCTGGATACTCAGTGCCAGCACCTCACCTTGATCACGCCGGGCTGCCTGGTAAGTTCCGCAATCAGTTCTTCCGTCGGCACCTGGCTTAATTCCATCACGGTGACGGCCATTTCCTTCAGGCTTTTGTTGATCATGTTGTTGATGTTGATGCCTTCGCGGGAGATGGCGGCGGAGATGTTGCTGACCATATTGGGCACATTATCGTGAATGAGCAGAATGCGGCAGCCCTCCGGCTGGCCGGAGAGCATGATCTCCGGCATGTTTACGCTGTTGCGGATAGTGCCAAGCTCCAGGTAATCCCGAAGCTGCGCCGCGGCCATGCGGGCGCAGTTCTCCTCGCTTTCCGGTGTGGAGGCCCCCAGATGCGGAATGGAGACAACACCCTTCACGCCCAGCATATCTTCGGTGGGAAAATCGGTGACATAGCCGCTGAGCCTGCCGGATTGAAGGGCGGAGCGGCAGGCTTCCCCATCCACCAGTTCGGCACGGCTGAAGTTCAGCAGCCGTGCGCCTTTTTTCATCTGGGCAAAGAGGGACGCATCAAACATGCTCTTTGTTTTGGGGGTGAGGGGCACATGGATGGTGACGTAATCCGACTTTTGCAAAAGCTCATCCAGGGTGGAAGCCCGCTTGATGGCCCTGGACAAGGACCAGGCATGTTCCACGGAGATGAAGGGGTCCAGGCCGATTACTTCCATGCCCAGGCCGTTCAGCGCGCCGTTGGCCACGATTGCGCCGATGGCGCCAAGGCCGATGACGCCCAGGGTTTTGCCCCGAAGCTCCGGTCCCACAAACTGGTTTTTGCCCTTTTCCACCAGCTTGGGTACGGCTTCCCCCTGGCCCTTCAGCGTTGATGCCCACTGGACGCCCCCGGCGATGTCGCGGCTGCATAAAAGCAGCCCGGCCATCACCAGTTCCGCCACGGCGTTGGCGTTGGCGCCCGGGGTGTTAAACACCACAATGCCCTTTTTGCTGCACGCGTCGATGGGGATGTTGTTGACGCCGGCGCCCGCCCGGGCAATAGCCAGCAGGCTCTCCGGCAGGTCCATGCTGTGCATGTCAGCGCTGCGCACAAGGATTGCGTCGGGAACGGGCTCATCCCTTGTGACGGTATATTCGTCCGCGGAAAGCTGGCTGTGAATAATATCGGATATCTCATTGAGCGTTTGAATCTTGTACATACCGCTCTCTCCTTTAAAATAGGGATTCTAAAGGGATGATATCCCTTTAGCGGGTGGCCTGGAGGGCAGCGCCCTTCAGCGTTACTTGTTCTCTGATTCAAACTTCTTCATGAAGGCAACCAGCTTTTGAACCCCCTCCACGGGCATGGCGTTGTAGAGGCTGGCACGCATGCCGCCCACGGAGCGGTGGCCTTTGAGGTTCACCAGGCCATTTTTGGAAGCTTCCTTGACAAACTTTTCGTCCGTCTCGTCGCTGCCGGTGACGAAGGTCACATTCATGCGGCTGCGGTACATCCTTTGAGCGGTAGGCTTGAACAGCTTGCTATCATCCAGACAATCGTAGAGGATGGCGGCTTTTTCAATATTGATCTTCTCCATGGCGGGAACGCCGCCCAAATCCCTGAGCCATTCAAAGCCCAGCTTGGCAAGGTAGATGCCGAAGGTGTTGGGGGTGTTGTACATGCTGCCTGCCTTGGCCTGCACATCCCAGTTCATGAGCTTGGGGCACAAGGGATGCGCCCGGCCCAAGAGGTCCTTCCTCACAATGAGCACGCACAGGCCGCTGGGGCCGATGTTCTTCTGCGCGCCCGCGTACATCACGCCGAACTTGCCGATATCGTAGACTTCACTCAAAATGTTGCTGCTGGCGTCCGCTATAAGGGGCACGCTGCCGGTATCGGGCAAGGAAACATACCTCGTGCCATAGATGGTATTGTTGGTGGTGATATGGCAGTAATCCGCATCCGGATCGAATTTCGCCGCCGAAAAATCGGGCACATAGGTGTAATTGTCGGCACGGCTGGAGGCGGCGATGTTCACCGTACCGTAGCGGGCGGCTTCCTCCGCCGCAAGGTGGGCGAAGTTGCCGCTGTCGATATAATCCGCCTTGCGGCTTCCAGTCATCAAATTCAGCGGCACGCCTGAAAACTGCTGGGTGGCGCCGCCCTGCAGAAACAATATCTCATAAGAATCCGGAACGGCCATCAAGTCCCGCAAAAGCGCGACTGCCGCATCATAGATTTCCAGATACATCTTGCTCCGGTGGCTCATTTCCATCACGGACATGCCGGTGGACCCATAGATCACCAATTCCTGTTGGGCACGCTGCAAAACGGGCAGCGGCAGCATGGCGGGGCCGGGGGAAAAGTTGTATACACGCTCCATAAAGCTCCTCCTTCCATTCTTCACGCATATGGGATGGCAACCGCAAATCGCCTTTGATTTGAGTGGGACGTTTTTCGCCCTGCGGGTAAAAAATGATCCAATGTCCATATTATGATGACTATCCAACCAAATTGCAAGAGGCAAACAGAGAAAAAACAATCGGGCTGCCATCCGCCCATCCGTTACTGCGCCTTGACAGAGCAGGCTCTCTGTGCTATCCTATGCGCAAACGATTGCATTTCGTTTGGACGCGATTTGCGTCAGCCTTCCCCGCCATAAGGAGGAATTTCATGCGCTCCGTGAACCTGGGGGCCATCTATCACCAGCCTTGGCTGGAATACCGCCATGCGCTGCCGGACGGGCGGGTGTGCATCCGCATCCGCACAGGCCGGGAGGATTGGGAGGAAGTCCGGCTGTGGGTATCCGATATGTATGGGCCGGGCCCATCCATGGCGCGAGCGCAAAAGCTGCCCATGGAAAGAATGTGGCGGGATGAAAGCCACGACTGGTACGAGTGCGTCTTTATGCCTTCCGACCCCCGCATCCACTATACGTTCTGCCTGATCCGGGAGGGCTTTTCACTGATCGTGGATCAGGATGGCATATATCCTACCTCCCTGAGGGAGCCGGAGGATATGGCAAGCTTCCCCTTCGCCTACGCCTACCCGGAGCCCAAAAAGCCGGATTGGGCCATCGGCACGGTAGGCTATCAAATTTTCCCCGACCGCTTCCGGCGGGCGCCCGTCTCCGGGGCTGCCGTCCAGGCGGTGGAACCCTGGGATTCCGTCCGCTATGCCAACGAATTCCGCTTTGGCGGCAATTTGAAGGGCATCCGGCAGGCCATTCCCTATTTGAAGGAATTGGGAGTAGGGATCGTTTACATGACACCCATCTTCCTGAGCAACACTTCCCACCGTTATAACACCTTCGACTACTATGCGGTCGACCCGCTTTTGGGCACGCTGAAGGAACTTCGAGCCCTCTCGGACGAACTCCATGCGGCAGGCATCCGCATCGTGCTGGACGGGGTATTCAACCATTCCGGCACCCAGTTTCCGCCTTTTGTGGACGCGATGCAAAAGGGGCCGGACAGCGAGTATTACGACTGGTTTTTCTTCGGCAAGGAAAAGTACGTCTGCGGATATGCCACCTTTGCACATACGCCGGATATGCCCAAGCTGAACCTGAAAAACGAATCGGCCGCGGCCTATTTCGTGCAGGTGGGCCGCTACTGGCTGAGGCAGGCCCACGTGGACGGCTGGCGGCTGGACGTGTCCCCGGAGGTATGGCCGGATTTCTGGCGCAGGTTTCGCAAGGCAGTGCTTTCGGAAAACCCCGATGCCATTTTGGTAGCGGAATGCTGGGACGATTCCCGCCAATGGGTCACCCAGGGCGACATGTTTGACAGCACCATGCATTATGTGCTGTCCCGGGCCATGTGGCTGTACTTTGCGGAGCGAAAAATCAGCCTGAAGGAATTTGACGCACGGGTGAACAAGGCCATGACCCTGTATCCCCATGCGGTGCAGGAGGTTTTGTGGAATTTTCTGGGCAGCCATGATACCCCCCGTTTTCTCACCCGGGCCGGAGGGGACGAAAACCGCCTGCGGGCAGCGGTATTCTTTCAGATGACGCACCCCGGGGTGCCCATCATTTATTATGGTGATGAATTGGGTCTCCTGGGCGGCCCGGACCCGGACTGCCGCCGCCCCATGCCCTGGGGGAGGATGGAGGAAAGCACGCTGCTTGCGTATTACAAGCAGCTCATCCGCCTGCGTACCGGCAGCGAGGCGCTTCGCCGCGGATCCTTCAAAACGTGGCATATAGGTTCCGACGGCTTATACGCCTATCTGCGCAAAAGCGAAGCCCAGGAGGCGCTGGTGGTCTTCAATACCTCCGGCGCATCCCTGGACAGCATGCTTCCCCTGCCGGAAAGCTTCCGGGCGCGGGAAGCGTGGATCGATAGCCTCACCGGAGAGTCAACTCCCGTGATAGGTGGGGCTGTCCATGCCAAGCTGCTTCCAGGCAAGGGGATGGTCCTGTTAAGGGATATTACGTAATAGAAAAAGCGGCGGGAGAAAAGTTCTCCTGCCGTTTCAATATTATATTAGTAAAGCGGTAATCAAGCCTTCCCCTCTGAGGGGAAGGTGGCGCGCAGCGCCGGATGAGGTGTATAGTCCTCTGCAACACCTCATCAGTCGACTTCGTCGACAGCTTCTCCTCAAGGAGAAGCTTTCAATCACGTTTGTTGATGGTCTGATGCGGCGGGAGAGAAACGCTTCGCCGCTTTTTTGTATTATGCTTCCTTTCCTTCGGCAATTTTCAGCGCCGCGCCCACAAAATCCCGGAAAAGAGGATGGGGCCGGTTGGGCCGGCTCTTCAGTTCCGGATGGAACTGCACGCCCACAAACCAGGGATGATCGGCAATTTCGATGATTTCCACCAGGTTCCTCTCCGGGTTGCGGCCGGCGATGCGCATGCCTCCGGCCACAAAACGCTCCAGGTAATCGTTGTTGAATTCGTAGCGGTGGCGGTGGCGCTCCCAGACTTCCGGTACCCCGTAGGCGTTGTGGCTGAAGGTACCGGGTTTAAGTTCACAGCGGTACTTGCCCAGCCGCATGGTGCCGCCCAGGTCCTGCAGATTCTGATCCGGCATCAGGTCGATGACGGGATAGGTGGTGTGCGGATCGGTCTCCGTGGTGTTGGCGCCCCGCAGATCCAGCACATTGCGCGCGAACTCAATCACCGCCATTTGAAGCCCCAGGCACAGGCCGAAGAACGGAATTTTCTGCTCCCGGGCATAGCGAACGGCTACCATCTTGCCCTCCAGGCCCCGGGAGCCAAAGCCGCCGGGTACCAGGATGCCATCGGCATTTTGGAGGCGTCCGGCCACATTCTCCTGGGTCACTTCCTCGGCGGGCACCCAGTCGATATGCACCTTGGCATGATGGAAGATACCCCCGTGGGTCAGCGCCTCCACCACGCTCAAATAGGCGTCGGGCAGCTCCACATACTTGCCTACCAAGGCAACGGTGACAGTGCGGTCACAGGTAAGCTGACGCTCCACCATGGCCTGCCACTCGGTAAGATCGCATTCCCCTTCCGGGATGCCAAGCATCTGGCACACCTTTTGATCCATGCCCTCGGCATGAAGCATCAGGGGCACCTCATAGATGGTTCGGGCGTTGAGGTTTTGGAATACCCTGTCCACCGGCAGGTTGCAGAACAAGCTCATTTTCGCCCGAAGATCAAAGGGGATGGGATGCTCGCTGCGGCACACCAGCATGTCGGGCGAAATACCGATGGCGCCCAGCTCCTTCACGCTGTGCTGGGTGGGCTTTGTTTTCAGTTCTCCCGCCGCGCTCAAATACGGCACCAGCGTCACGTGGATATACAGGCAGTTTTCCCGGCCCACCTCCGCGCGCATCTGGCGGATGGCCTCCAAAAAAGGCTGGCTCTCAATGTCGCCCACGGTGCCGCCGATCTCGGTGATGACCACATCCGGCGGGTTTTGCGTGCGTGAGATAGCCAGTATGTTTTTCTTTATTTCATTGGTGATGTGGGGGATGACCTGAATCGTCGCGCCCAGGTATTCGCCCCGGCGTTCCCTGTCGATGACCGTCTTGTACACGCGGCCGGAGGTGATGTTGGCTGCCTGCGTCAGGCTCTCGTCGATGAACCGTTCGTAATGGCCCAGGTCCAGGTCGGTTTCCGCGCCGTCGTCGGTGACAAATACCTCCCCGTGCTGGTAGGGGTTCATGGTGCCGGGATCGACGTTGATGTAGGGATCGAACTTTTGGATGGAGACCTTCAAACCACGGCATTTGAGAAGCCGCCCCAGGGATGCCGCCGTGATCCCTTTGCCCAGGGAAGAGACCACTCCGCCGGTCACGAAGATGAATTTGGTGTTCATACCGCATCCTCCCTTCCGCTGTTCCCGAAAAAAACCATGCTCCATTGTACAAGCCGGGAAGCATTCCGTCAAGTTAAAACCGCAAGAAAACCAAAATAATCATCCCCTTCGCCTCACGGAAAAAGCGCCCGGCCGGGCGCTTCCTTATGATTGGAATGCGATCGAAATGCTGCTAGTCTGCTATTCCGCGAATGGCCTGGACGATGGGCTCAATGGACCTTTTGCTTGTAAAGTCAACAACCTTTCCGTATGTCCCAATGACGCCCTTGGAATCATCATCCAGCTCCTCCGGCCTCTTCGCCTTGAGCAGCCTGACCCTCAAGTACATCAACAGCCTGTCCAAGCAATGCATCTTTTTGTAGTTCAGGCCGCCCCGAAGAAGGAAAAACAGAACCTTGTCCCGCATGATGGGTGGCAGGTTTTGATTTTTGACCTCTGGAACAGCCTCTGCTTTTTTCAGGGTTGCTCCCACTGCCACCACAATCAGCTTTTTCCCTGAGAGCTTTTCATAGTTTTTCTGGACCAGCGAAAACCCCAATATTCCCCCGGCATACATCCCGCCGCAGTACACCAGCGTATCATACGGCAACAGCGCGCCGATTTTCGTTTCCTTCGCACGGTATAGATCGGCTCCCACGCTCTTAGCGATCCAATTGGCATATTTCTCCGTAGAGCCGTATTTCGATTGATAAACCACCGCGACTTTTTCCATGATCAAACCCTCCGGCCATCCAATTGGCTATTGTATATGGAACTTTACCTCCCGCCCTTGTCGTAGGGCACGCCCGCGGCCCTGGGCGCCTGGGAGTTTTTGCTGCTGAAGGCCAGCACGATGAGCGTGGCAATGAAGGGGATCATCTTGTACACGTCGCTGGGGATGCCCAGGTCCTTCAGGATGGAAATGCCCGAATAGGCGGAAGCGACGGTTTTCATCAGCCCGAAGAACAGCGCCGCCAGGAAGATGCGCAGCGGCTTCCATTGCCCGAAAATCAATACCGCCAGCGCCAGGAAGCCGTAGCCGGAAACCGTGGCGTTGAAGTTGGTGGAGGTGGGCACCACGAAAATCAGCCCGCCCAGGCCCGCCAGCGCCCCGGAGATCATGACCCCGGCATAGCGGATGCGGTACACGTTCACGCCTACGCTGTCCGCCGCCTGGGGATGCTCGCCGCAGGCCCGAAGCCGCAGGCCGAACTTCGTCTTATACAGCACAAAGGCGGCCACGACCAGAATCACAAGCCCCAAATAAGTAGTAATATAGGTATTCTGGAACAGAAGCGGCCCCAGCACGGGGATATCCCCCAAAAGCGGCACCTTCTGAATGCGGAAGGTGTTGGTAAACTGCACCTGCTGCACGCCGTTGTCCTGAAGCATCCGGGCGGCATAGATGGCGATGGCGGGCGCGAACATGTTCAGTGCCGTACCGCTGATCGTTTGATCCGCCTTGAGGTTTACCGCCGCATAGGCATGCAGCAGGGAGAATACAAGCCCGGCCCCGGCGGCAATGAGAATAGCCAGCAGCAAAAGGCCCTGCCCGCTCATCACATGCTGCAACTTGTTGATGAAAAGGATGCTGGTGAACGCGCCCATGACCATGATGCCTTCCAGCGCGATGTTGACGACACCGCTGCGCTCGGAAAACATGCCCCCCAGCGCCACCACCAGAAGGGGGATGGAGAAAAACATCATCTGCTGTACCAGAAAAAAGATAGGTTCCATATTACGCCTGCCCCCCTTCTCTCAGTTCGCAGGCCTCAGGGGAAGGTTTTGATTTGCCCCGGCCCTTGCGCCTTCCGGACAGGCGGCCCAGCATATCCTTGACAAACAGCGAAAAGGCGCTGAAGTAAATGATGGTGCCGATAATGATATCGATGATTTCTTTCATGTATTTCAAGCTTTGCAGGAAGGAACCGCCCACGGTGATATAGGCCACGAACAAGCCGGAAAAAATGATGCCGATGGGGTTGGAAAGGCCCAGGAGCGCCACCGGGATGCCGTTGAAGCCCTGGATGGCCAGAATCTCTTCCACGCGCATATGCAGCCCCTGGGGCGGCGCCAGATACATCAGAGAGCCGGCGGCCCCGGCCAAGGCCCCGGCAATCACCATGGAAAGCACGATGGAACGCTTTTCATTGATGCCGGCATAGCGGCTGGCACTGCGGTTATGGCCGCAGGCTTTGAGCTCATAGCCGAAGGCAGTGCGGTTCAGCACAATATACATGACAATGGCCAGAAAGATGGCGATGAGGATGCCGCCGTTGACACTGGAGTTATCCTTGTAGTTGCCCACCATGGTGTAGAAGATGTCCGTCAGCCCCCAGGTGGGGATCACCGCCGACGGGTCCACGTTCACGGTAAGGTTTCGCATCTTGTCATAGACCAGCAGCACGTTTCTGCCCTTGGCCGCATCAAAATACGTCAGGTTCTTGATGAGGTAATTGATACCGTACATGCCGATGTAGTTCATCATGATGGAGGAGATGACTTCATTCACGTTCAGCAGCGCCTTGAAAAGCCCCGGCAGCATGCCCCATATGGCCCCGGCCAGCATGCCGCACAGCAGCGCCACCAGCCACTGGACGGGACCAAAGATATCGCCCGCCACGCCAACGACCACCGCCGCAAAGCCGCCCACCATCAACTGGCCCACGACGCCGATGTTGAAAAGCCCCGTCTTGAAGGCAAAGCCTACGGAAAGCCCGGTGACGATGATGGGCGTGGCATAGTAGAGCACCTCGCCGACGCCCTTCATGCCGTTGTTGAACCCCCCGGCCAGGATAACGCCCAGGCCCCGCACTGCGTTTTGCGGGTTGCTGATGAAAAGGATCGCAAGGCCCGCCGCCAAGCCCACCAGGATGGCGATCAGGGAGGAAGCGAAGCTGGAAAGCCCCTTCAGCCGGAAGCCGGTCTGTTTCATACCACTTCACTCCTTCTGGAACCGGCCATGTACAGCCCCAGCTCCTGTTCGGTAACGCCCCGGGCGGGAAGGTCGGCAACGATCTCCCCTTCATACATCACAAGGATGCGGTCGGAGACGTTCATCACCTCGTCCAGCTCCAGGGAGACCATCAATACCGCCCGGCCGGCGTCCCGCTGCTCGATAAGCTGGCGGTGGATATATTCGATCGCCCCCACATCCAGACCCCTGGTGGGCTGCACGGCGATAAGCAGATCGGGCGAAAGGCTGATCTCTCTGGCCACAATGGCCTTTTGCTGGTTGCCGCCGGACATGCTGCGGGCGGCAGTTTGCACTCCCTGGCCGGAACGGATGTCGAACTTTTCAATCAGTTCCCTTGCGTGGCGGTCAATTTCCCCAAATCGCAAAAACCCTTTCTTTTGAAAGGCGGGCTTGTGATAGCTTTTCAGGACCAGGTTTTCCCCGAGGGTATAGTCCAGCACCAGGCCGTGCTTGTGCCTGTCCTCGGGAATGTGGCTTAATCCCAGGTCATTGCGCAGGCGGATGGAATCGAAAGTGATCTCCCTTTCCTTGAGGAACACCTTTCCCCCGTCGGGGCGCAAAAGACCGGTCAGGGCATAGACAAGTTCGCTTTGGCCATTGCCGTCGATGCCGGCCACGCACACGATCTCCCCGCGGCGGACGCTGAAGGAAACATTGTTCACCAGCCTTTTCCCGGTAGCGCGGCTGTACACCGTCAGGTTTTGCACCGTGATGGCGGGCGCGCCGGGCTTTGCTTCCTGCTTGTCCACCACAAAGCTCACCTTGCGGCCGACCATCATCTCCGCCAGCTGCTCCACGGAGGTATCCTTCACTTCCACCGTGCCGATGAAGCGGCCCTTGCGAAGCACCGTGCAGCGGCCGGCCACCTCCATGATTTCATTCAGCTTGTGGGTAATGAAAAGGATGGACTTCCCTTCCGCCGTGAGCCCCCGCATGATCTTCATCAGCTCATGGATTTCCTGGGGGGTCAATACCGCCGTAGGCTCGTCAAAGATCAGCACCTCGTTGTCCCGGTAGAGCATTTTCAAAATCTCCACCCGCTGCTGCATGCCCACGGTGATGTCGCTGATCCGGGCATCCGGGTCCACCATCAGGCCATACTGCTTGGAAAGAGCCACCACTTTCTTGCGGGCCTCCTCCATGCGCAGTACGCCATGGCGGGTGGTTTCCACACCCATGACGATGTTCTCCAGCACGGTGAAGTTGTGGACAAGCTTGAAGTGCTGATGCACCATGCCGATGCCAAGCGCGTTGGCATCGTTGGGGTTGTTAACGCGCACCTCCTTCCCGTTTTTGAGGATGGTGCCGCTTTCGGGCTGGTACAGGCCGAACAGTACGCTCATCAGCGTGGACTTGCCCGCGCCGTTCTCCCCCAGCAGCGCGTGGATCTCGCCGCGCTTGAGCTGGATGGTCACGTCGTCATTGGCGCGGATGCCGGGAAAATCCTTGGTGATGTGAAGCATTTCAATGACGTAATCCATTGCGCCACTCCTTCGGCCTGTCATTTGTTTTCATTGAAACAAGGGGCAGGCAGTTGTCTCTGCCTGCCCCTTGCGTGGATTCAGTAAAAGAATTCGATTATTCGATGATGGAGACCGTCACGGCTGTGGCGCCCAGCTCGCCGGCATCGGCGGCGTCGGAGTCCTTCAGCAGGGTGATTTCACCGGCAGCCAGCTTTGCGTAGAGGGCGTCATACTCTTCCTGGGTGAATTTCTCAAACTTGGAGGTGGCCATGGGCAGGCCCACGCCATCCTTGTCCGCGCCCAGGGTAAGCGTATTGGTGCCGGGGAATTCGCCGGCATAGAAGGCGGCCAGCGCCTGCTGCACGGCAGCGCCCAATCCCTTCATGGCGGAGGTGATGACCGTTACGGATTCGCCGCTCTGATCCACGTCCACGCCGATGACCTTGCCGTTTTCGGTGGCTTCGGCGGCGGACATCACGGAGTTGCCCACGGCGCCGCCGCAGGCGAAGATGACTTCGACACCGTCGTTATACCAGGAAGCGGCCAGCGTCTGCACTTCGGGGGTGGCCTTGAAGTCGCCGGTGTAGTGGTAGTTCAGCGTAAGGCCGGTAAGGCCCAATTCATTGGCGGCGGCGTCCACGCCCTGCACAAAGCCGTAGCCGAAACGGACCACGGCGGGAACCGCCATGCCGCCCATGAAGCCCAGCTTCGTATAGCCGTCCTTCACCGCTGCGTAGCCGGCCAGATAGCCCGCCTGCTCCTCGGCAAAGAGAATGCCAACGGTGTTTGCGTCGGTACGGAACTCTGTATAGGATGCGTCATGGGGCACACCGTCGATGAGCACAAAGCTTACTTCGGGATACTTGCTCTGGGCGATGAAGATGGGCTCTTCAAACAGGAAGCCGGGGGTCACGATGACCTTGGCGCCTGCGTTCACAGCCTTGTCGATTTCATCCAGGTAAGCGTTGGTGGACTGTTCGGCGGGCTGGAAGTAGATGTAGGCCTTGCTGTTGGCATCGCCATAGGCCACAATGCCTTCCCAGGTGCCCTGGTTGAAGGATTTGTCGTCGATGGTGCCGATGTCGGTAACCATGGCGATTTCATAGGTGGATTCAGCCAGAGCGGTGAGGCCCAGGCCCAGGGCAAGAACCAATGTCAAAAGAAGTGCCAGCGCCTTTTTCATGTGTGGTTTCCTCCTTGCAGATTCCCCGCTTCCGCACGCGGGGCAATATCATATGTATTATAACAGAACGCGGCTCGCATGGAAAGAGCATTTCTCCATTTCCAAAAAAAAGTTATACATGCCTGTATACAAACGTATGCAAGATCCGGAAGGCCAGTGACAGCGGTCTTCCGGGGCTGAAAACAAAATGCGGACAAATTACCTTGGATGCATGGAAGGCTCCGCAACCCCGACCCCGCCTGTGGCGGAAGCTTCCCTTACACCTTTCACCGACCGTGATCGAAGATCGAAGGTGAAAATTGAAGAATCGCAAAAATGACAACGCCATTTTTACGGACATCACCGTTCGTCCATAAGCTTGGCAAAGCCCTCTCCCAGTGCCTCATGGGCCTCGGTGATGAACATGAACGCCTTCTCATCCTCCTGGCGCACGATCTCCTTCACCCTGGGCACCTCCTGCCGCCCGGCCACGCACAATATCACCGGCCGCTCCCTGCCCGAATAGGCGCCGGTGGCGGTGAGCAGCGTCACACCCCGCTCCAGTTCCTCCATGATGCGGTTGGTCACAGCCACCGTCCTCTCGGTGATCACATAGCAGGCCTTTTGCGTATGGAAGCCGCCCAATACAACATCAATCAGCTTTGCGGAAACGAAGATGCTGATCAAGGCATACAAGGCATGCTGTGCGCCAAAAGCAAAGCCTGCCGCCACGCTCACCAGAAAATCGATGGCAAATAAGAATGCGCCAATGGATATAAAGGAAAATTTCCGATGCACCATCCGGGCGATCATATCCGAGCCGCCGGTTGTGGCTTCACCCCGGAGGATGATCCCAAGGCCGATACCCAGAAGACCGCCGCCATACACCGCCCCCAAAAGCACATCATCCGTCATGGGCGGAACCCTAATGATGTCGATGGCGACGGAGAACAGCACCGTAGCCACCAACGACCGCCAGACAAAAAGCCTGCCCATGGCGCGAAAGCCGACGATGAACAAAGGCAGGTTCAATATCATGCTGGTCAGGCCTACCGGCACGCTGATGTAGTGGTTCAAAATGGTGGCAATGCCGGTCAGGCCGCCTGGCGCAATGTTGTTGGGCACCAGAAACAAGGGATAGGCCAAGCCGCCCAGGGCGCAGCCCAATGCAATCTGCGTATAACTGCGGATCTGCTCCTTGCGGATCATCCGGCCCAGGTTGTCCACCGGCTGTTTCAGAAAAATTCCTCCTTTTTTCCTTTGTGACAGGGAAAACGCCGCTTTCCCCATGAAAGCAGCGCTCCCAATATTCAGTTTGCCTGAGTTGCCAGGGGTGCCGCAGGCCGGTCCGCAAGCCCAAGCCGGCTTAATCGTCACCGCGGTTCGCTTCCGCCGCCTGCCCCCCCAGCGCACGGCTTATTGCCTCCATCTGGCTCAATCATCGCCGCGGTTCGCTGCCGCCTCCGCGGTTCGTTTCGCCAGCCTCCTCCACACCGCCCATTTCCGCCACAGGCGGGGGACGGTGTTCCGGAGCCACCGGGGGCAGCCCGGCTCCGGAACCCAGCGAGATGGCCAAGGCCCGATCCACTTTAGCCATGACTTCCTCGTCCACCCGCCCCAGTTTTTCCATGAGCCGTTTCTTTTCCAGGGTGCGTACCTGCTCGGCCAGAATCACGGAATCCTTTTTCAGACCGCTTTGCCGGCTGGATATGGCCACGTGGGTGGGCAGCTTGGGCTTGTTCAGCCGGGACGTGATGGCGGCCACGATCACCGTGGGGCTATGCAGGTTGCCTATATCATTTTGAATGATCAGAACCGGGCGGATGCCGCCCTGTTCCGATCCGATGACAGGGTCCAAATCAGCCCGATAGATTTCCCCTCTTTTCATATTGTCACACTCCATGCCCCCTGTCAAGGTTTTCCCTTTCGATTGCTGTGCATGGATGCACCGTGAATCGCTATGCGGCGCCGTTTGTGCTCATCGTCCGGATTGGCAGGGGGCTTCCGGCGCTGCTCCCTTCATCCTATGCGGACGAACGAAAAGAGGAATCAGGATTCGCGCAAAGACGGCTCTGCCGTCTTTGCGCGATTTGCACTTTTCGCCTGCACGCTTATGGTTCGGGGATTTCATCCCCTCCCATCAGCGTACGGTCGGCGAAAAGTGTAAGGAAAGCTTGCTCCGCAAGCGCCCGTCCGGCTGGCAAAGCCAGCCGAGACGATTACAAACGAGGGGCTTCGGCCCCTCGTTTCTCCCCAAAGAGTTTGTTAGGTCGAATGTTCTGCGTATATGCAGATTGAAAACGCTATACGGCGTAGGGGCGATTATCAATCGCCCGCCCAGTATGGTGCTCTGCCCTTCACATAGGAGCAGAAAATATCAGCTTTCCTTCCCCAGATACCACAATAGATCCGTTGCCATAAGTCCCCTTTGCCCCGTTTCCTTCTCCGCCCGCAAGGCGGCACTGCCGTGCAGGCAGCAGCCGATCTGGGCAAGCACCAGCGGGGAATGGTTCAGTTGCTTCTGCTGGGCCAGAAGGGCCGCCAGGATGCCGGTCAGTGCGTCGCCGCTGCCGCCCTTGGCCAGGGCGGGGGTGCCGGCACTGTTCAACGCAAGGCGCGTTCCGTCATACAAAAGCGTGGCCGCACCCTTCAATACCACCACGCCGCCCAGCTTGTGCCACAGGGCCTGTACGCCCTCCACCACATCCGCCGTCACTGCGCCTATGGAAACCTGCATCAGCCGCGCCGCCTCGCCGGGATGGGGCGTAAAGATATTCGTGCCCGCCAAGGGCGTTAGCTCCTGGCCCATGGCCAAAAGGTTCAGGGCGTCCGCATCCCAGACAGTGGGCTTTTCTGCCCGCTTTACAGCCTGCAAAAGCGCCACACGGTCCGGCATAGCGTTCAGCCCCGGCCCTACCGCCACGGCGTCCGCCCGCAGCGCGGCGTCGTACACCATCCCCTCCGCCTCCGGGGCAAAGGCATCCCCCGCCATGGGCAAGGGCAGGCAAGTGGCGCATGGCGCCAATTGCTGCACGATGGGCACGATGGCATTGGGACAGGCCACCGTCACCAGACCGGCCCCCGTCCGCAGCGCGGCAAGGCCGCAGATGGCCGCCGCCCCTGCCATGCCGAAGGACCCGGCCACGATGAGCACCCGGCCGTAATCGCCCTTGTGGGTGTCACGCCGCCTGGATGGCAGCAGGGCAGGAAGGTCCTCGGGCAGCAGCATATCCATGCCCGGGGCGTCATCCAGCTCCTTAGGCAGCCCGATTTTTGCAACCGTTACCCTCCCCGCGTATTCCGGGCCTTTGTTTAAATACAGCCCCAGCTTGGGCCGATGGAAGGTCACCGTTTCCGTGGCGCGGATGGCCTCCCCCATGATCATGCCCGTAAGGCCGCTCAAACCGGAGGGGATGTCCACCGCCACCACCGGAAGGCCCCGTTCATTCACCCTTTTGACCAAAGCAAAAGCCACGCCCTGTACGGGCTGGGAAAGGCCCGTGCCAAACAGCGCGTCCACCACCAGGGCAATCTCCGGCCCGATGGGCGGCAGCTTATCCACCGAGTCGCTCAGGCGCAGGATGGACGTATCCGGCCACAGTTTTTTCAAAAGCTGCCTGTTGGCCGCCGCGTCCCCCGTCATCTTGCTGGTAAGCTGCCATACCTGCGCATGCCCGCCTTCGCTGCGCCACAGCCGGGCGGCGGCCAGCCCATCGCCCCCGTTGTTGCCGGGGCCGCACAAAAACAGCACCTGTCCCTTAAGGCCTTCCATCAGCCGCCTCACGGCATGAACGACCGCCAGCGCCGCATGCTCCATGAGCATAAGCCCCGGCAGGCCTGTCTCCCGCATAATGGCGCGCTCTATCCGTTTCATTTCCTCCGGCGTGATGGTCCGGTACATGGTTGTCCTCCTCGCTATTCCAAAACGGCCACGGCGGCAGCCAGGTCTTCCTCATGGGTCATGCTCAAATGCATATGCCGCCCGCCCAATAACCGCATACGCTCAAGGGCCGCACCCCGAAGCTCACAGTAAGGTTGCCCGGAAGGCCCATGCAATATAACCACATCCTGGGGGCGGACGCCCGCAAAGCCCGTGCCTAGCGCCTTCAATGCCGCTTCCTTGGCGGCGAAGATGGCCGCCGCGCTGTCCGGGCCCATGCGCCCGCGGGATAGAACATAGGCCTGCTCCTCCTCGCTGAAATAGCGGGAAAGAAACCGCTCATTATCCAGCATACGCTTCATCCGCCCGATGCGGCACATATCGATGCCAAGGCCGATCATAGCGTATTCCCGGCCAGCACGCCGTTTAAGATGGCCCGCGCCATCACCTCCGATGCCAGCGCGCACAACTGGAGGAAGTTCACATCCGCCTCCACCCGGCCCGTGGCCAGGGCAAACACAGTATCCCCGTCCATTTGCGTATGCACGGGGCGGATGGCCCTTGCAAGCCCGTCATGGGCCACGGTGGCCAGGCGGTTTGCCTGCTCCTTGGTCAAAACCGCGTCGGTGGCAACGACGGCAATGGTTGTATTCTGCCCCGGCTCCTGGATGCGCCTTGGCTTTGAGGCAGGCACATGGCCGTAGAGCAGACTTTCGGCAGGCACCCGGGTGCCGTCCTCCATACATGCGCAGGCCAGCAGCTTGCCTGTGTGGGGATGGTAGATATCCCCCACCGCGTTCACCACGGCGACAGCGCCCACCGTGACCCCGTTTGGAAGGGTGATACTGGCGCTGCCCAGCCCGCCGTTTTGGGGAATGCCCCCCGGCACCAGCTTTCCCACCGTGGCCCCTGTGCCCGCGCCCACCTGGCCTTGGGCCATTTCCTTGCTTGCCCGTTCGCAGGCGGCCATGCCCATGGCAGCGTCGGGGCGTACCCTGGGATCGCCCACCGAAAGGTCATAGATCACCGCCGCCGGCACGATGGGCACACGGCAGACGCCCATGTCGATGCCAACGCCGTTTTGCTCCAGGTAGCGCATAACGCCCCCGGCGCTGTCCAGCCCGAAGGCGCTGCCGCCGGAAAGCACCACGGCGTTCACCTTTTCCACCAGGTTGCCGGGCTTCAATAAATCCGTTTCCCGGGTTCCGGGGGCGGCGCCACGCACGTCCACACCGCCCACAGCCCCGTCCCGGCTGCACAGAACCACCGTGACGCCCGTGCGCGCCGTTCTGTTTTGCGCATGGCCCACCCGTATGCCGTGCACATCGGTAATGCTACCCTCAAACAGCTCCATATCAGGCATAACCCATCACTCCTCTGACCGATACGTCTCCCGCCAGCACGCGGCGGATGGCCCCGTCTTCCAGTTTTACCAGCAATGCCCCGCTTTCATCCAGCCCGGCGGCGACGCCTGAAAAATCCTCCCCGCCGCCCGAAACCAAAACCCACCGGCCCAGGGTGCAGCTTCTCTTCTCATATGCCTGCAAAATGCCGGACATGCCATCCCGCACAAGGCTTTCCATATACCGTTCCATGGCGGCAAGATAGGCCCTTAAAATAGGCGCACGCTTCACAGAATGGTCCAAAACATCCGCAAGGGATATGGCCTTGCCCGCAAGCTCCGGGGGATAGGCGTTGCGGCCCACGTTCACCCCCGTGCCTACTACCACATATGCGATGGACTCCACATCGCCCGACAGCTCAAGCAGTATGCCACACACCTTTTTCCCGTTAAGCGTAAGGTCGTTGGGCCATTTGATTTGTATTGACAGCCCCGTTTCCTTTTCCACCGCCTCGGCCATGGACAGGGCTGCGGCAAAGGTAATAAGCTGCGCCCTGTTCGGCGGAATCCAGGGTCGCATCAAAAGCGATACCCACAAGCCTTGCCCCTTTAACGAAACCCACCCCCGGCCCCTGCGGCCGCGGCCGGACGTCTGCTCCTCGCACAAGGCCACCGTGCCGTGGGCAGCGCCATTTTCCGCCGCCTGTTTGAGCACGATGTTGGTGGAAGTCATGCTTTCCGAATAGATGATCGGCGGCTGCCCGGCCCACTTGGTATCCAATCCCTTCTTCACAAAAACAGGCAGCAGGGAATCCTCCGGCCATACGAGATGACAGCCTTTCTTTCCGGCGCTTTCGATCACGAAGCCCTGCTCCCTAAGCGCCTGTACGCGCTTCCACACCGCCGCGCGGGTTACTTTCAAACGGCGGCTTATTTCTTCGCCTGATATATAAGGAACCTCCGCAAGCATTTCAAGCAAATCATCCACGATGGTAATCTCCTCCAAGGCAAAGGCCTTTACATACCTTACATTTTTCCAGTTATTTGGGACAAACTGCATTTGAATATGTTCACACCTGTATTTTACCTGCGGTTCCCTGATTTTTCAAGTGCTTGTAAAACAGGGGCAAATCCGCTATACTGTGAAATGGGCTTTTGTCAGCCTGCTTCCATATGCGGCAAGTGCTAAGGCGTAGCCTGAAGAGACGGAACACCGGGCAAGCGCAGCGCAGCACGGTGCGGACGTTTTGTAGGGAGCCCCGAAGGGGCGACTTAAGGCGGAGGAATCATTGATTCCCCGGCGCGTACCCGCGACGCGGCGTGGCCGCGGGGCGGGCGCTTTGGAGGGCGAACAAAGCGAGCCTGGAGTCGATGAAGGCGCAGCCTGAAGAGACGGAACACCGGGCAAGCGCAGCGCAGCACGGTGCGAAAAACAAAGGAGAGAAACAGCGTATGCAGCAGCCGCGGCGCATTATCCGCGCCCTTCAGCAAAATATCCGCAAGGTCATCGTGGGCAAGGATGAAGCCATCGAACACGCCCTGATCGCACTTTTATGCAAGGGCCATGTGCTCATTGAGGATGTGCCCGGCGTGGGCAAGACCACGCTGGCCAGCGCGCTGGCAAAATCCTTGGATTGTTCCTTCAAGCGCATCCAGTTCACCCCGGACGTGATGCCAAGCGACATCACCGGCTTTACCATGGCCAATTTCCAGACTGGAGAAATGGAGTTCAAGCCAGGCGCCGTCATGAGCCAGGTGGTGCTGGCGGATGAAATCAACCGCACCTCCCCCAAAACGCAATCCAGCCTTCTGGAAGTGATGGAGGAATACCAGGTCACTGTGGACGGCGTCACCCACCCCCTGCCCCGCCCCTTCATCGTGCTGGCCACGCAAAACCCGGTGGAATTCGTGGGTACCTACCCCCTGCCGGAGGCGCAGATGGACAGGTTTTTCCTGCGCATCTCCATCGGCTACCCCTCCATTGAGGAGGAGATGGACGTATTGGAGCGCTACAGCGGGCAGGTTACGCCCCTTGTTACGCTGGAACCCGTTTGCACCGCCCAGGAAGTGGTGGAGTTGCAGGAAATGGTGGGCACGATTTACTGTTCCCGCGAGGTGCGCAGCTATGTGGCCAACATCATGGCCCAAACCCGCAACCATCCTTCCCTGCAGTTGGGCGGCTCGCCCCGCGGGGCCATCGCGCTGATTCGTGCGGCCCAGGCCTGCGCGCTGCTGGACGGCCGTGATTTCATCCTCCCGGAGGATGTGCAGCATATGGCGCTGCCGGTGCTCTCCCACAGGCTGATTTTAAACCCTGAAGCCAGAATGAAAGGCATCACCTCGGAACGGGTGCTTGTAACCATTCTGGAAAACGTGCCGGTGCCCGTGAAGCTGCCATGAGATCCCGCCTGCTGACGCTCTTCGCGGTGCTTTTTTCCTGCCTGCTGGCGGCATTGTCCACAGGCAGCAAAATCTATCTGCTCTTTGCCGTGCTGCTTGCCGCCATGGCAATTTTGTCGCTGCTCAGCGTGACACTGGCGGGGCGCTCGGCCAGCGTTTCCCATACCCTGTCCAGCCGCCGCGTGCAGCGGGGCGAGGATGTCACGCTGGAAATTGTCGTCAAACACAGGGGCCTTTTGCCCATCGCGCCCATCACCATCACGCTGTCCGCCGCGCCCGGGGAGCCGCCCATCGCAACCCGGCTTCCTTTTTCCGGGCGCAAAAGCCAGCGGCTTGCCTATAGGTTCACAACCGCCCATGTCGGTGTGTTTTCCCCCGGTGTTTTAAGCTATCTGGTGGAGGATGTGTTTGGCTTTTTCAGCCGCAAGCTTCTGCCGGATACGCCTCCCCTTGACCTGATGGTACTTCCCCTGCCTTTTGAGGTGGAGCCTTTGCAATTCAGCCCTGGCGATACGGGTATGGAAACGCTGGCCAGGGCCCGGGAGGATCCCACTACGCCTTCCGACGTACGCGCGTATCAGCCCGGCGATCCCATGAAAAAAATCCATTGGAAGCTGAGCATGCGCAAACGGGAGCTGCTGGTGCGCCGGTTTGAGGAGCCGGCGCTGCCCGACGCGCTGGTTTTATTGGATTGCGCCCCGCCCTCCCTGCCCGAAAAGCCCCGGCTCCAGGCCAAAGCATATTTGCAGGATGCGCTATGCGAGACGGCGGCGTCGGTGGTGCTCGGGCAAATGCGCGGCGACCACCCCGTGCGCCTGCCCTTGCTTGGCAAACGGCCCATGGAATACGATAAGAGCATGGGCTCGCCCGCTTTGCTGGAGGAGCTGGCACGCCTTGATTTTTCCCAGTCGGAGCGGTTTGAGCGGGTGCTGCTGCTGGAAACCCGGCGCATGCGCCGTACCGGAGCGACGGTGATCATCACCTCCAGGCTCAATTCCACCGTGGCGGACATGATCATCCGCATCCGCCGGATGGGGCCATCCGTCAGGCTGTACCTGATCACCTTCACGCCGGAAAACCCGGCCATCCTGCCCATCATCAGCCGCCTGCAGCAAAATACCATTGAGGTATGCTACGTAACGCCAAGCGAAAGCTGATCGAAAAAGTGGCTATGCCACTTTTTGAGTTTATACTCTGGTCCCGAGAGCAGAGCCAGCCCTCATGCCTCCTTCCGCCGCCTGCGGGCGGCACCATCCCGACTGGCTCAATCGGCGCGCTGGTTCACTGCCGCTCGCATCGCTTGTTTCGCCAGTCTCCTCCACCCCTCCCACACCCGCCACTGGCGGGGTCAGGGTTCCGGAGCCTCAAGAGGGAGGTATCCAAAAGGCTCCCTCTTGGAGGGGGCTGCCGACGAAGGAGGCTGGGGGAGGTTTACGGCAAGAAAATATTGAAATGTTTCAAGACATTAGTGAAAGCTTAGCGAACCATGATTTGGAAAGGAGGCAGGCACATATGCCAAAAAACGAAAAGCTGGGCGAGCTTTTTTCCAGGGCCGGCCTGTCCTTCCTGTTGTCCGCCGGGCTGACATTGCCGCTTACATTGGTGCTGTCGCTTCATGCCCATTGGCCTGCGGCCATGATTGCGTGCGCCCTTGTTACGGCAGTATTATCGCTTTTTTCCCTTACCCGCCGCTTCAAATGGTTCCTGCTTGCCGGGCTTGTCCTCTGGCAGGCCTCGGAGCTTTTGCTTTCCCCCGGCGGAGGCTTTGTGCTGTCCTCCGCCGTACAGGTTGCAAAGGCGCTGTATCTGATGGCGGCGGGCCAGCCCGACGCATTGCCCCTGTACGCCATGGAAGCGTCGGTTTTGATCGCGCTTGTTTTCTCCGCCGTCTCGTATTTTCTGTGCATGCGGGGCGCGGGGTTTTATCCGGCGCTGGGTATGATCCTTGTGGTGATGATGGGCGTGTGGTTTTCCGGGCGCCAGGAGCTGCTTATATTCAGCCTGCCTGCGCTCGTCACGCTTGTGGTGCTGTATTCCCGCAACATCCATGAGGATCTTCCGGCCCGCCGGGTGATGCCCATCGCCATCATCGCGGTAGCGCTTGCGTTTTTGCTGCTGCCCGCGGGCCGGGTGGCCTCAAAGCCACTGGAGCAGTTTGCCGAGGACGTACGCCGCACCATTTACGACTATCTGTTCTTTACCGAGCCCAGGAACGTATTCTCCCTGTCGGCGGAGGGCTACTATCCTCAGGGTCCGACCCAGTTGGGCGGGCCCGCCACACCCACAAACCATTTGGTAATGACGGTGCAAACCACTCAAAACACGCTGCTGCGCGGCGTCATCAAGGATGAGTACACCGGGCGTGTCTGGCGGGACACCACGGGCGGCAGGCGGTATCTGTTCATCTCCCCCAGATGGCGGCCGCTTCGCGATACGCTGCTTGACGTAAACCTTCCCAATGCCAGCCTTAACGGCGCGACAACGATCCTTGCGCCGCAAACCGTTTCGGTCACCATGCAGTCCGCCGGCGCTTCCACCTTGTTCACACCCCAAAGGGTCAGGGACCTGGCCACGAAAAGCGACATGGTGGTCTACTTCAACAATGCGTCAGAGCTGTTCATCACCAGGGATTTAAGGCCGGAGGATGCCTATACGGTGCAGGCCTCTGTTATCCAGGGCGGTGATCCGGGGCTGAATACGCTGGTGAATGCCGCTCAGGGAACGCCGGATGAAAACTATGCCGGGCTGGCGGAAAAGTACCTTGCCCTGCCCGGCCATCTGGAACAGCAGCTTTTCGATCTGGCCCTGCGCATCACCGGTAACTACGAAACACCCTACGATAAGGCGCTGGCCATTAAAAACTATCTGTCCCGGTATTACCGCTATACCCTGGATGCTGCAGCACCCCCCGGCAACATTGACTTTGTGACTCATTTTTTGCTTCTGGGCAAGGAAGGCTACTGCACCTACTTTGCTTCCGCCATGACGGTGCTGTGCCGCATGGTGGGCATCCCCGCAAGGTATGTGGAAGGGTATCTGGCCCAGCCCAACGAATCCGGCGTCGCAAGAGTAACGGGCCTGAATGCCCACGCCTGGACCGAAGTCTATTTCAGCGGCTTTGGCTGGCTGCCCTTTGACGCCACGCCGCCACAGCAGCAGGAGAATACGCCGCCGGAAGAGAGCCCCCCGCCGGAGCCCTCCCCCAGCCCTGATCCCCAAAATTCGCCGGAGCGGACGCCTACACCCGCCCCCAACCAGGAGGAGCCTTCGCCGGAGCCTTCCGACGAGCCAGAGGAACAACCCACCCCCTCCCCCGAACCTTCTGACGAGCCGCCGCCGGAGAGCGAAACCCCGCCGGAGGAACCGCCGCCCGATACATCCGTCCTGTGGTGGCTGCTGCTGATACTTGTTCTTGCCGCGGCCGTTTACCTGCGCTTGCGCATGACCACCCCCGCCTTCAAGGCCCGCCGCGCAAAAACAGAAAAAGATGCCATGAACGCCTATATCGGCGGCGTATACGATCTTTTGCTGCTGGATAAGCAAAAACCCGCGCTCGCCGAATCGCCCCTGGCCTTTGCCGCCAGGCTGGATGGACAAAGCAGGTATCCCCATCCGCTGCTCCCCATGGCGGAGGCGCTGTGCCTGAGCCAGTACAGCCGCCATCCTGTTCAGGAAGGCGATATCGCCGTGGCCAAAGAAACATTCGGCAGCCTCTATACGCCCAGAAACGTGCTGAAGAAAATGCGGTTCCGGGTATACCGCGCCTTTTTCCGCAGAAAAAACAAAAAATAAACATTTTGATGAAAAGGGATTGACATCCTGAGTCTTACGGGCATATACTACCCATAATCCACGGGATGACAGGGAACATGCCCCCGCATATCACCGCAAAGAGAGCAGGCGCCACGGCTGAAAGCGCCTTCCGGCAGACGCGGCGGGATACCATCCTTCGACCGGGCGCGGGGCGCGCGATACAGCGCCGCACGAGAGGTTTTGCAAGCAGGGTGGAACCGCGGATATTCATCCGTCCCGGCATCGGGGCGGATTTTTTTATTTCCACGGCCTTGCGAGCTAACGGAATAAGGAGGATGCGGTTATGAAAATCACCTTGCAGGGAAACGTCCGGGAATTTGACAATGGCGTCACGCCGCTGGACATCGCGGGGCAGATCAGCCAGGACCTCAAAAAGGCCGCGCTGTGTGCCCGCGTAAACGGCGAAAAAGTCATTGAACTGTGGCAGCCCATCCGGGAGGATTGCGACCTTCAAATTTTGACCTTTGATGACGAGGCCGGCCGGCGCACGCTGCGCCACACCGCCTCCCATGTGCTGGCCCAGGCGGTCAAGGCGCTGTTCCCCAAGGCAAAGCTGGCCATCGGCCCGGCCATTGACAGCGGCTTCTACTACGACTTTGACGTGGAGGAGGCCTTTTCGCCGGAGGATTTGCAGCACATCGAGAAGGAAATGGCGAAAATCATCAAAAAGAACGACCGGCTGGAGCGGTTCGAGCTTCCCAGGCAGGAAGCCATCGCCCTGATGGAAAGCCGGGATGAGCCCTACAAGGTGGAACTGATAGGCGATTTGCCAGAAGACGCCGTGATTTCCTTCTACCGTCAGGGCGATTTTGTGGACCTGTGCGCCGGCCCGCACCTGCCTTCCACGGGCAAGGTCAAGGCCTTCAAGCTGACCCAGGCGGCGGGCGCTTACTGGCGCGGCAGCGAAAAGAACAAAATGCTTCAGCGCATCTACGGCACGGCCTTTGATTCCAGGGAAGCGCTGGATAATTACCTTGCCCAGTTGGAGGAAGCACGCAAGCGTGACCACAACAAGTTGGGCCGCGAATTGGAATACTTCACCACCGTGGATTATATCGGCCAGGGTTTGCCCATCCTCATGCCCAAGGGCGCCAGGGTCATCCAGCTATTGCAGCGCTTTGTGGAGGATGAGGAGCAGCGCCGGGGCTATCTGCTCACCAAGACGCCTTTGATGGCCAAGCGCGACCTGTACAAGATTTCCGGCCACTGGTACCACTACCGGGAGGGTATGTTCATCATGGGCGACCCCGAAGCCGAAGGCGAAGTGTTCGCCCTGCGGCCCATGACCTGTCCCTTCCAGTTCCAGGTATTCTTAAACAAAACCCGCTCCTACCGCGACCTGCCCATGCGGCTTGCGGAAACCAGCACGCTGTTCCGCAACGAGGCCTCCGGCGAAATGCATGGCCTCATCCGCGTGCGGCAATTCACCATTTCCGAGGCGCACCTGGCCTGCGCGCCCGATCAGGTGGAGTCGGAGTTCCGCGGCATTCTGGATCTGGCCCAGTTCATGCTCAAGACCCTGGGCCTGGATTCCGACGTATCCTACCGCTTCAGCAAGTGGGATCCCAACAACAAGGAAAAGTATATCGGCGACCCCAAGTCCTGGGAGGAAACGCAGGATTTCATGCGCAGGATCCTTGACCACATGGGAATCGACTACGTGGAGGCCGATGGCGAGGCCGCCTTCTACGGCCCCAAGCTGGACATTCAGATCAAGAACGTCTGGGGCAAGGAAGATACCATGATCACCCTGCAGGTGGACTTCCAACTGGCCGAGCGCTTTCAAATGGAGTACACCGACCGGGACGGCGTCAAAAAGCACCCCATCATCCTGCACCGCACCTCCATCGGCTGCTATGAGCGGACGCTGGCGCTTTTGATTGAAAAGTACGCCGGGGCCATGCCCCTGTGGCTCAGCCCCACGCAGGTAAAGGTGCTCACCATCACCGAGCGGGCCGATCAGTGGGCCGACGAGATCGCACAAAAGCTTTCCCAGGCGGGGCTCAGGGTCGAAACCGACAAGCGCAATGAAAAGATCGGCTTCAAGGTGCGGGAAGCGCAAATGGAAAAGACGCCTTATATGCTGGTGCTGGGCGATCAGGAGGTGGAAACAAAAACCGCCACCGTCCGCGACCGCAAGGGCGCCAACCTGGGAGCCATGAGCGTTGATGAGATTCTGCAAAAGCTGCTTATGGATGTGGCCACGAAAAAAATCGATGTCTGATCCGTTTCCCGCCGCACGGTTTTCCAGTTAAAAGCAAGGGGAGGGGTTCAACGCCCTTCCCCTACTCCTTTGCAAAAATGCCTTTTCTGTTCAAGTCCAATGTTGAAGAAGCCATCTGTATCATCAGTTCCTCTACTGCCGAAAGCGTAGCGGCACCGCACAGCACCCATACCGGCACCGCAGGCTCAAGAATTTTTGCAAAAAACGGAAACAAAAAGATCAAAAGACCTGTCAGCTTGTTGCCCCATGTGTGCAGCGAGGCAAATGCTTTATGCTTCGACCACGATACCAAGGCCGCGGCAAGGCGTATGGCAGCAATGGCAAGTATCCAGACCACCGCGCCGGCCGGAAGCCTGATAACGGGATACAGCGAAACGGTCAAAGCCGCCATCAGCACCAAATCGGCGATGGAATCCAGCTTTGCCCCCAGGTTACTTTGGCTGTGCGTTTTTCTGGCGATGTACCCATCCAGCACGTCGGTTGCGCCGCATACCGCGTATAGGAGCAGAAACGCCGTTTGAAGCGGCTTCAAAAATGGCAGCATCATCGAAAGAACAATTCTCAAAACGGTGAGCGCGTTTGCGATTAGGCCCGGCCGCTTCATGATTCCATCTCCTTCCGCTGCATCCTGTGCAAATACAAGCTTCCCTTATTCATATATCACGGCGCGGTTCCTGTCCTGATGCTTGGCCTTGTACAGCGCGGTGTCCGCCTGGGTCATCACGTCGCTCAAATGCTTGTCGGCATGATCGTCCCCGGCGATGCCGATGCTTATGGTGAAGCTTACGGGTCCGTTTTTCCCGGCAAGTCTGGCTTCCTCCACATTCCTGCGGATGCGTTCGGCGATTTTCACGGCATCCTCCTGGCTTAGATTCGGCAGCAAAACAACGAATTCATCGCCGCCGATGCGGCCTATCGCATCCTCCTCCCGCAAAGAGGAGCGCAAAAGATGCGAAAAGTATACCAGCACCTTATCCCCCATGGTATGGCCGAAAGTATCGTTGATGCTTTTGAAATGATCCAGGTCAATCATGAACAGGGACAGGGGCTGCCTGCGCTCCTGCAAAACGGCGCGTATCCGCCTGTAGGTCCGCTCGAAACCGCTCCGGTTCAAGATTCCGGTCAGCGGGTCCATGTACGCCTGCTCCTTAAGTTCCATTTCCCGAAGCCTTTGCCCCGTGATATTGTTGATAATCATCACCGCCCCGTCGCGTCGGTCCCCCAGCGGATAATATTCCAGGGACAGGTACACATCCCCCGATTCCCTGTTCAGAACGGTATCGGTCTTGACCTCCTCGGCCGCTTTGCGAACACGGCAAATATCCGGATTGGGGAAGATATCCTCCAGCCTGGAACCGACAGGCGATCCCAAAAAGCCGGCATGCTCCCTGATGGCGCTGCGGGCCGCGGAATTGGCCTCCATCACGATGCCATCCTTATCCATCACCAGAATGCCCTGGTTGATGACCTCAAACACCTTGTCCCTGGCAACGGGCGAGAGCATGAAAAACCTGTAGCGGAAAAGCGAAAGGAAAAGAATGACGGCGCTTGGAATAAACAGCACGGAAATATGGATATAGATTCCCATGCCCTCCAGGAACGCCGTCTTTAAAAATGCTGCCATAAATGTGAAAAGAATGCTTGCCACAATCCAGTAAACCTGCTTGCGAAAGCCAGGCGCCAGCTCCCTTACAAAACTCATCAGGATCAGAACCGCAAACAGCGGCAGGGAGAAATTGTAGGCCACCAGCAGCATGCCCGCCGTGGTGGATGTAACCACCAGGGACTGGCCGAACAAAGCGCTCTCCTTCAGCGTGAAACCTGCGCGCATGATGTGATGCATCGGGTCGGTCCAGATTAAAAGCACCGTCAGCGCAGAAAAAACGGTGGCCGCCTGAACATACCGCGTCATTCGGCGGCTCATGGTATAGGCAACGGCGAAATGCACCGTATAAAGGGGCAGGCCGAACACGCCAAGCTGCTGTACATCCCGCCAAAACAGTTTTTGCTCAAGGCCGGTACCATGTGTTTCAAAGAATGAGCCCACCGTCCAGACGATGGCAAAAGCACCCAGAAGGCATACTTCTTTTGCGCCCGGAGTCTTTCTATGCGCAAAAGCATAGACGGACATCCCCCCGATAAACAGCGCGGAAGATACCAGCAAAAAGTCCTGGACAAACGTCATTGCCCGCTCCCCCCTTCGTCCGGCGTGTCAGCCAAGCTTTGGTGTCGGAAGCTTATGATATTGTGACATATTCTCCACATTTTTGTATGTTTTGTCAACCGTGAAAGCGTATGTTTTACTGTTTGAAATCCTCTTGTTTTCTGATGCCGGGCGTGGTAGAGTATGGGGATTCCACTTGAACAAGGAGCAATATGGTCATGCACCGCCTTTCTTTCGCCCGGCAATCGCCGCCGCGCCCGCCCAGGGAACGGTCCTATGTCCTGCGTCTATCCTTTCCCGCCATCCTGGAAAACCTGACAGCCACCATGATGCAGATCACCAATATGATCATGGTAGGCGGCCTTGGCGCGGCGGCCACCGCAACGGTGGCGGTGAACTCCGCTCCCACCTGGGTTCTGAACAGCCTGGTGATGGCCGTGGGTGTGGGCAGCACCGCATTGGTCGCCAGGTCCACCGGCGCCAGGCAAACATCGGCGGCGGAGGCGGCCTGCCGGCAGACGTTTCTTCTGGGCCTTGCAGCGGGAGCGGCGCTGAGCGTGCTGACTTATTTTCTGGCCCCGATGATCCCCGTATGGATGCATGCCGATCCCGCCCTGCATGGCGAAGCAACGCTTTACATGCGCATCCTGTCCGCCGGATTCTTACCTTATTATACAGGTGTTGTGCTGGCCGCGGCGCTGCGGGGCGCGGGTGACATGGCCACACCCATGAAGGTGAGCATAACGGCCAGCGCCTTGAACATACTGGGCGGCTTCCTTTTGATCTATCCTTCCCGGCACATTTCCATCCTTTCATTGTCCTTTCCCATGTGGGGCGCGGGACTGGGCGTAAGGGGGGCGGCTATCGCCACCGCCGTGACGACAGGGCTGTCGGGCGTATGGCTTGTCCTTGCCGTTTTGCGGCCGCAAAGCAGATTGAAGCTGCGCCTGAAGCAGTTGCGTCCCGACTTTCCCTTTATCAAACAGCTATTATCGGTAGGTACCCCCGCCGCATTGGAGCGGCTCTCCATCTCGCTGGGACAGATGATTTTCATTGGCATGGTGGCTTCCCTGGGCACCGCACAATTGGCGGCCCACCACCTGGTGGTGACCATCGAATCGCTTTCCTACATGCCCGGCTACGGCTTTGCCGCGGCCGCCTCCACGCTGGTGGGACAGTCCCTGGGCGCGGGGGAAGCGCAAAAAGCGCGGGCGCAAGGGGATCTGACCATCCGCCTGTGTGTTATGACGATGTCCCTGGTCGGCGTGGCGCTGTTTTCCCTGGCCCCGTGGTGGATGGCCCTTTTCACCCCGGATCAGGACGTTCGTATGATTGGGGCCTCGCTGCTTCGCATATGCTCCTTGGAGCAGCCAGCCACAGCGCTGTATTTGACCTCGTCAGGCGCTCTCCGGGGCGCCGGCGAAACACGGGCGCCCTTCCTGGTCGCCTTTGCCAGCATGGGCCTTCGGTTGGTATTGGCATATGTTTTCATCTCCCAGTGGAACATGGGCGTACAGGGCGCCTGGTGGGCTATGGGCATTGACCTGTGGGTTCGGGGAACGCTGACCTTTGTGTATTTTCGAAAGGGACGCTGGGCCGCGGCACGGATTTGAAGCAAATGAAAATCCATAAAAGGCCAATCCAAAAAAGTGAATATCTAGGAAAAAAAACTTGCATTGCGCAACCTCATCTGATACTATGTAAATACTATCACAGGATAAATGCCAGAGGCACTTTGGTGTTTGTCAAATATGTAGGAGGTGCGTTCACTGTGAAGAAACTTCTGGTACTGGCGCTTGTGATCATGATGGTGCTTCCTCTGATCCCGGCATCCGCTGAATCAGCCAATCAGCTGATTGTCGGCACGACCACGGAACTGAGCGGCGACTTCTTCACTGTCATGTGGGGCAACAACGCTGCCGACAGGTCCATCAAAGACCTGCTCCACGGCTATGAGAACATCGTGTGGACCCGGACCGACGGCTATCAGGTCAACAACACCGTCGTAACGGAATTCAGCACGGAGCTTGATGCCGAAGGAAACAAGACCTATTTCTTCACCATTGCGGAAGACCTGGTTTACAGCGATGGCTCCCCCATCACCGCCAAGGATTACGTCTTTGCACAGCTGCTGACCACCGCTCCCGAGGCTACCGCTGTTGGCGCCGATACTTCCGCAGGTATTGAACTGCTGGGGTATGATGCCTTCAACAAAGGGGAAAGCGAAGTGTTTTCCGGCGTGCACCTGCTGGGGGACTATAAGCTCTCCGTCACCGTGAAAGCGGAATACGTTCCCTACTACTACGAACTGACGCTGGTTCAATTGTTCCCCTACCCCTACAAAGTCATCGCTCCAGGCTGCGACATCGCGGATGACGGCCAGGGCGCTTACATCTCCGGCGAATTCACCTCCGCGTTGCTGGAAAAGACGCTGCTGGATCCCGAAACGGGCTACCGCTTCAATCCTCAGGTTACAAGCGGCCCCTATGTGCTCAACACCTTCGACAAGGTGAACATGCAGGCCGTGCTGAAGCTCAATCCCCTGTTCAAGGGCAACTACGAAGGCCTGAAGCCCACCATCGAAACCGTTATCCTCAAGAAGACGCTGCAAAACACCCAGATGGATGAACTCCGTGCCGGGACGGTTGACCTTTTGAGCACCGTCACCGCCGGCGACGAGATCACCATGGGCCTTGACATCGCGGAAGAGGGCCTTGCCGAATATGTGACCTACCTGCGCAACGGCTTTGGCTTCTTCACCTTCGCCTGTGAAGAAGGCCATCCCACCGCCGATGTGCATGTTCGCCGTGCCATTGGTTACTGCATCGACGTGCCCGAGTTCGCCCGCGCCTTCACCAAGGGCTATGGCCAGGTGGTCTACGGCTACTATGGCGCCGCCCAGTGGATGGCCAAGATGTACAAGACCGAGCTGGCCGAGAAGCTCAACCCCTATGCCCTGAACCTTGACGCTGCCAAGGCCGAACTGGTGGAAGGCGGCTGGATCTACAACGAAAAGGGCGAGGAATTTGTGGAGGGCACCGACACCCTGCGCTACAAGAAGGCCGAGGACGGCACGCTGATCCCCTGCCTGATCAAGTGGGCTTCCACCGTGGACAACTCCGTGTCCGACCTGCTTCTGCAGATGCTGCCGGATAACATGGCCGCTGTGGGCATGAAGATCGAGCAGTCCACCATGCAGTTCGCCGAGCTGCTGGAGTACTACTATCAGCCCAACAGGCCCGACGTGCCCAATGGCCGCAACGGCTATGACATGTTCAACCTGGCCACCAACTTCACCCCGGTGTTCGATCCCCTGTACTACTACCACACCGACGACCGTTACCTGGGCGTGAACAACACCTCCGGCCTGAAGGACGAGGAACTGACCAGGATCGCTCAGGAAATGCGCAACCTGGACAGCAGCGAAACTGAAAAGTATGCCGAATTGTGGTTCCAGTGGCAGACCCGTTGGAATGATCTGCTGCCCACCGTTCCCCTGTACTCCAACGAGTATTTCGACTTCTTCAATCCCAAACTCAAGGGCCTGAACACCGATCCGCTGTGGTACTGGACCTACGACATCTACTACCTGACCATCGAATAATGGGCGCATAAGGAGTACCGGATTAAAACCCATGGAGGGGCGGGCTTGCCCGCCCCTCCCCATTCATATGGGAGGATGGCCGCCAGGCGGCGGAAGGCCCGCCGTATGGCCCGTCCCCACCCGGAATCATGATGTCCTGTATCCTTGTCTTTCGGTCAAGTTTTAGACACACGCCTCCCTGCTGTGTGCGGAATGAAGGTGCGGCTATGGCCAAATACATCCTCAGGCGTCTTTTGTATGTCTGCTTTGTGTTCCTGATCATCTCGGTCATCATGTTCGGCATTTTTCAATTGGTACCGGGCGACCGCGTACGGCTGATGATCGATGAGAGCGTCGCCCGCTCCAATCCTGAGCGCTATAAGGTTATCTACGAACAGACCCGGATCAAAATGGGGCTGGATCAGCCTATTTATGTGCAGTATTTCCGCTGGCTTTCGGGCATGCTTTCCGGTGATTTCGGCTATTCGGCCCATTACAAGCAGCCTGTCGTCAGCATCATACAAGCGCCGATGCTCAACACGGTGCAGATGAACCTCATCAACCTGGTTCTGGTATTTGCAATCACCATACCGCTTGGCATCGCCACTGCCGTGCGCAAGGGCAGGGCCTTTGACTCGGGGGTGCAGGTGTTCACGGTTGTTGGCATATCGCTGCCAAGTTTTTTGGTAGCATTGATCTGTATTTCCCTGTTCGCCGTGCTTTGGCCCATCTTTCCTATCAGCGGGTCGGCCTCCGCCGGCATAACAGCCACCAACGCCAGCGGCTTTCAATTGTTTGTCGACCGGCTGTACCACATGGCCCTTCCCTTGATGGTGATGACCATCACCAATATGGCCAGCATCACCAGATATGTGCGCTCGGCCATGGTAGAGGCACTGAAACAGGACTATATCCGCACCGCCCGGGCCAAGGGGCTGAGGGAAAAGGTGGTCATCTACTCCCACGCTTTCCGCAATGCGCTCATCCCGGTAGTCACCATCATGACCGGCTGGTTCATCAGCATCTTTTCCGGCTGGGTGGCCATTGAAGCCATCTTCCTGTGGAACGGTCTTGGGAACCTTTTGTATCAGTCTCTTTTGCGCCAGGATTATTCCGTGGTCATGACCATGAACATGTTTTATACCGTGCTTGCCCTTTTCGGCAACCTCCTGATGGATCTGGGCTACGGCCTGGTCGACCCCCGCGTCAAGCTGAGTTAAGGAGGAAAAAGCATGTTACGTCCGAATAAGCGTCCCGGGGGCCGGTTTTTTTCCAACTTCATCAAGAGCGTGCTGCTGGGCAACAACCATGTGGAATACCGCTCCGTACTGGAAGAAGAGGCCATGCGCAGCCCCTTCCGCACCATCGTTGCGAATTTCCGCGGCAACAGGATCGCGGTAACAGCCTCCGTCATCTTCCTGCTCATCCTTGTCTCCTGTTTTACATTGAGCCAGGTGTTCCCCCTGGAGCTCACCTATTATGATCTGTCCCAGTCCAATGTACGGCCGGGTTTTGGCATCATGGCCTACCCCGCCGATCTGAATGGCAAGGTATCCGCAATCGGCACAGGCTCCTCCTTTGGCGCGGCCATTGATGCCAACGGTAAGCTGTACCAGTGGAATGGCGTCAGTGACCCGGGCACCAACAAAAAACTGTGGGACATTCCCCAAGAAGCGGCAGACTTGAAAATGGTCTCCGCCGGCCTGGATCATGTGCTGGCTGTGACCCGGGATAACAAGGTGCTTACCTGGGGCAACAACCGCCTGAAACTGGACCGGGTACCCCCGGAGCTCAAGGATGGCGAGGTGCCGGTCAAGCAGACCCTGGCCGCCAACCAGTTCTCCCTGGCCCTGACGGAGGACGGGTATCTGTATATATGGGGCAACAGCAATCTGGTATCGGTTGACCAGGATACGATCAAGAAAACCCTTCAGCACAACATCTCCAAGGTTGCGACCACCTCCAACAACATTCTCCTTTTGATGAACGACGGGACCGTTCAGGTCATCGGCATGCCCTCCACAGTGTTTTCCGCATTGCCGGAGAACATGCCGAAGCTTGTGGACATTGCTGCCGGGGAAACAACCGCCGCCGGCATCACGGAGGATGGCCGCGTGGTGGTATGGGGAAACAACATGTACGGCCTGTATGATGTGCCTGAGCAGGTGATGGGCAAGGCCGTGAAGATTGCTGCCGGCCGGTACCATTTTACGGTGCTTACGGAGGAAGGCAGGGTATACAGTTGGGGCCGCGACACCTTCGGGCAGGCCTCTGCTCCCGATTTGTCCAATATCAAGGACATCTATGCCGGATACTTTCAAAACTACGCCGTGGATGAAAAGAACAACATTCACACCTGGGGCCTGACCGGATACCTGATGGGTACCGACGACCAGGGCCGTGACGTTTTCCGGCGCCTTCTTTCCGGCGGGCGCCTGACGCTGACGGTGGGCGCGGTGGCTGTTTTGATCTCCCTGTTCATCGGCGTTATCGTGGGCGGCACTGCGGGCTTCTACGGCGGCCGTATCGACAACATCCTCATGCGCGGCGCGGAGGTGGTGGGCTCTATTCCCTTCCTGCCCCTGGCGATGACACTCTCGTCCCTGATCGGCAACGGTCTGGGCGAGACCGGGCGCATCGTCATGATCATGGTGATTCTTGGAGTTTTGAGCTGGCCCGGTTTGGCGCGCCTGATCCGCGGCCAGATTCTGGCCGAGCGTGAAAAGGAATTCGTCACCGCCGCCAAGGCGCTGGGCATCCGGGAGCGGGTCATCATCTTCCGCCACATCCTGCCCAACGTTATCAGCGTGGTGATCGTAAATACCACCCTGAGTTATGCCATCTCCCTGCTTACCGAATCCAGTCTTTCCTTCCTCGGCTTTGGCGTAGTACCGCCCAACCCCACCTGGGGCAACATGCTCACCGGTTCACAGGCCACCAAAGTCATCAGGGATTACTGGTGGCGCTGGGTCTTCCCGGCTGCAGCGCTGGCCATCTCCACCATTTCCATCAACAGCATTGGCGATGGACTCCGGGATGCCATCGATCCCAAATCCAACGAGCGCTAAAGGAGGGGATGCAACATGGCATTGCTGGAAGTAAAAAATCTGCACACCTTCTTCAAAACGAAAAAAGGCACCGTCAAGGCGGTGAACGGCGTTTCCTATGCGGTGGAAGCCGGGCGCACGCTGGGTATTGTGGGTGAAAGCGGAAGCGGAAAAAGCGTGTCCGCCATGTCGATCCTGAAGCTTTTGGATGGCAACGGCTACATCGATAGCGGCGAGATCCTTTTCCAGGGGCACGATCTGACCAAGTTCAGTTTGAACCAGATGTACAAGATCCGGGGCAATGAAATCTCCGTCATTTTTCAGGAACCCATGACCTCCCTGAACCCCGTGTTCACGGTGGAACGCCAGATCGGCGAGACCTTCATGGTCCATCAGGGCATGAAGAAGCGGAAGGCTTACGCAAAAGCGGTTGAAATGCTGGCTGCCGTGAAAATCCCAAACCCTGAAAAGGTGGCCAAGCAATATCCCCACGAATTGTCCGGCGGCATGCGCCAGCGGGTGATGATCGCCATGGCCTTGGCCTGCAAACCCAGCCTGCTGATTGCGGATGAACCCACCACCGCCCTGGATGTCACCATTCAGGCCCAGATATTGAAGCTGATGAACGATCTGAAGGGCGAAAAGGGGACGTCCATCCTTTTTATCACCCATGACCTGGGCGTCATCAACCAAATGGCGGACGACGTTGTGGTCATGTACTGCGGCGAAGTGGTGGAAATGGCGCCCGTACGCACCATCTTCCTTCAGGGAAAGTACTCCCACCCCTATACCGAGGGGCTGATGACTTCCATCCCCCGCCTGGACACCGCATCCCACCGGCTGGACGCCATCCCCGGCGCTGTACCCCACCCCCTGGACTTGCCCAAGGGATGCAAATTCGCCCCCCGCTGCAAGTATGCCACCGACAAGTGCCGGGATACCGAGCCCGGGCAGATGTCGGTGGAGCCGGGGCATTCCATCCGCTGCTTCTATCCCGACAAGGATGAAAGAAGCAAGCGCATTTCAGGATGAGTCTTCAGCCGCTTCCAAACAAGCAAGGGGGAAAGGCGACATGGCCGAGAGAAATGTTCTGATCAGCCTCACCAATATGAAAAAATACTTCCCGTTGAAAAAGACAAAGCTCTTCCAGCGGGAGCGGCTGTATGTAAAAGCAAACGACGGTATCTCCATCGATATTTTTGAAGGCGAAACCTTTGGGCTGGTAGGCGAAAGCGGCTGCGGAAAATCCACCCTGGGGCGGGTGCTGCTGCAGCTTTTCAGTCAGACCGACGGACGGACCATGTATTATGGCCGCACCAGGGACGACCTGGCCCCGCGGTATGTGGCCCGGCTTTTGTCGCACCTGTCCCACCTGATCCAGCAGCAAAAGCATCTGGAGTCGGAACGGCAATCGCTGCAAAGCCAGTATGATTCCCTCCATGACGAAAAGGCCCGCTGGGCTTTGATTGACCGCCTTTCCGAAGCTACGAAAAAAGCCCGCGACCTGTACGCGGACATCGCCAAAATCGTAGGCGGTTTTGTGGCCTGCGGCGACCCGGAGGAGGTTTCCCGCGTATTTCTGGCGGAATACCATGTTTCCGTGGAATCGGCCAGGCTGCGGCGGGAATTGCGAGCGCTGGAAGCCATTTGCAGCAGCCTTTCCCATGAAGCGGAAGCGGATATATCACCCCGGCAAAAAGCTGCCGCGGCCAAACGTCTTTTAAAGATCCGGGGGCGCATACCGGCGGTCAAGCAGCAGCTCGAAGCAGCCGATGCGTGCCTGAAGGAAAACCGAAAGCAAGTGGAGGCCTTGCGCGCCCGTTTCCGCGGCAAGCCCGAGTTTGAGGAAAATGAAAAGTTGCTGGACAGCGGCATCGACCTGTCCCGCTTGACATCCGAGGAAATGCGCATCTTGCGCAAGGACCTGCAATTGATTTTTCAGGACCCCTATTCCTCGCTGAATCCCAGGATGACGGTGGGGCAATTGATTGGCGAAGGCCTTTTGGCTCATGATTTCTACCACAAAAGTTCCCCCAAGATGCAGGACTACATCCTGGATGTCATGGATAGCTGCGGCCTGGCCAACTACATGCTGCACCGCTACCCGCACCAGTTTTCCGGCGGGCAGCGCCAGCGCATCGGCATTGCCCGGGCCTTGGCGTTAAAGCCCCGGTTTGTGGTGTGCGACGAGGCCGTCAGCGCGCTGGACGTATCCATCCAGTCCCAGGTACTCAACCTGCTGATGGACCTGAAGGAAAAGGAAAACCTGACATACCTGTTCATTTCCCACGACCTGTCGGTGATCAAGTATATCTCCGACCGCATCGGGGTGATGTATCTGGGAAACATGGTGGAACTGGCCACATCGGAAGAGCTGTTCCGCAATCCCCTGCACCCTTACACCGAAGCGCTTCTGGCGGCCATCCCCACCACCGACGTGGATGCCAGCCGTGACATCGTACCCATTGAGGGCGACATTCCCAGCGCCATCAAGCCGCCCAAGGGCTGCAAATTCCATACCCGGTGCCGCTATGTGATGGATGTGTGCAGGCAGGTGACGCCTGAATTCAAGGAAATTTCACCCGGACACTGTGTGGCCTGCCATTTGAGGAATCCGATATGAATTTTTTTAGCCGGCGCCTGAAGACGCCTATGAGCCGGGAAGAGGCTCAAAGGCGCATGCAAGCGATGGAAACGGAAAAAGGCGATATCCCCGCCATGATCATCGCCGCCTTATTGGTTTTCTTCCCGGCGGTTCTCCTGGCGGTGGGCGTTATCGTCGGTCTGGGCTGGCTTTTTATATTCCACTGATGCCATGCGCCGCGAACTGCCTCAAAAATGCTCCTCGCTGCGTATCTTTCTCAGCTCACTGCGGCGGATGCCGCCTTCCCATTCCCTGCGCTCCCTGTCTGTTGTAAGTTCAAGGGGCGGCACGGGGGTGGGTTTTTGATTTTCATCCAGCGCCACCATCACAAGGTATGCCCGGTTCACCCGCTGCCTTTCGCCGTTCAGCGCCTCGGCAAACGTGTCCACCCGCACCTCCATGCTGGTATGGCCCACATAGGTTACACAGCCAGTCAATACGATGGTGGTGTTCAAATGGGCCGGCGCCTGAAATTCCAGCCGGTCCACGGAGGCGGTGGTCACTTCCCGGCCGCTGTGGCGGCGGGCGGCCACGGCGGCCACCACGTCAATCCAGGCCATCAGCCTGCCGCCGAACAGGCGGTTGTAGCCGTTGATGTCCTCCGGCAGAACGATATGCACCTGCTCGGTACGGGAATCGGAAACCTTTTTAGGCGTCATGGAGCATTCCTCCCGAAATCAAAGGCTGGCATAAAGACAGAAGCATGTGCTTTTTCTCCATGGGGTGCAGGGTAAACGCCTCGGGATATGTGTCCGCCAGGCACTTGAAAAGGCCGGCGTCCCCCGCCCCCAGCGCCGGATCCGGGCTGAGTACCGATGCGGTTTGCAATAACCATTCCATCTTTCCCCTGGGCACCACTACAAGCCCGGTGTCCATTTCGCCATCCACTTGTGCCAGATGGATCCTGTCATCCGCCAATGCGTCCCATACGAATACGGCAGACGGGTGAACGGGATGCTTTACATAATCCATATCGATCCAGCCATAATGGGTATGGGCGGGAAACTGATACGCGGCCTGGGCAATAAAATACGGCTTGCTCTTAAAAAACGCATCTTCGCTGTCATAGGCCGGCATCCCCTCTTCCCCTGCCTGCAGGCCATAAGTATTGGGCAATAGCCGCTGAAGCCGTTTGACGTATTCCAGAGGGCAATAACAGCATATGGACAGGCGTTTTGGCTCCGCGATATTTTCGAACAGCTTCAGATGGGCATCCAAAGGCATGGGGGGCGCATGCCTGCCCAGGGCCGTAGCCAGCATCACCCGGGCGGCGCCTGTTTCGCGCCGCCTGCGGAGGAATTGCCGCAGCCCGTCCGCCAGCGGAAGCTGCACGGGATAACGTCCGTCCGGTGTATAGATGCCAAGATATGCCCTGGCGTCCGCCTCCCGCTTGTCGAAAAAGACGCCGGCGGCTTGCTCAAACTCCGGCAGAATTTCCGTCCAATCCCCCGCCGGCAGGCTCTCCTCCGGGAAAACGGCGGATGAACTCCGGCACACCGAAGGCACACGCGGGACAAAAGCCGTAAAACCGCCGGCATAAGCATGCAGCGTAAGGGACAATGTGCCGGTGCCGTCCCAACCATTTTCCCATGCAATACGCATCCACTCCCCCGCCCCGAAGATAAGATCGGGGGACAGGAAAAACGTACGCGGAGGGCGGAGGGCATGCAGTGCTTTCATGCCGGGCGCCATTTGAAGCTCCCCGCCCGGCTTGAAGCCCCGCACAGCCGCCGCCCTTGGAATCCCGTCCGGGGACAAAACGCTTGTGAGCAGCGGCCTTTGTGCATCCGTCTGGTGAAGGGAGGCCAGCAGCCTTTGATCCCAGTCCGGCATAAAAACAGCTTCGGCAGTAATCTGCAGGGCGTAATCCTGGCCGCCGTACAGGCTGTATACGGTCTGCCAGGCATCTTTTGGGGCAAGACCTTCCCCGGTCATCAGCCTTAAGGAGGCAGGCCCTGCGGCCTGAAAAAAGGGCGACGGATCGGTGTTTTCTTTTGGACAGACGCCAAAGGCAAGGCGGCCGGGCCCGGCGGCCTTTTTCACCGCGTCCCTCACGGCATCCAGGCACCTTAAAGCGCTGCCGCCCGCGATGCCGATAAAGATCCCTTTCATGCGTCCTCCCGTCAGATGATTTTCCCTATTATACCTTTCAGTTTTGCGTGCGTCAACAAAGCATGACAAAAATAAAACAAAGGAAATTCAGGCGGTATCTTGAAAGAAGACGGCTTGTCCTGTACAATGTGTGCTGTCTAATATCTTGATATTTAGCCGTTTCAAAGGCGCAACGGCCTTGGTTTTGTTGCGCCCCCTACAATGAAAGGAGCGCTTTTTTGTGCCCAGCTATGCCATGCGGATTCTCAACGGTCTTCAAAGCCGCAACGCCCATGAACCGGAATTTCTGCAAGCAGCCCTGGAAATCATGACCACACTGGATCCGGTAATCCAACGTCATCCCGAATATGAGCTTACCGGGCTGCTGGAACGGCTGGTAGAGCCGGAGCGTGCCATCACCTTCCGCGTGCCCTGGGTGGACGACGCAGGCCGCGTGCAGGTAAACCGGGGCTACCGGGTACAGTTCAACAGTGCACTGGGCCCCATCAAGGGCGGACTCCGGCTGCACCCCAGCGTGAACCTGTCCATCATCAAATTTCTGGGTTTTGAGCAGATTTTCAAGAACAGCCTCACGGGCCTGCCCATTGGCGGTGGCAAGGGCGGCAGCGATTTTGACCCCAAGGGCAAGAGTGACATTGAGGTGATGCGCTTTTGCCAGAGCTTCATGACGGAGCTGTACCGTCACATCGGCCAGAATGTTGACGTACCCGCAGGGGACATCGGTGTGGGCGCCCGCGAGATCGGGTATATGTTTGGCCAATATAAGCGTCTCACCGGCCTGTATGAGGGCGTGCTCACCGGCAAGGGCCTCCCCTATGGCGGCAGCCTGGGCCGCACGGAGGCCACGGGCTTTGGCCTGTGCTATTTTACCCAGGAAATGATGCGCCATCACGGCCATGATGTAAGCGGCAAGCGGGTGGTCATCTCCGGCTCGGGGAACGTAGCCATCTATGCCGCAAAAAAGATCACGCAAATGGGTGGCCTGGTGGTGGCCATGAGCGATTCCGACGGGTATATTGTGGACGAAAAGGGTATCGATCTTGAGCTCGTGAAGGAAATCAAAGAGGTCAGGCGCGGGCGCATCCGGGAATACATAGAAAGCCTGCCCCATGCCGTCTACACACCCGACTTCCGCGGCATCTGGACGGTGCCGTGTGAAATTGCACTGCCCTGCGCCACGCAAAACGAGCTGGATGCGGAAGGAGCAAGGGTACTGGTGCACAATGGCGTCATTGCCGTAGCCGAAGGCGCCAATATGCCCTGCACCCTGGAGGCCGCCCATATCTTCCAGCAGAACAATGTTCTCTTTGGGCCCGGCAAGGCGGCCAACGCCGGCGGCGTAGCCGTCAGCGCCCTGGAAATGAGTCAAAACAGCCTGCGCCTTTCCTGGACCTTTGAGGAAGTGGATGCCAAGCTGTACAACATCATGAAAAACATCTTCCAAAAGTCTGCCGAAGCCGCCCAAGCCTACGGCGTGGAGGGCAATTACATCGCAGGGGCCAACATCGCCGGTTTCCTCAAGGTGGCCGAGGCCATGCTGGCTCAAGGCGCGGTATGATCCAGGGACTCCTCTGAATCTGGCTCAATCGACGCATTGCGAACGAGAGTTCGCAACCCCGGCGGCTCAATCGTCGCATCGCATCGCTTCCGCTTGCGCTGCTCGTTTCGCTCGCTTCCTCCGCTTCGCTTTATCCGCCACTGGCGGCGCTCAGCTTCGGAACCCGTTTCGCCAGCTTCCTCCCCCGACGGCTCAATCGGCGCGGTGTTCGCCGCACCCCGCCTGCCGTAGGGCGGGGGCTTGCTCCCACCGCTTGTTTCGCCGTTTCCTCCACCTCACTTCATCCGCCACTGGCGGCGTTCGGTTTCGGAACCTCGCTTCATCCGCCGCTGGCGGCGCTTCGGCTTCGGAGCCCTGGGAACCCCGCCAAAGGGATACATCCCTTTGGGTTCCCCTAATGGAAAACGAATAAAAGAACTCTTTCAGAGTGCAATATTGGCCGAGACTCGCAGGGACCATATACAGCTGTCCCTGCGAGTAAGCTTTTGGAGATTTCAAGGAACCTTATGCTTTGAGCAGGGATGCAGGGGCTGTTGCACTAATCTCATAATGGTGTAAGTATGCAAGAAGAGGACATCCGAAGGTTTCCAAAGGCTCCGAAATCCCGACCCCGCCTGTGGCGGGAATGGGAGGGATGGAGGAGGCCCACGAAAAGGAGCAGCGCGAGCGGCAGCGAGACAATGCGACTATTGAGCGGGCTGGACTGACCGGAAAGCCCTTTGGTCGTACACGCAGGCGTGAAATTCTTCCCTCAAATCTTAGAATAAAGTTGTACTATTATTAATCATCCTAAATATGGGGATTCTCAAGGGGCTTTGTCTCTTGAGCAGGGATGCAAGGGACAGAGTCCCTTGCCTGGATCGTTGTATCATGGTATACTGCTATTATTGAAAAATCTGGGAGGAAGCATGCGCAGCGACAGACGAAAAAAAAGGCGGAGCATTCCTCAGATCATCGGCTATGTGCTGCTTTGCATATTGTTGGTAGCCATCGGCTGGCTGGGCGCCAATGTGCTTAACCTGTCCGGGCGCACGGCGGAAGAAATGAGTCTAACGCCCACGCCGGCCCCATCCGCCGGGTTTATCCAATTGGTGACGTGGGATCCCAGCCTGCCCACGCCCACGCCAACCGAGCAGATGCTGCGCAACGGCGCCAAGGGCGAGGAAGTGGAAAAGCTGCAATCGCGCTTGAAGGAGCTGGGCTTTTATGAAGGTGAGGTGGACGGCCAGTTCGGCAACGGCACAAAAGCTGCCGTCATGCTGTTCCAGGCGCAGCACGGGCTGGAAGCCGACGGAATTGTAGGCCCTGCAACCAAGGAGCTTGTTTATTCCGATCAGGCAAAACGGATCGTTATCACTCCTACCCCGCCGCCCACGCCGACGCCGGACCCCAACAGCTCCATCGCCGCGGGGCGTCCCATTCTTGTGAACAGGCAAAACCTTATTCCGGAGAACTACAAGCCCCGCCAACTGGTGTACATGCGGCAGGAATGCCCCAGCGATATCGTCACCATCAAGGGCAGCGAAATCCAGGGAGAAAAAGAAGCCGTGGATGCGCTTGTCACCATGCTCCGCGCCGCCCATAACGACGGCATCACCGTCTGGCAGGTGAGCGCGGGATACAGGTCCATTGGTTACCAGCAGCAATTGTTTGACAATCAGGTGAAGGCCTATATAGCTGATGGCAAAAGCCGCTCGGACGCCATTTCCGCCACACGGCTCACCGTGGCCGACGCCGGCGCCAGCGAGCACCACACCGGGCTGGCCTTTGACATCACCGTGCCCGGCACCACCTTCAAAGGAACCAAACAGGCGCTGTGGCTCAGCGCCCACTGCTGGGACTTTGGCTTCATCATCCGCTATGAGGAGGATAAGCAAAAGATCACCGGCTTCATCGCGGAACCCTGGCACATCCGTTATGTGGGTCTGCCCCACAGCACCATCATGCGGGACAACGCATGGGCGCTGGAAGAATATTTGGAGCAAAAGTTCTGATCATATCGGTGACAAAAGCAGCCGCCTCCATATAAATGGAAGCGGCTTTTTTCTATTGCGTCCTGCAAGCGGTATGCTGTTTATAATTCCAAGGACGAGGTTGTGTTTGAGCCCTTTATGTCATCCATCGTCCGTTTCCGCCTTGCCCACCACCTGACCCACACCGCCGTCACGGATAATGCGGCCCCGGCGCTGAACCAGGCTACCAGTATGCCATGGAACCGGATACGGCTGAGTTCTGTACTGCGCAATTCCTGCAGCCGGGACGCGCTTTGCCATACCCGCCAGAAGGCGGTTTGGATATCCTTCCATTCCACCAGGATGGCCGGTATCCATTCGGTGAAGGTATACACCGGCTCCACAAGATACGTGATCAGCCAGGAGATGAACAGAGTCAATCCGCCATATCCCACAGACAGCGCCAATATCCCAATGGTGAGGCGCGGCATCAGCTTGACCGCGTACTGCCTTGAAAGCCGCTGCCTGTAATCGGCAAAGAAGCGTTTGAACTGGCCGTTCCAGATGGATAGCAGCCGGAAGAATACTGCCGCGCCCGCAAAGAACAGAAGCACCCTTACGGGCAGCATGGCCCCCATGGCTTCCTTGCCAAGGTCGATGAGCGTTCCGCCCGTTTTCCAGCTTTCCATGGCTGTTGCAAAGGTGGACCGCGCCCCCGCGCCGGAGATGGGTCTGGCCGTCACCTGCAAGGCCTGCAACTGGACCTCTTTGTCCCACAGATAGGCCAAAGGGACATACGCGCCGTAATCCTCACTGTCGCCAACGGTTTTCGTGTGCCTCAAAATGCCTACTACCGTAAACTTTACGCCGGAGACGGTCACGCTGCGGCCAATGGGCTGCGCGATCTTGAAAAGGGCCAGGGCCAATTGCTCATCCAGGAGAATGACATCCGCGCCCTTTTTTAATTCTTCCGGATAAAGCAACCGCCCAAAGTGCAGATATTGCGGTGCAAGCTTGTATGCGTTCTCATTAAGGGCGGTAAGCCTGGCCTGCTTCGTTTCCTCCGTATCGGCGGTAAAGCTGGCTTTTTCCAAAATGCCGGTCATGGTGTATGTTTCCATGATGCCGCTCCAGTTTTCAGCGGCAGTTTTCAGGCTTTCCCACAGCGTCAATGCTGCCTGGTTAGGCTTTGCGGCCGGCGTATCTTCCTGGCCTTCCTCCTGGCCCTGCTGCTGATTCTGCTGCTGGTCATTGGGCTCCATCTGCGGAGCGGGTATCAGGTACTGCAGGTCACCACCCACGGCGGCAATCGATACCGCCGACCATGCCAGCACGGCGGCGCAGAGAAAAAGCATCAGATAGCTCCGTAACTTTTTTTCCTTCATGGCGTCTCCTTCCGGCCGCTCAATCGATGTATTCCATGATAGTGCAGCCGTCGGTCAGCGCCCGGTCCTCCCGGTCGGCAAACTCCTGGTATTCCATTTCCTGCTGGATGGATACCACGGTGTCGCCCCGCTCCAGCACGGTTACGCTGGTCTTGACCGCCTTCATGGAACTGGATCCCAGGAAACCGCCCCAGGCGCGCTGGATAAGGTACACATAATCCTGTCCCTCACCCTCGTTGCGCACGGCGCTGGCAGGCATCAGCGTGGCGGAATCCTTGGCCCTGTACGTGACCGTCACCTCGGTATTGCCGTCGGTGACCATGCGGGTGATGCCGCCCTTGATGGAAATGATGTTCTCGGTCAGCGTGACGTATACATACTTTTTCCCGTCGCCTTCCAGCACGGTTTTTTCCACCGATGTCCGTTCGGAGCCGTAATCGCCGGCCACATCCACCCTTGTTCCGTCGGCAATGGCTTTGTTCAGGCTGGTGATTTCCGCGCGCAAAACGGGCGCGGCGTTTTCCTGGCTCAGTGTGAAGGCGCTCTTTTTTCCGTCATACGCGTCGCCGTTCTTTACATCCATGGAAACCACGTATCCGTCATGGGGCGCGGTGATCGTGGTTAATGTATTCTTGCGCTGGGCCAGGGCGACCATGTCGTCCGATATGACTGCCAGTTCCTTCAGCAGCGCGTTCCGCTCGTTGATATACTTGAACGTATCACTTCTGACCCTTAGCTTTGCACTGTTGAAGGATTTGAAAAAGGTGTCGTATGCTTCATCATAGGCGGTCTTTGCGGTCTGAGCCTCGGTCACCGCCTGCGTAAGGTCGGCTTTCCCGGCGACCTGTTCCGGCCATTTGGCAATATCCGCCTCAAGCGTGATGCCTTGGCGCAGCGCCAGGGTGCGGGCGGTATGCTCCGCCGCCGCCAGCGTGGTCTGCTTTTCCATCACGCCATCATACATGTCGTTTTGGGCGCTTGTTTTTGATGCCTTGCGGTTTTCGATATCCTTACCCATCAATTCCGCGGCTTTCTCGTCGTACTTGTCGTTCAGTTCCTTCCATTTATCCTCATAATCGGGAATGGCTGCGGTGAACAGCGTTTCCCCCGCCTTTACGTGGTGGCCTGGGCGCACGTAAACCTTATCGATTACAATATTGCTTTTGGCCGCATCCGTCAAAATATGGTCGGTTGTCTCGGGAAAGTACACCTGCGCATTCAGCCTGATCTTCTGCTCCAGCCTGCCGCGGCTGGCCCGCACAATTTGAATTTTGGGGGTGGTGATGGTCATGACCGTCTTGGCAAAGAACATGCACAGCGCCACCGTCACCGCAAGAATGATAAGGCCTTTTAAAGCAATTTTTTTAAGCTTCATACCCTTGCTCCTCTCCCGCTATTTCAGCTCGCTGAGCGCCACGCCCAGCAGGATGTCTTCCTGAAAGTAAAAATAGATGAACAACGCCGGAAGGATGTACAGCGCCGCGCCGGCAAAGGCCACATCCGCCCGTTCGGTACTCAATTGGTTGAACATTACCGACAGGGGCTGGTCGGCCGTTCTGTTGGATAGGTATACCAGCGGCTGCTCCACCATGTTCCAGCAATCCGCAAAGGACAGCGCCACGGCCGCACCCAGGATGGGCCGGCAGACGGGGATCACCACATGGGCATAGCAGCGGAAGGTGCCCGCCCCGTCCATCATTCCCGCCTCCAGCAATTCGCCGGGCAGGCTGACCATGTACTGGCGCAGGAGGAAGATGTAGAAGGGAGAGAACCACATGGGCAGAATCACCGCCCATGGTGTTTCCATGATCCCCATCCAGCGCAGGGTAATCACGCTTGGTGCCATGGTCACCTGAAAGGGCAGCACCATCAGCATCAAGATTCCGAAGAACATCGCGTCCCGTCCCTTGAAATGAAAACGGCTCAGCGCGTAGGCCATCAGCGGGACAACAGCGGCCTGGCCCAATAAAATGGCCGCGGTGTATTTGGCGGAGTTCACAAACAGCTTCAGGTATTGCGGCTCCTCGATGAGTATCTTGTAATACTGCCGCACGGAGGCCATGGCCGGGGAGACGAGCACGTCCAGCCATTTGGTTTCGTCATAATTGCCCCGAAGCTTCAAATACGCCTCCATCTCCCCCTTGGGGAAGAAGGAATACAGGAACGTAAAAAAGATGGGGATCAGGATCAAAACCGCGATGACCGACAGAAGCACCAGGGATACCAACCGCCCCGGCATTATGCGTCTGTGCCGGCGCACGGCATGAATTGGCTGCTTTACGGCAGAGGTTTGCGTTTGCATGCGTCTCCCTCCTCTATACCTGGTTGGGCGAACGCACGGCCTTGGTAGCATACATCATGCCGAACAAAACAAACACAATGATGGCAAAGCTATAGGCCGCGGTGGTTACATCCTGGTAATCCAGTCTGGCAAACTTGTTGTTCATAAAATGCTGGAGTGTGTACACCGTTTCGTCGGGATAGGCACCGCCGATGAAGTACACCTCCTTGAAAATCTTGAAGGCGTTGACCCAGGCCAGCATGAACACCAGGAACGCCGTGGGGATGAGCAGCGGCAGCGTGATCTTCGTCTCCCGCTGGAAGGCGTTGGCCCCCTCCAGGCTGGCGTACTCGTAGTACGCCTCCGGCACGGTTTGCAGCGCCGCGGCAAAGATCACCACGGAGAAGCCAAGGTTTTTCCAAATGTACAAAAGAACCACCGGCACCCGGAGCGCGCCGCCCTCCAGCCATAGGACACGGCTTAAGCCAAGGCCGGTCAGGATGCGGTTCATGACGCCGCCAAAGTCGAACATCAAAAGCCAGATCAAAAGCAGCGCCGAGGAGGGCATCAAATACGGCAGCAGCAGCGCGTTGCGGAAAAAGGCACCGCGGTTCCTTAGCGTTCTTAACATGGTGGCCAGCAAAAAGGACATGATCCAGATCACCGGGGCGCACAGGAGGGAAAGCTCCATGGTGTTTTTGAGCCCTACCCGGAACATTTCATTCTGCCATATTTCCTTGTAATTTTGAAACCATACGAAACTGTTTTTGAAGGTGCCGTCCGTCATGCTGTAATAGATGCCGCCGATAAACGGGGCCAGATAGAACGCCATCAACCCGATCAGGCCGGGCAGCAAAAACAGCCAGACGCTTTTTTTCCGCCGGAACAAAATTTTGTTCCTCCCTTCCATAGGGCCGGCGGCACCCCGGTTATGCCCGGGGCGCAGCCGGCGCCATGCGAAACTTACTGCCTTTCCTTCAGGATCATGCGGATCTTTTTATCCACTTCCGTTATGAACTGATCCAGGGACATCTGCTTCTGACGGTAACGATCCACCAGCGTCATAATTTCAGACGTACCTTCCTTGGTGCGGTAGTCCAGCACGTTGGGCACGGCCACATAGCACAGCGGCGCCATTTCCCGGTACTGGGCGATGTCCTCCGCCGCCACCTGCCAATAGTACAGATCCTTCTTGGAAATAAGATCCTCATAGGACTTAATCAAGCTTTCTATGTCCTTCTTCTCTTCCGGCTTGGCGGTTTCCAGGCGCTTTCTGGTCTTTTCCAGCTCGTCGTTCCACTGCTCCACGATTTGCTCAAAGTTCTGCATCGGCACGGGTTCGTTATCTTCGGGGAACACCATGATATGCTGGGCGGGATACATGTTCTCCAGCGCATTTTCTATATACTTGAGCGCCATTTCGGGATTTTTTGTGTTGGGATTGACGAACAGAACCTGCACATACACCGGGATTTGGACGGGCCCGCCTTCCTCCAGGGGCAGGATCAGGGGCCGCGAATACTCCAGATTCCTTCTGCCGCCCTCCACATTCAGCCAGTCGCCGTAACCCATGAACAGGGCTTCGCCTTCCTCCATCGCCATGCCCTTGCGCATGACCATGCCCGCGCTTATGCCGCCCATGCCCTCCATATCCGGAAGCGAATCGTTCAGTTCCTTTGTATTCAGGCCCCCCAGGGCCGCCATGATGTTTCGGAACAAAGGCGTGTCGAAGGACAGCTCCATGTTTTGCGCCTGGTATTGGTGGACATACAGGTCCAGCGCCATCCGGAACATGGTTTCGCCATAGTCCCACACACCCTGCATCAAATGGATGTTGGGGTACTGTATTGATCCTTCCTCCGCCCACCAGTTCATGAAGTCAATCAACTCCAGGAAGCTCTTGGGCATTTTGCCGGTTAATCCGTTTTCCTCCCACGGCTTGGGGGATATGCTCAGGCCGTATCCGTACATGTTCGTAGGCAGGGCATAGAACCTGCCATCCTGCTGGACGGCGCTTTGTAGGAAGGGATACATTTTGGAAAGCTCCGCCGCCAGCACCGGGGAGGAGGACAGATCCATGCAGTACCCTTTTTCCATCAGGCTTTTGAAATCCTGATAGCTGATGTCAAAGCTATAGATATCAAAGGAATTGTCACCGGAAACCATGGCCTGGGCCAGCGCCTGTGGGTTTTCAAAATACACGCTTTGGTTGAAGGTGACGGGCACCTGGGGATACAGCAAAGAAAAGGACATGGCGGCATTGTCCATATACCCGCCGTAAACGGACAGCGAGCTGGTAGGCATGTATTGCGGGTCGGTGTTGCGCACGATCAGGCCGGCCCAGGTATTTATGGCATACAGGCCGCCGGACAGCATTGCTGCGGGTGCTGTTTCGTCGGCATAGTCCACCGGCAAAAAGGCTACCTGCGCGGCGGCGCCAAGGCCCTTCATGGCCATCAGCTTGCTGACGGTGGTATAAAACAGCGTATCCGTCTCCGGCTGGTAAGCCATACCGGACACGTTCGCGTCGCCAAAGGTGCCGGCTGTCTTGAGGCTGCCGTCCGCCGGATCAAACACCGCCACGGTGGGCTTGGCGGGTTCACGCCCGCCCTGGTAGGCTTTTTCCATATCGTACACCTTTACAAGCAGCTTGCCATCCTTGTAAGGCGTCATATCCTGTACGAAGGGCGCTTTGAAGACCTGCTTTTCGCCCGTTGACAGGTCAAAGGACGCAAATTCCGGCTTGTAGTAATCCATGTCGTTGCGGATCATGGCAAACAGCTTGTTCCCCATGATGCACAGGCGGTAGGCATCCCGTATGTACGTATAGGCGTCCTGCTTTTGTTCCATATTGGACCAGTCCAACTGCACCGGAGCGCCCAGCACTGCCTTATCATCCTGGAAGGTCAGGGGAAACAGCTTGCCGTTCAAACGGTTCAGGCCATACAGCGTATTCCCGTCGCTGACCAGGTTGGCAATCATCGTATCCGCCTTGTCACCTATCTGGGATGTGGCTTCCTCGAGGGTGGCGTAGTAGCCCGACTCCAGGCCGGAAGCCACTTTCACGGGCTTTTCCTGGCCAGGCACAAAGGCATAGATTTCAGAGCCCCACAGCGAGTACAAAGTGTCCCCCACCGCTGCCAGCGTAGGGGAAGAGTAGCCTTTAATCCCCATCTCATTGCGCTGCTCCTCGGTGAAAAGCATCGCATCCCCCGGTGCGGCCAGCGCACCCGCGGCGATAACAAGAATGGCTATAAAGCAAAACAAAAAGGTTGCCTTCCTCATTGGTTTCTCCTCCATTTTCCGGCGGCTGTAAAACCCGCCTGTCTTTCCTTTGGAAATGGCTGCCACGTATTCAGACGCTCCCTGTCCGCGGATTGTTCCGATATATTTGTAAAATATTTGTCAAGGAATATTCCAGTTCTTGCGTCCTCTTTACCTGGCGGAGAAATCAAGGCTGCATGCCGCTGTCTTTGACGGTTACCGTCATGCTGTAAACAGGTGTCAAAATGGCCGGGGCTGCCAGCTCAATCCCTGTCCGCCCGAAGGCCGGTACAGCGCCTTCCATCGCATACACCGCGACGCCCGATGCCTGAATCTGTCTTGTATCATAGGCAGCAATGGGCTTGGAAGACAGCCAGACGGTGCTGACGCTTAAGGCTGCCTGCGTGCCGGGCGAGGTGGCAAATACGGCCGCTGCGCAGGCAAAAGCCGCTATAGCGGCCAGCGCGCCTGTCCATGTGGTTTTCTTCCCCGTCATGATGGTTAGGATGCGCTCCTCCAGCGGGCTAACGCTGAAGTAGGATGCGAGCACTTTGGAAAAGCGCTTGCGCTCTTCCAGGTCAAGCAGCGTCCGGGCATAGGCTGCGCGGACCTCCGAACCGCATTTTTCAAGGACATGGCGGTCGCAATTAAGCTCCATGTCCCGCCTGCATTTTGCCGCCATGAGCCATACCAGCGGATTGAACCAATGCAGGCATACCGCTGCCAGGAGGAACCCTTTTTTCAAAGTGTCGGCCCGGCGGATATGGCCGCATTCGTGGGCGAGAACGAATCCAAGTTCTTCTGCGCTGAATGCCATATGACTGGGCAGCAAGATCCTGGGCCTTAACAAGCCGTAGGTCAGCGGCGTGGATATCCTGTCGGACGTATATACGGCCACTTGCCGGGAGAGGCGCTGCGCCGCCAAGGCCGCTTTCAGTTCCGGCGTCATGGGAGCGGGCAGTGCCGCTTGCAGCACGCGCCTTTGCCTGAAGCCTGACAGCAGGAAAAAAAGCGCACAAAGCGCCACACCGGCCAGCCAGACAAAAACCAGCGGCGGCAGCGGTGCAAGGTATGACACCGGCCGGGCAGGCAAATACGGAACCGTTGCCTGCCCCGCCTGCCTTATAGCCCCCAGAAAGCTCAGGGGGGAGGGAATGGCCACGGGCACCAGCAGCCGGAGAAGCGCCGCCGCCCACATGGCGGAAAGCATCGGGGCGGGCAGCCGCCCCCGGGTCAGAGACCGCAGGAGCAGGATGCACAGGATCATGGCGCTGCCCGCCAGACTCATTTCCGGGATACTCATCTGTCCAGCTCCTCTATCAGGCGGCGAAGCCGCGCGATCTCCTCATGGTTCAGCTTTTTTCCACCCACCATGGCTGCAAACATCTGCTCGGTGGAGCCGGCGAACATCCTGTTTTTGAGTTCCTCCGCCTCTTTGCGCTGAACTTCCTCCCTGACGGTCAATGCATGGCACATAAAGTTCGGCTCGCTTCGCCGGATGGCGCCCTTTTCGATGCACTTTTTGATTACGGTGTAGGTGGTGTTGCGGTTCCAGCCGATTTCCGCCGCCAATGTTTTGGCGATCTGGCCCGCCGGCTGGTCCCCCGCCTGCCACAACACCTCCATCACCTTCAGTTCCGATTCAAACAGCTTGATTTCCATGAAATGTCCCTTCCTTGTGAGCAATTGTGTAGGGCAAGGGTATACTATCACAATCGTCACCAATTGTCAAGAAATGGATGATCTTCCTATTTCCCCTCCCGGTGCATCATTTGCAGCTTTTCTTCCAGCGCCTTCATCAGCTCGGCGCGGCCTATCTGTCCCCCGGCATACCGGCCGAGCAAGGCGGCCATTCCCTGGTCGTTTACAAGCAGCGCAAGGGGGTTGATGTGGTTCACCGTCATGCTTTGAACCCGCTCCCGGTAAGCAGTCATATCCTCTTCACTTACAAGCCATTTGCTGTTTTCCAGAAACGCCAGCGTATTGTTTGCCTCGTCCAGCGCCTGCTGAATATCCTTCTTCTGGTCTTCGGTTGCCGTTTCCATCTGGGAGGCAAGGCTTGCAAGCCCCTGTTCGGCATCCGCCTTTTGCTTTTCATACATGGGATTGATCACAGGCTCTGAATAGGCGGGCGACAGGGCCATGCGGCTGACCATGGTCCGCTGGACGGCAAAGTGCTCCAGGTACGCAATGGCCAGGTCTTTGCTCTGCGAATAGGGATTGACGATGTATACGCTCAGGTTAGCCGGTATCACCGGATCAAGGCCCTCATCCAGCGCCAGGGGCAATGGCTCGAACGAATTGAACAGGAAGCCGTAATCCTGCACCACCGCCTGATGGTACATTGTGAACAGCGCCGTGGCAGGCGCATCCACAACGCCGCCCACCGTTACCACCGATACGGCCCGGCTGCCGGAAGCCATGGCCTGTTGCACGTCCTTTGCCTGGGCGCCGGAAAAATCGGCGCTGTCCAGCGCAGCCAGAAGCTTTTCAAACAAGGGTGTGTCAAAGGTAAGGTCCTCCCCAAGCGTCTGATAGTATGCCTGATACGTTTCCAGCAGCCAGCCGAAGAACATATCCGTGGGGTCGCCGTATATTTCTCCATCGAACAATGCCAGGGACGGATGATCCTCACCGAACCGCTCCTCCCACTGCGTGATAAACTCCAGCATCTGGGGAATTGTTCGGGGCAGGTCCGCCTCTTTAAGCCCCAGTTCGTCCAGCGCCTTTTTGCTGTAGCCCATGACGGTGGCGGACAGGGCCACCGGGAAGGCTGCAAGCTCCCCATGGCTGAACAATTCTTCCTGAATGAAGGGGTACATTTCCCGAACATACGTCTGAAGCGTTTCGCTTTGCGGAATGGAAGCGGCGAAGCCTTTTTCCATCAGCGCCAGGTAATCCAGCGTATTGATTTGCAGGCAGTATAGATCGCTGCCGCCCCCCGCCATGTCCTGCATCAGCGTCTCGGCGCTTTGGAAATTGCCATCCCTGAGCACAACGGGAATTTGGGGGTACTTCTCCCCAAAGGCACGGTAGCTGTCCTCCTGTATGCCGCTTATGCGCAGCGCCCTTGGAATGGTTTCCCCCCTGACCACACGGCGCAGGTATATTTGTTCCCCCGCCATGGCATACAGGCCGCCCGGCAGCATGACAGCATCATTCGCACCCATCATGCCCCGGTAGGCGGCCGGCGCATAGGCCGCCAGGCGGCATTCCGCCATATGGTCGACCGCATAAATCTCACCCCCGGCAAAGATGGCCGCCGTATCCATAACTTCATCATAGGCCAGCCCGGAAGCCGCCGGAACAGGCAGTTCCACGCCCTTTGTGACCGCCCCTGTTTCAAGGTCCAGTATGTTCAGCCACAGCTTGCCCGTGCGGGCCATGGCATCCTGCCGGGAAGCGTGCTGCAGGATGAGCGCCTTACCCTTGATATAGGGTGTGAAACCCGCAATCAGGCCGGCTTCGTAGCTTAAGCGCTTGCCGTCTTCCATGCTGAAGCGGCACAGTTCGTAGGTGAAAAGATCCTGGGCGGACCGGAGCAGATACAATTTGCCGCCAAGCAAAACGGGGTTTATGATCTGTCCCGGAATCATAAATCCGCCCTGGTTCGCCGTCATGCTGCCCCAGTCCAGCGTTGTATGCAAGGTGACGGTCACCTGGCCATCCCTTGCTTCCAATAGGTAAACATCGCCCTGGTCACTGTCCAGGCCGTAGAGTTTTCCATCCTCTGCCAGCAAGTGGTCAATGAAATAGCCGCCCCGCATCACAACGCCCCCGCTGGCGCCATAGGCAGCGAATGTATTGCCGCCTGATGTTTCTGCCCCGCTTACCGCGCCCAAAAACATGGGGGATTGCTCCCCTTCCCGCCAGGAATACAATCCTCCCGGCGCCAGCAGATACAGCGTGTCCCCCATCGCTGCCAGTGAGTAGGCCGCGCCGCTTTCCCCGGGCAAAGCAAGCGTGGCATCTCCCTGCGCCGCCTGGGCCGGGGGAAGCAGCGGCAGGAAAATGATGAAAGCCAACAGCAACGCGCAAATCTTCCTCATGGGCTCCTCCTTGATTTGACTATCTCAATAGTCATTTTTCGAAAATATACTACTACGATAGTCACCTCCTTGTCAACGGATGGGAAGAGTGTTTACGGTTTGTTCACCAATTGACAGGAGATTGGGTGCCGGTGAAAAAGTAAAAAAAACCGGGAAAGCAATGCCTTCCCGGACGGAATGTCATAACCCGTATCACAAATGTCACTTTCGGGGGGATTGTCTTTCAGGTTCAGCAGTGCTTCACACTGCTTACGCATTCCAGGAATCAATCCGCTTATCAGATGCCCGTTTCCCTTCTCCCTAAGCCAGCCACTTAGGAATCTGGCGGATCAAAATATCCATCAGCCGCTCAGCCTGCTTCACGCTGCCTTGCCGCACGGAAAGGTACACCTTGACTTTGGGCTCCGTGCCGGAAGGACGGATGATGGCCTTGCATCCATCGGCATTTTCGTAGGAAAGCACATCGCTGGGCGGCAGCCCGTGAAGCCCCGGCAGATAATCGTCTATTTGCGTGACGGGCGATTCGCCAAGAAGCACAGGAGGAGCTTTACGCAGCCGCGCCATGGTTTCCCCCATCACCCGCATGGGATCGGCGCCCTGTATATCAAAGTTCAGCAGCTTGTTTGTCATGACACCGTAGGTATCGTAGATTTGTTGTACTTTGTCCCATAGCGTCAAACCCTTTGCCGCGCAGCTTTGTGCCATTTCCGCCACCAGCATGGATGCCATCACGCCATCCTTGTCCCTTACGTGGGTACCCGCCAGGTGTCCGCAGCTTTCCTCAAAGCCAAAGATGAAACGGCCCTCCTCCCCCCTGGCCTCCAGCCGGCCAATGGCTTCGCCGATATACTTGAAGCCGGTAAGCACTTCCGGTACCTGGATGCCATAGGCCCTGGCAATCTCAAAGGCCAAGTCGGAGGTTACAATGGTCTTGATCACAATGCCGTCCTCGGGCAGCGTGCCCGCCGCCTGGCGCGCTTGCAGCATATGTTCCATAAGAAGAAGGCCTACTTCATTCCCCGTGAGGATATGGTATTCCCCCCCGCCGTCCTTTACAGCAACGCCCACCCTGTCGCAATCCGGGTCGGTGGCTATGAGCAGATCGGCGCTTTCCCGGCGGGCGGCATCAAGCCCCAACGCCAGCGCCTCCGGCAATTCGGGATTGGGCCTTTCGCAGGTGGGAAAATGCCCGTCCGGCACACATTGGGCCGCCACCTCAATGCACTGGACGCCTTCCATCCGGTCAAGCACCCGGCGGACTGGTTCAAGCCCCGTGCCGTGAAGCGGCGTATAAACCAGCTTGATAGGACAGGGCTTGGAGCCTGCCCGGCAAGCCAGCGTTCTATCGATAAAATCATCAATCACGCTTTGCGGCACATCCGTCAGGAGGCCCTTTTCCCTGGCCGTATCCTCCTCCAGCCATTCCAGGCTTTCATAGGCGGCATTGTCAATCCGCGCGGTAATGGCCTGTGCCGCCTCGTCGGTAATCTGGCAGCCATCCGGTCCATATACCTTGAAACCGTTATATTCCGCCGGGTTGTGGCTGGCGGTGATCACAATGCCCGCGTCACAATGAAGCTCCCTGACCGCGAAGGATAGCATGGGCGTAGGCATCAGCCTGCCGTACACACAGGCATGAAGCCCGTTCTTGGCAAGGACACCTGCCGCAACGAACGCAAACTCCCTGGAGCCAATCCTGGAATCATACGCAATGGCTGCGCTGCCGGCTTTTTGTGACAGCAAATAGTCCGCCAGACCTTGTGTTGCTTTGGCCACCGTATAGATATTCATGCGGTTGGTGCCGGCTCCCAGTATCCCCCGAAGGCCTCCCGTGCCAAAGGATAGTTCCCGCCCGAAACGGCCCAGCGCCTCCTGCTCATCCAGGCAGGCAAGGCGGACTTCCTCGTGCGTTTTCTCGTCAAAGCGCGGATGGGTACTCCAAAGCATAATGTTTTCGTGCAGTTCCATGTCAGCAGTTTCCTTCCGAGGCTTTCATGCCAAAATCTTTTCACTGCTGCCTTTATACCATAAACAGGGTATGTTTGCAATGACCGAAAAGGAATCGCCGGATGCAGGGCGAATAAAAAACAGACCGCTTGCCAAGCGGTAAAGGAGATGGGTTATGACATACACTACGGAAGAAATCCTGGACCGCCTGGTGTCCCAGATTTCCGGGCTGGATATGGTACAGTCCATCGGCATCAGCGGAAGCAAATCACCGCTTCCTGAAAAAGGCGAGGGCGATATCGACTTGTTCATCTATTGCGATGCGCTACCCGGCCCTGTACCAAGGCAAGCGGTTCTTAACGCGTTGCACGGCATCATCGGGGAAAGCAGGGCGGGCGTCCTGGAGGGCGGCCGCTGGGGCAGCGGCGATTTTGCGCTGCTAAACGGCGTGGAGACGTGGCTGATGTATTTCACCGTGGGGGAAACGCTGAGGGATGTGGAATCCATCCTAAGCGGGGAGCAGCCGGACAAGCTGGACAATTACTACTACCCCGTGGGCCGCTTGGCCATGCTGAAAAATATGACCGTGCTGTTTGACAGAAGCAATTTCCTTCAGGGCCTGAAAAGCAGGCTTTCCAAATATCCTTCCAAACTACGCGAGATATTGGCAACCTATCATTTGAACAAGCTTGGTGATACGGAGGACCTTAGCCGTGCCGTAACACGGCAGGATGCGCTTTTCTATCATTTCGCCCTGGATATCGCACTGGACCACTTTTTGCAGGCGCTGTTCGCTATGAACAGCACGTATTTCCCCAGCCGGAAGCGGACACTCAAGTATTTGAAAAACTTCGCGATGCAGCCTGAGGACTGCATTTCAAGGCTGCTGGAGGTGCTCCGGCTGGGCGGCAGCAGTGAAACGGTACCGCAGTCCTTCATCCTTTGGGAAAGCCTTACGGAGGAGTTGAAAGCATTGGGCGGGCAGATCACCGGTGACAGATAATGCAGCAAAGACGATACGGATGAAAAAAAAGAAGCGGGCCGCCAAACTCAATGGCGGCCCGCTTGCCTTTATTTCTCCATGGCCGCTTTGCGGGAAAAAATCGCGTGGATGATTCCGGGATCGAATTTCGCTTCGCGCTGATAGGTGTACAGCCCGTTCTGCTCCTGCTCCACATCCGTCAGTTGCGTGTAGCAAAGGCCGCAATGATCGGGGTTATCCAAAAGCGCATCCGTCAGCCCCTTCAGCCTTTTCAGGAATTCCTCCCGGCTTTGGGGGCGCTGGCCGTATCCCCAGCCGGCCTTGTCCGTATCGCTCCACCAGATGCCGCCGTACTCACTGACAAACACCGGCTGGCCCTTGTACTGCTGCCTTTTGGGGAACCGTTCATAAATTGGCTCCGTACCCGGACCGTACAGCGCGGCAAAAGGCTCCGGATTCTGCTCGTAGTCGTGCACGTCATGGATGTCCGTTTCCACATGGTAGTTGCCGCTGGTGTCAATGCAGGGCCGCGTGGCATCCAGCGCCTTGGTGACACGGTATATGGCCCGGAGAATCTCATCGTTCTGCTGCCTGCCATGCAGATCCCAGGTTTCGTTGAAGGGACACCAGCCGATGATGCAGGGTGCGCTGTAATCACGGTGGACGACTTCCAGCCATTCCTTCAGGAAAACCGGCAGCGTGGCGATGTTGGTGTGGTCCATGCCCCAGTTGCCCATTTCGCCCCAGCACAGGTAACCCAAATGGTCGGCATGGTACAGGAATCTGGCCTCAAATACCTTTTCATGCAGCCGTGCGCCGTTGAAGCCCATGGCAAGGCTCAGCAGAATATCGTTTTTCAGCGCTTCGTCGCTGGGCGCCGTGTAGATACCGGCGGGATAAAAGCCCTGGTCCAGCACCAGGCGCATGAACACCGGGCGGCCGTTGATCAGAAGCTTCATGCCGTCAAAGGCGATATCCCGCAGGCCAAAGTAGGACGCAAGCGCATCAATTTCCCGGCCGTCTTTTACAAGGCACAGGGAAATGTCATACAGGTTCGGCTCGCCCACGTTCCACAAGTGCTTTTCCGATACGGCAAGTTCCGCCCGCACCACCTGGCCGAAGGCTTCCGCGGATGCCTTGCCGCAATCCTTGCCCGCAAAGGCGGCTTTCGCTTCCAAAACGATTCCCTTGGTATCGCCTTCCAGCCGGGCTTCCATCTGAATCCGGCCATTTTTCGCGTCGGGAGTCAGTTTCACATTTTTTATATACGTTTGCGGCACCCATTCCACCCACACCGTCTGCCAGATGCCGGTGGTACGGGTATAATCGCAGCCATGGGAGTGGTATTCGCCGGATTGCTTGCCCCGGGGCTGTTTTCCCGAGCGCACGTCGTCCTCGGCAAAAACGGTGATAAGGTTTTCCCCCGGTTTCACAAGGCTTGTGATGTCCAGGGTGAAAGACGCGTAGCCCCCGTCATGGCTGCCTGCCGGATGGCCGTTTACAAATACTTCCGTATGGTAATCCACCGCGCCAAAGTGTAAAAGGGTGCGCAATCCGGCCTTGTCATGTGGGATAACCAGCGTACGCTTGTACCACACGGCTGCCATAAAATCCTTGTACTCCACGCCGGAAAGGCTGCTTTCCGGGCAGAAGGGCACGGTGATCTCCCCGGAAAGGGAAGGGGCTTCCACCAATCCCCTGGCCTTACCGGAGCGCCCATGATCGATTTCGAACCACCATTTGCCATTGAGGTTCATCCAGCCGGGTCTGAAAAACTGGGGACGGGGATGCTCGCTGCGGGGAGTGTTCATTCAACCGACTCCTTTGCAATTAAAATAACAGGCATCTCGGTCAGGCGCAGGTTTGTACAGCCATAGGGATACAGCTTCTTTTTGACCGCCGGGCCGGTGGGCACTTTGCTATCGGGAAGAGGCGCGCACATTCCGTTTTCAAAACGCCAGTCCACGGGAGCCATATCCGCCGTGAGATATATGGGCGGACGCTTAACGGAAAACGGCAGATCGAAGCCGTCATCCTCCGTTGCCTGCACGCTTTCCCCCACGAAGCCATAGGCCCAGGGCTCATCGGGATACAGGTAATAATCGCAGAACGGAAACACGCGGGGGACATTATCGCGCTCATATTCGACAATTTCCCGCCGTTCGCGGATGGGCAGCGCATACAACAGCGCGCCGCGCTTCACGCAATAAAGGCCGTTGGGCCTTTGGAACCATTCCACCTTCGGGGTTAATTCCACCCGTATGATCTGCTCGCCGGTCCATTCCCGGCGGATGGTATAAAACGCGCCAGCGGGCGCCTCCCGTCCATCGGCAAGCGCCTTGCTTACGGTGGAAGGAATGCGGATGGAAAAATCAAACGTGACCGGGGCATCCGTTTTCACGGTATACGTGAGCATATCCCGGAAGGGGTACAGCGTGTCCAATGTGATGGAGACATGCACGCCCTGCCATGCTGTCTCAAGCGATGCCGGGGCCAGCACAGCAGAGGCAATGCCATTTTCCGTTTTCATGAAGGCGGCAAGCGCAAGTTTGGGAAAGCCCTGGCCGAAGTTGGCCGTACAGCAGCCGAAATTGGGCTCCAGCCCAAACACGTGGGACTCCGGGCCGTTGGTGCGGAAGACCACGTGATCTTTGGGCAGCGGCGCGCACTGCACCTGATTGGCTTGCTGCACATACTGGTGCGCAGTCATGTCGGGGAGAAGGGTGGCCGGCAGCGCGTTAAAGGCCAGCGCTTCCAGCTCATCCCCCCAGCAGGGGCTGCCTGAGATGGAAAGCAACTGTTCATAGGAATACATGGCTTCCACCACGCCGCAGCATTCGGTGCCCTGCAAAGGGCCGGTACCGCTCAGGCACTCATCCCCCGAAAAATAGCCCAGCGCGTTGCCATGGCTTAGACGCAGCTTTTCAAGCATGATTTGCGCAAAGCTGTCCGGGTCCTCCCCCGTCAGGCGGGACATGAGCGCGCGGGATTTTAACGCCATGGCCAGGTTCACCACGTGGGTCAGATAGCCCCATTCATTACGGGGCGCTTGGTCGTGCCAATCGTCAAACAGCCGTTCCCAGCCGATGCCCTCAACCTGCAACTTTACGGCCAGTTCCAAAAGCCATTCCTCGCCGGTATGCCCGTACAGCCACCAGACGGGGATCAAACACTCAAACCAACGGGCGCTGCCCCAGTTGAACAGGGTGTTATGCCGGATGTGGGACAAAAGCTGCTTCAGGCACCGGGAGACGGCGGGCTGGATTCTTTCATCCCCCGAGCAGTCCGCGTACAAAACCAGCACCTTGCAGATGAGAAAAGCCGCCCACACGTCATAGCGGGCCCGCTCGCCATCCTCGCAGGGGCAAAGCCAGCCGTCCTCCTTCTGCCCTGACAGGATGGCATCGATATACTTGCGGGCACGGGTAATCATGTCCGCATCCTCCATAAGATAAGCCAGGGGGATGAAGCCATCCAGCCAGTAGGGAACCCTCTCCCAGCCTTCCCGGCCGCCGCCGATCCAGCGGCTGGAACGTACATCCGGCCAGATCTTGTCAAGCTGCCCGGCAAGCCCCGAAGCCTGCAATTGAAGCTGTGTTTTGAGCCAGCCCCGCGGTTTGATTTGAGCGGGTGAAAAGGGTCTCAGCACCAGCGGTTTGAGCATGAATGCATTCTCCTTTTGCGTTCTGCCCAGTATCATACCACCAATTGGCGCTTACCACAACGTGGTTTTTCAATTGTTCACGAACTCCGCGCCCCGCTCTGTAAGCACGGTGACTTTGGACGCACGCAGAACAATGTACTCCGCTTCGCCTTCCTTCATCTTTTCCACCGTGCCCACCACCTCAATCCAGTCATCAATCTTGGGCAATTCCCCGTCATACAAAAACTCAAAGCCGGCGGAACCGTCATACCCGCAGCAGCCGGGCCCCCTGCGCATAACATAATGATACGTGTTCCCGCCCGCCAGGTCCACATAGGTTTGATACATGCCTTCCAATTTGATGGCCTTGCCCTGATAATCGTCCGGGTTCAGGTACACGTCGTTGCATTGGGCAATGAACAGCTTTTCGGTGATTTCCACCACCGGGATTTCCGGCGCGGCAGCCGGCGCCTGCGCCGTGGGTACGGGCGCGACCGCTGCTTGATTCTGGCAGCCGGTAAGCATCAGGGCACAAACCAACAGGACAAATCCCAGCATCCTTTTCATACAGTGTCCTCCCGCCTTCTTTTAATCAGCCTGCCCAAAAGGGCAAACAGGCAAAACGCCGTGAGATTTACGGCAACCACCCCTGCCCCGGCGGGGATGGAATACACAAATGAAAGAAAGATTCCGATAAAGAAGCATACCACCGACAAGAGGGCGGATGTAACGACCACAGCACGGAAGCTTTTGCAAACCCGCATGGAGGTGAGCGCGGGGAAGATGATGAGGCTGGAGATGAGCATGGCGCCCATCATCCGCATGCCGATAACGATGGTCAGCGCCGTAAGCACCGCGATCAATGTGTTGTACCTGCCGGCTTTGACGCCGGTGGCCCTGGCAAAGCTCTCGTCGAACGTCACCGCGAAAATTTTGTTGTACAAAAACAGATACAGCATAAGTACCACCGCCGACACCGCAACGCTCAAATACACGTCGTTTTTGCTCATGGCCAGGATGCTGCCGAACAGGTAGTTGCACACGTCGGTGTTCATCCCCGTGGTCAGGGAGATGACGATCACGCCGATGGCCAACGCGCTGCTGGATATGAGGGCAATGGCCGCGTCGCCCTTGATCTTGCTGTTTTCGCTGATGCGGAGCAGCCCGAAGGCCGCTATGGTCACCACAGGGATGGCTACCTCCAGCGGGGCCAGGTTCAGCGCCATGGCGATGGCCAGCGCGCCAAAGCTCACGTGGGACAGCCCGTCGCCGATCATGGAGTACCGCTTCAAAACAAGCGTCACGCCCAGTAGCGCCGCGCACAAGGATACCAGGATGCCTACCACCAGCGCGCGGATGATAAATGTATAGGAGAAAAGCTGGCTTATCAGCTCAAACAATCCCGTCATCTCCCATCATCCTTCGGCAGATGCCGGTCTTTTTGTATTCCTCCGTGGGGCCAAAGAAGGCTGCGTGGGTTTGCATGTGCAGGATTTTGCTGCCGTAGCGGACGGCCATGTTCATATCATGGGAGACCATGATCACCGTAACGCCAAGCTCACGGTTGAGCTTTTCAATGAGCGCGTACAGTTCTCCCGTCACCACTGGGTCAAGGCCCGCGGCGGGCTCATCCAACAGCAACAGCTTTTCGGTGGCGCACAGGGCGCGTGCCAAAAGCACGCGCCGCTGCTGTCCGCCCGACAGTTCGCGGAAGGATTTTTTGGAAATGGCGTCAAGCCCCAATAGGCGGATGTTTCCCGCCGCCCGTTCTTTTTCCGTAAGGCTGTAAAAAGGTTTCATGCCACGGCGGTTCAAGCACCCGGACAGCACCACTTCATGAACGCTGGCGGGAAAGTCCGCCTGCACGGCGGTCTGCTGGGGCAGATACCCGATTTCGTTCTGCCTGACGCCATGGAACGCAAGCTGGCCTCCGGTGGGCTTTATTAGTCCCAGCATGCCCTTGACCAGCGTGCTTTTCCCGGAGCCGTTTTCCCCCACGATGCAAAGATAGTCCCCCGCCTGTACCGCAAGGCTGACATCCTTAACGGCCACGCGCCCATCGTAGTGCATGGTGATATGATTCAAGGTTAGCATATTCAAGGCGTAACCAGCCCTTTCCGCAAGCTTTCCACGTTATCCCGCATGAGGGACACATACGTCACCCCCGCCTGAAAATCATCCCTGGATACACCCTGGCAGGACTGGAGCGTCAGTACTTCCGCCCCCGTCTGCTCACTGATGGAGCGGGCGATGTTCTGATTGCTCAATTCGATGGTGTAAATACAGGGCAGTTTGTTTTCCGTTACGGTGTTGATGAGGTAGGCGATGGTGGCCGCGCTGGCCTCCGTCTCCGTGCTGCAGCCGGGGAAAGCCGCCCTGTATTCAAGCCCGTATGCGTCCGCAAAATAGCGGAAGGGGAAACGGTCGCCAAACACCAGCAAGCGGTGGGAGGCCTGTGACACCACCGCCTCAAACTCCGCATCCACCGCCTGAATTTGATCGATGTAGGACGCGGCGTTTTCCCGGTAGGCGACTTCGTTTCCCGTGTCGGCTTTTATCAGCGCGCCGGCAATGGCCTGAACCATCAAAACGGCGTTTTTGGGGGATGTCCAGATATGCTCGTCATATTCGCCCTCTTCGTGTTCGTGCTCGTGCTCTTCCCCTTCCTCGTGTTCTTCAACCTCAAGACCGTCATTCACATGATGATGCTCCTCTTCCGCCTGCATTCCTTCCACCGTTTCCTCCTCCACCGGCGCCACCGCGTCCATCAGGCGGACGATTTGCTTGCCGCTTACATCCATGGACGAAAGTATCGTATCCACCCACACATCACTTTCCCCGCCGATGTACAGGAACACATCGGCGTTTTGAATCGCCAGGATATCGGCGGGAGAGGGGTCGAAGGAATGTATCTCCGCTCCGGGCTTCAAAAGCATTCTGATCTCAGCTTTGTCCCCGGCCACGGCCCGGGCAAAGTCATAAGGAGGAAAAATGGTGGAAACAACGCTTATTTTTTCGCCCGCCAATGCGGCGCAAAAAGGGATAGCCGATGCCAGAAGCATGACCAAAAGAGCCCAAACCATCATTTTTTTCATGGCAAAATAGCCTCCTATTCCATTTTGAAAGCAGCAGGAATCAAAGGAGGCATCTCAATTGTTCAATTGTACCTTCAGGCTGACGGGAGTATTTTCCCTCGTATTATCAAAAGAGAGATGCGGCAGCGCACCGTGCAGGGCCGTGAGGATGGCAAGCATTGCCGCCGCAAGCACCATGACAAGGACACCCAGACGGCGCAGCATGTCCGAAAAGCGGTGGATCAGCGCGCACACGGGGCAATCCTGCCCGGTGCAGTCATGATGCATGTGGGCGGCAACAAACCAGGCGGAAAAAAAGAAGGCAACGGTAAGGCAGGCGCAAACAAGCAGGGCAATGGCCCGCTTTGCAAAAGCGCTCTTATTCAAGCCGCTTCCTCCCTTCCCGCCTTCCTATTTTCCGGCGCAGCCTTCGCAGCGCCCATACAAAACCGTCTTGAAGCTGTCCAGCTCAAAGCGGTGCTCGTTGAGCATATGCTTTTGCAGCCCGTCCATCTGGCTGCAGTCAAGGTGGATCATGCGTCCGCAGTCTGAGCATACCAGATGATAATGGTTCCTGTGGTTCTCCGGCTGCTCCACGTACTGGTAGCAGGCGGATGCCCCCTCCGGCGCGGCAAACTTCATCACCCTATGATCCTGAACCAGCCTTTCCAGATGGCGGTACACGGTTGTTTGGCCCACCGGCTCGCCCTGTCCCCGCAAATGACCTACAATCATTTCCGCCGTCACATGGCGGCTGGCGTTGTCCTTCAGACAGGAGAGAATCAGTTCCTTTTGCCTGGTCTGATAGCTTTTTCCGCGGCTCAACCTGCTCCACTCCCGGATATGAAATCGGGAACCGTTTTCATATTACTTCTTATACATCCATTTGTCAATGCTTCCCCCCTCCATTTTATGCTTGTAACAGATTGGCGCGGGGGAAGCCTATTGACACATGCAAGAAACACAGTACAATAAAAAAGGTATGCATTGTTCTATGATTACTATACAGAATTGAGGTGGCCGCTTTGAAAAACCGCGCGGAACGGGCCAGGGAGCTATTTGAACAGGGATACAACTGCGCACAGGCCGTGTTCGCCGCTTTTTGCGATGAGACCGGCATGGAGTTGGAAACGGCGCTGAAGCTGGCCGCACCCTTTGGCGGGGGCATCGGCAGGCTGCGGGAGGTATGCGGCGCGGTGAGCGGCATGGCGATGGTAGCCGGCATGAAATACGGCTACACCGATCCTGCGGATACCCAGACAAAGATGGAGCACTATCAGCTCACCCAGACTTTGGTGAACGAATTCAAGCAGGAAAACGGTTCCTTTATCTGCCGTGAGCTTCTGAATCTGGACGGCGCCGGCAATCCCCTCCCGGAAGAAAGGACGCCGCAATACTACCAATCCCGGCCCTGCGCCGATCTGGTTGAAAGCGCCGCCAGGATCATGGAAGCGTATATTCAAAGCAGGTGATGACTTTTGACTGTAGCACTGTATCTGATAGCAATTCTGGCGCTGGCTGTGTCCGCCCTGAAAAGCAGGGAAAAGACGCTGCTTGCATTAAAAAAGGCCTGGAAGTCCCTGGAGAATATACTGCCTCAAATCCTTCCCATCCTGCTCCTTCTGGGCATCCTCCTTGCGGTGCTGACGCCTGAACAAATCTCCAGGCTCTTGGGCAAGGAATCGGGCTGGCTGGGGGTTATGATCGCCGCCGTCATTGGCTCTATCACGCTGATTCCCGGCTTTGTAGCCTTTCCCCTGGCGGCGGCACTGCTGAAAAGCGGCGCGGGCTATATGCAGATCGCGGCCTTCATCTCCACGCTGATGATGGTGGGCGTCGTTACTTTGCCCGTTGAGATCAAGTTTTTCGGCAAAAAATCCACCCTGATCCGCAACGCGGCGGCATTCTGCTTTTCCATGGCGGTAGCCCTGGTGATGGGGGTGGTTTTGTGAGCATGTTGAAAAAGCAGGTCAAGCGCTACAGGCTGTTTCTTGTTATGGCCGCAGTCAGCATTCTGATGCTGATGTTCTTTCCTCAAACCGGCGTAAGGTCTCTGGAACTAAGCTGGTCGAATTTGCTGGAGATGCTCTCGGTGCTTCCCCCCATCTTCATCCTGCTGGGGCTTTTGGACGTATGGGTCAAGCGGGAAACGATGGTCAAATACATGGGCGAGGATTCGGGGATGAAAGGCGTGGCGCTGGCTTTCCTGATCGGCTCTGCCGCGGCGGGCCCCCTTTACGCGGCTTTCCCGGTGGCCGCCGTGCTGATGAAAAAGGGCAGCCGGTTTTCCAACGTATTGATCATGCTGGGGGCCTGGTCCACCACTAAGATACCGCTGATCCTGTTTGAGGCGTCCTCCATGGGGCTGAAATTCATGCTCATAAGACTTGTGATGGACCTGATCGGAATCGCCGTCATCGCCTTCCTGACGGAAAAGCTGCTGTCCGGCGAAGAAAAAGCAGAGATTTATAAAAGAGCGGCGGAGCGGGAGTGACCCGCGCCGCAGATTCTTGTTTAAAGCATTTGCCAGGCAGTCTACACAAACAAATCCTCGCTGAAAACGGTCCCGTTTTGAATCCGTTCCTTCAGGTCAAGAATCTTTTCCTCTATCGTCCTAATCACCTTGATGAATTCTTCGTCGCTTTTGCCTGTTGGGTCTTCAAGCCCCCAATCCTCCATATGCTTGCAGGGCAAAAAGGGGCATGCCACGCCACAGCCCATGGTGACCACGATGTCCACAGGCGGCAGTACGTTGAGCAGCTTTGGCTTTTGATCCTTCTCCATATCGATTCCATACAGCTCCTTCATCAGCCGTACGGCATCGGGATTGATCTTGTCTTTTACTTCCGTCCCGCCGGAATAGCTTTCATACACATCGCCCGCCAGGTGGCGGCTTAAAGCCTCGGCGATCTGGCTGCGGCAGGAATTATGAACACAGATAAAGGCAACTTTGGGCAACATACGGTTTCCTCCTTTAATGAATATCTTATACCTATTCCGGCTTCCTCGCCTGTACTTCATAAGAAGCCACGTAATCTTGCGCATTCCAGCCAAATCCCCACGACTGAATAATCTCCCGGCTTTGCTCTTTGGGCTTCAATGCGATACCGCAAAATCCGGCCGCCTGAAGCATGGCCCGTATGTTTTCCACGTATTCCGCGCCGCCGATGCAGCCGGAAACCAGCGCCGAGTCCTGCTTTATCTCTTCCGGCAAAGGCTTCTCCGCCACCACGTCGGATATGGACAGCCTTCCACCGGGTTTTAAAACCCGGAAGGCTTCCAGGAACACCTGGCGCTTGTCTTGGGCCAGGTTGATGACGCAATTGGAAAGGATCACATCCACCTCTTCGTCGGCGACGGGCAAGTGCTCAATCTCCCCCAGCCGGAACTCAATGTTATTGTACCCGCTTTTTTCAGCGTTGCCGCGGGCCAAGGCAATCATATCGGGCGTCATATCCACGCCGATCACGCGGCCGCTTTCGCCCACCTGACGGCGGGCCAGAAAACAGTCGAACCCGCCCCCGCAGCCCAGGTCCAGCACGGTTTCCCCTTCCTTGAGAGAGGCAAGGGCAAGCGGATTGCCGCAGCCAAGACCCATGTTGGCGCCTTCGGGAACGCCATCCAGGTCGATTTGGGTGTAGCCTATCTTTTGAGCAGCCTCCCAGGCGGAAACAGGCACACCGCCGCAACTGCATCCGCCGCCGCAGCAACCCCTGGCGCTCCCCCGGGCTACCTTTGCATAGTTCGTGCGGATGACGCCGCGCAGCACTTCCTTTTTATCCATCGCACATCACATCCTTTCCAATATCAGTTCGGAAACCACCGCTTGGTGCGGTTGGCAATCTTCACCAGCATCAGCATCACCGGCACCTCCACCAGCACGCCCACCACCGTTGCCAGCGCAGCGGGGGAGGATGTGCCGAACAGGGAAATCGCCACGGCCACAGCCAGCTCAAAAAAGTTGGATGCTCCGATCATGCCGGCCGGGGCGGCTACGTCATGAGGCAGCTTTAAAAGACGGCTTATCAGGTAGGCAATAAAGAAGATCAGGAACGTCTGCAGTATCAGCGGCACGGCAATCAGAACGATGTGCACGGGATTTTCCAATATCACCTTCCCCTGGAAGGAAAAGAGGATCACCAGCGTCAACAAAAGCCCCGCCACGGTCACATGCTTGAATTTGGGGATGAATGTTTTTTGGAAATATTCCATCCCCCGTTTTTTGGTGAGTACATTGCGGGTGATGATGCCGCCCGTGAGGGGGATCACCACAAACAGCATCACCGACAAAATCAGCGTGTCCCAAGGGATCGATACACCTCCGACACCCAGCAGGAATGCCACGATGGGCGTAAAGGCGATAAGGATGATCAAATCATTGGTTGCAACCTGTACCACCGTGTACGCCGCGTTGCCGCGGGTGAGATGGCTCCACACAAACACCATGGCCGTGCAGGGGGCCGCTCCCAAAAGGATAGCTCCCGCCAGATAATCCTTGGCAAGTTCAGGGGGGATCAGCCCTTTGAAGATTACGTAGAAAAACAGCCAGGCAATGCCGAACATGGTAAAGGGTTTGATAAGCCAGTTGGCAGCCCAGGTGACATACAGCCCTTTTGGGTTTTTACCCACATTGCGGATGCTTTGAAAATCCACCTTCAGCATCATGGGATAGATCATCAGCCAGATCAGTATGGCTATGGGAATGGACACTTTGGCATACTCAAACTGTCCCAGAAACGCGGGGATACCTGGCAGGAACTGCCCGATGAGCACGCCGGCAGCCATGCACAGGATGACCCAAACGGTGAGGTACTTTTCAAAAAAGCCGATGGTTTGCGGTTTGCTCTCCGTCATGTCACTTCACCTCCAGCTTTGCGAAAATCTTTTTCACATCCTCCACCTTCAGCAGCTTGCCATAGGAAACCACCTTGCCGTCCACGGCGAGGGCAGGCGTCTGCATCACGCCGTATTTGGCAATTTCCAGCGCGTCGCCGATGTTGATGACCTCGTCCGCAAAGCCCATTTCCTTTACCGCCTGCTGGGTGTTTTCGTATGTCATTCTGCTTTTGTCGCAGCATGCGCCCAGTACGACGAAGCGGGCGCTCTTTGCGCCGCTATTGTCACATTCGCCTCCGCAGGTGCATGGGGCCTTAGTTTCCTGCTTTGAACCTTCACAGCAGGAAGGTTCCTTTGTTTTTCCAAATTTGAACAGTGCCATATTTTCCTCTCCTTCAATACAAAATGCTAGAAGCCAAGATAGAACATGTAGAAACCAATCAGCAGGATCAGGGTGCCCATCACGATTTTCAGAAGAGCGCTTACCCTGCCATACCTTTTGCTTTGTGACAATTTTTGCACAAACCCTACCGACGTTCCCGCCACAACAGCAAGAATGCCATGACCAATGGAATACAAAAGGAGCAACAGAATCCCCCACAGGATGCTGCCCTTCCCCGCGACGATGGAAAGCAGCGCGATCAGCACCGGCGTGGAGCAGGGAGAAGAAAACACGCCGCCCAATATGCCGGCAACAAATGCTCCCGCAAAACCGCGCTTCGTATTCCTGGACAGGAGATAGCTGGACGGTATGATCTCGAAAATGCCCCAAACCTGCAATGCCATCAGCACCATCAGCACACCCAGGACAATGTACCACCAGGAGGAAGCTATTCCCATGAGCTGTCCGGCCAGCGACGCAGCGACGCCAAGCGCCGTAAAGGTAACAGCCGCGCCAAGCGCAAAAGTTACGGAAAGCCGGAATGACCGTCTAGCGTCATGCTGGCCCAATCCGCCCACAAAGCCGATGACAAGCGGGATGCTGGACAGCGCACATGGCGTGAAGGATGTAACGATACCGGCAGCCAAGGCCAGCAAAGGAGCCAGCCAGCCGCTATCCGCAATAAGCTTTGATATCCCTTCCAAAATCTCCGTCATCAGCTTACCCCCATATCGGCAAGGATGGACAGCATCTGTTCCTCCGTCAAGCCGCCCTGATGGACGGTGAATGCATGCTCCCCTGTATCGCGGTATTTGTACATGGCAAATTCGATAGCCACATCATCACCAGGCACATATGGCTTGCCATCCGACGTGAAAAACACCTGCGTCGGGATGACCTGTATTGGAAAGCCATTGGCTGCTTCGCCATATTTCCACACATCCACGAATTTGATGATAGCTTTCCCCTGCATTCTTGAATTCAACGACCTGAGCACAGGCGCCATTTCCTTGCAAGGGATGCAGGAATCCGCACCAAAGTCGATAATGACCGGCAAGCCGTAGGCGTTCAATTTCTCAAGATCAATGGCGGTGGCCTCCAAGACAAAATCCTCATGGGCCTGCAACCTTTCCTGTGCGGCCGTCTCCTTTCCGGTGTTTTTGATGAACCAGATGCCTGCCACGGCAAGCACAATACAAACAGGGACGACAACCCTCACCCATGTTTTGGTACTCATGAACAGCAACCACCTTCGCCACAGCAGTTTGTGCCTGTTTCGCAGTAGGCCTTGCTTTCCTCCTGCTTGCCTTTGGGCGGCCTCCAGCCAGTGTCATCGCCTACATACGCAATGGCTCCAACCGGGCAGCGATTGCCGCAGCCATGGCAGTGGTCGATGCAGGCATCCGGATGAACTACCAGGGGCGATGGCGCCTTGGCCTTGTCATAGACGCCGTGGGGGCACTTTTCAACACAGGTACCGCATTCGATGCATTCCAGGTAATCAATGACGGGATACCAATTCTTTGCCATGGCGGTTTCCTCCTTATACAAATAAATATTGGAACGCGTTGAACATGTACCCGATCAGTATGATTCCTGCTGTCACGATGCCCACAAACAGTGCCAGTAGTTTGACCTTAACAGCCCGGCGCAAAAGTATGATGGAGGGCAGGGAAAGAGCGGTGACGGCCATCATGAAAGAAAGAATGGTGCCAAGTCCTACGCCCTTTGCATACAACGCCTCCGCAATGGGAATGGTGCCGAAAATGTCGGCATACATGGGAACGCCCACCAGCGTTGCCAGGAGAACGGAAAAGGGGTTTCCGTCTCCCAGTATGTTCTGAATCCAGCTTTCGGGAATCCAATTGTGGATCACCGCGCCGATGGCCACGCCTGCCAGCACGTACACATACACCTTTTTCACGATGAAGCGCACCTGATCCCACGCGTAATCCACCCTGTCGCGCCTTGTCATATCGGGGATAGTTCCTTCCACCCGGCCTGCCGAGAGCACGAAGGGCTCGATATGCTTCTCTTTCTTCATCCTGCCGATCAGCGTTCCGCCGATCACCGCCAGCACAAGCCCAAGCAGCACATAGGCTACGGCGACCTTCAGGCCGAAGATGCTCATCAACAAAACAAGCGAGCCCAAATCCACAAGGGGCGATGAAATCAAAAAGGAAAATGTCATGCCAAGGGGCAGCCCCGCGCTGGTAAAGCCAATGAACAGCGGGATGGAGGAGCAGGAGCAAAAGGGAGTAACTGTTCCGAGTAACGCCGCCAGAATATTGGCGCCTACCCCATGGAAGCGGCCCAGGATGCGCTTTGTGCGCTCCGGAGGAAAATAGCTTTGAATATAGCTGATCATAAAAATCAGCACTGACAGCAGAACAAGAATTTTGATAACATCGTACAGAAAGAAATGGATACTGCCGCCAATGCGGCTTCCCATGTCAAGACCCAGGGCGCTTAAAGCGCTCCCGGTCAGGTTTTGCAGCCACTTCATGCCAAGTATTTGCGTTTGAAAAAAATCCAAGACAGATGATATTATTTCCATGTAGCTCCTTCCACCTCCACAACTGAAAAAACACATTCACTTTTATCGATGTATGGTGTCTGAAAAAAGCCGGCCCGAAAGCGGCTTCCTTCAGCAGCAACCAGTTTCCGATGATGCATCCAATGCTGTTTGTGCTGTTAGAACATTCAGCAGTTCGGCTGCATTCCGGCAGCCTTCCCGATTGATACTATAATGCGTCCACTTGCCTTCCTGTCGGCTTTGTACAATCCCCGATTCGCAAAGAATCTTCATATGGTAAGAAAGTGTGGACTGGCTGATGTCCATCTGCGCAAGCAGCACACAAGCGCACTTCTCACCGCCCCGCAGCATGGCCAGTATCTCCAGCCTCTTTTCATCGCAAAGCGCTTTGAACACCCTTGCATGATCCTGATGCGTATCCCCCATCCCATCACCTCAAATTCAATCTATTCGATGGATTTTATTATGTTCCTCAAATCGAGATTTGTCAATATGTTTTTATCTCTGGGAAGGAACATGCGAAAAGCAAAAGGACGGCATAACACCCATCCCTCATGGTGTCGACAAAACCCCCGTCATGTCATCCTGAGCGAAGCGAAGGATCTTTGAAAGCCTTGTAACTCCAAGATTCTTCGTCGCTTCGCTCCTCAGAATGACACCTGTTGGGCGCTTATGTCTACAGTCTGAAGGACGGCATATCAGCCATCCCTTTGCTTATTAACAAATTGTTGCCTATTACGGCAGCGTATTCCCCGCCTTCAAATAAATCTCGTACCACTCTTCCCGGCTTAACGTTATCTCCGCCGAAGCGGCAATTTCCTTCACACGTGCGGGATTGGTAGTGCCGATCACCGGCTGGATATGGGCCGGATGGCGCAGTATCCATGCTGTGGCGATGGCGGCGGGGGTCACCTGATGCCTGGCTGCCAGCCGCTCCAGAATCGTGTTAAGGTCGGGGAACATGGGGTTGCCCAGGAAGGTACCCTCAAAGAAGCCGTACTGGAAGGGCGACCAGGCCTGAATGGTGATGTGCTTCAATCGGCAGTAATCCAGCACGCCGCCATCATGATCCAGGGAATCGGTATTCGCCATGTTGGCGTGGATGCCCGCCCGTATCATCCCCGCATGAAGAATGCTCAATTGGAGCTGATTGGTAAGGATGGGCATGGACAGCGCAGTTTGAAGGATTTCCATCTGCCCCGGCGTTTGGTTGCTGACACCCACACCACGTATCTTGCCCTGACTGTACAGTTTCTCAAGCGCGGCGGCAATCTCCTCCGGTTCCATCAAGGCGTCGGGCCTGTGCAGCAGATACAGGTCAATGTATTCCACCTGCAACCTTTTTAAGCTGTCCTCCACCGACTGAACGATATACTTCCCCGAAAGGTCGTACAGCCCTTTTTTGATGCCGCACTTTGTTTGCAGTACAATCTTCTCCCGAAGGCCGGTATGATTTTTGAGCACTTGCCCAAACAGCCGCTCCGACTCGCCTCCGCCGTAGATATCGGCATGGTCGTATAAGGTGATGCCCGATTCAAAGGCCTTCATCACCAGCGTTTGCGCATCCTTTTCCCTCATGCCGGCGATTCGCATGCACCCCAGGGCGATCACAGAGGCTTCCGGTCCGTTTTGACCCAGCGTCATTGTCCGCATGTAAAGCCCTCCATGCTTTTATCCCTTGTAGATGTTCTTGGTAAAGCGCTCCATCAGCCGCTTGCCGATGGCGGCATCGGTGATGGAATGATAGTTCGTGCCTGGACAGACTTTGCCCACATCGACACCGTAGTATTCCTTCATCACGAATTTCAGGCCGGGGATCAGGCTGCCAATCTCCCGCTCGTCCAGCGCCTCGTAGATGTTGTTGGCGCGAATTTGCATTTCCATGGCGCCTTTCACATCTCCAGCCGCAAGCTGATCCAGCATCACGGCAAAGTGCAGGCAGGTAACGGCCTGCAGCGCGCCGATGGAACCGTCGGAGCCCATCAGGCGGCCGGCCACGCACATCTGGTCCACGCCGGTGAATACCACCACGTCCTTGTCGATCTGCTTGATGCGGTCCATGTAATAGAAGTTGCTGTCTGTGTACTTGAAGCCCTTAAAGGTAGGCACGTTGTTTTTCAGCGCGTCGATCAATTCAGCCGGGTCCAGCCGCTGGCCGCCGTTGAGATTGCCGCCAAAGGCGTTCCAGTACACATAAAAAGGAAGGCCGGAAGCTTCGGACACGGCCCGGAAGTAGGCCATGTTCTCATCAAGCATCGTATCCTTGGAAAGACCCACGCTGCTCACGGCCTCCGCGCCGATGGAGGCTGCGTGCCTGGCCAGATCGATGCCCACCTTGGGATCATTGGAATAGCCCACGTGCACAAAGGCATGCATTTTTCCGCGGGCGGCCTTCACCACGGCTTCCGCCCATTCCTTGCGCTGGTTCACGTTCACCACGCTGCCTTCGCCGGTATAGCCAAGAAGGTATACGCCATCCGCCCGCTGCTTCTGATAAAAGCTGACCAGAGCATCAGCCTGTTCCGTTTTGATGTTGCCATTCTTGTCAAAGGGAGTCAGTAGCGCCGTCCAGTTGCCGCCGATCATATCATTTCCCTCCTGTTTTTTATCCTTTGATGGCTCCGCTGGTAAGACCGGAGATAAAGTACTTGTTCAAAAGCAGATACACCGTAAGCATCGGCAGCACCGCCATGCTGGTGCCCGCAAACATCAGGTGCCAGGATGTAACGGACTCGCCCCCCGTGCGCATGGTCAAAATGCCCACCACCAAGGGCCGCTTGTCCGGGTTGCCCAGGGTGAACACCATGGGCAGCATGTAATCGTTCCAGGAGTTCATGAAGGCCAGAAGCCCCACGGTTGCGATCAGCGGCTTGGTAAGCGGGAGAATAATGCTTCTGTATATACGGAAGAACCCGCACCCATCGATCCTGGCTGCCTCGTCTATTTCCTTCGATATCGAATTGATATAATTCCGGGAGATGTACAATTGCGTCACGTTGATGCCGAACACATTGATGATGATCACGCCCCATAGCGACGTGTTGATGTTCAGCGCCTTGGCCATTTGCAGCTGCGGAAACAGGTACAGGCTGCCGGCGGAAATGAACATGGTGGAGGTGATGAGCACGTACAAAAAGCTTTTGCCCCTGAAATTTGCCCGGGAGAACACGTATCCCGCCGTGGTGGAGCTTATAATCGTGCCCAATACGATGAAGAAGGCCATGTACAGGCTGTTGAAGAAGTACAGCTTGAAGTTGGATTTGTTCCAGGCCTGAAGGTAGTTGTCAAACTGCACCGCCTTGGGCAGAAACTGCTTGCTGGACAAAAGCTCCTGGTTGGTTTTCAAAGAAGCCATGACCGTATAAAGCACAGGGAAAACCGTCACCACAAACAGCGCCGTCAGCACGGTATACAACAGCGCTCTGTAAAAGACGCGGCGCGGCGTCCATTTTAGCACGTTCAATAGACGTCACCCATCTTTCTTGTGGTCAGGAAGTAAGTACCCGTAATCAGGCCCAGAATCACGGCTGTCACCACCGCCAAAGAGGAAGCGTACCCATACTGGCTCACGGCATCCGCCACGCCGTAGGAGAAGAAGTATTTGAAGGTATAGCTCATCACCACCTCGGTGGTGCCGTTGGGCTGGCCGTTGGTGAGCGTAAGCACCAGGTCGCTCATCTTCATGCTGTTCACCAGGCACAGCATAATGACCGTCTTTAAAAAGGGCGAAAGCATTGGCAGCGTGATAGAACGGAATGTACGCCAGGTGGATGCTCCATCCAGGTTGGCGCATTCGTATAACTCGCCGGGAATGCTTTGCAAGCCCATCAGGAAGAAGATCATGTTCACGCCAAAGCCCTTCCAGACGCTGGCTGCAATGATGACGGCATTGGCCGTCCAGCGGTCGGAAAACCAGTTGATCCTTTTGTCAATCAGCCCAAGGCTTTTCAGCACCTGATTGATAACGCCCTGGAAGGGGTCGAACATTAAAAAGAATACCAGGCCGATGATGGCCGTGCTGATTATGGAGGGCATGAAGAACACGGTGCGGTACACAGCGTTCACCTTCGTGGCCTTGTTCAGCGCCACCGCCAGGAACATAGCCAGAGGAATCTCGATGATCATCTTAACGCCCACAATAAAGAAGGTGTTCAGCAGTGCCCGCCAGTAATAAGGGTCCCGGGAGAAGACGCGGATAAAATTCTCTATCCCCGCAAAGGTGGGCGTTCTTACACCGTCATAGTTAAACCAGGCCCATCTTATCAGCCAGCCCATAGGATAAATGGAAAACAATGCAAAGCCTGCCAGCATGGGCAAAAGCATGCATATGGCCTGCACGTTGTCGATGCGGCCCGGGCGTATCGCTTTTGTTTTGACTCTCGTTTGATGCGTCAGGGACATTCGTCCGCCTCCTTCGCGCAGCACAGGAAATCAGAGGGAGGGATAATCCCCCCTCCCTCATTAAAAATCTTTTAGACTATTTGAGGCGGGTATCCCAATCGGTGTTGATGAAGGCGGACATGTCCGCGCCGGCAGCGACAGCACTCTGAAGCGCCGTGTTATAGCGGTTATCCATATCGGTCAAAAGGTCCATGATCTCCTGATCGTTAAGGTCAACGGTGATGGCATTGCACAGCACGTTTTGATAGGTCTGGCCTTCCAGGGTCAGAAGTCCGTCGGGAGGCGTCATGGTGAAATAGTTCCTGGAGGTGTCGGCGAATTCTTTCCAGCCCACCATGGCCGGAGGATTGGTCACGGCCTGTTGCACACTTTCAAGGCCTACGAATTCCAGACCCTGTTGGTGCATTTGCAAAAGCAGATCGTCGTTATGGGCGAAGGAGTACACCTCCAGCACCTTTTCGGGCATGCTCAGGGCGGCGGGGCCTACGCAGAGCAGGTCGCCAATCTGGGAATAGGCCTTGTAGGCATTGCTTTCATCAAGCACCGGAGTTTGGAACACGCCCCACTCATCTGTAATCTCAAAGGAGCGGTTCAGGGTGCTCACATCCCAGCCAACACCGGCCATCATGGCCACGCGGCCGGCGGCGAAATGGGCGGCCAGACCATCCTGGGAGAGCGCTTCAAAGCCCGGGAAGATGCTGCCGTCTTTGCGCATCTGCTGGAAGTGGCTGAGGATGGGGGCAAAGTCCTTGAAGCGGTATTCACCCTTTACAAAGTCATACCCCATGTGGCCCACAGAGGCCGCAAACTGGGTGGCCAGGTACCACTTGCCGGAGCTGCCTGCGTTCTGCAGATGTACGCCGTAGCCGTACACTTCGCCGTCACCGTTGTCGGTGATGACCTTGGCCATCTTCACAAGCTCGTCCCAGGTCCTGGGCGGCTCGGCGAAGCCGTTTTTCTCAAGCAAGGTCTTGTTGTAGATGAACTTTGTGTTCAAAGCCTTCACAGGCAGGGAGTAGGTCTTGCCCTTGTAGGTGTTGTAGCCGGGCACGATCACGGGCGCCCACTTTTCAAGCAACGCTTCGCTGCCGGGCAGATCGTTAAGAGCGATCATCCAGCCGCTGTCCACAAAGGGATCCTTCACCGTGCCCACAAACTTGTAGATTTCCGGGCCCTGGCCGGCAGCCAAAGCCACCTTGAGCACGTCATTGTAATCGCCGCCGAAAACCTGATAGACGATTTCGATGCCCTTTTCCTTGCCGGTGGTAGCGTTATACTCCGCGATAGCGGCATTGTACAAGTCCTGCAGCGTGCCGTCGTTGGTCCAGATGCGAACCTGCTGCACCTGCGCTTGCGCCGATGCCGCGGGAATGACGCCAGCCAGCAGCGTGAGGGCAAGGGTCACCACAACCAACGCTTTGAAAAGCCTTTTCATACCGGTTCCTCCTTATATGGTTTTGATGGCTTTAGTATAAAAGGGCCGTCGAAAAATGGACATACAAAAAATTATACAAACCGGTCAAAAATCTTCTTCAGTTTTATTCTTCCCAGCGTTGTCTGTACTGCTGGGGCTGCATGCCCATGGCCTTCTTGAATACGGTGGAGAAATAGTGGGCATTTTCATAGCCCACCTGCTCGGCGATCTGCCATACCTTCAGCTTGCTTTCATCCAGCAGGCGGCAGGCCTTTTGCAGCCGGACGCGGGTCAAGTAGGCGTTGATGGTCATGCCCGTTTCCCGTTTGAAAATGAGGCAGATATAATTCTGAGTCATGTACACCGCGTCGGCAATGGCGGAAAGCGTCAGATCCTCCATATACCGCTTGTCGATCATATCGATGATGGTCTTGACCAGATTGCCGTAGCGCGTTAAGTACAAGGCCTGGTATGTCTTGCAGTAGCGGCTGGCCATGGTAGTTAAAATCTCCTCCATGGCGGCAATGGTTTCGGCTTCGAAGATGTTTTTCATCTCCTCCTGCGCATGCATAAAGCTCTCCCGTCCGGTCTCCTCCAGTTCCAGCAGCATGCGGCACAATACGCCCGCCAGCTCAATGCACAAGCCCTTCACGTACTCAATCTCCAGCACGTGTCCCTGGGACAAAAGCGCAAACAGGCTGCCTAATTCCCGCTGGGAAGCTGCTTCCTCCCCACCCTTTACTTGCGCAAGAAATGATTCCCGGGCGGCATAGATCTGCGAAAATTTCGAGGAATACTCGATCTTGTCCTTTTCCTTGCGCAAGAGCACGTCTTCCACCGAGAGAATGGCGGCATCCTCCTGGTAAAACCGCTGGGAGATGGCTCGGACAGCGTTGTCGTAGGCATACTTCAATTCCCCCAGATGGAAGGCGCAGTTCCCCACACCGATGGACAGGGGGATTTCCAAAAACGATTGCATATTGTCTGCGATTTCGCCAAGCAGGTCCTCCAGCGCCTGGGTACGCTGAAGCCGGCCGTCCAGCAGCAGTACAAACTCATTATCGTTGAGCACCACCACCAGCCCTGCGTTGTTGTTGCCAAGCAGCTCCTGGGTAATGTTCTGAATGGAAAACAGCAATAACTGTTTGTCCAGCTCACTCATCTGCTGGGTGGCCTTCGCGTAATCGTTCACACGCATCACGCATACAAGAATGCTGGATTCATACCGCAAATCCAGTTCGAAATATTGAAGCTTGTCCTCTATTTCCCGGCGGCTGCCGCAGGCGCCCAGCACCAGGTTGCGCAGAAATGCCTCCCGCATCATGCTGCGGTTTTCCTTCAGTTGGCGCTTGAGCCTTAGCATCACTTGGTCCCGGTTGCGCTCCATTTCAATGTTGCTGATCAGCTTGCGGATGACTTTATGAATCTCCTCCAACTGGATGGGCTTTAATATGTACCCCTCCACCTTCACTTCCAGAGCTGTGCGGGCATACTGAAAATCCTGCACGCCGCTGATCAAAATGATTTTGGCGGCACTGCCTTCTTCCCGGAGGGTTGTGGCTACCTCCAGCCCCGTGAGTCCCGGCATTTTGATGTCGGTAAACAGAATATCAGGCTCCAGTTCCCGGCACAGATTCATCGTCTGCTCCCCATCCATGGCGGTGGCGATCACAGATATGCCGTATCCCGCCCAATCAATGGCCTCGCACAGCGTCTCCACGGTCAGCCGGTCGTCATCAGCCACGATCATTTTTAGCATGATATACCTCCATGGTCAAAATGCTGGGGAGGGTGATCACGGCGATGATGCCGCCCGTTTCCGCCTTTTCAAAGCGCAGCCCGGCATCATCCCCAAAAAGCGTTTGCAGCCTTTGGTGCACGTTGCGTATGCCGAAAGCACGGTTGGCGTCCGGGTCATTGTCGGCCAGCATTTCATGCATCTGCAGTACATTGGCCCCCACGCCGTTATCCTCAATGTACAACGTCAGCGTCTTTCCTTCAATCCCACCCCGGATTACGATATGGTTCACCTGCTCGGTCGAGGGCTTGATGCCGTGGATCACGGCGTTTTCCACCAGCGGTTGCAAGGTGAACTTGGCAATCAGGTGCATGCGCACTTCCTGGGGCACGTCGATTTTAAAGGAGATACGCTCGTCAAAGCGCATTTTCTGTATCCTGAGGTAGCTTTCCACAATGGTCAGTTCGTCCTGAATGGTGATAATGTCCCGCCCTCGACTTAGGCCATACCGGAAGAAGTCCGCCAGAGCGGTAATCATATCGCTGATCTCCGGCACCTTGTGGCGGATGGCGTACAGGTTGATGGAATCCAGCGCGTTATACAAAAAGTGAGGGTTGATCTGCGCCTGCAGCGCCTTCAGCTCTGCGTCCTTGGCCGCGAGTTCCGCTTCCTTTTTCGTAAGGTCGCTGATGTACAACCGCTGAATCAGCTCCTGTATCTCCCCGATCATATCCTTATATTTGTCGATGAGATAGCCGAACTCATCCTTCTGCTGGTAATCGATGTTGATGCTGAAGGTGTCGTCCTGGGACACCTTTTCCATGGAATCCACCAGCTTCAAAATAGGCCTTGCGATACTCTTGGAAAGCATCAGCGCCAGTGCGAGCGCCACCGCCATGCATGCGGCCACCAGTACAATCAGCGTCCTGTCCAATGCATGCTGATCGCCGCTGATTTCCTCCATGGGCACTTGGGAATAGATATGCCAGTCCAGCCTATCCACCATTGCGCCTGTAATAAGCCAGCTTTCACCATTCAACTTTCGTACGTCCGGCTTGCTTGGAGGCACTTCCCCCTGGGAATAAGGCAGCTGTTCCCCTACCCTTGAAACGTCCGTACCCAACAGAATGGTGCCTTCGCTGTCCGTCACGAAAATTTGGCTTCCTTCTGTTTGCTTGTAGGGCATAAGACTGCTCAAAAAGCTTTCCACATCCACATCCATCACCAAGACAGCGGATACCTCTACGCCGTTGGCATTTTTCTTGGTGTTGAACAGCTTTCGCGCAATCTGTAAAACAGGCTTCTTCGTTCTGATAAAAAGCCCAGCCCGCTCTCCCAGCCCCAAAAAGGTGAATTGGTTGCCCAGGTTTTGATACCAGTCCTCATTTTCTATCGCACCCACATCATACACCCGTGCGGAAGGAGAAGCGGAGCGTAAGCGCTGGTAGGTTTCCCGGTTCAGCATGTAAATGCGGGGCGACAGCCCGGAAGTGGCGTACAAATAGCTACTGGATAGAAAATACCCAGCCAGAAGATTATCCAGTGTGGAAATCTCGTTTATGATCTGCTCCACAAACACCGGCGGCTTGCTCATAAAAATATCCTGCATGGTGGGGTTCACGTTGACCAGTGTAATCAGGTCGTTCATCAGGTTCAGTTTTTGGGAGATCAAAGCGCCTACGCTTTCCAGATTCTGACCCACCAGTTGGTTCGTCTTTTCCGTGATGATGCGCGTGGTGCGCGCATACAAAAAAAATGTAATCACCATGGTTGGCAATAGAATCGCCAGCAAAAAGTAGGCGATCAGCCGCTCCCGGATGCTGATATGCTGTTTCCATTTCTTCAAGCGGCCCATCAGTTCTCCGCCTTTCTCCCGCGCTTTGGCGTCCTCATGATACCATGACGGTATATACGCGTCAATTACGGTGACGAAGGGTGGCAGATAATGGCGGGGAGGAGAACCCCTGAACCGTTCCGGCAGGGACGAAACCCTTTCAAATCAAAAACATCATACAAATTCAAATTGAGGGGAAGGTATTACAGACGCTGTAAAACCAATTGCCGGCAGGTTTTGATCCCCGGCATGGCGAAATAGACCACCAGACTGAAAGATATTCGGCTTTGGACTCTATGCGCCCGTCACCCAGGAGGTTGCCTATGTCTTTGCAAGAAGCCATCATGGTCCCGCACCCCCCGCTGATCATTCCGCAGGTGGGCCGCGGGCAGGAAAAAGCCATACAGGATACCATCGCTGCCTGCCGCAAGGCCACGGAATTGATTGCATCAAAAAGGCCCGATACGGTGGTCGTCCTCACGCCCCACAGCGCGCTGTATGCCGACTATTTTCATATCTCCCCCGGTGCGTCGGCCAAGGGCAGCTTTGCCCAGTTCCACGCGGGCGAGGTACAGCTTGAGGTCAAGTACGACGCGCCCTTTGTAGCGGAGCTCAGCCGCCGGGCCGACGCGGATGGACTGCCGGCGGGCACTTTGGGCGAGCGGGAAAAAAAGCTGGACCACGCCGCCATGGTGCCGCTGTGCTTTTTGCGGGATGCCTTCGGGGGCGAAATTCCCTGCAAGATTGTGCGGATCGGTCTTTCGGGCCTCCCCTATACGGATCATTATAAGCTGGGCATGCTCATTCGCGAAACGGCGGAAAGCCTGAACACAAACATCGCCATCATTGCCAGCGGTGACTTGTCACACAGGCTCAAAAAGGACGGTCCCTACGGATTTGCTCCCGAAGGCCCCGCCTACGATGAAAGGATCATGGATGTGATGGGCCGGGCCGCCTTCCTGGAGCTTTTCCGCTTCGACCCGGATTTTTGCGAAAACGCCGGCGAGTGCGGCCACCGCTCCTTTGTCATCATGGCCGGCTGCCTGGATGGTTTGAATGTCAAGGCGGAAAAGCTGTCCTACGAAGGGCCCTTCGGCGTGGGGTACGGTGTGTGCACTTATCTTCCCGATGGGCCGGATGAGAACCGTCATTTTCTGAGTGCATACATGCAGGAACAGAAGCAGGCGCTGGAAACGCGCAAAAAGGCGGAGGATGACTACGTGCGCCTGGCCCGTAAAACACTGGAAGCCTATGTGCAACGCGGAGAAACCATCGCCATGCCCAAAGGTTTGCCGGATGATCTTACGGGCCGACGGGCGGGTATATTCGTTTCTCTTAAAAAGCACGGCCAGCTTCGCGGCTGCATTGGCACCATATCCGCCACCACCGAAAGCATTGCAGAAGAAATCATGCAAAACGCCATCAGTGCGGGCACCAATGACCCGCGCTTTGATTCCGTGCGGCCGGATGAACTTAATGAACTTGTGTACAGCGTGGACGTGCTGGGCGAGGCGGAGGACATAACATCCCCGGACGAGCTAGATGCTAAGCGCTACGGCGTAATCGTCACCTGCGGCCACAGGCGCGGCTTGCTGCTGCCCAACCTACCGGGTATCGACAGCGTAAAGGATCAGATTGCCATCGCCAAGCGGAAGGCCAACATCGGTGAAAAAGAAAAGGTATCGCTCCAGCGATTCGAGGTGATGCGCCATCAGTGAAATCACCTGTCCGGTTTGCATGCACAATTGTCACTTGAAGGAGGGGCAATTGGGCCGTTGCCGCGCCCGGAAAAACGAAAACGGCCATAGCATATGCATAAGCTATGGCCTATTGACCTCCGTCGCGCTGGACCCCATTGAAAAAAAACCGCTGTCAAGATTCCACCCCGGCAGCATGATCCTGTCGGTGGGAAGCTTCGGCTGCAATCTGGATTGTCCCTTTTGCCAGAACGCCTCCATCGCGGCGGCCGGCGAAAAAGATGTGGATGTAGTAAGAATGGAGCCCGGGGAACTCGCAGCGCTTGCGGAAAAGCTCATGCCCCGGGGCAACATTGGCGTGGCCTTCACCTACAATGAGCCCATGGTAGGCTTTGAATTCGTCCGCGACACCGCAAAGCTTGTGCGTGAACGCCATATGAAAAACGTTACCGTGACAAACGGTTCCGCCAGCCGGGAAGCTTTGGAGGAAGTTTTGCCCTATATGGATGCCTTCAATATCGACCTGAAAGGCTTTACCCCGGAATACTACAAAAAGCTGGGCGGTGATTTGGACACCGTATTGGATTTCATCCGCACCGCCGCCGGGCGCAGCCATGTGGAACTGACTACGCTCATCGTGCCGGATGAAAATGATTCTCCGGAGGAGATGCGAAATCTCTCCGCCTGGGTTGCCGGGGTGAATGAAACGATCCCCCTGCATATCACCCGGTTTTTCCCCCGCCGGATGATGCGGGACAGGCAGCCCACGGATATCAATCTGATGCGCAAACTGGCGGATGTCGCCAAAGAGCACCTGGAAACGGTGCTGCTGGGAAATATGTGATGCTAGCGGTATATTAATTGAAAGGACGCCTGACCCAACTGTTCCTGCGCGGTTTGCCTCAAGGACTCGGCAAGTTCCACCTCTTTAAGCGTGGGGTGGCCCAGCAGGGGGCTCAGGTTCCCGTCCGCCACCTCTGACATGCTGAGCCGCTCCAGGAAGGCAAGCTCCCCGACGCCTTGAAGGGTATACAAGGGCGCTTTATACAGAACCAGGTTCTTGAGACCGGATATTTCGTGAAAGGCTTGGAGGGAGGTCACAAAGCTTCCCCCCGCATCGATACGCCACAGAAGCGGGCATCCGGTCAAGGCGGACAGGTCCTTCACCCGGGTGCCAAACAGGCAGATCTCCGCCAGATAGGGCAGGGAACCCAAGGGCTTGATATCCGAAACCGGATTGTGTCGGAGGTCCACGTTCCGCAGAGCGGTGAGCTCCTGAAGGGGCGTCAAGTCCGCAATGTTCTGAAAGGCGAGGGATAGGGTGGTTAAGTTCTTAAGCCTTGCAAGGTCAGAAAGGGAAGTCATGCCCCCATTCTTCCACGGGACTTCCTTTGCGGCTATCTGGCGGCACAGGGTATGGTAGCCCTCCCCGTCCGCCAGAGCCTGGTCCCCGCAGATGAAAAGCTCCGTCACGCTGAGCAGGTCACGTTCCCGGACGTTCTCTCCTTCCCCCAGGCCTAGGGTCAGGCGGACCGCCCGCTCCACCAGGGGCTCCTGGAAGGTCATGGTACCGGGACCGTGAAGAAACCCGGTCCTCTCCGCGTAACGGCCCAGCCCAAACCCAGCGCACAAGCAAAGCAGGCACACAATGGCTGCGCAGCTCCACCCCAAGGCCCTCCTTTTCCTACGCCCGTCCAGGGCCAGCAAATCAGCGCGGACATTGGTCGCCGTGGGATAGCGGTCCTTGGGTGCAAAGGCTGTGCATTTTTCCACAATCCGGCCCAGGTGGCGGTTGGCGATCCGGGGCAGAATCAGCTCCCTATTGCATTCCCCGGTGAGCAGCCAGCCCAGCAGGATGCCCAAAGAAAACACATCCGCCCTGGCATCCGTTTGAGCATAGCCATATTGCTCCGGGGCGGAAAAATTTTTGGTGCCGCAGGGCACGGTGTCCTCCGCCTTTTTGGGATCAAACACCCGGGAGATGCCGAAATCAATCAGCCACAATTCCCCCTGGTGATCCAAGATCAAATTTTTTGGTTTGATGTCCCGGTGGATTACCGGGGGTGTTCGCCCATGGAGATAGGTTAGGATATCGCACAAGGAGACGGCCAGCTTGATGGCCTTCTCCTGACCGGGCTTGCGCTGGGCAACACAACGATCCAAGGACGTGCCCTCCACGTACTCCCGGACCATGCACAGGTAGTCCCCGTTTTCGTATTCCCCCACAAACCGGGGCAGGCCGGGATGGCTCAGGGTCTTGAGGATAGTCCCTTCCGGGGCACGGACAGCGGCGGCGGCCTTCCTGTAGCATTTGGCTACGTAGAACAGGCCCGTTGCCTTGTGCTTCACCAGGAGGGTCTCGCAGTCTTCGTTGTGGGAAAAGCATTCAAAGGGCTCATACTCCATTAGAAAATCTTCCGGATACCGCTGGGCGTCGCATGCCACCCGCAGGCTCTCCGCCAAGGCGTCATTCACGGATTCATTCATGGAATTCTCCTTCGCCAAGCAGCGTAAGCCCCAGCCTGTCCAGCAACTCTTGAATTTGTTGTACGGTCTTCCCGTCATGCAGGCAACGCATGATGGCCGCGTCCCGCAGAAGCTTGGGATAGAGAGGATTTTTCTCTGCCATTTTCAGTAACGCCTGGGCCTCCTCCACATCCAGCCCCAGCCCGAAGCAGATTTGAATCAGTTTATCGCGTGAGGGCCTGCGGGTGCCGTTGAAAATCTGGTGCCCATAGGTTCGGGCCACGCCGGCCAGGCGGATCACCTTCCCTGCCGTCCGTCCCTTGTCCCGGCACAGCCCCGCCAGGTAATAGCACAGCCGGGGGGTGACCATCTGTGCAGCGTTGTCCTCCAGAAATGCATCAAAATCCGGGGCTTCCAAAAGCCTGCGCTGGAAGGTGAGGGTGGTTTGAACCTCCGAAGGGGGATGCGCCATGTCCCTTGTCTCCTCTATAATGCGGTCAGTAGGAGAGCATTTCATGACCTCATTATACTCCTGCCGGGCCGGAAGGCAAGGGATATTGGCGGCTGCTGCGCTATTTCATTTCGAAATCCTTTTCGTTAAGCTGCGGGTAAATCTCTGCCAACGGGGAGTAGTCCTTGATGGGATTGCCGGCAAGGAACAAAACCGTCAGGTTCACAAGGCCACCCAGCGGTTTGATGGACTTGATCTTGTTTCCGCCTACGTTCAGGCTGGTGAGGCTGACAAGGCCGCCGAGGGGCTTCAGGTCCTGGATAGCATTGCCGAAGGCCTTTAGGTATTGTAGCTCCGTAAGCCCGGACAGCTTGCTAAGGTCCTTGATCTTATGAAAGGTAAGGTCCAGTTTACGCAGGTTGATAAAGTATTCGATGCCGCCAAGCCTGGTTATCTGGGAGCCTTTGGGGAACTTCTCCTGCCATTCGTTGCCGATATACAGCTCCGTTACCTTTGCCGCATCCCCGGCGGTGATGGGTCCTTCGGGTTTGCCCATCGCTTCCCGAACCTTCTTTTCCAGCACCTTATCCGCGAATTTGATGACCTTGCCGGGGTTTTCAGGAAGGTGGAATGAGGACTGGCCGTTTCCGTTTTGCTCCTGGTTCAGCTCCATGGGCTTATCGGGCTCAAAATCTTTGTCCTTTAAGCTTTTAGCGATATCTCTGAATCCGCTGGCATCCGAGGTCAGGTTGTGGCTGATCTTAAGGACACTCAGCTTTTGGAGGCCGTACAGCGGGCTCAGGTCGGCGATCTGGTTGTAGGCCACATCCAACTCCTCCAGTTGAGTAAGGCTTCGCAAGGGGGTAATGTCGCTCACGGGAGAGTGGTTGACCGTTAGCACCCGGAGCCGGGTTAGACCGGAAAGCGGGGTCAGGTCACTCACATTGGAGCCCCAAATGACCAACCCCTCCAGGTTCAGGCAATACCTAAAGGCAGAGAGGTCGCTGATAGCTTGCCCCACCTCCATTTCCACCTGGAACTTTCCGATGTTGCACATATCCTGTTGTGTGAGAGGCCTGTCATGCACGCCGGTGACCTCCCGCAGGATGGCCTCCAACACAGCGTCCGGAATCTTAATGGACTCCTCCGGTTTCTCTGGCTTCAAGGGAACCTGTACGTCAAAGAACTGGCCGTATTCAAAGTCCTTTTCCTGCAAGATGAGATAAATACTCTCAATGGGCGCATAGTCCTGGATTGGGTTATTGGCCAGCTTCAGCATGACAAGATTCCTCATCCCGGCCAGGGGGGAAAGATCGGTGATGTAGTTGTCTGACAGCTCCAATCTGTACATGCTTGCTATTCCGTGAAGAGGGCTGATATCCCCGATCCCACATCCACCCATGTACAGTTCTCTCAGCTTGGTCAAACCAGCCAGCGCGCCAATGTCCGGCACCGGATTATTGCCCAGGTGCAACCGTCGCAATTCCATGAGGCCGCTGAGCGGGCTGATATCGCTGATCCTGCTTCCAAACAGGGTTAGATCCTCCAGTTTCCCTAAACCGGCGAGGGGGCTGATATCGCTGATGGCGTTACCGCCCAGTTCCAACTTTCTTAACTCAGTCAGGCCGGAAAGGATGCTGATATCGCTGATGGCGTTAAACCCCGCGTTCAGCTCCCGCAGGTTGAGGAATGCCTCAATCCCCTGGAGGTTTGTAACCTGAATCTCCCGTGGAATCTGCGGCTGCCATTCGTTATTGAGATCAAGCCTCGTAACCTTCGCCGCGTCTCCCGCCGTAATAGGCTCTTCGGGCTTGCCCAGCGCAGCGCGGATTTTCTGTTCCAGAACCGGGTCGGCATAGGCGACGATTTCTTCCGGATTGTCAGGCTGCTTCAGTTCAATATAGTCAAAGTCCTTGCCCTTAAGGTTTTCGTAGATTTCGCGGATAGGTGTATAATCCTCAATGGGGTTCCCACCCAGGTAAAGCTCGGTGAGGGGCAGGCCCCGCAATGGCCCTATGTCTGATACCAGGTTCCAGCTCACGTTCACGGCGGTCAGCCCGGGGAACTGGGCCAGCATGCCGATATCTTCCAGCTCGCCGCCGGGGGCTTGGAACACGGTCAGCTTGGAGAGCATCGCAAGGTCCGGGGGCAGCGTCCGGCAAGCACCGATATTGAGCTGCGTAAGCTCCGTCAGGTTTTTTAGAAAGGGCAGCTCCCGGAACCCGCCCTCAAAGGACAGGTTGTCAAGGGCGGTGAGCTCTCCCAGGGGGCTTAAGTCGTCGATGGGATTGCTGTCCAGCCAGAGCCCCCGTAAATGGGGCAGCTTCGCGAGTTCGCTGATGTTGTGGATGTCATTGAAGGAGAGGTTCAGGAGCTCCAGATTCACAAAAGCTCCCAGGCCGTTAAGGCTCTTGATCTTGGCATCTTCCGGCGCGCCCTGCGGGGCTTCGGCGTCCAGGCTGGTCAGGGCGGCGGCGTCCTCCGGGGTAATGGGCCCCTGAGGTTTGCCGATGGCCTCCCGCACCTTTTGTTCCAGCACGGCATCGGAAAGGACGATTTCGTCCCCTTTTGGAGATGCATGGGAGTTTCGGGCCATCCCCAGGCATAACAGGCCTGCGAGCACAAAGCATAGCATTTTCTTCATTCGCGAGCGCCCCCTTGTTTCATTCTCAGGACTATGATACCATCATTTTTTGTCAGATGGGGATGCAGCCAGCATTCATGCCCTGGGGCATGTAGCCTTGTACCCGATTGGTATTGTATTCGTATACCATGAACCGCCACCTGCCGAGATAAAGCCATTTTCCACAAGAAAACCATGGATGAATCAAGGTAAAAACTGCGGGCAAAGGCGGAGCCGGACAATGAATGAGATCATCTATTACTGAGGGAATGGTTGAGATAAAGCTTTGAGTGAGACAGGCACCGCAAGCATAACCTGCGGCGCCTGTCTCACTCACTTGTTACACATATGGGTTATTCTGCAGTGCTGTAGCCTCATCCACAGCTGCGAGTGGTACTCGTATTTTGCAGCCCGTTGTTTCTCAACTGAGGACAGGCAAAGGCTAAACCAAAGCACAAAACTGTTTTTTCACAGCGCCGGATTTTTTTTGATGCTTATTGATCGTTGAACGTCTCAAATATCGCCCCTTCCATGCTGACTATTTCATCAATGGGAATCGTTGTCCCATCGGTCATAATAACAACCCGTTTGTGCTCATCGATCTTTTTTGCCATACCGGCAGCAGTAGCATAAGATCCGCCACTTTTCATTATATCTGGCTGAAAGTAGGTAATTGCGATTTCTGGCTGCTGCGCAATATGCTCTGCGATGATTTGCAATCTATCGTTCAAAGCGTTCGTTGAATATTCGTCCAATTCTACTCTCGCATCAGTCAATCTCGCGGTTTCTTTAATGGCGGCGTCGTAGCCGGTCAGCGCAGCGAAAGGGGAAAACTGAGCTGCCCGGTCAATTGCAGCCATATGAGGGTGTGTTGTAGAGACATGGCGCGGCAGATTGATGATATCTTCATATTCACCCTTCATGCCTTGTGCCCTCCAATCTGCCTGTTTCGATTGACGGTGGTTGCGCCTTCCTCCAAATTCATGCCCTTTAGAATAGCGTTTTTGCCGTGCTTCTTCTTTATTGACAGCATTGCCGCCTGCATTCGCTTTTCCCGTGCGAAGGAGGCTTCCTCGGCTTCTTTCTGCGCTTTTATAGCCGAGTAATCGGTAAAGATATCAAGCTGCTCAAAAGTGTCTTTCTTTTGTGAGGATGCTTCATCGGCAACGTGATTCGCCGTAATATTGACCCGCCTGACCAAGAGATTTTTGTCAACGATGCGCTCAAACAGCTCTGTGACGGCTTCCAAGAGCAGCTTTGCAGAGGAGGTCTGCCTGCCAAGGTTTATAGAACCATGCGCCGATTTTGGAACGGCGCGTCCGTAGCCGTCAACGGTGACCGCCCCGTGATAGGTCTTCTTTATCATCGGGTCAGTCAAGCTTTCAATATCATATCCAACCGCCAAAACAAGCTGGTCTGTCACGAGTTTCTTATCGACCAAATCGAGCGCCAGGAGATCGGTCATTTCGCGCACGATCAGTTTTGCCTTATCGGACGTATACGGGCTGTGCAGCACCTGCCCCGATCCGATGCTGTTTGTACTTGGCTTGTACGCCTTAATATCAGCCATTGTGCAGGGCTCCCATCCCCACGCATGGTCGATCAGCAATTCAGCGTTGATGCCGAACAGCTTGTACAGAAAATTCTCGTTGAAATAATCGGAAGGTTTTCCCAGGGAGCAGCGCGCGATGTCGCCCATCGTAAAAAGGCCGTGTTCTTCCAGCTTCGTCCCATATCCCCTGCCGACGCGCCAGAAGTCTGTAAGAGGCCGATGCGACCACAGCAATCGGCGATAGCTCATTTCGTCGAGTTCTGCAATCCTCAAGCCGCTTAAGTCAGCCGGGATGCGCTTTGCCTGGATGTCCATCGCGACCTTGCTGAGGTACAGGTTCGTGCCGATGCCCGCTGCCGCTGTAATACCGGTAGTTTCCAGTACGTCCAAGATCATTTTCGAAGCAAGCTCGCGGGCCGTGAGGTTGTAAGTGTTCAGGTAAGCGGTGGCGTCTATCAATACCTCATCGATGGAATAAACATGAATGTCTTCCGGTGCGATGTACTTCAAGTAAACATGATAGATCCGCGTGCTGTACGCTATATAGAGCGCCATTCTTGGCGTTGCAACGATGTAGTCCAGCGAGAGGCCTGGTGTAGATTTCAATTCGGAATCATTGTAGGAAGAACCGGAGAAGGTACGTCCCGGTGCTTTGCTCCGCCGCGCCGCGTTTACCTCACCGACCTTTTGCACGACCTCAAAAAGCCTCGCCCTGCCGGAGATGCCGTATGATTTGAGGGATGGGGAGACGGCAAGGCAGATGGTTTTCTCGGTGCGGCTGGAATCAGCGACGACCAGGTTGGTGGTCATCGGATCAAGCTGCCGCTCAACGCATTCCACCGAGGCATAGAAGGATTTCAGGTCAATGGCGATATATACTCTGTCCTTCATAATTCTTCTTTGGCCACCTCCTTAAGAAATCATTCGCTTGTCAAATTGGACTTTTATCTGCCACAGTCCAACGGTATTCTCTCAAAGCGGTCATGGGAGTATGTAATATGATGCCACGCTTCCATAGCTCGCTACACCATTTTTCAAAAACGCGAACATATGTTCTATTATAGTCCGCATCTCTTTCTATGTCAACAGGTTTGGATTTTATTCGCTAAATGACAAGGAAGTAAGTTATCTGCACTATCGGAGATTGCCTGCGAATCGATAAGCTTCGAGCAACTTGGTTTCTAGCAGTATTCAAGAAATCATTGCAAGCTTTCCATATTTTTGATAATATGTTCCTAGAAATGACAGAAAGGTAAAGGTAATGGCATTATACGCGGAGTTGACGAGCCTGTTTGCCTTCTGCTTCTTTTTTGTTTTTTCAGAACATAATCACACTTTGGATTTTATTGGGAACAAAAATTTCAGATGGCAAAATATTTACAGACCATTCATTACGCTCACAATGATTGCAGGTTTGTTATATCCGGTGATAATGGCTCTGAAGAGCCTAAATCAGGAGGAAGACACATGAAAAACACATCCAGACCAGCAAAGTATCTTGTATCCCTCTTAGCGCTTCTCGTGTTGCTGGCCGCGACACAGGCGTCGCTGGCCTGTACAGGCCTGTATGTGGGCAAAGAGGTCAGTGAGGACGGCTCCACCATCATCGCCAGAAGCGAGGATATGCATCCGCGCGCGGCCTTCAAGCGGTTCCTTGTAATTGATCGCGTGGAGAATGAGCCGGGAAGGACGTACGATAGCCCAAACGGATTTTCTTATCCATTGCCGGCGACAACGTATAAGTACACATCTGTTCCCGAAGCGGCATGCATGGAAATAGGCACTTTCCCGGCCGCCTGCGCCAATGAGTACGGGGTGTGCGTGACGGCCACTGTAACTGGATATATCTGCGCCGCGGCCAAGGATGCCGATCCGCCAGTTGAAAAAGGCAACGGCGAAGCTGTCCTGGCCGGGCTCATCGCAGCCACGTGCAAGACTGCGCGGGAGGGCGTAGAGCTGATTGCGGAACTCATGGAGACCTATGGCAGTTGTGAGCAGAACATTGTCATGATCGCCGATCAGAAAGAGGCCTGGTATGTGGAAATGTATACAGGCCACCAGTGGGCTGCGGTAAAAATGCCGGATGACAAGGTGGCGGTATACGGCAATGAGTTTATGCTGGATACCATTGATCCCAAGAGTGACGATGTGATGTATTCTCCTGATCTCTTCTCGCTGCCTGAGAAAGCCGGATTCGCCGTCTATAAAGAGGATGGGCAACTCGATCTGTTCCGGACATACGCGGGCGGCCTGGCCGACTACGCCAACCGCCGCACCTGGGCAGGGCACCACCTTCTGGCCCCCTCCACCGCCGGTGAATATGCCACGGAAACCAAGTATGATCTTTTCTACTCGCCTGATAAGAATGTCTCCATTTCAGACGTGATGGCACTGTTCCGCTACCGCTTTGAAGGCACGGATTTTTGCCCGGATGAGACAGGTAAAGACGATGTCCGCGTCATAGCGACAGAAACGACAGCTGAGGCGCACATCATACAAGTTTACGACAAACTGCCTGCCGAGGTTTCCGCAGTCACATGGCTGTGCATGGCAAACGCCGAGCATGCGGTTTACCTGCCGATATCATCCCTTGTTACAGGAGCCAGTGAAGCTTTCACCAAGGACGTCCTCACCTATGGTTACGATGACACAGCCGCCTCCTGCATCTTCAAGCAGCTTTGCACACTGTCCGAGCAGGATCGAAAGCTGTTCGGCCAGGGTGTGCGCGATTATTGGCATTTTGTTGAGCAGCGGCTCATAGCAGAGTTCCCGTCGGTGATTGAGCAGACTGCAAAAATATACGAGACATCGCGTGAAGAGGCGGCGGCCTATGCGACGAATTACTGCGTCACTCTTCAGGAGGAAGCGCTCAACGACGCCAAGCGCCTTTTCAAAGACCTGCTGTGGTATATGATGGGTACCACTGATACATTAAAGCACAAATTCGATTACGACACGTTGACAATGTCAAAGGACCCCGTCATCGTAGCTCCCTTTGAGGCGGCAGTCGATATCAAAAAAGCCGGCGAAAGCCTCGGCTATGCGGTTTCCTTACGTGACAATGAACTCTTATTCGAAAAGGATGGAAAAACAGTGACTGCATCTGTCGCCGCGGTTTCCTCCATAGTGGCCGGGGAAACGACATACAAGGATGCCGTCGCTTCGGCATACGTCCTGGACGGCGTGCTGTATATGCCGCTTTCTTTCCTCAAATCATTACAGTAGCTGTCGCAGGGTGCATGGGCTTTGATGCCGGGTACAAAATCAATGATCAGGAACGAAAAATACAAAGGAAGATATTCTCATGAAAAACAAATGCAAGAAGCTGAGCTTTCTCCTGGTTCTTCTGCTTTTGGCAGGTTCTCTGTTGCCCTTTGCTGCAGCTGGGAAAAGCACCTATGTTTACCCGCCTGTCACGGGTCTGACCAGCGACGATACGCTGGGCAACGAACATGCGCCAATCACCCAGGACTTGATCTCCATGGTGAACCACAATGCGCAGCTCAAAGCGCTGCTTACTGAATCCATTGCACGCGCCGCGCAAATCAACCCCGACCGCAAAACCAACCCGGCGCAGACACTGGCGGAATACTACGACTTCATTGACTGGGCTTCCAAGGCGATGCCCTGGAACATCCTAGATTTATCGGATTGCCGGCTCTACGAAAAAATCGACCAAAGCCTGGACTACTTTTACTTTCTCAACGACCAACCGCTGGAAGCGCTGGCGGGCAAGGGATACTACAACAATTCCATTCAGTATGTTGAACCGTATCGTTCGTGGATGATTAATTACACCACGCAGTGGGGTCAATACCTTAATACTACAGCCTCCTGGAATGAGGAGGCTTATCAACTGGCATTGGCCGATGAGCGTTTTGGACTGAACACGGGTATATATGAGGATCCATCCAACTGGACGACCTTCAACCAGTTCTTCGCCCGCCACTTGAAATCTCCTGATATGCGGCCCATTGACGCATTGGTGGACGATTCCGTCGTCGTCTCCCCCGCCGATTCCAAACCCCAGGGTGTCTGGCAGATTGATGAAAACAGCCTCATCATCTCGGATGGCGGTGTAGACATCAAATCAAACTACTTTGCCTCCGTAGAGGTGCTGCTGGGCGAGAGTGTATACAAGAGCGCTTTTGCGGGCGGCACGCTAACCCACACCTTTCTGGATGTGAACGATTACCATCGCTACCACTTCCCCGTCAGCGGCATCATCAAGGAAGTCTTCGTCATCCCTGCCGATGACGCGGCGGGCGGCATTACCATTTGGGATGCGGAGAAGGGTAAATACATGCTGCAAGCGCAGCAGTTCGGCTGGCAGAATATAGAAACGCGGGGCTGCGTGATTATTGAAACCTTGGATTACGGCCTGGTGGCGGTTCTCCCCATTGGCATGAGTCAAGTCTCCTCCGTCAACTTTGAGGATACTGTTCAAGTAGGCACCCAAGTAAAAAAGGGTGATATGTTGGGCTGCTTCCTCTTCGGCGGCAGCGATATCGTGATGCTATTCCAAAAGGGCGCGGATTTCAAATTGACCGCCCCCCAATTGGAGGATGGCTCCTACGATCATATCAACATGGGCAACGCATACGGCGTGCTTAACAGCACGCTTACGAAGTAACCCCCGGATACGACATGAGATAGGCAGCCAATATAATTATGAACACTCACAATCATAATGGCTGCCTATCATCTCTTCACTGCTTACCAGTGAACTTTTCTATTGTAGCAATTTGCTGTAGCAATCCACCCAATCATAGTATTTCTCGGCAATGTTGTAATCGTGCAGCAGCTTGCCGTTGTTGTTATAATACCCGGTATCTGTCATCCAGCCAGTGATGGCAATGGAAAGATGTGCGATACCCGTATAATCAGCAGCATGATAGAAGGTGAACTGGCCATGCCTGGTGCTTTCACCGGGGGCGAGAGGATGGTTGTAGCCGCCCATCAGTGTGTCGCCTCTTGTGCTCATCTGAACGGGTCTTCCCTGTATATCAAACCCTACCATCTCATAGCGCACCTGAGTAATGTTCATATCGCTCTTGTTTTTCAGCACGATATACGGTTTGCCATCCTTTAACTCAATGCTGTCAACCACCACAGCCTTGAGCAGGTTGCCTACATTGACATGGATGGAAGCCTTGTAGCCATCTTCCTTTGTGGTAGCCGTCACCGTGCAGCGGCCCCATTTGTGACCATATATCCTTGCTTTGGTGGAAGTACCTTCCACAGTGGCGATGCTGGGATCGCTGCTGACCCAGGTGATCTCGCCTTTTACGGCATTTTTGGGCTCCAGTATGGCGCTGATGGTCGTGTGGCTCCTCACCCCAACGCGCACATCAGGCCTGGAAAAATGCAAACCAGTAGGCGGCTGAGTAACCTTCAACGAAATGCTGGCCTTCTTTTTGCTGCCGTCTGCGGCTGTGACTGTAATCGTAGCCTTGCCGGCTTTGATTCCGATCACTACACCGTTCTCATCCACCGCCGCAACTTTGCTGTTGGAGGATTTGTAGGTGAATGCTTTTACGGTTGCCTCCATGGGATCGAGGACAATTTCTATGGGAAGTGTTTGGCCAACATGCACCGATTTGGCTTCCGTCCGGAGAGATATCTTCTTGAGCGGAACCACGGGTTCATCCGCTTCGGGTACGCTCATATCGGAAGAAGCAGGCACGGCCGCGCCGTCAAGAGTCACCTTCTTGTCAGCATCCACCTGGAATAAAAAGGCCATGGTTTCAGCAGGTACCTCATTGCTCCAAGGCTGGGCATAGACGAAGGTGACCGTGACATCACCCGATTCCACGGCCTCAAAATTCCAGGTATGCATACCGCCGGCCCCTGCCAGCTCCATCGTGTTTTCATCGGGATCGTATTGATTGGAAACCTCGGCCAGTATACCGTCCTGGCTGAATGCATAGCTCCAATCATACCCGGTCGTGGGATTTGCGGCAAACGTCATCGACACATCGTTCTCAGATACATCCACCAAGCTTAACAAAGCCACCTGCCCGGTTGCGTCCACACGATACGTATAGCTGACCGTATGAACCGGCGCCGCCTCGCTTTCCCAGGACCGGGCATATGCAAAGTTCACCGTGACTTCGCCTTCCGCAACGCCTTCAAACGTCCAAACATGCGTACCACCTGCGCCCACCAGACTTCCGGAGATATCGTCCGGTTTATACTCGTTAGCAACCTCGCGCAGGACGCCCTCCTTTGTGAGTGCATAGCGCCATATGTAGCCCGTCGTCTGGTTCTCCGCGAGAGAAACGGATACCGTCCTGTCTTTGACGCCCTCCATAGCTGCAAAACCAGGCAGCATCATCAAGAGTACCAGAACCAAGGACATCCATTTTTTCATTTTTTGCTTCCTCCTTTACTTGAGTTCCTTACCAGAAACCTTTGGACAGTCTCTTACCGAACAAGAGAAGGAGGAGGCAAAGGATCAGAATGATAAGTGAACATACACCGGCAAGAATGCTACCGCTGTTTCTTTTCATTGTAAATCCTCCCTGCTTGTTCCTCATGGGCGCACTAGCAATAGTATGTATCGCTTCGCCACGCGCCATGAACAGACAATCCAAAATCAGCCTCCTTTATGTAAATAATAATACATACGGCGTAACAGAAGCGTAACAAGCAATTCAGTTTAACTCCCGGGTATATTTCAGGTTTGTCATCCTGGCGTTGGTTTCCTCCGCCCAGGAATATTCCGACATATATTCTCCATTGTACTTGGCCGTTGTTTCCTGGTCGCCCAGCATAAAGCGAAAATAATCACAGGCAAAAGTGTCCGGACGGATGAATTTTAATGAACCCTCCGAGCCCAGTATGAAATCAATCCCGGCGTTTGCCAGTATTTCACGCAGCCGCTTGCATGTCATGCGGTAAAGCGCCTTCGTATTTTCATCATCGGGTTTGTCCTCCCAAAGCAGGGAAATCGCCTGTTTGGAGGAAATGGAGCCGCCGTTTCTGTCTACCAGCAATGCCAGCAGCTCCTTGGGCTTTGGGCTGGAGATTGGATATAGCTCGCCGTCGATATAGACGTCGAAGGTGGGAATCGCTTGGATATATACAGTTTTTTTCTGTACTCTGCGCATCCTATGCGCCTTTTCCAGCGCCTTCTTTAGCATATCCTTGTTAAAAGGCTTGAGAAAATATCCCAGCGCATCCACGTCAAATGCTTCCAGTGCGTGTTGATCATACGCCGTCACAAAAAATATGCGCAGATTCTCGTCTATCCTTTTGAGAGCCCTTGCCAGGTCAAGCCCGCGGATTCCCGGCATTTCAATATCAAGAAACGCTACATCCAGGGCGTTAACCTTGGCGTAATGAAGCGCTTCCTCCGCCTTAAGGAAGGTCTGGACCACGGTGATGCCGGTAAGCTGATCCGCAATGAGTTTAAATTTTTTTACCGCAAGCGGTTCATCGTCCACATATAGAATCCTCATTTCCGCCCCTCCTGCCCCACCGGAATCCGGATGGTAACAACTGTGCCCTGGGATGGCTCGCTTTTAACAGTCAGCTCCGCATCCACCATGTATTGAAGCCGCATCCTTGCGTTGCGAAGCCCGATGCCGCATTTGTCTTCACTTTGACTGATCTGATCGAACCCCAAACCGTCATCTATGATGCGGATTACCGCATAACCATCCTGAAACTCCGTTTTGATTATCACAGTACCGCCCTCCGGGCGCTGGCTGACGCCGTGCCTGATCGCATTCTCCACTAGCGTTTGCAAGGAAAGGGTTGGAACCGAAAAATCAGAATAGCCGATATCGCATACAAAATGCAGCCTGTCGCCAAAGCGCATTTTTTCTATACTTACATAGTTCTGAATATGGTTTAACTCCTGCTCGAAGGGCACGGGAGCTTGTGTTTCAAGCGCCTGAATGTTTCCTCTTAGATAGCTTGACAAGGCGCTGACAGCCTCCTCCGCCGTCGATGGGTCAGTAAGGCAGAGCGCGCTGATCGCATTGAGGGTGTTATACAAAAAGTGCGGCTTGATCTGGCTTAGCATTACAGAAATTCTGCTCTGGAGCAATTCGTTCTCCATTTGCGCGTATTTCCGCATCTTTATCACATTCTCCTCAAGAAAATTGAGAAGCCGAATGAGCTGCAACACCGCAAAAGCCAAGAATGCAATCTTGTACCCAATGCTGAACAGATAGAAGTCGAAGAAATAGTTGAGCATATCCGCCATCGCGCCCAAAGAAAGAATGAGCAGCGAGCTCATGGCCAAACGCGCCATACTGGAATGCAGGCGGATGAGTTCATACAACAGACAGCTTGTGAAGATGATTGATATCACCAGAATGATTAGCAAATGATAGGTCAGTAACGCATAAAGGTCAATCAAGCCAAAATACTGGATCACGATACTGGCGATCATTGTGATCACAAGGATGCCGACAAGAAGCAAAAGCATCCGCCGCAATTTGCTTTTTACAAAAGCGAGAACATATAACAGGAATAGTACCGCCATAAAAAAGATGCTGAGCGTATAGATAATCTCGTTAAAAGCAGGATAGGGAATCAGCAGCGAAATGATGGGGGAACCAGATAAAAACCAAATGCCGCTGGCAATAATGAAACCGGCCAGATAGTCGTAATGCGATGTTTTATCCGAATTTATGCGCCGAGCGTAAATTGAGGCGGCGAGCATGATCACGCCGATGATCAAAGACAGGACGCTGATGACAGGGTCCAGGAGATGATAACCTATCAGATCAGTATAAGCCTCATATTCAGAACCGACCACCATAAAATCAAAAAAGTCACTAAACGCTGTAGGCATACTATTCACATAGATATTGGTTAAAGTAAGCTCCACTATATCGTCTTCACTGATTCCGTTTGATACAAAGCTTGTAAAGACGCTGCCGGCCGAGCGGATAAAATCCGGGAATGTACCTTCTTCGCCGAATGAAAATACTTTCTCACCGTTAACAAAAAGCTGTACGCGCAGGTTATTGATGCGCATGACAAGGGTCTGATTTTTTTCGATTGCTTTGGTGAAATGACCGCGCAGATAGACCGTTGTTGGAGTGGATACATCAAAGATGGCAGGGTCTGTAAAAGGCTGATAGGCCGGATCGTTGTTGAGCCTGTATTCTCCGGCAATGGCGACCGGCTCATAGTGGCTGCTTCTTTGTATCCTGGAATTGGTATCAAACAGGGCTTTGCACATTAAGATGACAGAAAACAAAAAAAATACGGAAAGCAAAACAAGCATAAACTTGGGCATTTTCGGCTGCATATGTACACGTCTCCCAGTTTGCTTTATCACTTGTGCAAATCAATACTCCTTCATTATATGTGTAAAAACCAGCGGCAGTCAAGCAAAAACGGGCACTTCTCCGCCATACTTCTTGTATTTTCGACATTTTTTTGTGTTACGCTTTTGTTACGCACCCTATGGTAAATTGAGTTCATAAGATTGCAAAGCATTCAGGCAGAAACCTAAACAGTCTTATTCGCAGTTTCTTGCGAAAAGATAAAATCATCAGAGAACTGGAGGAATACCTATGAGGAAGCTGCTACCCCTCTTTACCCTGATCGTGTTAATCGCTTCCCTGATCCCCCTGGCTGCCTTCGCGGACAGCACCCCCGTCTACTATTATGTCAAGACTGGCGACTATGGACCGCTTAACATGAGGGAAGCCGCGTCGACAAAAGCCAATATCGTTGTTCAAATTCCCTATGGGGAAAAGGTTGAGCTGCTGGACTTCTTCATCAACTCGACGTGGGCATCTTGCACCTACAAGGGCTATTATGGCTTTGTAATGACGCGGTACCTGTCATTTGACAGGCCCCATCCCAAGCCCGGCCCCGTACCCACGCCCAAGCCTACCGCAAAGCCTTCAGCTTCCATGTTCACTGGTTTCAGGCCCGCGTACTACTACGCCACCGTTCGTCCGTCCACACCTACGGGTTTTGTCCACATGCGCTGGGCGCCTTCCAAAGACCAGCCCATCTTCCAAGATTATTACGCCGGCAAGTCGCTGCAGGTTTTTTACGCCAATGATACCTGGTGCCAGGTGTATGACCCGGCTACCCATGTGTTTGGCTATATGATGAAGCAGTTCCTGACTTATACGGGCCCCATAGGATTCGGCGATGGTCTTGGCAATTCGCAGTAATAAGCATGGTATGGCATTCAAAGTATAGAATGGAGGAGCATTAAATGAAAAGGTATTTGGCGATTATACTGGCAGCTTGCCTGCTTTTCATGGCGAGCGCTGCTGTCGCGGAATCTGTGAAGCTTGTGGAAACATCGGATACATTTGATCTTTCACTTATTCTGCCGGAGGGTGCGACCATTGAGCAGGAAATCATCAACGGAGAGATGTCCCTGATTCACGTCCTCTTTCCGGATGCTTCACATCCCCAATATACGTTTGTAGTCTCCTACAGTGAATTGTATAGCGGCAAGTTGATGTCGGACCTTACCGATGAGGAAATAGAAGCGTTGTTCGCTACCGTCGCAGAGGAAATGGAAAAGCCCTCCTATGAGGTGCGGACGATGGACGATGGTATTAAAGTGATGATCGTCAACGAAGAATCAGCTTCCGATTTTGCCTACATCATCACCATCTACGAAGGGTATTTCATCCAGGGCTACATCGCACATGACGATTATATGACGCTGACCGACGAGGAAGTGAATGAAGCAATCGGTGTGATGGACGGTATGCTGTTCCTTACGCCTAACTGAATCGGACCACTATGAACACAGTGCTTCGGATGATGGTTTTTGCTCCATCATCCGAAGCTTTTTTTGATTGCCTCAGCGTAAGATAACCACCAGCGGGGCTGGTGAGGAAAAAATTCAGATACAAGTGATGCCTTCTTTGTTAGAATGAAGCAGGTCTGGCAACCGCAACAAAACAAAGGGGGCATTGTAAAAGGTAAAGATTGACGATGGGGCGCTGCCCCACGCCCCGAGGTTTTATGCTTTGGTTTCCAGGAAGGCTGTGCCTGTCTGCAAAAAAGAAGGGGCTTTCGTGCTGGAAATTTCTCTCCAGCACGAAAGCCCCGTTATTATTGATACCCTGTTTCCTAATCCAGATCGATGGCGCTTTCCAGTTCGCTCTGGGCCTGATCCAGCAGTTCCTGGGCGCTCAGATCAGTGGATTCCAAACCTGACAGCAGGGGGTTGAGGATTTCCACGGCATAGCTGAACTCTTCCAGGGCGGGAGGGGTGACGGCGTAATCCATGGAATCCAGAACGGCCTTCTTGTTATTGGGAGGGGTCACTTTCAGGTATTCGGCCATCAGGTTTTCATCCGCTACAACAGGCAGCTCCCATTGGGTTGCAAGGCGCAGCTTTACGATATCGGGATCGGAGCCCATGGCATTGAGGAAACGGAAGGCGGCTTCCTGCTTTTTGCTGGTACGGGAGATGCAGCCCACGTTGGCGAAGAAGAACGTTGCCTTTTGCGTGGAGCCGGGCTCGACAGCGATATCCCACTCAAAGCCTGTGGCGCGCTGGGCAATAGTGGAGAAATTCCACAATCCGCAGCGGAGCATGCCTAGCTTACCTTCGATGAACAGGTCCACATTGCCGCGGCCTGCCAACTGTTCCTGGGAGGGCATCACGTGATGCACGCGCACACGATCCACCATGTACTGCAAAGCCTTTACGTTTTCGGGGCTGTTCAAGGTAAAGGCTTTCCCATCTTCGCTGAGCATGCTGCCGCCAAAGGCCTTGATGGTCTTATAGAACTCCCAGTATTGTATTTCCTGGAACATGCCGTAGGTGTCCTCAAGCCCCAGCGCCTGGATTGCCTTGGCAGCATTGAGTTCGTCTTCCACAGTCCAGTCGTCGTTGGGATAGGCGATGCCGGCCTTGTCAAAGAGCGTTTTGTTGTACATTTCAACGGTGGTGGAATAGCTCATGGGGATGGCATAGAGCATTCCATCATTGCTGCAGGCGCCAAGAACGCCTTCACTGTACACGCCCTTGTCGGTCCCGGTCAAATCAAACATGCCGCCCACTTCCTGCACGGCGCCGCGCACGATAAAGGCCAGGAAGTTTTCCATGTTCAGTTCGAAGCAGTCAGGCGCGTTGCCCGCGGCGATCTGCGTGGCAAGTTGGGTGAAGTGCTCGCCGTAGCCCACGGCCCGTGCATCCACCTTGATGTCGGGGTTCTTCTGCTCAAAGATGGCAATCATCTGACGCAAGGTTTCTTCCTGCGCTTCTCCTGCGGAGAAGTGGGCATAGGTGATGGTGACGGGTTCCGAGGCGAGAGCCAGGGGCGCAATCCCCATAAGCAGCGCCAGCACGGTAAGCAGGGACAGCAGTTTCTTCATGGTGTTTTCCTCCATTTCGTTTTTATCTGTATGACGGTACGCCCGCCAGACAAATCATCATTTCAGGCCGCCGATGGCAATGCCCCGGTCCACATACTTTTGGCAGAACATATACACCACAAGGATCGGCATGACGGACAGCACTGCGCCGGCCATTTGGATATGCTCGTTGCCGCCATACATACCGGCCATGGTGCCTAGTACCACCTGCAGCGTCTGCTTTTGCGGGCTTTGCAAAACGATCAGCGGCCAAAGGTAGCTGTTCCATTGCCCCATGAAATTGAGCAGGATCAGTGTGGCAACCGTCGGCTTGACCATGGGAAGGACGATTCTGTAGAAGATCTTGTACAGCGGCGCACCGTCGATGAACGCGGATTCCAGATACGCGTCATTGAGCCCCATCATGCTTTGGCGGAGCATGAATACGGAGAAGGCACTGAAGATGGACGGCAGGATCAAGCCTGTAAAGGAATCCAAAAGGCCCATATAATTGAGGATGATATAGTTGGGAACCATGGTTACGGTGCCGGGAATCATCATGGTGGCGAGAAACAGGCCAAAGATATTTTGCCGCCCTTTGAAAGGAATTTTGGCAAAAACGAATGCTGCCATCGCCGCCGACATCACGCTGACCGCGGTGCCCGTGGCGGACAGAAAGAAGCTGTTGAACACGGCCCTGGGGAAAGAGAAATTGGTCATGGAGAAGACCCGCTGATACCCCTCCACCGTTGGATGCTGGGGAATCCAGCGGATGGGTATTGTCATGATGCCCTCCTTGCTTTTGAGGGAGGTGGAAATCATCCACAAAAACGGCATCACAACGAAAGCCGCAAGCAGGGTAATAGCCAGATAAAAGAGCACCTTGTTCAACACGTGACGCAAGGGGAACTGATTCCGCCGCACAGTGAGGACAGGAGATGTCTGCTCATGTATCATAATTGACCCACCTCTTTTGCAGCCAGAATTGTACCAGCGTAAACAGGAGAATCAGCATAAACATCACCCAGGAGAATGCCGAAGCCATACCCATTTTGTACATTCGGAAGGCATAGCGGTAAATGCGCTCCATGAAGATGGTGGTCGCCCCCGCCGGACCGCCGCCGGTCATGATGAATACGGAATCAAACACCTGCAGGGAACCGATGATGAGCATGACCACCAACAGAAACAGCGTCGGGGAGATGAGCGGCAGGGTGATGCCGTACAGCTTTTTAAAGAAGCCCGCGCCGTCGATATCCGCCGCTTCATAATAAGTCTTGTCGATGGCCTTGAGGGCTGCCAGCAGAATCAATGCGAAATATCCGCAATCCTTCCATACGGCTGCGATCACGATCCCCGGCATGGCCCAGTTTTTGTCATTGAGCCAGCTTGGGCCATTGATGCCGATCAAACCAAGCAGTTGATTGAACGCACCGAATTGTCCGTTTAAAAACCACCGCCACACGGCAGCCGCGGCAACCCATGAGGTGATGACCGGCGTGTAGAAAATGATGCGGTAAAATGATTTGCCTCGAAAATCACGGTTGAGAAGCAATGCCTGAAACAGAGATACCACAAGCACCAGCGGCACATACAATATCACATAGGTCAGCGTGTGCAGCCCCGTATCGTATAGTTCCCTGCCCGTCAATACCTTGATGAAGTTGCGCAGCCCCACAAATTTGATCTCGCTCATGGGCTTTAATAGATCGTAGTCCAGCAGGCTGTAGATGATGGACGCCAGCATGGGGATCAGGCAGAACACCAGCAGCCCTACAAGCGACGGTGTCAGGAAAAGCGCAACCGTCACCCGCTTTTCCCGCCGGTTGCCAAGATACAAGCAGACCACCTCCCATCAAGATAACTCTAGAACATCGGCTTTCCCCGAATGATCAACCGAAACCTGGTACTGCTTGGAATGGGCTCGTACTTTGAAACGCATGGAACGTATGCTCTTTGGAAGATGCGGCCTCGCGGAGACATTGCCGTCATCATCCATTGTAAGCCCAGCCGCGCCGAACACCAGCGCCTGCCATGCTGCGCCAAGAGCCGCCATATGGATTCCTTCGTGGCCTGTGTTCCCCATCACATCGTAAAGGTCAAGAAAAATCCCTTTGTGCAGGTACATTTCCGCCTTGTCCCACAGCTTAAGCCTAAGAGCGAGCTGGGCATGCACGCCATAGCTTAGGGTGGAATCGTGCAGGGTGATGGGCTCGTAATACACAAAGATATTGCGCTTTTGCACTTGCGTAAAATCCTTGGGGAAAAGCGTCATCAACAGCACCAGATCAGCCTGTTTGATGATGCGGTAGCGCTGCATACGGTCGAAGCATACCTGCTTGTAGCTTGGCCTGTCGTCCTGCTTCAGGAAGGGCGCTTCCTCCAGTCGGTCCAGCAGCTCATCCTGCAGGTACAAATCTCGCTTTTCGTCATACAGGATGGCAATGTGGTCCTTTGCATGTTGCAGCTTTTTGCGTTCTTCCTCGTCCAGATCACAGTACCCAAGAGCCAATTCGAGATTTTTGCGTGCCAGATAGTTGGTATACGTGTTGTTGACCGCCGCCCCGCAGTATTCGTCCGGACCCTTGACAAAGAAGGTGCTGTAGCGCTCCGTTTCCTTTTCCCAGGTCAGGCGGCTGAGCCAGTATCTTGCGGTTTCATGCCATACCTTTGCGGCATGCTCCTTTGCAAACGCTTTGTCGCCCGTTACTTCCACGTATTGCTGCATGGCGTAAGCCACATCCGCTGTAATATGGGTTTCGCAAAGGCCGATGTCCCAGCTCTCGCACTGTTCTTTTCCACTATCGGAGCACATCCAGGGATACCGCGCGCCGCTGAGGCTTTGCCTTTTTGCAAGCTCCATCGCATCGGGGAGGCGGTCCGCCCTGTACAGCATCAGATTCCTTGCGGCACAAGGGCGCGTCCAAAGGTAGAAGGGCAGCAGAAAGATTTCCGTATCCCAGAAGGTATTGCCCTTGTAGCGGCCGTGAGTCAGCCCCCTTGCGCCGATGGAAACAGTGCGGTCTTGGGATGCATTGTTGCATAGAAGCTGAAAGATGTTGTAGCGTACCGCCCCTTGGAATTCATCATCGGCCTCCAACTCAATATCGCAATCCTCCCAAAGACCGTGCCATGCCCGATGGTGCAAATCCCACGGGTCTTTTTCCTGTGCATGAGCCGTTTCGCCTTTTATCAGCACGCGGGTATGCTTCTCAACCGTCCATGACTCCCCGGCCTGTAATGATAGCGTTAGGCTTGTTGTCGCCATTTCACCCTGAACCTGTGCAGCCGATTCCGCCGGATGGCTGCTGTGCAGCTCCCATTTGATTTCCACCGGGTGGCCGCTGGGCACGGTTTGCATCAGCAAACTGCTCTCCTCAAGGGATTGCACTTTCAGCAACTCGACCAGTTCAGTGGATGTCAGCATCTGGTCGTCATGCACGGGCAGATTGCGTACAGAAGCATCGGCAACGGCCTGTACCGTATATTCCCCCGCCTGTTTGCAGGTGATGGTCAGCCGCTGCAAAATAAGCTGGCTGTCGGCCATGCTCACGGCCCGCTCCAATCGCAGCGTGGCACCTTCGCCCTCCCAAGCCTGTATCAAAACACCCCGGCGCATATCCAGTGTTTGCAAAGTGGCAGTTGGCTCAAGGCCTAAAACGCGCAGCGTCAGCGTATCGGGAAGCTGCACCATATCCGTAATACCGGTCTTGATAAAGTCGAACAGCCCGGCCCTGAATATCCCATGCTCCTGGGGATTTTTCTTAAGCGAAGTCCCGTCAAACCCCCGCACGCCAAGAGACCCGTTGCCGACAAAGAAAATGCTTTCACCAAAGTCATCCGCCGGCGATTCCCTGTGGACCGACCAAGGTTCAATACGGACCTTCGCCAACATCATCCATCCTTTCAAATACGGGAATTTGTTCAAGCGGGCATAGAACGCGTATCTCGGCATTTCCGTCAAAGCATTCTCCGGTAAAAAAATGCCGCCATCTGCCCCTGGGTAGGTACACGTTTCGCTCAACCTCACCCTCTTTCACCATCGGGGCAACAAGATAGCGGCGGCCAAGCATGTACTCGTCCTCTATGCTCCAGGCCCTTTCATCATCCGGGAAATCCAGGCAAAGATGCGCCATCAAGGGGCGGCGGGCGCGTACGCAATGCTGCGCCTCCCCCCACAGGTACGGGCGCAGCCTCTCGCGCAAATGGGCAAACCCGCAGGCAATTTCAAGCACCCGGTCATCCTTGAGCTTTCTTGCAAGATTCCACGGGCTGCGGTCGTTTATATAATCCCCGCCGTATGTTTTTAGGAACTGGCCGTTTCTTGGCTCGGCATGCCACTGCATCACCGGGCTGAAACAGCCCATGGCCGTTGCCCGCAAATACAGCTCCATGCTTGGCAGCTCGCCGGCGAAGCCGCCGATATCAAAGCTCCAGAACAGTACACCGGACAGACCCGCCGATATCCCCGCCCGAAGCTGGCTTAGCAATTCTCCCCATTCGCTAAGTTGATCACCCGCCCAATGGATGGGAAGGGTTTGGGAGCCTGTATATCCCGCACGGCTGAACACGACACCGTTTATCCCGTTTTCACACAGAAACGCATGATAAGCGCCTATGTACTGATTGGGATACAGGTTGTGCGCCTGAAGGCCCGTGCTTCCATCATGCAGCCTGGCTGTTTTTTCGAACAGGAACTCTCCCCCGTCGGTCTTGAAACCTTCCACGCCCATGTCCAGCAGATACTTGCGCTTTGAAAACCACCAGAAAACCGCATCAGGGTTCGTAAAATCCAGCATCATGCTGTTGTGGAACCAGTTTTCCGTAATCCTATAGGGGCTTCCGTCTTCGCTTTTGATCACATATCCCTTTTGAATCGCCTCACGAATATCGTTATCCAGCGCTTCCCCCGGCTTACCATCCCACTCATGCTTGATGATGGGTATCTGCCAAAGCACTACATGCAAGCCCTGCTCCCGCAAACGGGAAACGGTTTGTGCAGGGTCCTTCCAGCTTCCGTTATCGTTCCACCGGTAGAAGGTGCGCTCATCGCTCCAAGCCTCCAGCACAATGACGGACGCAGGATAGTTGAACCGTTTCAGTTCGGATAATTGGGCCTCCACCTCCGCGTCGCTGTTCCAGCCGTTGGCGCTCATCCATATCCCGAAAGCCCATTCCGGCGGCAGCAAAGGCTTGCCCGTAAAGTCAAGAAACGATGACAATACACTGGAAGGAGAACCAAAGAAGAGAACATCCCTGGTCAGGTGATTTCCCTGCGTCTCCTGTGTGGTTGTCAAGATCTCTGAAAAGCTCATTTCGGCGGGAATATCGCTCACCCGGTACCAGCCCAGGCCCTGTTCCGTAATGAAAAACGGCACCGGCAGGTAGGTTTGGTCTCCCTGACGGGTGAACTTTTCCACCACCCTGCCATTTGTTGAACGATTTTTCTGATTGACATCATCAAACCGTTCGCCGGTGCCCAAGACATAGGCGCAGGCCATGGATACATGCATCTGGATCTTGGCGATGCTCCTGTCCGCGCGGCGCCAGATGGTCAAGCCCCGGCCCTCGCATACCGTTTTACTGAACCGTTTCAGTTTCCAAATTTTCTCCGGTTCAGAGACCTCAAACGAAAAACCTTCCGGCAAATAAAGTGCCGCCTGTTCACAAATGTTGCCTGAAAAAGCACCTTGCTCCGTGATAATTTGAAGGGTTTTTCCGCCGCAAAAGGATACGGAGATATCGTCCCCATAGCGCAAAGACACCGTTTGACCATTCTTGATAAGTGCAGACGGAGTATGAAGCATATCCTGCGTCAGCACATCAAAAGAAAACCACGCCGTTTCCTCTTTATCGGTATAAAAAAGATAGCTCACCTTTTGCGGCTTTGCAAAAGCCCCCAGGTCAAAGCGGTAGCGGCGGCCATCCAGCGGTTCTCCGCTCATGATTTTTATCTGCCCGGAAGTGTTCAGCTTCAGGGATGGAATGCAACTGCTGCCATCCACCCTGCAAACAACCGTTATGTTTTCCCCGGTTAGCGGCAGTTCGGGTATGCGCGAAAAGCCCTGTGTTTCAAACGGTGTCAGGCTTTCCCCCAGGTGCTTGATCATGACCAAAACCCCTTTATGAATGCTATGAAATAGATCGTACAGACTCCCGCTCCACAAGCCTGATGGGCAGAATGCATTCCTGTTTGCCCTCTTTGCCGTGGGTTGAATCCAGGATCATGCGCACGGCACACCGGCCCTTTTCGGCAATGTCCTGCCATACGGTTGTCAGCGAAGGATCGCACATGCGCGCCAGGCTGACATCATCAAAGCCGACAACGGATATATCCTGCGGCACATGAAGACCCAAGCGCCTCAGCCCCTTGACAAGGCCTGTGCCAAGTATGTCGGCCGTCACAAAGGCCGCCGTTTCCCCATTCCCTCTTGCTAGCATCTGCTGCGCCGCGGCCATGCCGTATTCAAACTCCACTGTTCCAAGATACAGATTCTTCTGCTCAACCGCGATGCCTTCTTGCGCAAGCGCCTCCTGATATCCTTGGAAGCGCTTGAGGTTGACCCCCTGCTCACTGATGGAGCCGGATACGAACGCGATATTTTTATGCCCGCGATCTATGAGATACCTGGTTACCATGCGGCCGCCCGCCTTATCATCTATGCCAATGGTATGAAATACCGGATCGCTGACATACGTGTCTATGAGCACCACAGGCACAGAAAGCTGATGCAGCTCATCCAGGCTTTTGGTGGGATAGGAGCCAACTATGATGATGCCGTCCACCCCGCGGTTGCAGGCAATGTTCATATAGCTCTGATTGGTTTCCGGGCCCGATAGCAGCAGATGATAGCCTTGCCGCCTGGCCGTATACTCAATGGAAGAAAGCAGCTCGCCATAAAAGGGATTGCCAAACATCATTTCCTTGCCGGGCTCGGTTTGCGGAATCACCACGCCGATCAGATTCGTTTTTTTGCTGGAAAGGCTCCGCGCGTTGAGATTCGGAACGTAATTCAGCCTTTCGATGGCCTGAAAAACCCTTTGTGTTGTTTCGGCACTGATTGTTTCTGTCTCTTTTTGGTTGAGCACATAGCTGACGGTGGCCGGCGACACACCGGCTTCCTTCGCTACGTCCTTGATATTCACGCGTCTCATGCTGTCACATCACTTCGATCACTTAAACGTTTCAATGAAATAGTATCACAATGCATGCAAGTTGTCAACGTGTTTTTTTATGCGGTGTTTTGCAAGACCTGGTTGCTGCATTTATCATATTTGAGAGTGCAAACCATCCGCACGCTATTATTACCCGCTTTAGTTCCGATAGAATTCACATGCAAATTTACAAGTGCCGCTCTTCCAGCATGCGGACTTTTCTCAGCAGCCATATCCGCTGAAGAATCAGCAATACAGCCAATGCCGCGCAGGCAGCATAGGGAATCCACAGCGGATGCTGTTTTTCCTTCTCCCTGTCCTCCTGTACGCCATACACCTTAACCACCTTTTCTTCTATAACCGTTTTCAGCGGAAGGACGATTTCATGGGCTTCTCCGTAAGCATCCTCGTAGGATATGGCAAGTGTGCCATTCACCTCGCCCAAGGTGACGCCGTCCACCCGGAAGTTGGTGGATGCTGTTTTGCTCTCCCCCGGTGCGATGGTTCCGGCCAGCACGCTCCCGCCATTTGACAGGCCGGGTATGTTGAAGGTCAGCAGCGCGTTGCTGATTATACTTTTGCCCATGTTCATCAGCGTCATGGAAAAGGAGGGCACATCCCCCTGGGTCACACGTACCGGGAGCGCAGCTTCGGTATATGCAAGTCGCACGGGCTGCCGGACATCCACCGTATATTTGAAGGATGAATTGACCGTTTTCCCACCGCCATATGTATATTGGACCGTAATTTCCACAGTATGAAGCTGGGCGGCCGCCTTTTGGGCGACCGTCACCGGGATAACGCAATCGGCGCCTTCCCCGGCGGAAAGCTGTCCGATACGAACCGTATCCACGCTCGAGGGCAATATATCCCCCGATGCGTCCTGGAGCCGTACCGTCACGTTCTTCATCGCACGGATATCACTGGTGTTGTGCACCCTAAGGCGAAGCTCGTCCGTTTCCCCGGCGTTCAGATAAGCGCCGCTTGCCTCAAAAGCTATGATCTCCGCCTGGGGTACTTCGGCATTCTCTCTCCCATCGGCCACAACGGCTTCCAGGTCAAAAGCCTGCGCAACTGCTCTCCCTTGAGCGTCAGCGCCAGAAACGGTGATACTCAGCGGGTATTCGCCATTGAACCGGGAAGGGTACATGTCCAATTTGAAAGTAACAAGATAGGAGCTGACATTGCCCGGCAAAAACTTGTATTCCTTTCGTGAGAACTGCTTTTCAAGCCCCTGAAGCTTAAAAGGCGCGCTACTTAAGTTCTTTGGTGCAAGGATCGCGGTAATATCGCCCTCCGTCTCGCCGATGATATAGACACTGCCCACGCTATTCACATATCCGCTTTCCAGCAATTCCTGAGGCGAAACCTCCTCCGCGTCCAGCAAAACGGCGTCCTGCCTGCCCATCTTAAGGAAATGGCGCTCCTGATAGGTATGATAAATGCTCTGCCCTATAAGCAGCAGGGAGGATGTGAAGAAAATGGCCAGCATGATACCGGTCACCAGCGTTGCATATTGCCGTTTCCGCGCGCGTATGCTGCCCAGGGCCAGCGAATTGCAGGTAGGCGCTTTTTTCATGGCTGCGTCCCCCGGCCGCTGTCATGGACAACCACTCCGTCGCAAAGCGAAAGAATGCGGTCGGCCTGTTCGGCAATGGCCAGGTCGTGGGTGACCAGAATCAGCGTCACGCCCAGTTCCTGCCCCACATAGCGCAGAAGAGACAGCACCTCCCGGCCGGACTTTCCATCCAGGTTCCCGGTGGGTTCGTCGGCAAAGAGCACGGCGGGCTTGTTGGCAAGGGCACGGGCGATGGAAATCCTCTGCTGCTGCCCGCCCGACAGCGCGCCGGGCAGATGGCTTATTCTATCCCCTATCTCAAGCATATCGATCAGCTTGTCCACATAAGCCTGATCCGGCTGCTTTTTATCCAGCATCACAGGCAGCAGTATGTTTTCGTAACCGGTCAGTTCTTTAACGAGGTTGTAGGATTGAAACACAAAGCCGAACCGTCGCCGCCGAAGCACAGAAAGTTGGTTGTCGTTATAGGCGAAAAGGTCGGCATCCTGGAAAAAAACTTTGCCGGAGGTGGGGTACTCCAGCCCCCCCAGCATATGCAAAAGCGTGGACTTGCCCGACCCGCTGGGCCCGGTGACCGCCACGAACTCGCCTTTTTCAAAAGATAAATGGATATCCCGAACCGCGTGAACCGCCGTCTCGCCCGAGGCAAACGTTTTGCACAGCGCCTGACACCGCATGATCTCCATAGCGCGTTCCCCCTTTACGGATCCATTGTACCGCCGAAAGCTTGCGGCCTTGTGACTGCCGCCTTACGTTTTCTTAAGACGGTGATGCAAGACCGGCAGGCAGATTGTGACTTTTAGCCCGCCCTGCGCGTTTTCGGCAGATACCGTGCCGTGGTGCTTTTCCACGATTGCCCGGACGATAGCCAGCCCCACGCCGACCCCTTGGGAAGCGGCTGACGACGAGCTGCGAAAAAAACGCCGGAACAGGCTGCCAAGCTCATGGGGCGGCACACCGCCGCCATCGTCCGCAACGGCGCAAAAAACGGAGCTTTCGGCCTGTTCAATGGTGATGCTGATTCTTCCATCCTCCAGGGTGTGCTCGCAGGCATTTTTGATCAGGTTCGCAATCGCCTCGCCCATCCATGCTTCATCGCAGTCAAGCTCCGCCTCTCCGGACACTTCAATCCGCCGACCTGGAAACAGCGGCAGAACCCTTTCCAGGGCATCCCGCACGATGCCGGAGAGCTCCCGTATCTCAAAATGAAATTCATAGCCATCTGCCCGCAGCCGCTCCAATCGAAGGAGCGAGCCGATCAAATGCTCCATGCGGTTCAGCAACCTAAGCTGCTGCTCAAGGTGTGCGCCCTCATCCATTTCACAGTACAGCTTGAGGCCTGAAATGGGCGTTTTTAACTGGTGGGAGATATCTGTCAGCAGCTTTTCGTTTTTCCGTATCTCCTGATTCCTGTTATCTTCACTTTGCAAAAGCCGTGTTTCCAGTTCAATCACCGCGTTTTCAAACAACGCAAAGCGGTTGTCCCGCACGCTAAAGCTGGGCGTCTTGATTTCTCCGGCCAAAAACCGCATCAGCTGGTCATGCAGCCGGACAGCTTCGCGCCCGCGGCGGATAGCTTGTACCATGCAAATTAAAAGCAGGGCAGTAAGCAGCAGCGCCACCCCGCCCAGAAGTGCAGCTAAAAAGTATCCTCCCATTGGTAGCCTACCCCCCGCACGGTGCGAATGCATTCCGCCCCGACCTTTTCCCGAAGACGGCTGATATGCACTGACAGCGTATTTCCGTCGATAAACTGCCCGCCCATATCCCATATGCCTTCCAGCAGCTTATTCCTCGTCACCACCCGCCCGCCTGCGCGGAGGATGGCTGAAAGCAGCCGGAATTCTATGGGTGTCAGAAGCACCATTTCTCCATTATTGCGCACTGTCATGCGCTCCATATCGATTTCCAAGCCTGACCGCACAAACGTAGCGGGCGCACTCCTTCGAAGCAGCGCACGGATACGGCTTAAAAGCTCCAGCATCCGAAAGGGCTTTGTGACGTAATCGTCACCGCCCGCGTCAAACCCTCGAACCACCTGTATCTCTTCGTCACAAGCGGTCAAAAACAGGATAGGTGTCCTGCAGCCTGCAAAGCGCCAGGCCTTGCATAGCCCGATTCCATCCCCATCCGGAAGCCCGATATCCAGCACGATCAAGTCATAAACGCTTTTTTCGGCATGCATCCGTGCCTCCTGCACAGATGCACACGCATCAGTGGCATAGCCGGCCTGATCCATAAGCTCGGTCAGGCCGTTCCGCAAGAAGAGATCATCCTCCACCAGCAAGATTTTGTTCCGCACGTATATCCTCCTAACCGCCGCATACTTTCCTGATTATACCATACGCCTTCCTGCATGGGGGAAATCTTATAAAATCGTAAGCCTATCTTTTCACCTTGACCAAGAAACAATCGGAATCACTTGCTTACAGGCGATTCCGATTGTTTTTTATTTATATATAGATATTTTTCGTAAACCACACATGATCACACGCTGTCCTCTCCCCTGAAAAGAAAACCAAGCAGATCGGGTATTTCTTCTTTTCCATGCGATTTGTATTCGGTATCAGGCTGCTCCCCCCGAACGCTGTCAAACCGGCTTATGTCCTCTCTGCAGATTTCAGGGATCCCGACTGCCTTCAAATAATCGTATATGCCATGATAGAAGGCAGGATCGCGGGTTGAATCCGCCTTATCACCGTTCGGTATGAAAATTACAAAGCCCTGGCGGGCGCGGGTGAGCAGCACACGGTAGGCGTTCTTTAGGTATAGGGCCTTTATGGGTTGATTCACATGCTCCCAGCGGCTGCCCCGAAACTGATAGTATTCAAACGAAGATCCGTTAAAGCGCATGTTGGCATCCCAGCATACAATGCTCCAATCCAGCTCAAGACCCTGTATGTCGAATTCTGTTGCTGTTTCTTCCAGAAAGCAGGAAGAGCGGACATCGTCCTTGCCGCTTAGGAACCAGGTCGGGGCATCAATCCTGCTTTGCACCCAAACCCCGTGCGCGCGGAGGCGCCCGGCGCCGGAGCTTGCAGTGATGCCATAGCGCTGCGAGCCTTTGGCCCGGCTGTGGACCCAGGCTTTGGCTGTTTCGAGGTCGCGTGTCAGCACGATGGGATAGACATCCCTGAATTCGGAGTAAAGCGCGCAGGCTTGATCTTTGTTCACATCCAGAAATGCCTTAACAAACGCCGATACCTTTTCACTGCGGAAGGAACGGAGGGATACGGCCAAATGCAGATCCTGTTCGATATGGATGTTGTCCAGCAAGTCTGTCACTTGGACGCCCATCAGGTATTCTGCATCGGTAATCTGATCTGACACATACACATCCCAATGGGAATAAGCCTTTTTCAGCGTTTTGAACCATTCAGACAGGCCGGCTTCGCCGGTATTGATTTCCTGCCCGCCGCCAATCAGGCATATGACCGCGGCCCAGTCCATATGGCGGTCCATGATACTGATTAAGAATTCAGGCTCTGACTGTCCGAATCCGTATATACCTTTCTTTTCTTTCATGAAACGCGAAAGCATTTCTTCCGTCCAGGCTCGCTGGGCCTCGTCAAATATGGCTACTTTTTCATAAGGCGCCGCGTCTGTTGATATGGCATCGTCCCGAAAGTGATGTATGATCTGAATGAAATCCTTGACTTCCCGAAGCGCTCCGGATTTGGAAATAGGACAACGCTTACATTTATCCCGGGCAAGCGCTTCCTGCAGCACGGCGACCAAAGGAAAATTGCCCGACAAGAATACAGCATGCTCCTTTTCATCAATCCTCTGCCGCTCCACCGATAGATTGAGGCCTGCAAGCGTTTTGCCGGCACCCGGTACGCCGGTGACAAAACAAATCGATTTGCGGTGGTTTGCCTTGCTATAGTCAATGATCCGGTTGATCGCATCTGTTGTCCGGCTCAAATTGATCGCGCTGGCATCATTTCTGGAGATGTCCTCTACCCGATGCCCACGGTAGAGCGCTTGCGCAGCCTCGATAATTGTCGGTGTCGGCCTATAAAGCGAATCAATCCAATTCCGGGCCGAAAATGGAGTACGGCCGTAGCTTTCAGCAATGCCGGCGAGCGTAATTCCCAGGTTCTTCTGGTTGCATTGAAGCGGCGCCAGCATCCGGTAATCAACAAACTGGATTTGTGAGGCTGCGGCAGGCGCTTCCGTCGCCACCAGAATCGGGACAATAAACTTGTTATGGCTTTCCTTATGAAAGCAGCGCAGATCCAATGCGTAATCCATTACCTGATCGGTGGCGGCTTTTGAATAGACATGTTCACCGACCTTGAACTCCAGCAGGAAAACGATTCCCTGATACAGGACAATATTGTCGATCCTGTCGCCGATACGGGGCACGGTATATTCGAACAGAATATCGCCATCGGGAAACTTTTCCAGCTCGCGCTTGAGGATATCTATTTCCGCCAGCCAGGTACTTTTTTGCAGGTCATCGGCCGCGAATTGATCATTGGATGTCAATTCGCCAAAGATGGTAAAACGATTCTTCTGAAGAAAATCAGAAATGGCGTCCGCATAATAATACCGCTTCATTTGTTCCCTCACGGATCAAAGGCTGCTTATCCGTCAATCCACAATAAACAGCTTCGCTCCAGTCTGCGTGACCGACCTGTGCGAGCTCAAATCATCCGCCACCTGGTAGCTCATACCCGGAGTCAGCACAAATTTTTGCCCATCCTCCAGCTCTGTAACCAGCTCTCCTTCCAGCACAAGCAGCACATGGCCCCGGTGGCACCAGTGGTCGGCCACAAACCCGGGGGTGTATTCCACCATGCGCACGCGGATATTACCAATTTCCAGCGTACGCCAGTACGCATCACCGGTGATGCCGGGATGCCTGGTGGGAGGAATTTTACTCCAGTCCGTAACGCCAAAGGGAACATCCTGAATCCTCATACTGCCATCCTCCTGTAAAACAGAAATTGCAAAGCTTTGTTTCCCTGCATTTTATGAACCCAACTCACTCCGTATCTGAAAGCTTCAGTTGAAACAACTCATACCACTTGCCCTGCCTTGCTGTATCCATTGCAAGCTCAATCCCGGCGTCCCCTGTTACGGGATCAACGATCCCCGCGTATACCGTGCACTTTCCCTCTGGCAGCACCGCCTTGTCAATGGATAGGCTTACGGGAATCGTTTCCCCCGGCTGCACATCCCGCAATTTCATGTCAAGATACAATATGGTTCCGGCTCCATCGCCGCCGGCAATGCGCAGGCTGGGAATCCAATCGAAGTAAAAAGGCGCGATTCCGTCGTTCACCCATGTAAGGTCAACATGTACAGAACCGTCAGCCGTTTGCAATACTTCACTTTCCTCAACACGAAGCCGGTAACCAATGGTGCGGTTCAACTGATCCAGCGCTTTTTGATATTCGCCGCCACGCTTGATATTCACAAAGCTACCCGGGCCAATCCAGCTTGTATGGGAGCGCTCAAAAAGGCGCAGGACATCATCCAGCATGTTGCCCAGCAATGTAGTGTCCTTGATGCTGGTGGACAGCTCACCGCCGATGGGCGCGGTGCGCCACGCATCTGCCATGGAAGCCAGCGCGTTTCCTTCTTCTGTCTGGTCATACGTACCGCCCTTTTCTATCCATGAAAGCCATGCCTCCGTTGCCTTTGCCTCCCCGGATGCGTCATTGAACAGCCCCATATTGTTTTGGGCGGCGATGGAAAACGGCCTCCGCATCATCAGCCTGGCCTTTGGGAACGCGGCCAGGTATGGCGCAACATATAAATCTCTTATGGGTGACAGCGGCAGCGGACGCAGTTTGTCATGCACATGCCATTCGCCCCAGTGCCCCAGGGAGCCCAACTCCACGTAAGCAATGAGCGGGTCCTGCCCGTACCGCTCGCCTATCGCCGCGATGGCTTTGGCATGGGCCTCAATCAGCACAGGATTCTCATAATTGGGGTTATACCCCCGCCCGTATGAGATTCTGTACGCCTCCCCGTCCTTTCCGGTTTTCGTGAAAAGCCAGTCAGGGATATCCCTGTGGCTCCTGTTACCCGGCTGGTCCATGACAAAACGAAGGATCACATGCTTGCCTTCCAGGCGCCATTTGTCAAAATGATTCGCTTTTTCAAACGATTCAAAATCGTATACCCCTTCTCCCGGTTCAAAATCCGACCATAGCAAGCCGGCATACACCAGGGTAAAGGGCTGCTCCCGCTCTGACGCGTCGTTTGCCCAGGCCACGTTTCCCATATAGGGATTGACAAGCTCCCTGCCGCTTGCGGGATATGTGATAGCCACCGTGACTGCGGATGCACAAGCGGCAAACATCAGCAGCACGGGAATCAGCAGCACATATGCAAGCAGGCGCGGCCTTGCCATTTCATGCACCTCACACATCAGTCAATATAATCGCCGTTGTACTGCACCAGTGTCACATCATTTACTTGCTCCATCATGCGGATCTGATCCAAAAAGCCGAGCCTGCCTTTTTTCACCCGAATCTCCACAGCCATCTCCACATCCTGCCTGCGCATGGTTTTGGACTTGATCTTAAACGGGTTCGTACCCAGTGCGCGGCGTATCGCATCATCCATGCCCTCCCCTGTATAGTGGATCAGCAGGATATACATCTCGTCACGCTGATGCTTTCTCCGGCGGAGGATAAAGAGCAGAAGGCACATAATCACTATGGCGAAAACGGCAATGTAGAACATTCCCGCACCCGTTGCAATCCCTGTGGCCACCGCCATAAACAGAAACATCAGATCCATCGGCTCTTTTACAGCGGTCCTGTATCTGACAATAGAGAGCGCGCCTACCATGCCCAGGGAGAGCACCACGTTGGATTGAATGGTAACGATGATCGTGCAGGTCATAACCGTCATACCCGCCAGCGACACCGCAAAGGAATGGCTGTATACCACCCCGGAATACGTTTTGCGGTATAGCCAGTATAGTACAAGCCCTATGACCAGCGCCAAAAGGATATAGACAGCCGCCTTGATGATGGTCTCCAAGGACACGCTCTGCAAAAACCCGCCGGCTTCCAGTACAGATTTCTTGATGATGTCGTTGAATGTCAGCGCGCCTCCCATAATAGCCCCTCCGTTCTGTTCTTTTGTTGGTTTCTTACCGCGGCATCACAGCACAGCACATATTTTGAGGCTGCCGTCATGATGCTTGACCTGGGCGGAAGAAGCCTGCGGACGATGGCAGGCAAAAATGCGGTAAATTTCACTTCCATGATCAATTGATCGGCACGGAGCACATTCATTGCCGGTAGCGCCTTGTCAAACAAATCAAATGTGCCGAATCCGGCGCGCACATGCTTGTCAAAGGTGATCCGCACATCCCCCGATTCCATGACATACGGTTCCCGGTCGTAATCGACCATCACCCGCGGGCGCATGAGCCTGGATGTACACTCATAGTAGAATTCACGCATCAGATTATGTTCGCTCTTTTTCAGGAAACCATATTCCCCATCCAGCAGCGCCTCTGTTTCCTTGCGCGTCATGGGAGCGCTTTCCTTGCGGATGTATTTGTCAAACTTGCTTTTTCGCTCCAGCATGATCGTCTGGTCCGAACAATTGTAAACGCGTACGCGGTATTTGTGGCGAAGCAGTACCCCCATTTCCTTCTCTTCATACGCTGTGTTCCAGTAATCATCAAAATAGAGGCTCCTGATCCAGTATTCGCCGTTTGCCCCGGCATTTTTGTCCCGGGGAAGCACACCCAGCATCCTGGTTCTAAGCAGCACCCAATCAGGCTGGCTGATGATATATTTCAATTCGTGGCGGTAGGCGGGGTCCTTCATTGCGAATTATTCACCTGCCCGTCTTTCGTAATAGAGAAGCGCCGCATTCCCTGATGAACGCCTGTATCCGAGTAGACCTGATCGAAGGCCACCTGCGTTTTCCCGCTTTCATTGGTTGCGGTGACACGCCAGTAATATGTGCCTTCCGGCAAAACAGGGATCTCGGTTTGCAGCTTTAGCTGCCTGGGGCTTTCACAAAAAACAATCGTTTCCGGCCTAAACGACCAGTCGGCTGCTACCTCCACATTGTAATAAACAAGCTCCCCATCAAAGTCGTAGGCGTCGCCCCATGACAAAAGCAAAGCATCCCCTTTTCTTTCCACATTGTCAAGATAGATGGGCATCGGCTTTTCCATGGAATCAATGAAAAACTGGTAGGCACGTTCCGTATCATTCGGCATGTTTTGGTATATCAATTCCAATTGTTCCAATGTGCAACCAAGGTTGATGATATCCGGCATGCGGTGCGTAAACGTATCCACAACGGTGCGGTATTCCTGAATCAACTGAGCAATCCGTGCCGGTGTAATGATTTTATGAAGCTGTTCCACTTTTTCCGTAAGCATTTGCCGGTACTGAGGAATGCGGAACATGCGGTTGTACAGTACGATCTCCCAGTAATCGGACAGGCCTTTGGTCCACTCCGCCTCCGACCATGTGTTCTTGAGCAGTTCATCCTCATAATAGGCCAGCGAGCCATCCCCGTCCCACAATAAATAGTACCACTTGCCGCTGTTGACGGGGCTGTAAAGCAAATAGTTCTGCGCATTGCTGTCCGGATTGGCCATCAGAAGATTGAACGCCAGGTAACTCATTAAATTATCAACATCAAAATACTTCGTAAACACATTTTCTATGGGGATGGTATAGTCGTTCACCGCTTCCAGCATGGCGATAAGCTTTGTGTGGTCTTCGCTTGTTTTGGGCTCCAGAACCTCGCTGAATGCATTGAGATTATACTCCGGGTCCGTAGCCAGGCGGATCTTGTCCTCATAGCGGAAAAACTCGCACATATTCGCCTTATACAAATTTCCGTTGCGGCTGAGGGAATGGTTGCGCAGGTACCGTCCGTTTGGCAGCTCCACCTGCGTATAAAGGCCGTAATCCGCAAATGCCGTATCAGGCGTTTGCTTGGTTTCATCCTTCAAAAAGACCTGTACAAACTGTGTTCTCAGGCTCGTCAGATCAGGCACATCCTGCAAGAGTCGGAAAAACAGCATGTTGCGCAGCCGCGTCGGGTCACCGGGATGCTTGTTCAGCGCAATTGCCTTTTGCCCTCTCCACAGACCGGCATTGTCATATAAATCGATACGGTATGACTTTTGCGGAAACTCGGTGCTGGTCCGGCCACGCACATTGATGGTCGCGTTCGGCTCGGTCGCGCTATAGCCAAGCTCGCCCGGCAGCGGGCCGTTCTCATCGCCTACCTGAAGGATGATCTCCGTCTTGATTTTCTCTACGCCTGTCATGCCCTGAAGATTCAAATAGGCATTGACCTCTTCAAACGTGTGGTTTGTGCCATCCGCCGCGTTGCCACTGCGCACCGTGACATAGTAATACACGAGGGAGGTGGGATCATATGCCCCATACAAGGATGCATCATCCTTTAAGGGCAGCTCGCTTATGTCCTGCACATCTTTTTTCGCTGCCGGCTTTGCCTGCTGACCGGAGGAGGCTTCCACGGCGGTCTCCACCGAGCATCCGGCAAGCGTGAGGCAAAGCACCAAAATAAGCACATATTTCAGAATGCGGGGACATTTCATACTTTTCTCCCACTCTCCTTTTCTTTTCCATTTATTGCTTTGGCTGATGAAGCACGGCTGTCCAGGCGGTTTGCCAGCCTTGTCCACCCGTCCAGCTTTTGCTGTCTAAGCACAGGCTGGCCGCAAAAAACATGATAGTCTATCTTTCTGACATAGGTCATCAGCCTGAGCAGCCCCACAACATACATGGCAACCCCTGCGATCGTCAGCCCGATGCCGTAGTATAAAGGCGAGCCATGCATCGTGTATACGGTAATCGCAAGATTCACGGCAAAAAACACAAGGCTTGTCATGAGTGCGCCTTTGCGGTCGTTGAAATACAGCTGCAAAAGCATCAGGCTGTTTCCAACGGCATATGCGCTGTAACCCACGCACATCATCTGGAACATGCCGACCATCTCACGGGTAAAACCGATGGTCTCCAGAAAATAGCGCATCAGCACGGAATAGGCCACCATAAAAAAGACCTGAACCTGCGCCAGCTTGAATATTTCCTGCTGCAGCACCGTAACCATATCGACCCTGGCCAGATTCAGTTCGGAAAGCGTTCCGCCGCCCGTAACGGCGGAAAAGTAGCGCTTGTATTTCTGATAGAAATTGACCTCTACGGATACCACGAAATTGATATTCGCAGGGATCGTCACCAGAAAGGCGAAAAAGGCGGCGGCATCGTGGGCCGGCGCGTGGCGGAACAGTCCCGCAACCGTCTCGCCATACGGGCCAAACCACATCACCACCAAATGCACAAACGCGCCGGCCATGCTGAAAAGCCCGATCCATATCAGGTCGGGGGTTCTGCCCAGCCATTGCAAAAAGGCAAACAGACTTCCCTCCCCCGTTGGGAAATACAGAAGAAGCACGCGGGTAAAGCCGATCATCATCACGCCATAGCCGCACGCCAAAGCGGCCATCAGCGCCGTCAATACGGGAACATCCAAGGAGAGCAGCAGCCACCCAAGCCCCAGCGCCGTTACTACCCCCAGAAAAAACACACGAAGTATCCGCCTGTAATCCTTGGCGGCCGTAATGTAAGCCATCTGCAGCCAGATGACGATCAGTTCCGTAAAGAGCACCCAATTTATGAACCTGTCCAGGAAGGGAACCGCCTGCGCATAAGACAGAAACAAGCCATACATCAGCCCGCCAGGCACCATCAGCAGTATCGAACCGCCAAACAGGGATGGCATCACGCGCTCGGGCGTCCCGGTAAAAAGCTGGTCGGCCACGAACCTGGACAAAAGCATCTGCCAGACGGAACTTAACAGCAGCGAGCCTATGAGCGCATACACCATCATGGCGATCAGCGTCTCGCTGTCCCTGTCCGTGGCGCCATATAGCTTCGCCAGCCTTTGTATGCCCAGCAGCAGCACAACCGCAAGCAGCATCGTACCGGAACAGACGATGCCCGCATAGGCGTATGCCCGTACTTTCCGAATGGCCCCCCGGCCCACAAACAGCTTCTTCAGCTCAAAACCTATGCCTGCCATGGCTACGCATTCCACCTTTGCCTTGACGCGATTGCAGCTTCATCGTAGATCTTCAGGTACTTTTTAAGCATCTGCTCATAGCCGTAAAGCGCAGCAGCCCGCTTTTGCCCGCTTAACCCCATCTGCTGTCTGAGCTCCGCGTTTTCGCATAAGGCCAGCATCGCGTCGGCCAGCGCGCTTTGGTGCATAACGGGAACGCATATCCCGGCCTTTCCGAAAGGGTCATTCACGCCTTCCAGCAGCTCGCGGCAGTTTCCGACATCCGTGGCCACAACCGGCCTGGCCGACGCCATCGCCTCCAGCACGGCCAGCGGCTGCCCTTCGGAGATGCTTGTCAGCAGCGTAAAGTCAATTTTTTCAAGATAGGCCTTTACGTCCACGCGGCCAGTGAAGACCACATGTTCAAGCTCCAGATCGCGCACCAATTGAAGACATTCCTCGCAGTAATCCTCATCCTCATCCTTGGGGCCCAAAATGTGCAGCCGTACATGATCCCTTTCGGCGCAGACCAGAGAAAAAGCATAGAGCATGGTCTTGATGTCCTTGATCGGCACAATGCGCACCACGGCGCCGATATCAATCCAGCCGTCCTCCTCCTTTGGGCGGACAGCCGCAAACCGCTCCGCATGGATACCGTTGCTGACGACCCGGCACTTATCCGTTGGGCAGCCGATCTCCTGCTGGATCAGGCTCGCCCTGTGGAAAAGCGATGTCACGCAATCGGCCGCACCGTAGGCGCAGCGCGTGAACATGTAAAACATGTTGATCCACAGGTCTTTAAAATGCGGCGGCACCCAGTCGGTTCGGAGGATTTCCTCCTCCCGCTCCCTTGTGTAGATCCCATGCTCGGTCAGAACAAACGGCTTTTTGTACCGCGTGGCCGCCATGGCGCCCAGCACCCCGGCATACCCCGCCGACACGGAATGATATAAATCCGCCTCCGGCAGCGCGCCGCCGAGCAAGTACAAAAGGGGCAGGAACATGGACCTTATCGTCCAGAAGTAATCCGTGAAGCCTACATAGGGGTAATCCTCCGCGCATATTTCCGCAAGCAGCTTCAAAAAATCCTGGCTTAGAAGGAAGCCCAGATTCCTTTTCCGGTCATGGCCGAACATGCTGAAGACCGTCTCCCAATCAGGTGTACGGCAGCTGAGCAGCGCACGGACAGCCGACTTCTGCTTTTCATCAAGGCGGTAGGATCTGCGCCTGCGCTTCATTGGTTCATGCAATACAGCGTCCAGATATTCATCGCGTATGGCCACGATATTGGCGGGAGCCGTATACATATAATGACCCCGCTGCTTTTCCTGCGCGGCGACGGCCCAGATGACGAACTCATGCTGGGGCATGTTCAGGATCAATTCCTGCAGCCAGGAGGAGACGCCGCCGGCCACAAAAGGATAACTTCCCTCGCATATCACACAGACCCTCATGCGCCCTCCTCCCAGCGTATGGTAATCTCCGCCGCATCCGCCCGTATCCAGTAGAAGCCGTCGGAAACCTGAAACAATTCCCCGCCCTCCATGGCGGCGGGTATCCGGCGCGTCCTTATGGCCAGCCAGGCGGTGTCGTAAAAATTTGTAAGCACCACATGAAGGACGCTTCCTGTTTCCTCCCTGCCAAGTCCCAGGCGGCCATACCGCTGAACGGCGGCCGCGCCTTCCGAGGAGGTGGAGAAACGAAGCTCGGGATAAGTCTTTGCGATGGACCCGATCGTCGTGGAAAATTGCCGGAACATCTCGTCCCATCCGTACTTGGCGCCGCGGGATTCGTCCAAAATATCGTCGGGATGAATGAAGTGGGAAAACACGCCGTGCAGCATCAGTTCCTGGGCGGTGACAAAGCCGGTATACCCATCCGCCAAAAAGCCGGAGGAGATGCGGGGGACCGAGATGATGCCATCCTCTTCCTCGCAAAACTCCTGCGTAAGGGCTTCCACCCCTGTTTCATGAAGATACAGGCCCGAGATGACCCGAAGGCCGGGAACAGCCTGCAAAAGCGCGGCGCGCCCCTCGGCGCTTAAGTAGTTGGACGGCGGAACATACGTCGCGAACTTTGCGTCCGGCATCATCTTTTTTCCGTACCGGACAAGCTCCGCAATACCCTGCCGCATATACTCCATGGATGGCCATGTGACATACGCCTCATCCCGGTATGGAAAACCGGGAGGGCAAAGCGGCATATGATTATACCCGTGCAGGCCGGTTTCCCCGCCGGATTGCGTAAGCTCCGACGCATAAAACTTGAGCAGCGCCCCATCCGTATTTTCCGGTTCAAACGGCGGTGACACAGTCTCGTTGTAGGTTTCGACCAGCACCCCGGTATAGCGCAGGCCATATTTCCATGTCAGGCTTTTCATATCGGGCCACCAGCGGTTTCGGAACATGCCCTGTATATCGTACCCGTAGGTTTTCAGCAATGCTTCGTTAAAGCCCTCGGGCTGCGGTGCGGGGAAATCATCCACGTACACCATGCCCGCATTCATGATGGGGTATATCACCGTGTCTTCCAGGGCAAACAGCACCTGGGCGGCAAACCCGCGGCTGTCCTTGCCGGACAACAAAAAATTGTTGAGGACCGCTATGCGCCCGTTTCCAACGGACCTCTCCCACAAAAGCGGGATCGCCGCGCTGTCGGCGCTTTGCATATGTACCGTGCAATCCTGCTCCAGCCGCAAAGGCAGTGCGAAATCCTGCAAACCGCTGTCAAACACCTTGTCCCCCCAGAGCGGGAGAAAGCCTGTGGTATAACGGAGGGATTTATATTCCATGTACCCGGAACCGAACTGCGAAATTCCCAGCTTTCTATACAAAATCCGAAAGGAAGTGTCCACGGTGGGCGCCATCATCATGCCGAACTTGCCGCCCGCTTCAATCCACGTCACAAGCTGCTCCAAGCCGCTTTCAAACGGTTCCAGGGTACGGCAGCACAAAAGCAGCATGGAAACACCGTCAAGGGAAGGCAGCGCTTCACTGGAAAGGTCAACCGCCCGAAAGGCAATGCGCATCTGATCCAATGTGTCGGCAAGCGTCTGCTTGGAGATGGACTCAAATTCATCCGCCCCATGATACACAATCAGTACGCCCGGCCGCGATTCATCGGCCCGGCTTTTCTTGCCCGCATCCTGCGCAAGGATGTCCAGCATGACATCCCGGGCTTCAATGGCTTGCCCCTTTTTTTCCAGCAGGATCGCACCGGCCAGAAAAGCCATAACCAACACCGGCAAAAGCAATCGTACCCAGAATATGTTTTGCTTCATTTGCGTTTCTCCGTCCAGAAAAGCAACTGCTCACGTCCCTTGCTGGTAAAGTCCACCGGCGTTTTTTGCATTTGCGAAAGAAGCGCCTGCATCCCGCTTTGATCCCTTGTTTCCACGCAGACACGCATTCCTTCCATCCAGGATGCTTCATCCAGCGGCCATTTTGCCATAAGCGTCTGCGCTGCCACCCTTGCTTCCGCCGCGTCTTTGAGCGCCAGGCTGTTATGCACCATGATGCGAAGCAACTCGGGGGTTTCCTTCATCTGCAGGCACGTATAAAGAGCCTTTTTCAGCACCAGCCGCTGCCGCCTGAGCAGCTGTCCCTCCAGCAGGCCGCTTTCACAATACCTGGAAAGGAAGCCTACATACTCCCGGTGTTTATCAAAGTCTTCCTCATGGCGTGCAAGCTCCGCCTGCCGCTGCTGCAGCTCCAATTGAAACTGCCGCTGCAGCTCCATGATCGTAGCCGTCGCATAGTGCGCCGTTTCCGTATCATCGTTAAAGCGCGCGAGCAAAAGCAGGTCCAGGTACTGCATGGGGTCGGCTCGCAAGATATTCATCATCAGGGTGCGCCGCTTGTGCGGATCATTGATCAAAAGCGCTTCCTCAAGCGGCACCATGTCTTTGACCGGCATGTGGTGTAGGATCATTTCTTTGCTCTTCTCGTTGCGGCGTATCCAATCCATCCCCGCCGGTGTCCGCCCAACGTTAAGAATCATCATCCACCCTGTAACGGGACCGAATAAAGGCGTCAGGAACATCCACACATAATGGGAGGACCGAAGCCTTCTTTTCGAAAAGCTGCCATAAATCACCGTGGACAGAAAAAGCAGCCCATGCGCGCCCAATATCAGGTACAGGATCGCAGTGCTAGGCATACGCGACCTCCTGGGGCACAACCTCGCAGGTCAGCCCGGCCTTCAAAAACCGGCTCTCGATCTGCGGTATGTTGTCCACGCTTGCCTGGGGCAGCAATACAAAATAGGTGCCGTCGTCCGTGCGCCCCGTAAGGTCCGTGGTCCTTGTCACGCTGCCGATGCTGCGGTCCATTTCTAACAGCGGGCTCTCCCCTGACAGGCTTTTCACCCGCAGCAAAAGGTAGCTGGATGTGCGCTGCTTTCGCATGCGCTGATAAACGCCCAGAGCAGACCGGAAGGCCTTGTCGGCCAAAATATGCGTATTCTCCAGATACATGTCCTGGGACATGTTAAAATAACGCAGCGTCCGCACCATGGCCGATTGCACAAGCCCGGCCACGACGCTGAATAGATTTTGGTGGTACAGCGTTTGCTGGTCAAACGGCACATCCCACAGCGCGATCATGGCGATCAGCCGGCCGTCCTGCATGACAGGCGCGCAGAACACGGGATACCCCGGCTCCAGCGCCGTGTTTGTAAACATCTCACCGCGCTCAAGGCGCGCCTTCATGAGCGGGAATTTATCAAGGTCTATGGATTTTGACAGGTCGCCGACAATTTCCCGTGAATGCACAACAAGCCGCGCAAAGGGAGTATTGCCGGTGCGCGAATACAACGCGACGCTGTGGTTTTGCATCGTGTCTTCCAGCACGTTCATCGTCGACAAAAAGACCTGCTCGGGCTGTAATGTATCCAGCTCCTGGGTGATGCTGTAGATTCTGCCATAGCTGTCCCGGTAGCGCATGACCTGCTTCTGCAATTGATTGCGGTCCTCGGAAGCCTGCTTGTACATGCTTTCCAGGAAAGCGGTCTCCGTATCGCGTTCTTCCTTTTCCCTCTCCAGCATTTTTACTTTTTCGTTCGTTTTGTCATGCATATACCCGAACAAGCCGCCTGCCAGCATATACATCATCAGCGGCAGCCAGTTGTCCATGTTGTAAAGCAGCAGATACAGGTCGTTTCCCTGGCTTACCCAGTCAATTCCATAGGAGAGGCAGGCAATGATGGCAGCCACGATGCCCACAAGCCCGCCATGCATGCTGCCCATCAAAATCACATAGAAAAGCCAGAAATCTGCAAAGCGGAAGGTCGCGAACATCCTGGACAGGGAAGAAAGCCATTGGGCCAGCCCGCCGAATACAGCCAGCTCAACCAGGGGCAGCGCTTTGCCAAACAGGCGGCGCCCGATATATCTGCTTCCAGGGAAAGGCTTAAAAATAGCGCCAGATCATCCGCATGCAGAAAATCGCAGGGCGAATCTTCCGTGCCATCGATCACCATGGGCTTATTGTTCCTGGCATGGTGTAAGGCGCGGCTGAAAAAAGCATCCTCCGCGCCTTGCATATACAGGCTCGTTACGCGCACAATGAGCGTTTTCATTCGGTCCGCCTTGCTGTAGCGCAAACAGTCCTCCGCAGCCTTGATGAGTATGCCGGTGGGAGAATCGGGGATTGGTGTTTCGTTCTCCCGGGCTTCCTGCAAAGAGCCAAACACCCGCTGGTCGGTAATAAGAATAAAACGTTCCACGCCGCATTGCGATGCGGTCTGCTGGAACTGGAAGAGTACATCCAGCATGGAGCCCTGCACGGAACCATATTCCTTAGTATCTTCACATTGACAGGCATAGAAAAAAACAATCACATGAAAGCGGCCGGCCTGCAAAAGCTTCTGCGCATCAGGATTGCCGGGGTGCATATCGTGAAAAACCGCGGATGTGTGCTCCGGCTTTAAGCCTCCGGCCTGGCCCAGCATGGTCACATGATGGGCGTCACGCCCAAGCCGCTCTACCATGCCCCAGACCATGGGTGAAAGAATGCCGGTCAGCAGAATGTTCATAGGCCGTCAATCCTTAAAAAGCATATATTGTTATTATATGTTACAACTGGCATTTCGTCTACAAAAATCGATATGAATCGTGATAAAAGCGCAGGGAATTTCCAAGGGTAAAGGTTTTTTATCGCATGGCTGAAAAGCAGAAGCCCCAAACATGGGCAGGCAAATAAATGGCCCGGCGCAGGCAGTTGCCTTCGCACCGGGCCGGGAAATTGAGTGTGTTTACAAAACCTTTTTTTACCATCCGGCGGGAGCAGTCAGGGAAGAACGGCTGGCCTGCAGCCCTCATACGGCAACGGCAAGTACGCTGAGAACAGCATTGACGGTAGCGCCGGGCGTTATGTCGACGACGGAGTTGGTCGACAAGCTCACATAGTAAGTATAAGATCCATCCGGCACACGCGCATCCATGAACTGGAAACTGAATGATTCCGATTCCAGAACATTGACCGTAGCGGAGAAGGTGTAGGTGGAGCCGATATTCCTTGGGGCGCTATTGTTGTATACGCGCTGAATCTGGAAGTTCAACGTCACGGATATTCCCAAAGGCAGGCTTATGATGCCGGTAAACGTCAGCAGGTTGTTTGTATTCCCCATACCGGCAGTGTCAATGGAAGTGGACACCACATGGATGGGGCTTGAAAGCAGTGTCGTAACAAGCGGCAAGGGTCCGGCGCTGCCGCTGGATGCATTCAGCACTGCCTGCCTGCCGCATGCCGGCCCATGACCGCCGTAGCCGTCATTCGATAAGTAATACCTGTTGTTTTTTTCCGAATCCAAATCAATCACCCTTTTTCCTTTTTGGGAGAACATCTCCACCTCATATTATTCTGTCTCCCAGCTTATGTGCCGCAGGCTCAAATGCCGATTAAAATCGGAACACATTCGCATTTTGGCAGAATAATATAAAGTGGAGATGTTCTCCAAATACTGAGTAAGGTGAAATATGTTATGTATGCAGAAGCTAACAATTGGTATTATCCTTCACAGTACTACCCATCACAGTACTATTGCGGCGACCCTTGCTCTGTGGTAGCAACGAAAGACAATTCCATTGTCCATGTCGATAAACCGGCACGAGGCAGGCAGGCGGCGCTGAATGCATCCAGCGGCAGTGCCGGCCCCCTCCCAATCTTTACCACGCTGCTTGCCAGCCCTCTGAACGTGGTGTCAACCACGATTGATACCAACGGCATCGGCAACACAAACAACCTGCTGACGTTTACCGGCATCATAGGCCTGCCCCTGGGTATATCCGTAACGTTGAATTTCCAGATCCAGCGCTCGTTCAACAACGGCACTCCGACGAATGTCGGTTCCACCTACACGTTCTCAACGACGGTCAATGTTTTGGAATCGGAGGCGTTCAGTTTCCAGTTCCTGGACGCCGATGTCCCGGAAGGATTTTACACCTACGCTGTGAACCTGTCGACGAATTCCATTATTGATGTTACGCCCGGCGCTACCGTCAATGCCGTTCTCAGCGTGCTTGCAGTCGCCGCATAAGGTTGGATTGTACAGGAAAAATCAGCAAAACCGGGACAGCCGCACAATGGCTGCCCCGGTATTCGCTTGCCGGACGGATATCATAATACCGCTTCCGCAAGGATAAGCAAGAATCCCAATAACCCAAAGTTCATCCATGTAAATACCGACAAATACTTCCTAACCTCTGCTCCCTCCGCCCGGCAGTACAGTTTGAAGGAAATCAGGCTGGCCATGGAAGCGATCAGTGTTCCCAGTCCGCCGATGTTAGTACCGGTAATCAGGGCATTGCCGTTATCCGTAAATTCGCAGAGCATCAGGGCGGCAGGCACGTTACTGATAAATTGGCTGGCGACAGCCGATACAAGCACCTCCCGCCCCTCAAGCAGCCTGTCCAGAAGGTTTTTCACCGCTTCCATTTTTCCCAGATTACCCACAAACACAAAGAAAAAGCAAAAGGTGATTAACAGGGGGTAATCTACTTTTTTCAGCGCTTGCCTGTCAATGATCAGCAGCATGAGAACTACGGCGATGGCTGTCACAGGATAAGACACAAACCGCAGTACCGCGGCGACACATAGCAAAAACAGCATGCCCAGCAGATAGATGACTGCATCAAGCCTGATGGAAATGCCTGCGGGGTTTGTACGTACAGCCAAGGGCTTCCGTGGCAGCAGCAGGCATAGGGCCAGCACGGCAAACAGCGAAACAAGGCCTACAGGCAGCACGGCGGCGAAGAAATCCCTGCCGGTCATAGAATAAGCGGAATACAGGAACAGGTTCTGGGGATTGCCAAAGGGCGTCATCATGCTGCCCAGGTTTGCGGCCACGGTTTGCAAAACCACCGTCAACATCATAGACCGGCTATCGTCCCGCATCAGGATCAAAGCCAGGGGCACAAAGGTAATCAGGGCCACATCATTGGTGATAAGCATGGAACTGACATAGCACAAAAGCACCAGCATAACGCCCAGTCCCCGGCGGCTATGGGCGCGGCGCACAAAGCACCCCGCCACAGCATCCAAAAGCCCTTTTCTGGACAGAGCGCACACCACCGCCATCAGGGAAAACAGCAGCGCCAGGGTACGGATATCGATATATTCCATATAAGCTGCGGAGGGCGGCACAATAAAGGCCGTCCCGGCGGCCAGAATCCCGGAAATCCACAATACCGGATCCCTTTTTACATGCGCACAAAATGCTTTTTTCATACGGTTCCCCCATACGGCTTTGCGTTCACACGCCGCATATTGTATCACTCCTTCGGGTGCGGCGCAATTATGAAAAAACCCGAACATTTTCCGCACTGCGTGCAATAACGATTGACTTTTTTACAAATATAACATTATAATAGCTTGTCATGGAGCGCCGGATGAGCGCCGGCGTGGGATTGGGCGTCAAAAGAAAAATGCAGGAGGGTATTGTCGTGTTCAAGCTCAAGGAAAACGGCACAAAGGTATCCACGGAAATCCTGGCCGGGCTGACAACGTTCGCCGCGATGGCGTACATCATTGCTGTCAACCCGTCGATTCTCTCCATCACCGGTATGGAGTGGGGCGCGGTATTTCTGGCCACCATCATCTCGGCTGTCATCGGCACGCTGGTTATGGGTCTAGTGGCCAATGTCCCCTACGCCCAGGCGCCCGGTATGGGTCTGAACGCCTTCTTCACCTTCACAGTAGTCAGCGCCCTTGGCTTCACCTGGCAGCAGGCCCTTTCCATGGTCTTTATTTGCGGACTTTTCAACATTCTGATCACCGTCACCAGAATTCGCAAGCACATCGTCAAGGCCATCCCTGCCAGCCTGCAAAACGCCATCGGCGGCGGCATCGGCATTTTCATCGCCTACATTGGCCTGTTGAATGTGAAGCTCATCGATTTTTCCGCGGGCGTGCCCGCGCTGGCCAACTTCAACCAGCCCGTTCTGTGGGTGTTTTTACTCGGTCTTGTGATCACCGCCGCTTTGATGCTCCTGAAGGTCAAGGGTGCCGTGCTCATTGGTATCGTGGCCGCGGCCCTCATCGGCATTCCCCTGAAAGTGACCACCATGACGGAAACGGTAAGCTTTTCCCAGGCCTGGGCCGCTCTGCCCACCACCTTCGGCGCCATTTTCACCCAGGCGGGCCTTGGTTCCCTGTTCTCCGACGCCGCCAAGCTGCCGTTGGTTTTGATCACCATTTTCTCCTTCAGCCTTACCGATACCTTTGATACCATCGGCACCTTCATCGGCACAGGCCGCCGCAGCGGCATCTTCAGCAAGGAAGATGAGCTGGCCATGGAGGCCGGCAGGGGCTTCAAATCCAAAATGGACAAGGCCCTGTTCTCCGACGCCATCGCCACCTCCATCGGCGCAGTGGTTGGCACCTCCAACACCACCACGTATGTGGAAAGCGCCGCCGGCATCAGCGCGGGCGGTCGCACGGGCCTGACCAGCGTTGTGGTGGCCATTTGCTTTGTCATAAGCGCCTTTTTTGCCGGCCTTGTCAGCGCCATTCCCAGCGCAGCCACCGCTCCGGCGCTGGTGGTGGTTGGCATTATGATGATGTCCTCCTTCAAGGAAATCGACTGGACGGAGTTTGCCCAGGCCGTTCCCGCCTTCTTCGCGGGCGTGTTCATGGCGCTGTGTTACAGCATTTCCTACGGCATTGCCGCAGGCTTCATCTTCTACTGCCTGACCAAGGCCTTCACCGGGAAGGTGAAGGACATCCACCCCATCGTGTGGGTTTCCTCCGCGCTGTTCATTCTCAATTTCCTGCTGCACGCCATTGTGTAAAGCACTCAACTGAAAATGCAAAGAGGCGGTTCCCCTTGCCCGCAAGTGCGGGCAGAGGACCGCCTCTTATTTATTGGAGGCCTTCTGTGTCTACGCCGTCATTTCCCCCGTTTGAAGAAGGGATACGAGTTGATCCAGGTTTTTGCGTCCAAAGTGGGTCTGCTCGTCATTGATGATCAGGCAGGGCACGCTCATCACATGATACTTTTCCCGAAGGGTGGGATAGTGGGCCACGTCGAAAACTTCCGTTTCCACCAGCGGATTGATCAGGGCAATGCGCTGGGCTGCCATCACCAGATCGGGGCACATGGTGCAGGACAAGGTCACCAGGATTTTCAGGTTCAGCTTTTCCTGAAGCTGCCCGGCCTTCAAAAGAGCCGCCCCCTGATCCTCCCCCGCGCCACCGGCAGCCTGGACGGTTGCCAGAAAGCTGTTCAGTTCGTGCCCGCCCGGTACGCCATGAAACTGGGTGCGAAGGTAGTTCCCTTTCTCATCCAAAATGCGGATGGCCGGATACCACTGCCCCGGCGGATAGGTCGGTTCCTTGCTGAGCCGGACGGCCACGTTTTCGTGCGCACCGGCGATTTCCGAAAGAAACACCTCTACCCTGCGGCTCAGGGCGCTGTCATCCAGCAAGCCTTCCAGCATCACCTTATGGCGCAGGGCGGAAAAAGCCTGCCGGATTTTTTCCATCACGGCATCGGGGATCATGGCAGATGCCGCCCGCGGAGCGGGTTCCGGGGCCGCTTCCCTGACCGGTTCGGGCGTGGATTCCGGAGCGTCATCGTTGGCAGGCTTCACGCGTTTGCCCGTTTCATGCCCCTCTTGATGCATCTGGGAGACATACCTCTCCAGGGAGGTAGCTGCAACGGCGCCGTCGGCCACGGCAGTAACCACCTGGCGCAGCTCTTTGGCGCATAGATCCCCAGCGGCGTACACGCCGTCGACGTTGGTTTTGCGGTGTTCATCGGTGATCACGTAGCCATCCTCCGTCAGTTTAACCTTGCCTCTGAGCAGCCCTGAGGAGGGTAGATACCCCGCAAAGATGAACATGCCGAATGTCTCGCCGGGCTTTGCGTTGTATTCCCAGGTTTCCTCCGTGCGGTTGTCACGGAAAACCGCGCGCCTAAGGGCTGTGTCACCCTCCACCCGGACCACTTCGGTATGGTAGGAAATCTGGATCTTGGGGTGTTCCTTGGCAGGGCGGGCAAAGGCCTCGCCGCAGGAGAAGTCTCCCTTGCGCATGATGATGTGCACCTTTTTGGCGAAGCGGGTCAAAAACACCGACTCCTCCGCCGCGACATGCCCGCCGCCGATGACAAACACATCCATCCCGGCAAAAAACTCGCCGTCGCAGGTAGCGCAATAAGCTATGCCGCGGCCTTGGAATTCAGCCTCCCCCGGGAAGCCTATCTTGCGGGGATTGGCGCCCATGGCCGCAATCAGCCCCAGGGAGGTGAAATCTCCCCGGCTGGTCTGAACCTGCTTCACCGGCTTATCCAGGACGAGATTCGTCACTTCCGCCGTGAGAAATTCCGCGCCGAAGTGTTCCGCCTGCCGGCGCATGATCTCCGTCAGTTCCTGGCCGCTGGCGGTGATCACACCGGGATAGTTCACCACTTCCGAGGTGATGGCGACCTGCCCGCCCGGCTGGCCCTTTTCCACCACCAACACGCTGTACTGGGCGCGGGCCAGGTAGATGGCTGCCGATAGCCCGGCCGGCCCCGCTCCCACGATGATGACGTCATAATGCTTCTCCATGGATGCCTCCAAATAACGGTGGGTTTGCTTTCCATTGGATTATATACCCATCCGGAAGGAAAAGTAAACGCTCTACTCCGTAAGATACGTTTGCACAAACACGCTGCCGCCGCTGCTTGAAAGCGCCACTGCCAGGGCCCGGGCCGGGTCATCCGCCGCGAAGGTGGCGCTGATCCACTCAAGGGAATCAGAAAGGGCAAAGGTTTTCTCCTGGCCTCCGCAGCGCAGAATCAATTGCGCCTGACCCTCTCCCGCCCTTGCCTGAAGCTGAAGGATGATGCTGCCCTTTGACCGCATTTCCCGGTCAAAGAGGGTGAAGCGGCTTCCCGGCTGAACCCAGCCTTCATTCAGGCCGGACAGGCCGCTGTGGACCCAGGGCTGGCCGGGCGTCACTGTGAGTATGCAATAGCCGCCGTTTGAGGTGGACGCGGCGGACGCCAGCGCCTGGTCCGTGAGCGCGATGGCGTTGAGGATGTCGCTGGTCAATACCAGTTTATCCGGCACAGGCAGGGCATTCACGGCGTTTTCCCGCCAGTATGCTTTGGGTGTAAACCCGGTCAGCGAACCGTCCGGGCCGGTATGTTCAATCAAGTCGTCCAGCTCCACCACAGGCAGCACGCAGCGGGAAGCCACGTCAAGCTCCGCCGCCTCCGGCCAGAAGCATGCACCGTCCTGCACCACGCCAAGGCTTCCGGCCGCGCCTGCCATAGCCAACGCTTCCCTGGCCTCGCCTGGCAAAATAGAGTCGTTGTGGTGCCGGTTGACGGCAAAAGCCAAAGCACCGCTCAATATAAAAGTGAAAGCAAGGAAAGCGCAGAGCATGCGGCGCTCCCTTGCACCATATCCATGGCGCGTCAGGCGGTATGCCATTGCCAGCAGAAACAACAGTGCAGCCATAGGCCACAGCAGTTTTCCGTCGAACCCCTGCGCCTGCGCAGTAGCGGCGGCCAGCAGCAGCGCATCCACGGGATAGCTGTTCCCGCTTAAAAGTGCATACCCGTCCCAGCGGGTGAAACATATCAGGGAGAAGGAAAGAAGTACGGCGAGCGTTGTGTTCATCCGCTTTCCCGCCATGGCAGGGGATAACAAACAAGCCATCAGCACCGGCAGAAAAGCCGACACATACCGCACATGAACGCGTGCGGCAAACGGGTTGCCGCCATTCAGCTCATCATAATAGATCACATAGACGGTGCCTATGACAAGCGCCAGCAGTGAAAACAGCACCGTTTTAATAAAGAGCCGCTCCTTGCCCTCAAATGCGCCCATATGAGCGATGGGCAGGTACAGCGGGAAAAACCCAAAGGCAAGGGGTACGAAAGCCCCGTACATCAACAGGCCGTTGAACGTTTGCAGCAGATGATCCCATGTGAGGGGATGGATCTGGCTCCCATACAGCGTGGATTGCACTGGGGACAAATGAAGGCCATAGCGTAAAAGAAGAGTGTACAGTCCAAGGAAGCCAAGCATGGCCAGGATACCCCCCAGCGCCTGCCACAGCCGGGCCATGATCCTGGTGCGCAAAGCCTCCCACAAAAGCAGCGCGAAAAAGCAAATGGGGAGCGCCGTGAAGCCGGGCTTCAGCGCGTAAAGCAAAAAGCCGAGGCCGCCCCACAGGGTGGATGTGCCAAAGCGCAAGGGCGCATCATACGTTTTGTAAAACACTAAACAGGCGGTAAGGATCAGGGGGAAGGCCAGGCTTTCAGCCATGATATGCTCCGTGATGAGAAAATCCGGCATGAGCAGCGTTAGAAATGCCGCCAGCAGCCCCATGGAATGGCTTTTTGTGACGGACCGGGACAGGGCATAAGCCGGGAAAACGGCCAGGTGCATCAACAGCGCGTTGTATACCTGTGCGGCCCGGAAGATGCTGATACTTTCCGGCAGAAGATGCAGCGGCGACAGGAAGAACGGATACAGGATGTATTCGTACCGGATGGGCTGGCCCCGGAACAATAGGGCCCCCTTTTCAAAAATGGAACGGGACAGGTGCAGGTACAGCGCGGAATCCGGCATGATTACAGGCGTTTTTGTGGCGGCAAAAGCGCATGCGATACGCAGGAGGCCAAAAAAGAAATAAAGGCATGTCAGCGTCCTCCAGGGCGGCAAGGCAAGAAACCACCTGATAACTGCATCCCTATAAGCGGCAAGGTTGCCGTGCCTCAATTTTTCCGGGGCGCCATTGCCTGTTTTATACATGCAATCCTCTCCTTGACAGTATATAGCGGTATACACATGCACGCGGAAGGCAGGCTCAACCCGGTTCCCTCCGCGCTGCCTGTCAATGTATCCTATGCCAGTGTATACGTATCACACCGTTAAGATGACTGCTTATGTACAAATCAGATAAGCATTTGCTTGATTGCGCCGCATCGCTCTTTTTTCTTATGTCATTTCTTCCAAAAATAAAAACGCCCTTTGCAGAGCGTTGCCGCTTTGCAAGGGGCTTTTGCATCAACGGTAGGAAGCCAAGAGGATCGCCTCCACATCCTGCTGGGTGATGACACAGGGATCCACCTCAAACAATCCCCCCATGATCTCCCTGGCATAAGCCGCCAGATGGGACAGTTCCCCCTTTTGGATACCGTAATCGGACAGTTTCAGATCCGCCACGCCGCAGGCTGCCTGCAAGTCGTGCAGCGCCGCCACAAAATCCATGGGCACGGCCGCATCCGCCTTGCCCAGGGCCCGTGCCATATCCACCATCCGCTGGTCGCAGGAGCCTGACTTGGCTAAATGCGTGTAATAAGCCAGGCTGATCATGATCAGCCCCGCCCCGTGGGGCAATTCGGGCTTTAGTCCGCTTAGCGCATGCTCGATGGAGTGCTCGGAGATGCAGCCGGAGGTGGATTCCACAAACCCGGAGAGCGTATTGGCCAGCGCCACATCCGCCCGGGCCTGCTCATTGGAGCCATCTTTCACGGCGGCAGCCAGGCTCCTGCCGATTAGCCGGATGGCCTGCAATGCGTACAGATCGCTCATTTCATTGGCGAAGCGGTTCACATAGCCTTCCGTGCTGTGAAAAAGCGCGTCAAACCCCTGGTAGGCGGTGAGGGCCGGGGGCACGGACATCATCAGCTCCGGGTCTACCACGGACAGGACGGGAAAAGTCTTGTCGTACCCAAAGCCGATCTTTTCATCTCCGTTGGTGGTAACCGTCCAGGGATCGGCCTCGGTGCCCGTGCCCGCGGTGGTGGTAATGGCCACTATGGGCAGCGGGGTATTTGGCACCGGCAACCCCTTGCCCGTGCCGCCGGAAATATAGTCCCAGTAGTCGCCGGGGTTGGCAGCCATCACGGCAATGGATTTGGCGGAGTCTATGCTGCTGCCCCCGCCAAGGCCAATCACAAAGTCACAGCCCGTTTCCCTTGCGATGGCGGCGCCCTCCATCACGTGCTGCTTGACGGGGTTGGGCAAAATCCTGTCAAAGAGGATGTGGGCCACACCTGCCCTATCAAGCTGGTCCTCAAGCCTTTTAAGGATGCCAAGACGCTTCATGGAGTTTCCTGCGGAAATGACGATGAGGGCCTTTTTGCCCGGCAGGCGCTGACGGTGCAGCTCGTTCAGCTTGCCTTTGCCAAAGAGGATGCGGGCCGGCATGTAGTAATCGAAGGCCATGGAAATTCCTCCTTATATTGGGATTCCAAAGGGACCATTCCCGGCTGGCTCAATCGTCGCGCCGGTTCGCTACCGCTCCCACCGCTCGTTTCGCCAGCTTCCTCCGCTCCGCCCGTTTCCGCCACTGGCGGGGGCGGGGCTACGGAACCTTTGGCAGGGTCCAGGGACAGCGTCCCTGGTTAAAATGAGATCGTGTCCGGGTCCCGCCAGATGCCGCAGACACCTTTTTCCACGCCGTCGATGGCGGCCATTTCCGCATCGGAAAGCACAAAATCAAACAGGTCGGCGTTTTGGTGGATGCGTTCGGGCGTAACGGACTTGGGCAGCGGCAGGAAGCCCTTTTGCAGGCTCCAGCGCAACGCTGTCTGAGCGGCAGATTTTCCGTGCTTTTCGGCGATCTCCTTCAATTGCGGCACATCCATGATGCGGCCCAGGCCCAGAGGGCTGTACGCCTCCAGAAGGATATCGTGCCTTCGGCAGAATTCCACCGTCTCCTGATGCACGTCGCCGGGGCACAGGCGGATCTGGTTGACCATGGGCACGACCTCCGCCGTCTCCAACAGCGCCGTGAGATGGTGGGGCCGGAAGTTGCTCACGCCGATGGCGCGGATGCGTCCCGCCGCGTACAGCTCCTCGAACGCCTTCCATGAGCCGGCGTTGGCTTCCTTCCAGCTGTTGCGGAAACGGATGGGGTTGGGCCAGTGGATCAGGTACAGGTCCAGATAGTCAAAGCCCAGCTCCTTCATGGTGGCGTCAAAAGCCCGCATCGTTTTGTCATAGCCGTGGTCGGGGTTAAAGAGCTTGCTGGTCACAAAGATTTCTTCCCGCACAATGCCGCTTTCCCGAACCGCACGGCCGACGCTATTTTCGTTTTCATAGGCCGACGCCGTATCGATATGGCGGTAGCCGGCTTCAAGCGCTGTCTTCACGGCGGAAACGGCCACTTCGCCGTCAGGCGTCTGCCAGGTGCCGAACCCCACGCAGGGAATCTTGACACCGTTATGCAGCATGTATGCATCCTTCACTGATTTCATGAAACCGCTCCTTCATTTCCCTTGCCAAATGCCAGGGTTATTGCTATACTTCCAGTATAAACCTTAACGTTAACTCTAAGTCAATCACGGAAAACAAATTTTTCCGCTGAAAGGAGCATACCCGGTGGATTACTCCATGAAACAGGTTTCCCAAATAACGGGACTGACGGCCCACACCCTGCGCTATTATGAAAAGGAAGGCCTTTTGCCCGACGTGCACAGGACGCAAAGCGGGATCCGCCGCTTCTCCCAGGAGGACCTGGAGGGCTTGGGGCTGATCTGCTGCCTGAAAAGCACCGGTATGTCCATCAAGCAGATCCGGGAATTTGTGGAATTAAGCCTGCAGGGGGACTGCACCTTAAAGCGCCGGTGCGATATGCTCGTCGCCCACAAACGGGACGTGGAGGTCAAAATGCGCCAGATGCAAAAGCACATTGAGAAAGTCACCCACAAGATCGCCTACTTCACCAGCAAGTACGAAGCGCTGAAGGCGGCCAGATAGCCGCGCGGCGCAATTGTTACAATCCATCCATTGTTATCCTGCTTTTGTTATTGGTATACTGAACGTACCGAAACCAAACCGCGAGGAGGCGCTTATGACCAAAATACGCCGGATGGCCGCGCTTTTATCGGCCATCGTGCTTGCAATCACCTATCTTCCCGCACTGGCGCAAGGGGAACCGGCCTTTGTTGACCTGCCGCAGGAGATACGCCCAGGCAAGCTGATCATGTTGAACTTTACCGCCGCGGTGCCGGAGGCTGTGGATATTTCCCTGGTGGATGAGGCAGGGACGGCTACCGTATTGTATGAAGCCTTCCCCGCCAAGGCCGGGCGCAACAGCATCGCCTTTGACGGCATATGGGAAGGAGCCGCCTTTCCGCCCGGTGCATACAAGCTCCAGGTGCTGACGGGAAGCGGCAGCGCTTCAGTTGATATAACGGTCGGCCCACAAAGCCCCATGTTAACAAATCTCATTCCCAGCGACACGCACATCGTCCCCGGCGCGCCCTTTTCCATGCATGTGGAAGCGAATATGCAGGGCGTTTTGACCGTGCGTTTGGATGAACAGGATGCGCTGCTGTACGAAGGAGCCGTGTCCGCCGGGGAAACCGACATCCCCTGGGACGGCACGGCGGGGGGCGCGGCTTTGGCGCCGGGCGGCTATACGCTCGTTGTGCAGCTACAAGACAATACAGGCTATTTTTCCAACGCCCATTACATTCCCGTCACGCTGGCGGAGGCACAGGAAACAATCAGCTTCATCGACGAAACCGCCAACCTTCCCCAAACACCTGCCAAGCCTGGCAGTGCGTACGTATCCCCCGCCGATTTCAGCACCCATCCCGCCGGCAGCGAGCTAAACTACTGGACGCTGCCCATGGACCTCGCCGACGAGGCCGCCATCTGGGAGGTCATGATGCAGCCCATCACCGTTTTGAAAGGCGATCAAAGGCTGGCTTATAAACTGCGGGCCCGCCCGGAAGACGGTGCGGAGCCTGTGGGTGAAATCACCTACGACTCCCAGGGCGTAAGGGTTCTGGAAAACCTGGACAACGGATGGAGCCTGATCGAATCCTATTCCAGTTCGTTTAACAAAAGCAGCGTCAAGGTGTATGGCGAAATGGTGCAGGGCTATGTGAAGACAAACCTGCTGCAAACAAAAAAGCCTTCCAAAAAATACGGTCTGCTCATCGATAAATTATCCCAGCGGATGTATGTATTCAAAGATGGCAAAAAATTTACGGAGCTGCTCATTTCCACCGGTTTGCTTGACGACCCGAAAAAGCTGTACACCGAAACCCAGGCGGGTGAATATCTCATCGTCAGCCGGGTGGGCAAATTCATGTCCGACAACCTGCATTGCGAAATGGCGCTGCGCTACAACAATAAAAACCTGATCCATCAGGTGCCATACACCCTGCGGGGCGACGGAAGCAAATACTTTGACAACACGGAGCCCAAGCTGGGCACCAAGGCCAGCCATGGCTGCATACGCGTGCAGCGCAAGAAGAATCCCGAGGGCGTGAACATGACCTGGCTGTGGGATAATCTGGAACTGAACACCAGAGTCCTGATCTGGGAAGACTATAAAGGCCGCCAGCTTCCTATCCCCAGCGCCGATACGCCCCTCTACTACAATCCCGACGGCGGCAGTTACTACCACAGCGTCGCCAATTGCCCGGATGTCAGGGAGAAATTCCTGCCCCTCGCCGCCTTCGCCTACGGCCAGTTGGAGGAAAGCACCTTCGCTTCCCTCACCCGCTGCCCCGCCTGCGCGCCGCCCATGCGGGAAAGCCAGATAAGTGCCGTCAACGAGGCTCACGCGGAGTAAACGAACAGGGATGATATAACGGAGAGGGTGTCTATTTACAGAAGACACCCTCTCCGCATCTCACCCGGATAACCTTATTGTCTATGCTTTTTTGGTGATCGGCAGCCATGCCTGGCACCTGTAATCTGCCGACTGCTGATCCCCCTCCGGGTACACCTCGATATCCGGCGCGTCGGCGTATTCATACCCGGATGTGGGCAGCCATTCCGTTACGATCCGCTTTTGCAAGTCCTGCAGCGCCTTGGGCATTGGGCCTACGCAGTCGAAGACCGCCCAGGTGCAGGCAGGCACCTCGTAGGCCGCCATGCCTTCCGGCACCGGCTTGTTGCTGGCTACGGCAATGTAATAATCAAAATCCCTGCCGTTCATACAGGTGCTCACGCCCAGCAAGCCATAGGGTTCCCGGTCCATGGCCGCGATGATCCCGGGCACGATGCCCGACTGCACGGTCTTTTGCCAGAACAGGGGCACATTGAGAAAGCTTTCCTCCAGGCTCATATTGAAGTGTTCCTTGACGCCGACAATTTTGAATGCATCCCGCTTTTCAATCCTGTAGTTCATTTCCGCTTCTCCTTTGATGGAAATCGTGAAGCTGATGCGCGGAAATGCCTTCAGCCGGATGCCTTCCTCACGGGCCAGGGACGGCGATACGCCATGCACGCCTTGAAACGCACGGTTGAACGCCGTGGGCGAATCGTACCCGTACTTGAGCGCCGTGTCAATGACCTTTAATCCCCCGGATTGCAAATCGAACGCCGCCGCCGTCATGCGCCTGCGCCGGATATACTCCGATAAGGGAATCCCTGCAATGTAGGAAAACATGCGCTGATAGTGAAACGTGGAGCAGCAGGCAATCCTCGCCGCCTGCCCGTAGTCTATCTCACCCGCCAGGTTTTCCTCAATATAGCGGATCGATTCGTTCAGCCGCTGAAGCCAATCCATCACATCACCTCCCGTCCCAAAAAGAATAGCGGCAGGCAAAGCTCCTGTCCTCTCATTTGATGCACCAAAAAGGGAGGCGTATATTTCCATGTACGCCCCCCTCGCTTATGATCAGATCGCTTCCCTTATAAGCTCTTCCACCACGGCGCGGCCGGTTTCCTGATCGATCAGGGGCACGCCGTCCTTCAAAACGGAATGCTTGCGGTGGAAGGTCAATCGCTCCTCCCTGTAAATCACGCCCAGGGGAATCTTGTCGTAAAACTCCATGGCCTTTTCCATGGCCTTCAGCTTATCGGCGGGATCGTAATCGTCTCCCAGAATATAGGTATGCTGCTGGTACCATTGGAAGGTATTCAGCTTGTTGAAGCTTACGCAGGGCTGAAAGATGTCCACCAGTGCGTAGCCGGGATACGCTATGGCCTCCTTCATCAGCGCTACCAGATGCTTGGGCTGGCCGCTGAAGCCCCGGCCCACAAAGCCCGCCCCCGCGGCAATGGCCAGCAGCACGGGATTGAGCGGGGTGTTCACGCTGCCCTCCGCCTGCACGCCGGTCACCATCCCTTCGATGGTCGTCGGCGACGCCTGGCCCTTGGTCAGGCCGTAGATTTGATTGTCATGCACGAAATGGGTAATGTCCACATTCCTGCGCATGTTGTGCAGAAAGTGGTTTCCGCCCTCGCCGTAGGAGTCGCCGTCGCCGGTGTTCACGACCACGGTCAGCTTTTCGTTGGCGATCTTGGCCGCCACAGCCGCCGGAAGCGCCCGGCCATGCAGGCCGCAAAAGAAATTGGCGCTGATGTACTGGGGTGTTTTCGCCGCCTGGCCGATGCCGGCCACCATCAATACCTCATGCGGGTCCTTGCCTAATTCCTCCAGCGCCGTTTTCAGGCAGTTCAGTATGCTGAAATTGCCGCAGCCGGGGCACCATGCCGTTTCATGGGTAGCAAATTTCTTCTCGTCCATTATTTTGTTTCCCCCTTCAGGCGCAGAGCGATCTCCTCGCCGGATAGCTGCCGCCCGTCGTATTTGAGCACAGAACCGGCGCAGGTGATGCCGGTGGCTTCCCTGACCAGTTGGGCAAGCTGGCCCGTATAGTTCTGCTCCACGTTCACAATCCGCTTTGCCTTTTGCGCCTTTTCCCTCAGCAGCTTCTCCGGCAGCGGATAGATATCCCCGAACACCAGCGCCGCGTACTTTTCACCGGAATCTTGATTGAGCCGTTCCACCGCCTCGTACAGCGGTCCCTTTAAGGAGCCCCAGCCCAGAAGCAGCGTATCGAACGCTTCCGGGCCTATAAAGTCCGGCTCCTTCAGCTCTTCCTTCAGCAAGGCCAGTTTGCCCATGCGCTTGACCATCATTTTATTGCGCATTTCCGCCGATTCGATGATGGCGCCGCGCTCATCATGCTCGTCGCTGTCGGCCGAAACGAACGCCTTTACCTTGCCCGGAACAAGCCTTGGGGAAATGCCGCTTTCCGTAAAGCGGAAGCGCAGGTATTCTTCCTCCTCAGGCCACTCCCTGCCGGGAGATGCGACATTGATACCTGACAAATCGAATTGCTTCACCGTGGCGGTGGCGTCGCCAAGATATTGATCGCTTAAGAGGATCACAGGGATTTGGTACCGCTCCGCGATGTCGAAGGCGCGGGCGGTTTGATAAAACGCGTCCTCCTGGTCACGCAGGGCAATGACCATCCGGGGGAATTCGCCTTGGGAGGCGGAGATCACAAACTTCAAATCGCTTTGTTCCGTGCGGGTCGGCAAGCCCGTTACAGGGCCGGGCCGCTGCACATCCACCACCACCAGGGGGATTTCCGCCATGCCGGATAATCCCAGCGCCTCCACCTTCAGCGAAAAGCCGCCGCCGGAGGTACCCGTCATGGCCCGCGCTCCGGCGAAGGACGCGCCGATGGCCATGTTGATGCCGGCAATCTCATCCTCCGCCTGCTCCACCACCACCCCGGCCTGCCGGCTCTTGCCCGCCAGATATTCCATGATGGAGGTGGAAGGTGACATGGGATAGGCGGAATAAAATTTCAGCCCCGCCGCCAGCGCGCCTAAGGCCAGCGCCTTGTTGCCGCTTAACAGCAAAAAATCGCCAAAGGCGCCGTCAAAGTGCGTATACCGGCTTTCCACCAGCCCGTACCCTTCCTCCACCGCCTTCATGTTTACTTCCAGATACTGGGCGTGAACAGCTTCTCTGTACACGTCCTCCGCCTGGCTGAGGTCCTCGCCGAACAGCTTCAATATGGCGCCTACGGCGATGCTTCCCGCCACGCGCATGTTCCCAAGCGCCTTGGCCCGGTCATCCATGTTCAGGGGAATGGCCCGGGGATCGTCTATCCCCAGCTTTTCGTCACACAGAATAAAGCCGTCTTCCTTCAATTCGTCTTTATGCAGGTCCACCGTCTCGCGGTTCATGGCAATCATGCCGTCAAACCGGCCGTTATGGGAGCGGATGGTCTCCGTGCCAAATCGGATGGTGCAAAAATTGTGCCCGCCCCTGATGCGGGACATGAAATCACGCATGGTGAAAACGCTGTACCCGGCTCTTTTTAACAGTTTTTCCAAAATAGCCGCCGTGGTGTCGATACCTTGTCCGGCGGCGCCCCCAATCAGAAGATTGTACAACCTCATCCCTCCTACGATGCTGATTAATGAATATGACCTTGCATCCCGGCAACGCAAACGCCGCAGCACCAAGCTGTCTTAGCCATATTTCTCCGCGTTTCGCGCCAAACCCTGCCAAGCGTGCTGTAATATATATAATATCAGGAATACGCATATGAAACATGGGCGGAAGTATTATCCCGCCCATGCTATTTATGATACCTCTCCCCCGCGCCGATTTTCGCGGCCCTGTAGATCTGCTCCAGCAAAAGAACCCGCGCAAGCTGATGTGGAAAGGTCATTTTCGACAGCGACATTTTTTCATCCGCGCGGCTGACCGCCTTTTCCCCCAATCCCAGCGAGCCGCCGATCATGAACACAGTACGCTGATATCCCCTTTGCGGAAGCTCTTGAAGATGTTTCGCAAAATCAACGCTGTCCCACTGCTTTCCGTCAATACAAAGCGTAATCACATAGTCGTTAGGCTTTAGGCGCGCCAACAGCCTTGCGGCTTCCCTGTCCATCACCTGTTTGGAAAGGGCTTCGCTGTCTTCCACAGGTTCAGGCTCATCACTCAGCTCGATTTCTTCCACTCGGCCATAGCGCGAAAGCCGCTTCAAATATTCATCAGCGGCCTGACGCCAGTGCTTTTCCCGTAACTTACCCAAGCAAAGAATTGCCGCCTGCATTCCGCCTCTTTCTTAGGGGCTCTGCCCCTAAAACCCTGCCAAAGGGATAAGTCCCTTTGGAATCCCATTTCCATATATTATCCCATTATATTTTACGCCGGGAAAAATTCCAGCACATACCAGGGGAGCAATAGCAACAGCAAAACCGCCGTCAGCAGGATTACCGTCTTGCGGCTTTTATGCGGCATGGCATATTCAGCAGGGGCAGATTCAGGCTTCTGCCCGCTGGGGGATAAAAGCAGCGGACGGATCAACAGCCAAAAGACGAAGGCAGCTATCAGCGCCATGAACAATACGCTCATCACCGCCGGGGCCAAGGAAGCACCCTGCAGGGCCTGTGCCGCCTCGGCCTCCACATCCACACCCTCCCAGGCTTTGCGGAAGTACAGGGAAATGATCAAGGTGGCGGCATTATGGGAAAAGTGGTAGATCATGGGCAATTGCAGGCTGTTCTGCCTTAGGGCCAGCAAGGTGATGACAAATCCCAGCGCGATATGTCCCGGCAGCCCAGTCAGGGATCCGTGCATGAAAGCGAACAGCAGCACTGTCAGCCACAGCGCGGCCTTTTGCGGCAGTTCCCTTTTCAGCCCCTCCAGCAGCGCGCCGCGAAAAAGCAATTCTTCCAGCACGGCGGGCAGGATTCCCACAGCCGCTATCGCCAGTATGGTTTGCGGGCCATTTTGCGGCAGGGGCACTTCGGGGGACCACAGCCGTATCTTCAGCGCCTCCAGCATAAGCGCCCAAAGGGAAATAAAAAGCTGCAGCGCCCAGGCTCCGATCACCGCCGCCAGCACGGTACGCACCGCGCTGGAAAAGGGCGGGAAGGCCAACTGTGCCTTCAGAACCGGCGTATACCGCGGACGGAACAGGTATATAAACAAAAACACCGGGAGGCCAAACATCAGGATTTCCTGAATCATCGTAAGCGCATAAAAATTTTCCGGCTGCTCAAAAGCCTGGCCGTCCACCAGTATATTGATCCCGAATATGAATCCTGTTCTAATCAGCACCGCAATGAGCAGCAGCAAAAGCACACTGCGCGCGCCGACGGTCTTCTCCAGCCTGGACAACCTGTTTCCTCCTTATTATACGCAGCGCTGCGCCCTTTCCATCCTGCCGTCCCTGATAACATATACGTTGCCCACCCGGTCCCGCCAGGCCATGTCCACAGTCACATCCTGACCGCAAACAAGGCCTGCGCCGTTCAGCATGCGGCAGGTGGTGCTGTACGCCAGCTCCGGCAGGTTGTTTTCGGCGCTCAAATGCCCCAGAACCAGATGGCGTACCCCCGTTTGCACCAAAGCAAGCACCGCCTCGGCGCAGGCATCATTGCTCAAGTGTCCCTTGTTGCCAAGAATACGCTTTTTCAGTGCCTGGGTATAATGCGGGTTCTGCCGGAGCATTTCCGGATCGTGGTTGCTTTCCAACAGCAAAAGGTCCACCCCGGCAAGCTGCTCCAGCACATTTTTGCGGATGACGCCCATATCCGTGGCGGTGGCCACGCTGAAGGTGCTGTGACTCAGGCGGTAGCCCACGGGTTCAGCGGCATCATGCGATATGGCAAAAGGCGTTACGCCGATCTCGTCCACGTAAAAATCGGTGTCCGAATAAAATTCTCGGCGGTTCCGCTGGCTGATAGGGCCCAAAGCCCGCTCCATGGCGTACCATGTGCCGGGCGTGGCGTATATGGGCAGGTTGAATTTGCGGCTCAATATTCCCGCGCCCCTAACATGGTCGGTATGCTCGTGGGTGATGAGGATGGCCGACAGGCTGGCGGGATTGACGCCGATTTGAGACAAAGCGTCCACCACTGTTTTCCCGGGCAGGCCGGCGTCTATCAAAAGCCGCGTCCGTTCCGTGGCGACATACAACGCGTTGCCGCTGGACCCGCTGAAAAGGGGGCAGAAGGTCATCTCCATCCAGTGCATCCCTCCCGGAAAAGGCAAATCTACCCCTCATTATATCGCGGTTTACAGTGGATGGCAATACAGCATATTGCGTTTTTGAGAAGCATGGCCCATAATGATACCATGAATGCCAAGGAGGATATGGTTTTGCAAACATCCAGCCTATGGGTCCGCATGATCAAGGGACACCGCATCGTAAAGCAAGCCACCGCTCCCTGTACACGGGATGATCCCATGGAAGCGTTGCAGGCGGCGCTAAAGGAACTGGACCTCTCCCGCCCATTGTGGCTTGCGAAGAACCAGCGGGAATGGGAGGAGTTTGGCCAGACGCGCTTTACCCAGGAGCATTTTGTGGAAGCCGTCGGCTTTGACCGGCTGGAGATAGAGTATATCAATCCCCTTGCTCCCAAACAAAAAAGCCGCGACCCAAGAAATGATGTGTGACATGTAATGGAAAAGGGGCTGCCCCACTGAAGGCGCAGCCCCTTTTCATATGCTTAGCGATAGTTATTCTTCAAATACTGAAAGATCTGCCTTGCGATGGGCGCGGCAGCCCCGCTGCCGCTCTCGCCCCTTTCCACAATCACGCTGACAGCATAAGGCAAATCAGGCTCATCCAGAAAGCCCACATACCAGCCATGGACTACATATTCCTCGTCGATCCTGGTTTCGGCGGAGCCCGTTTTGCCGCACACCGCAAGCCCTTCCACCTGGGCGCCTACGCCTGTGCCGGAGGTGGTCACGGCGCGCATGGCCGATTTGATGCTTTGGGCAATGGCTTCGGGCATCGCCCTTTTGTAGACTTTGGGGGTATATTCCTTGCGCGTTGCGCCGCTGTCATTGACTACGGCCCTGATGAGCCCAGGCTCCATCATCACCCCGCCGTTGGCCACCGCCGAGGCCACCATGCACATGTGCAGGGGGGTGGTTTCCACATTCCCCTGTCCGGCCCCGGACCAGGCGATTTGCACCTTGTCCCGGCCGGTGGTGGGGTATACGCTGTTTTCCACCACCAAATCCCTGAACAGGAAATTGTCATTGAGGCCAAAGGCTTCCGCCGTTTTGCGCAGCCGCTCGTCTGTCAGTTCCAGCGCAATGGAGGCGAATATGTTGTTGCAGCTTACCGCAAAAGCCTGCGTCAGTGTCCGTTCGTTGTGGACGGCACGGCCAAAGTCGGTAATCACCTGGTTTAAAACCGGCAATTGCCCGGTACAAAACAGCGTGCGGGTTGTGATATCCGGCAAATTTTCCAGCGCGCTGGCCATGGTGACGATTTTGAACGTACTGCCGGGGGGGTACTTGGCCTGGGTCACCCGGTTCCAGAAGGGCTTTTGCGGATCATCATCCGATACGGCGCTGACATTGTAAGGATCAAAGGTAGGCAGGCTGACCATGCCCAACACTTCACCGGTCCTGTAGTTCATCACCACGGCGGCGCCGGCAGCCCCTTTGGGAAAAGCCTTCATGATGCCGGTGCACAGGCGGCTGTCCACGGTGAGTGTCAGGTTGTCGCCCTTGCGCTCTTCGCCCCTGAGCATCTGTACCAGCCGTTCCGCCAGTGTGGATTCGAAGCCCAGCAAATAACTGGCCTTGAAGGATTCCACGCCGTTGGCAACAAATTTCTTTTCATCTCCCAGCAGATGCACCACGGCCCGGCGGCTTGATTCGTCCGGCTGGTAGGCGCGCTTGCCGTCCTGAGTGGTGGTGGCGATGACCACGCCGTTGCGGTCCAGGACATCTCCGCGCAAAGCGGCGTCATTTAGCTGCCTCGTATTGCCGCGGTGGGCAACCCACCGGCTCCCGTACATGATCACGCTATAGCCGCCATACACTGAAAGCAATGCAAACAGCCCAATCATAAGCAGGGCCAGAAGCCTGAAATTCATGCGCTGCTGCTTCACAGCCGCACCCCCTTCCATGGCATCAGTAAATCTGCAAACTAGTAGATAAAATGGGTAAGAATTTCTGGGGATGCATTGAAGGGGCGGGGCCCCTTCAATTGAAATCGTCTCGCCCGGCTTTGCCGGGCGGGCGGGGCGCTTGCGGAGCAAGCTTTCCTTACACTTTTCGCTGACCGTAGCCTAGGGTGAGGGCTTGGCCCGGACCTGGAGTCTTGAAATGGTTTGCCATTTCAAGACGGAACATTGGCCGAGCGAAGCGAAGGACAATGCGTGAGGCTGCAAGCGAAAAGTGCAGAATCGGAAAAATGAGAACGTCATTTTTCCGAACTCAGACTGGCCAGGCGGGCATCCTCTTTGAGCAGATCCTCGTTGCGGCTGGCCACGCCCTGCAGCATGCCGATCAAACACAGGCAGGACACCAGAGAGGTGCCGCCCTCGCTGACAAAGGGCATGGTCACGCCGGTGAGCGGGATCAGTTTGATGACCCCGCCGATGATGACAAACGTCTGCACCCCCAGCATCACCACGCAGCCCATGGCCAAAAGGGCGTGAAAGCTTTCCCTGGAGGCAATGGCGATGCTCACGCCGCGCAAAATCAATACCACATAGATGAGCAGCACGCACAGGCCGAAAAGAACGCCGAACTGCTCGCAGAGCACGGCAAAGATAAAGTCCGATGTGTATTCCGGAATATCCCTGGGCGAGCCCAGGCCCAGGCCCACGCCGAAAAGCCCGCCGCTGGCGATGGCGATCAGGGACTGCACAATTTGGAACCCGGAGTTCTGATAATCGCCCCAGGGGTTGCGCCAGGCCGCGATCCTCACTTTCACGTGGTCAAACAGCGTATACCCCGCCACCGCCGCCCCGGCTCCGCCCGCGACGCCCAGCATCGTCAAAGACAGGTTGCTGGTGGAGGCGTAATACAGCAAAAGCGTGGCGAAATAATACATAAGCGCCGTGCCCAGGTCCTTTTGCAGCATCAAAATTCCCAGGCTGCCCACGGCCAGAAACAGCCAGGGGAGCATGCGGCGGCGGCTCATATAATAAGCCAGCACCACCAGGAAGGACACCTTTGTCAGTTCACTGGGCTGCAGCGACTGGCCGGCGATTTTGATCCAGCTTTTCGCGCCGTTGATGGTGGTGCCGATGACGATGGGAAGCGCCAGCGCGCCCAGGGAAAGGAAAATGGCCGCGAAAGCGATCCAGCGCCAGGAGCGCACCTTGTGCACCACCAGGACTGTAATCAACATGCAGGCGAGCCCGACACCGTAATGAACCGCCTGGTCCAGGCCGTATTGAGGCTTGATGCGGTACAAAAGCAGTACGCCCAGCGCGCATAGAAAATTGGTCAGGGACAAAAGCAGCTTGTCCGCCGGAAAAAGCCTGGGCAGCACCATGGAGCCGATGAAGATCATGGCGGGAACCGCCACGCTCAAGAGCAGCCCCTGCCAGTTCACCTGCTCCTTTTGAAAGGAAATGAGCAGGAAGGCGCTGAAAAAGAAAAGCATCATGACGCTGATCAGCATCCAGGCCGGGTCCCGTTTCCTGCCTTTCATGTTTTACCGCCTCCTCCTGTGAAGCAGGCTGCGCCGGGGAGGCGCTTTCACCGCATCCGCCTGCCATTCTCCGGGCGGTGGCTGTTCCGTTTCATAAGGAGCCGGCCATTCCCCCATGTCATCCTCCGCCTCATACTGCTCAACCGGAACCTGGTATTGCCTGTTCAAGGCGTAACGGTCCGTATCCTGCCAGGAAAGAATCTGCTGGCGGCGTGGCTGCGTATCCTCCTCCCAGCCGGGAAGAAGGTCATCCTCCATGACCACGGGTGCGGGCGCCTCGTACCCGGCGAAGGAATCACCATCATCCTCCTGCCATTGCCGCTCATACGCAACCATCTCCGGCGGCAGTTCCTCCAAGGCGGGCTCCTGCTGGAACGCGGCGGAGCGCGCCGTTTCCAAGCCCATGAACAGCCGCATGCGTAAAAGCGCGTCGCCTATCATAAGGCGGGAGCCATGATGCATAACCCATTCCCTTTGATTCGGGTCCGGCTCCTCACCATCCACCAGGAAGGTCTGATGAGGCGCAGGCGTCAGAATCAGCCCGACCCCGTTTTCAAACCGGAAATCGCCATGGCGGGCAGCCACGTTGGAGCACGGAACACTTACGTCGCAGCTTCTCAAGCTCCCCAGCGTACCCTCCCTGGGAAGCGGAATCACCGTACCGGGCGGCAGCGTTTCGTTCCCCGCCAGCACCACCAGCTCTCCGATCAGCCCCGCGTCGGGAAGCTGGCGCAGGCGCTTGCGCCTGATTTTGGCGTCCTTGCGCAGCCACATAAAGCTGCGCCAGACGATGACCACACCCAAAAAGGCAAACCAGTACCGTGCCCCCAGGGCCAAAATCTCATACGCCTGCGAAGGCACGACACCACCGCCCCATTGTTTGTTTTCCCATATAGTATAGCATAAAAACGGGCGGAAGCGCCATTTTCTTGCTTTTGGCCGCGAACGCCGGGGCGCCGTCCCCTTTGAGGCAGATGGGATAGTATGAGCCAGAAGGAACAATGTGCGCATTTTGCCAGCCAATGGGTGTTGAAACTTACCGGATGATGGATTATAATAATTGCAACTATTTGCTGGAGGTCAGGCGCATGGAGGATATCCGGCTGGGCGACCGCATCCAGACGCGCAAAACGCATCCCTGCGGCAGCAATGAATGGACGGTCATCCGTACGGGGGCCGACATCAAGATCAAATGCTTGGGATGCGGGCGGATCGTGATGATGGACCGGGCTGTTTTCCTAAAGCGCCGCAAGAAGGTGTTGTCCCCCGGCCCCGTTCCTCCGGTACAGCCCGAGCAAAGCGGATAGCCTGATCGCCTTCCGGGAAGGGAAGGCCGTTTTCTTGGATGGAGAAAACCAGCGAAGCGGATATCCCAAGCGCACGAAGGAGGCCTATGCCCTCATGAGCACCGAACCCGAAAAGGAAACCATGCCTGTAAACGGACCTGATGCCGGCGATAAAACAAAAACAAAACCAAAAAAAGATGCGAAGAAAGAAATGATCAGCTGGATTCTGACCATTGTCACGGCTGTGGCCGCCGCTTTTTTGATCCGCACCTTCCTGTTTGAGCCCATCCGGGTGGACGGGGACAGCATGAGCGACACGCTGCACGACAAGGAACTGGTGTTTGTCACAAAGCCCGAGTATTATCTGGGCACGCCTTCCCGCCAGGATGTGATTATCTGCAAATATCCCGGCCGCCGCGACCAGTATTTTGTCAAGCGGCTTATCGCCCTGCCCGGTGACATGGTGGAGATCAAATATGACCGGCAGAATGCCACCAACATTTTGTACGTCAACGGGGAAGCGGTCAGCGAACCCTTCCTTACGCCGGATCGGAACAACAGCAACAACGCCATGCCCCCCCTGACCCTTGGGGAGGACGAGTACTTTGTCATGGGCGACAACCGCGACAACAGCAATGACAGCCGCTATCCCGGTGTCGGTCCCATCTCCCGCAGCCAGATCATTGGCCACGTGCAGTTTGTTTTCTTCCCGTTTAACAAGATCCGCGGCATTGAGTAAGCGTTTGCCCTGCTGCGCTGACAGGGAAGGGGGGACAAGGGGTGGCCAGGCGAAATGACGACGAGAAATCGAAGCCTTCCGTTCCACTGCCCCTTTTGCCTCTTCCCGAAACGCAGATAGATCCGGCTTTGGAAACAAAAAAGGCCGTCCGCGAAATACTGTCCTGGGTGGCTGTTTTTGCAGCCGCCATCATCGTGGCGGCATTGATCCAGTTCTTTGTGCTGGAGCCGCTCAGGGTCGATGGCCAGAGCATGAGCGAGACGCTGGTCCATAACGAATTCATCCTGGTGTCCAAGGCCGACTACTGGCGTGAGGAGCCTCAAAGGCTGGACGTGGTGATCTGCCGCTATCCCGGCCGGGAGGACACTTATGTGAAACGGGTGGTGGGCATCCCCGGCGATACGGTGGAGGTGCGGGAAGACGTTGTGCTGGTCAATGGCACGGCGCTTTCGGAAGACTATATCGCCTACCCCGCCGATTATCACTTTGGTCCCATTACCCTTTCTGAGGATGAATACTTCGTTTTGGGCGACAACCGCATCCATAGCACCGACAGCCACGTCATCGGCCCGCTCAAGCGGGATGCCATCCTGGGCCGGGTACGGCTGGTGATCTATCCTTTGGACAAAATACGCACGATCCCTGTCGGGCAGGAGTAAAATTTCACAGTACCCGCACCCAAGATAAAAAATCGCCTCGCCTTCATGGGCGGGGCATATTCATTATTTTCCATACAAAAAATGTGTTGCATGGTGTAACTTTTGATTTTTGCCAGCGAGTATCATGATGTACACGCGGGCGTGGCGGAGGGAGGAACCGGTTTGCAGGACGACAACACCCTCATGCAGCGCGTGAAGGAAGGAGACCAGCAGGCGTTTGAAACGCTTGTCCTGCGTCACCGGGAGGCAGCGCTACATAAGGCCCGGAGCCTTGTCAAGGATGCGCACCTTGCCGAGGATGTGGTGCAGGAATGCTTTGCGGACCTGTACCTTCACCGCGGCGCCTACAGGCCCGATTTTTCCTTTTCCACTTTTTTAAGCGCGCTGGTACGCCACAAAAGCATCGATATGCTGCGCAAACGCCGGCGTCAGCCTCTGCCTTATGAGGAGCTGCCGGAAGCGCCGGGCGGGGAAACGCCCGAGAGTTTATGCATCCGCCGGGAGATTTACACGGGTCTTACCCATGCCCTGTTTGACCTGCCGGAGGAGCAGCGTGAAATGCTGCTGCTCTTTGCCATCCACGGAATGGATTACCGCCAGATCGCCAAAGCGCTTCACAAGAGCATTCCCCAGGTAAAGGTCGGCCTTCACCGCATACGCAAAAAGCTGATAAAAGCAAAGGAGGACTGGAAATGAGCGCCGAAAAGGACCATCTTTCCGCTGTCTGGGCTTCGGCCGGGGAAAAAGCGCGCCTTATGGAAGCTGCCGGTCTGCTTCTCCTCTCCCCCGGAATGGAAGGCCGCAGATATTTAAGGCCCGTCATCGCCCTCGCCTGCACGCTGGCCCTGTGCCTGTTCCCCCTGGTTTCCGCCGGAGAAGAGGCGTACGCCATCATTGGCCGTCTAGCCTGGTAAGTCTTAAAATCCACAAAAGGAGGCCCTTCCCATGAGTGTTCTTCCCCAGAATAGCATATCCCCCGGCACCGAACCTTCGAACAAGGCGGCCAGGCAGAGGAACATCCGCAAGGAAATCCTAAGCTGGGTTTTGACCCTTGCCGCCGCGGTAGCCATCGCCATCGGTACGCGCACCTTTTTGTTTGAGCCTATCCGGGTGGACGGGGAAAGCATGACGGACACGCTCCAAAACGGGGAGCTGATGTTTGTCACCAAGCCGGAATACATATGGGGAACGCCTTCCAGGCAGGATGTGATCATTTGCCGTTATCCAAACCGCAAGGAATACTTTGTCAAGCGCCTGATTGCCGTGCCCGGCGACACGGTGGAGATTCAATATGACAGGGAACGCAGGATCAACACGGTTTATGTCAACGGCGAAGCGGTGGAGGAACCCTACCTCACCCCCGAGAGAAACGACAGCAACAATTCCATACCGCCTTTGACCCTTCAGGAGGACGAGTTCTTTGTTCTGGGCGACAACCGGGACAACAGCAACGACAGCCGGTATGTGGGCGTGCTCCACCGCAGCCAGATCGTCGGCCATGTGCGGTTTGTGTTCTTTCCCTTTGCCATGGCCCGCGCTATACCATAAGGGCTATTCAGCGGCTTCCGGGAAAGTAACGGCTATGACCGCATACCCCGTATTGTCCATGGAGCATTCCCAGGCGCACCCTGCCGGGATGGAGAAGGAAAGGCCCTTCTCCGCCCGCTTGCATAGAACGGCATAGCGTGGCGCTCCCTGCTCATGGTAAGTAATTTCCCCCTCCGTTCTGAGAAAAGCCAGGTACCCGGTGAAATCAATATTGAGCGCGTGCATGACCGTGCTGTGCGCCAATCCGACATACCGGAAATGATGTGCCTCGTCCTCATAGGGCGGGGTTGCTTTTGTCCCGTAGCGGTGGATGAAGCCATACTGCCAGGCGTTGTCCAGAAGGAATCTCCCGTCGGGCGACGCGCTCAGCGGCGCATCATCCGGCACGGCGTTCCAGCCGTCCGCCAGACGGATATCCACCACATAGGGCAATTGATGCTCGCTGAAACCTGGCCCCGGTACCTCCGCAGCGGCCCGCTCCGCCGCCTGAACAAGAGGCATCGTTTGGGCATATTGCTTCAGCCGCTCCACCTGCAGCTCCAACTGCTGGCCGCCCGAGCGGGTTCCCTCCCAGACCAGCCAGCTATTCACCCCTGCGGAACGGGCCGATGCAAACATTTCTTTCAGCGCCCGGATCACCTCAAGACCGGTATTGTGCCTGAGCGTACGTGCGGCGATCTGCCCCCCGCCCTCCGCCGCAATGCTCAATGTGTTGGGCGGCGGCATTTTTTCCGGCACAGGGTGGTCCTCGTCGATCAAAAGCAGCTTCCCCGCCCACAGTTCCGCTTCGGCAGGGGCAATGGGGGTCAGGGACCAATTTTCAGGAAGCCCTTTTTGGATGGAGCCGGGCAGCGCCATGGGCGCATCACAAGGCACAGCAGGCGGCAGGGTTATCTCCTGCGCCGCCGCCGTCTCCCGGGCCGGAGGGTGGCGGTATAGGGCCATAAACAGCGCACCGGCCAGAAAAACGGCGCTCACCAGGAGGATGGCCCGAAAAGTGTGCTTTTTCCTGCGCGGCCGTACAGTCCCCATAGGAAGCATACTTCCCCTCCTTTTCCTTCGTGATGGACCTATTATGGCCCATGCGCAAAAGAAACATGCATGCTGTCACCACGCAAGGCCTATCAAGTGAAAATCACAATTGTTTACAGTCGTTTCCTTGCGCGCGCTGCCGTGATATGGTAAAATGCATGCATATGAAATCAGGTTACGGCTCCTTACGCAGTGCCGGGCCGGATGGGGGCATATCGATGCGTCGGACAAGCTGGGTGTGGCTGCTCCTTTTCCTTATGTGCCTGCTCCCTGCAGGCCCGGCACTGGGGGAATCCGCCTCCTATGCCTTCCCCCGGGAGGGGCTGCGGCTGTATCTGCCCGGAGACTGGCTGGTGCTTTCCCAGTCCAACCTGAAGGACAGGGAGCAGGAAATCAAAGATCTCGGCACTACGGCGGAAGCGCTTGCGGCCAATTTTCTAAATACCGGCACACTGCTGGAGGCCTTTACGCCGGAAGGCGGGCAGCTACGGGTGCAGCGCCAGCCCCGGCCCGAAGGGTTTGCCGCCACGGACGCATATTTGATGACAGCGGAACAAAGAGAAGATTTTTTGCTGAAAATGGCCAGTGCCGGCGGGTTCGCTCAGGGCACGTGGAGCCAGGATCTGCCCGAGTTCGCGGTATTTCAGGGCAAAGCTTCCCTGCAGGCGCTGCCTGTCGCGACCATCGCCTACGCCACGGTGCGCTATGGCCAGGTGTTTTCGGTCTCTGCCGATATCATCGGGAGGGAGCCCACGGAAAAAGATGAGGCGGCCCTTCATACCGCGGCCGCATCGATGCTGTTCCTGGGCACGCCGCTTACATCCCCGCCTTCCGCATCCAAGGCGCCCCAGGCCACGCTGAATTTGCAGCCCACGCCCACGCCTGCCCCCGCCGAAGTCAGGGTACAGCGGGATGAGACGTATCTTACTTTGGATTACGCCCCCTCCGTCGCCCATACGACCCGGCTTACGCTGACGGGTGCCACGGAACCCAATACCCCCATGCGGTATTATGTCAACGGCCAGGGATATGAACGGTTCACCGCCGACAGCGATGGGCGTTTCACCTGCCAGGTCCGCAGCCTGCCCAAGGCCGGGAAGAATGTGATCGCCATCCATGCCATTGGCGATAAGGGGTATGGCGTCGTTACCTTCACCGTTATGCTGGAGCAGGAAAAGGCACCGCTTGCCCTCACCCCTGTCACAGAGGAGGTGGCCGGTGACAGTGTTGTCATCACCGGCGCCGTACTGCCCGGCAGCACGGTACAGGTGCTTTACCGCACTAAGACGTACGAAGTGCGGGTTAAGGAGGACGGCAGCTTTTCCTGCAAGGTCGACCTGCCCCGGCTGGGAGAGAATGCCTATACCGTCCGCGCGTCCCTGGCAGGATACTTAAGGGGCGAGGAAAAGCTTACGATCATGAGGGTTCTGGGCGAGACGGACGAGCAGGCGGCCTTCCAGAAGCAGCTCAAATCCATCGCGTATGACAAGCTTTGCGCAAAGCCGGAAAACTACAGGGATTCCCCCGTCAGGTTCACGGGCCGCGTCCTGTCCCTTTCCGGGAAGGATGGGCAGCCGCTGGTGGTGATCCTGACCGAAGGGAATGCAAACCCCGTGGCGGTGCTGTGCCCCGACCTTTACGGCCTGGAATTGAACCAGCAGGTTGTGGTGCTGTGCACTCTGACGGGCGCAATGCGTGAAGTGACGTTGCCAGAAGGAAAGGTGTTCATCCCCGAGGCGAAGCTGAATTGGTTGTTGCAAAGTGAGTAATCTTCCTACAAAAGGATGGTGTTTTGGATGCGTAAAATAGCCTTTGTCCTGATCGTGCTTGGCCTGTGTTTTGCGGCCGCGCTGCCGGGACTCTGCCAGGTCATCACGCTGGACGCAATATCCGCCACGGTGGAAATTCCCGATTCCTACACCATCCTGACGCCCGGCAATATGGAGAACTACGTCCAGTTCCTGCAAAGCAAGGGGACGACCGTGGACGTCATGCTCAAGTCCTTTGAGGCGGAGGGCATCCTCCTGCAGGCCTACGGCAAGAGCGGGGATACCTGCCTGCAGATCAGCGCGCTTAACGACCTGGATGCGCAAACCTATTTTGACATCGACCAGCAGACACCGGCCACCCGCGCCAAATACCGCCGCGAGCACCTGGACGGCGACGCGTATGAGGTGCTGGGCATTTCCTACGACAGCGCGGAATGGAAGAATACAACCGCCTACGGCCGTTTCCTGATGCTCAAATATGTGCAGCGCATCGGCGGCAAGGTGGATCACCGCGGCTATGCCCGGCGCACCATCCGCAACGGGTATACCATTACTGTGGATTACCAGGTGTTTGGCCGCAGTGTGAGCGGCAAGGACAACAATGCCCTCAATGATGTCATGGCTACATGGCGCTTTTTAAGGATTCTTCCCATGCCGGGTACCGGTACCGGCACAGGCACCGGTACCGCGACCAGTGCCGGCGCCGCCCGTCAGCTTGTAATCACGCAGGAGCCGCCGCGGCAAACAAACGGCGCTTCCTTTACGGTAAAAGGCGAAGCCACTCCCGGCGCTCTGATCTCCGGGTCCATTATGCGGATGGGTACCGCCGAGGCCATTCCCCTCAATGATACCGCCGACAAGTCCGGCAAGTTTTCCTTTTCCGTAAAGCTGCCCCAGGAGGGCGTGTATATCATGGCCCTTACAGTATCCATAAACGGCGTGGATACCGAGGATCTGGCTTTCCCCGAGATCACCTACGACAAAACAATGCTGCCCGTAAGCTTTGACACGGCGTTCCCTGAAGGGCTGACTTCCGACAAGCTCGTCATCTCCGGCACCACTGAAAAAGGGGTGCTGGTGCAGTGCGATGTCAACGGGAAAGATACGCAAAAGAAAGTGGGTAACAACGGAAAATTTTCCTTCACCGTCGATACTTCGGAGGAAGGCAATTATTCCTTTGCGATCACGTTCTCCAAAAAGGGCCTGAATGACCAGCGGTTCACCTTCTACGCCACAAGGGAATGGAGTGAAAGCGAACTGAGGAAAAAGGTCCGCGATGAAGCCATCAAGCCTGCTCACAGCGTGCTCACTTCCAAGATCAAAGGCTATACGGGGCACGTAATGGTCTATACCGCCTATGTAACGGAAATTACAAAATCGGGTGAGGACTGGCTGATTTATATGGCCTTCCGCAAGGTCAATTCTGTCTACCGGGACATCATCGTCGTCAGGACACAGCAAGAACCCAACTTTACCGTGGACTCCCAGATGAAAATGTATGGCCGCTGCACCGGCATGCACCTGGATCAGGATGACAGCGGAGAGAAGGAATACCCGTCCTTTGACCTTTTGTTCTGGGACGAATAGTCCTTTCCGAATTTCGATCAAGCAAAAGAGGCTGTCTCATAGCAAGTGAATCGCATGGAGACGGCCTCTTTTCTTTTATCCTTGGTCTGCCTGCTTTTAAGACATCCCTTTTACTTTTCACATGATATGCCTATGGGTGTATCTCCTTCTTGCACTATCTTCCCCTTCCTGCGGGCTAAAACCGCCCAGGGCAGATACATCAGCATCCAGAAAACGAACACCGTACCCAATAAAAGTCCAATATAGCCCGGCCAGCCTACCCATGCATCGAACAGCGCAATGGGCGTATCCGCCGGGGCGAAGCCCACGAACATATAGTTGCTGCCGATAAGAGAGTTCATGCCGAAGCATACCGCCGTGAGCCCTATAAGCGCCACCAGGTTCCAGGGCAGCATCTTGAGGCTGGGGCGGAAACTGTCCCCTGCAACCATGCACAGCGGAACCAGCGCCAGCAGCGCATGAATGACAATGCTTTGCAGGTACTGTATGTTCCACAGGGGATAGCCACTGGGCTCCGGCGTCACAAGCGCCATGAAAGCGCCTGGCAGCCCTGCGGCATAAGCAAACTCCTTGAAGAACCGCTTGTCCGTATACACCGCCAGGAATTCCACCAGGATCATCACGCCGCACAGGTGCAGCGGCAGATGCCTGGATAATTCATAATGGCCCACGGCCAGCAGCCAGGCCGTTCGTAAAAGCTCCAGGGCAATGATTGCCAAAGCCGCTCCCCGAAGGAGCTTTTTCCGGATGGGTGCGCTTTGACGCCGGTAAAACAAAACCGCAAGGATCATCAGCGCGGAAGTGGCCGCGAGCCAGGCAAGGTGCGTGGTAGAAAAATTTTTTGCAGCCAGTTCCGCAGGAATATCTGCGTCATATGAGAAAAATATTGAAGCATAAGCATCCCCTATCCCCACCACCTTTAGAAAGCTTTCCTCCGCCGGCCATTTCCAAGAAAAAAACAATACCAGGAAGAACAAACTTGCCTTTTGCGTATATTGTACACCAGGGCATAGCGGGAAGCAACAGGGATGAATCAGTGCATTAAAAGTGAGAATCTGGAAAATATCATTAAAAGCATAAACTGCCCTTTCCATCCCTTAAACAGCAGGGACGACAATTGGCGCAGTTTGGGTTGAAGAAAAGCGCGCCCGTGCTATCATCATGCTGCCAGGCTATGCCGGCCCATGTGGGAAGGAGTGCTGTATAAAAATGGAACAAAACCGCAGGAGTTACACGTGCCCAAAGTGCGGCAATACTCAGTATGAATCCGACCAGTTTCAGGCCACCGGCGGGAATTTCGCCAAGATTTTCGACGTGCAGAACAAGAAGTTCATCACCCTCTCCTGCACGCAATGCGGCTACACGGAGCTGTACAAGGCGCAAACCGATACGGGGATGAATATCCTGGACTTTTTGCTCAGGTAAAAATGACAATTATATGCACGCAAAACCGGCCGTAGAACAGCCGGTTCAGAATGCTGGCAAAAACAAGCCATGTCATCCTGAGCATAGCGAAGGATTTTTCAATATCCCGATAATCAAGGATTCATCGATTACGGTTACAGGCTGAACCGGCCGCAAAAGCATCCGGTTTTGTTGTTGAGGAAAAACCATTTATCCTAGATATGCCTCCCTTACGGTGTCGTTCTTCAGCAATTCCCGGCCCGTTCCGTGAAGGGTGATGGCCCCGGTTTGAAGCACATAGCCCCGATGGGATACCTTCAACGCCTTTTTCGCGTTCTGCTCCACCAGCAGAATGGTAATGCCCTCTTTATTGAGCTGGAGGATGGATTGAAAAATCAGCTCCACCAGCATGGGCGCAAGACCCATGGAGGGTTCGTCCATCAAAAGCAGCGCCGGTTCGCTCATCAGCGCCCGGCCAATAGCCAGCATCTGCTGCTCTCCTCCGGAGAGCGTTCCGCCCCGCTGACGGAACCGCTCCTTCAACCGGGGAAACAGCGCGTACACCCGTTCGAAGCCTGCGACAATCCTTTTCGCGTCCTTCACACGGAAGGCGCCCATCTGCAGGTTTTCCTCCACCGTAAGCTGGGGGAAAATTTTCCGTCCCTCCGGCACATGGGCGATGCCTAAGGCCACCACCTCATGGGTGGGCAGGCGGCTGATGACGTTTCCCTTGTACAGCACCCGCCCGGTGGCAGGCGCCAGTTGGGAGGAGATGGTGCGCAGCGTAGTGGATTTTCCCGCGCCGTTGGAACCGATGAGCGTGACGATTTCACCCTGCTTGACCTCAAAGGTAATATCCCGCAGCGCATGGATTTTGCCGTAGAAGGTATTCACGCCCTCCAATGCAAGGATGACATCACTGTTCATGGCTGCACCTCCATATCCGCGAGGTCATCCAGATCATCGTCCTTTTCCTCCACGCCCAGGTAGGCTTTTACGACCTTTTCATTGTTTCGGATTTCATCCGGGGTTCCCTCGGCGATTTTCTCGCCATAGTTGAGCACGGTGATCCTAACCGAAAGGCCCATGACCAGCTTCATATCGTGTTCAATGAGCAATATGGTGGTGTTCAGGTCGGACCGCAGGCGCAGGATGAACTGCTTCATCTCTTCCGTTTCCTTGGGGTTGAGCCCCGCCGCCGGCTCATCCAGCATCAGGAGTTTGGGCTCAATGGCAAGTGCCCTTGCGATCTCCAGCCGCCGCTGCTGGCCGTAGGAAAGGTTTTTGGCCATTTCCCCTTCCTTGCCGGCAAGCCCGACGTATGAAAGCAGAGACAGCACCTTTTCGTAGGCCTCCTGCTCTTCTTTGCGCATTCTGGGCAGGCGGAAGATGATGTCCACAATGTTGGCCTTCATTTGCATGTAGCGGCCCACCAGGATGTTTTCAGCCACCAGCATGTTTTGAAACAGCCGGATATTTTGAAAGGTTCTTGCGATCTTGTAGGAGGCCACCTTTTCCGGCGTAAGCTTTACAAGGCTGTGGCCGTCAAATTTAATGCTGCCGCTGTCAACGGGATAGTAGCCGCTGATCATGTTGAAGAAAGTGGTCTTACCCGCGCCGTTGGGGCCGATGACGCTGACGATTTGATGCTCCTCCATGGAAAAATCCACGCTGTTGATGGCGGTGAGGCCGCCGAAGGTTTTCGTCAGGCCTTTCACTTCCAGCAAAGGCATGCTACTCCCCTCCCTTCCGGGCGGCGGGGGCGCCGCTGCCCTCTGCAGCCTTAGGCACAAGACCCAGCCTGGCTTTGATTTGCAGCACCCGCTTTTCCGGCAGAAGGCCGTTGGGGCGGAAGATGCACATCAATACCAAAATAAGGCCGAAAATCAGGCGCTCGTACTTGGCGGGGTCCAGCCAGGCCGGCAGGTTCAAAACGCCCGAGACGGTCAGAGACGTCAGCCATTCCGACACATCCTTCAAAATCTGCAATTGGAGCACGACAACGGCCAACGCGCCGATGATGACGCCCTTGATGTTCCCTGTACCGCCCAGGATCACCATGCAGAGGATGACAATGGATTCCATGAACGTAAAGCTGGTGGGATCGATGAATTTCTGCTTTGCCGCGAAAACCACCCCCATCAGGCCGGCCAGCCCGGCGCCGATAGTGAAGGACAAAAGTTTCATGCGGACCACCGGTATGCCCATGGTACGGGCCACCAACTCATCCTCCCGGATGGCCACCCAAGCGCGGCCGATGCGGGAGTTTTGCAGGTTGCGAACCACGATGACAGTAAGCACAAACAAAACCAGTACTACGCCATAGTAGTACACGGGACGGTCCAACGGTATGCCAAACAGCATGGGCGGCTGGATGGGCGTGATGCCCATGGGGCCGTTGGTGATATTGACAGGCTTATTCAGATTATTGAACAATAAACGGATGATCTCCGCAAAGCCCAGCGTCACCACGGCCAGATAGTCACCCTTTAACCTAAGCACAGGCAGGCCTAGCAAAAAGCCGACGATGCCCGACACGACCAGGGCGATCACCAAGAACAGCCAGAACCAGTTGCCCGACAGGGGAAATCCGCCGGATGGCATGAAATTGTTTGCCTGGCTGGAGGCAAAAATGGCATACGTGTACGCGCCTACCGCGTAAAACGCCGCGTATCCCAGATTGAGCAGGCCCGTAAATCCAACCACAATGTTCAGGCCCATAGAAAGAATGGCGTAAATGCCAATCATGGTGATGACGCTGGCATAGATGCCGGAAGCCGCGCCTACGATAGGCATCACCACGGCCAGATCCAAAGATGCCAGCAAGAGACGTGACCATATGGGCAACCTGATACGGTTGAGGAAAAGAAGGGATGCAAGGAAAAAGATGAAGGCGATCTTGCTTCCGGTATCAATGAGCAGCCAAATAGGCGCCGCCACGATAGCTGCAGCCTGCAGCATGAAAAAGACGAGCTCCTTTTTCGTCAGGCTGCCGAGACGGTAAGTGGAAGCATCCTCCCTGATGGATTTTAAGATTCCGGCCATGCTACACCTTCTCTCCCACAGGTTTGCCGAGCAGGCCGCTTGGCTTGAAGATCAGGATCAGGATCAAAATGGCGAAAGCCAGCACATCCTTGTATTCAGATCCGAACACGCCGCCCGTCAGCGCGCCCAGGAAGGCCGCGCCGAACATCTCGATCAGGCCCAGCAACACGCCGCCCAGCATGGCACCGGGAATCCTGCCGATGCCACCGAACACCGCAGCGGTAAACGCCTTCATGCCCAGGATGAATCCGGAATAAGGCGAAATCGAACCGTACTGGATGGAAAAAAGCGTGCCGGCCGCGCCGCCCATACCAGCGCCGATCAGGAAGGTAAGCGATATCACCTTGTCCACATTGATGCCCATCAGCCTGGCCGTCTCCCGGTCCTGAGCTACGGCCCGCATGGCCTTACCCCACTTGTTCCTGCTCACAAAAAGCTGCAGCACCAGCATGATCGCAAGGCATAAGCCTACGATGTATATTGTTTTTTCAGGAATCACCATGGATTCGGTGATCTGGATGCGGTTTTTGAACAAGGTAGGCGCATACAGATAAAAATTTCCGTTTTTGGCAACCTCCACCATGCGGACTACATCCTGCAATATGAATGAAACGCCGATGGCTGATATGAAGGGCACCAGTTTGGGCGCACCCCGAACAGGTTTGTAGGCGATGCGGTCCACCGCCACGCCCAGGGAACCGCTCATGATCATTGCCGCCAGCATGGCAATCAAAAGCGCCACCGTAGGCGACATGTCGGCCAAGATTCCGGCCGACTTGAGCAGCAGCAATATTTCCGTGCCGACAAAAGCCCCGAACATAAACAGTTCGCTGTGCGCGAAATTGATGAATTCCAGAATACCGTACACCATGGTATAGCCAAGAGCCACGATAGCGTACACAAAGCCCAAGGCCAAGCCATCCGACAAGAGCTGCGGAATGCTTCTTGCCAGCATTTGAAGGTTCAAAATCCACCGACCTCCCTGCTGCCAGTTGCAGGAGAGGGGCTTTACCTCAATGTTCCATCCCTTTTGAGTATGGAACAAAGGATATGACCCTTCTCCTGCAAGCGGCGCAATGTTATGTTTTTCAGGCAGCGGCGGCCATGGTTACTTTTGCAGGTAATCAGCCACGGGGATGGTATTGATGACCTCCGGCGGATAGGCAGCCTCTTTGAAGCCCAGGATGTATACAGTGGCTTCGGTATTGTCGCCGATGGCGTTGAAGGTGACGTTGGTGGCAAGGCCCTCAAAGCCGCTGGTAGCGCGCGCGGCTGTGGCGACCTGCTCGCGGGTGGGCAATGCGCCGCCGTTTGCCTCAATGGCGGCCTTCACGGCGTTCAAGGTCACGTTCATGGCGTCATAGCCGTAGGCAGAGAACGCCTCGGGCGGGCGGCCATACTTGGCTTTATAGTTTTCGGCAAAGACGGCGCCCTTTTCGGTAGTGGATATGTCTGCAGCCACAGAGGTGTAATAAGTGCCGATGATGGCGTCGCCGGCGATGTTCACAAGCTCCGCTGAGTCCATGCCATCAGGCCCCAGGAAGAGAACATCGATACCCTTTTCATCAAGCTGCTTGATGAGCAGGCCGCCTTCGGGATAGATGCCGCCGAAATACACGGCCTCGGCCCCGCTGGCCCTTATCATTTCTTCCACAGCGCTAAAATCGGCCTCGCCGGCGGTAATGCCTTCAAAGCCCAGCACCGTACCACCGATCGCCTCAAAACGCTTCTTGAACTCGTCGGCCACACCTTGGCCGTAAGCGGTCTTGTCCTGGAGAATGAACACGGTTTTGAGGCCCTGACCGAAGATGAAGTCGGCACCGGCGGGACCTTGCGCGTCGTCACGGGCACAGATGCGGCTTACAGTGGGCAGACCGCGGTCCGTTACGGCAGTGGCGGTGTTGGCCGGGGAAATCATAGGCAAGCCGCCCTGATTGTACACCTCGGACGAAGGGATGGCCACGCCGGAGTTGTAGTGGCCCACAACAGCCAGGATGTCCTTGTCCTCAATCAGCCGCTGGGCGATATTCACGCCAACCTTGGGATCGGCCTGGTCGTCCTGAGGCGCAAACTGCAGGTCAAATCCCAGCGCCTTGAATTCCTCCACGCGCCCGCTCAGTGCCATTTCAATACCGTTTTTGATAGACTCGCCCAATGCCGACTGGCTGCCCGAAAGCGGCGTGACGCTGGCGATCTTGATGACCGGCAAAGCGGCACCGGCTATCGCAGGGATGCAGTTTACGGCCATGACCATCGCAAGTGTCAGCGATACGAGCAAGGGGATGACTCTCTTCATGGGTTTACGCCTCCTTAATATATTTTTTCCGAGCCGATTGCAAAAGCCAACGGCGCGGAAATTTCAAAAAAGCCCCTCAAAGCCGTGGGATGGCTTTTGAGAAGCATCTTTGCTTCATTTAAAGGAAAGGAACAATACCCTACAAGGTGCGTATGCGATTTCGCCGGCTGTGTACGGCATCCTGTATCCAGGATTTGAATGAATGACTTCTTACCTTTGCAAATCGGCATATACCGGTTTGATTGCACAAGTATACGATACACGCGTTACAATGTCAAGCACAAGCTTTATGATTCTTTTCCCCATGCCCCGCCATTTTAATTATGACATTTTTATGATCTAACCATGCAAATGTCGAAATTTCGTCCGCAAAAACCCATAACAAACAATGGCCCTGAATATTTTAGAAAATGGCAGGAAAAGAAGACCGGCGCAAAGAAAAATAAGATCATCACAAACATATTTTCAAGGGCGGAAACCGTCTTCACCTAACGGCAAAGGAGAGTGCGCCATGAAGAATTTTGTCATCACCATCGCCCGGGGTTTTGGCAGCAACGGCAAGCAGATCGGGCTGAAAATCGCCGGCGATCTGAACATCAAGCTCATGGACAAGGAACTTTTGCAGTTGGCCTCCATTGAAAGCGGCATCAGCGAGGAGCTGTTCGCATTGGCGGATGAAAAGCTCAACCGCCACCTGCTGATGCAGGTGCCTGACCGGGAGCATTACGGCAACGTGCTTACCCCGGAAAACAGCAAATTTGTCTCGGATATCAACCTGTTCAACTATCAGGTGAAAATCCTTCGGATGCTGGCAAAAACCGAATCCTTTATCGTCATGGGCAAGGCTGCCAACTATGTGCTCAGAGACCTTAACAACGTGGTCAGCGTCAATATCCAGGCACCCTTTGGCTACTGTGTCAAAACCATCATGGACCGTTCGGGTATGACCGAAAAGGAGGCGGCGCAGGCCGTACGCCGCACCGACAAATACCGCTCCGACTACCACAAGTATTATACCGGCCAGAATTGGAAGGACGCTGTCAACTATGACCTGTGCCTGAACAGCGACCGCATCGGGCAGGACAATTGCGCCGAAGTCATCAAGCAGTGCGTGAGCGCAAAGCTGGGCATTGATTTAAAGTCCCAGGCCTGATTCAAGGAACCTAACTGTGCCTCCTGCCAATAAAAAATTCCACTGTAGGATGACTGCCATCCGGCAAGGCGCCGGATGGCATTTTTTTCATCCCCGCCGGAATTGTGTCGGCGTGATCCCCTTCTCCTGCCTGAACACCTCGCCCATGCGGGCGGCGCTCACAAAACCGGAGGACACCGCCACCGCTTTTAAAGGCAGCCCCGTGTTTTTTAAAAGCGTCTCCGCCTGCCTGAGCCTGAGCATGGCCAGCGCCCTTTGCGGGGACATGCCGCAGTTTACAATGAATACCCGGAAAAGCTGGGACCGGCTCAGCCCCACAAAGGCTGCAACGTCCGTAATGCGCAGGTTGCGCTGAAAATTGGCCTCCATGTGCCAATAGGCCCGCTGAAAATACCGCTCGCTTTCCGGCGCGGCCCTTTTTCCATCCGCCGGGGTGACGCCTTGCCTCATCAGGGCAAACAGGCGGTACAGCCCGCCCATGGCGGCCATTTCCCGCATATCCAGCGAAGCCGAATCCTCATAGATATCCTGCAGGATCTTGACAGCACCGGCGCCATATTCCCCCAAGGACAGAACAGGGTTATGAGGCGTCAGGTGAAGCATGTCTGTCAGCACGGCAGCCTTCGCGCCCGAATAGCCGATCCAGCTATAGACCCAGGGGATATGCGCATCCGCCGTGTAGACGGTGACTTCATGCGGGAAAATCATAAAACCCTGCCCCCTTGATACTTCAAACTGCCCCCAAGCATTCTGGAATACGCCCTTCCCCTGGGAAACAATATGTAAAAGATAGTAATCCCGCACGGCAGGCCCGAAGCTGTGCCGCGGTTCGCATGATTCGTTTCCGCAATCCCGCACATAAACCTCACTGTCGGCCCATGAAAATTCCCTGTACTGCTTCATATCCTTGCCATCCAATCTTTTTGATGCAACATTTCACGTATATTATGCAACACCAGCCGCTTGTGCGCAAGGAGCAATATCACTATACTTGTATATATCTGCTCGTTTAAGGAGGAACAAAAAATTATGGCCAAAATCACGTTCATGGGCGCCGGTTCCACCGTGTTTGCCAAGAATGTGCTGGGCGACAGTATGCTGACGCCTTCGCTCAGTGATTCCGTCATCGCCCTGTACGACATTGATCCGGAAAGGCTCAAGGAATCCCGGCTCATGCTGGAAACCATCAACCGCAACAACGGCGGCAAGGCCACCATCAAGGCATATCTCGGGGTGGAAAATCGCAAGGAAGCGCTTAAAGGCGCCAATTACGTCGTCAATGCCATCCAAGTAGGCGGGTATGAGCCCTGCACGGTGACGGATTTTGAGGTGCCCAAGAAGTACGGCCTCAAGCAAACCATCGGTGATACACTGGGAATCGGCGGCATCTTCCGGGCCCTGCGCACCATCCCCGTCATGCTGGACTTTGCCAGGGACATGGAGGAAGTCTGCCCCAATGCCTGGTTTTTGAATTACACCAACCCCATGGCCATGCTCACCGGGGCCATGCTTCGTTTGACAAGCATCAAAACCGTGGGCCTTTGCCACAGCGTGCAGGCCTGCGTGCCGGATCTTTTGAAGGGCCTGCAAATGGACTATGACCCCAAAATGCAGTGGCTGATCGCGGGCATCAACCACCAGGCCTGGCTTTTGTCCCTGACGCAGGATGGAAAGGACCTGTACCCGGAGGTCAAACGCCGGGCTGAAGCGCGCACGGAAAAGCGCCACGACATGGTGCGTTACGAGATCATGAAGCGCTTTGGCTACTACGTCACCGAGTCCAGCGAGCACAACGCGGAGTACATGCCCTATTTCATCAAGGACAAATATCCCGAACTGATTGAACGGTTCAACATCCCCCTGGACGAATACCCCCGCCGCTGCGTGGAGCAGATCAGGCGCTGGGTTAAGCAGCGGGACGCGCTTTTGAACAACCAGGATCTCACCCACGTCCGCTCCCACGAATACGCAAGCTTCATCATGGAAGCCATGGAAACCAACGTGCCCTACAAGATCGGCGGCAACGTGCTGAACACCGGCCTCATCACCAACCTGCCCCAAAACGCGGTGGTGGAAGTCCCCTGCATGGTGGATGCCGGCGGCGTGACCCCCACGTATGTTGGCAGCCTGCCGGAACAGTGCGCCGCCATGAACCGCACCAACGTAAACGTGCAGCTTCTGACCATTGAAGCGGCGCGCACGCTGAAAAAAGAGTACATCTATCAGGCCGCCATGATGGACCCCCATTGCCAGAGCGAGCTGTCCATCGATGATATCGTGGCCATGTGCGACGAATTGATCATGGCGCATGAGGGCTGGCTGCCGGAGTATCATTAAGTTCAGATCATTTCATTCAGGTTATACCAATCAAAAACATCAATGCAGCCATAAGCATGGACTCTGAAGGAGATACCAACCCCGCAGACTGTCATCCCTCACTGCGTGAAGGATCTTGGCGTTTCATGATTACGCCAAGATCCTTCGCCACTGCGTTCCTCAGGATGACAGTGCGCGGAGCTTTATTATATTCTATGGGTAATGCTCATCAATGCATTTTTGTATTAAGATAATGTGAAAATGCATTTTGCCTGCTGTCCCTCCAACGGGGGATGCCAGGCAGAATCCTTCATCATCAAAAGCGGGGTTATCATAGATTTGTGAACGCACGTCAAACTTAACATCAACCGTGCCGGCTTTCTCTTTGCTCCATAACGGCTTCCAGCGCCATCTTTGCCGCGCCCATGGCGGCATCCTGCCTTGGCTGTATGCAGGCCAGGGCAGGAAACCGGCAGACAAGCTCCGTTTCCACCTGCTTGCGGATCGGCAGAATTTGGGTCAGGATGCTTCCGGCAAGCGCAATTGTACCCATCTGAAGCGACAGGCGGTCAATGACCGTGGCGGCCATCAAAAAAAGCTCCCCGGCTGCCTTGCCCGCAACCGTCCCGGCAACCTCATCCCCATGTGATAGCGCGGGGATCAAAAGTGGGGCAAGCGAAGCGATCCTTGCTTTGTCCGTAGCCGGGTCATATACATAGCGGACCAGCTCCTCCATGGCAGATATGCCAAGGGCATCAAACACCTGCCCGGTCAAACAGGTGGCGGGACCCCGTTGGTCTGACGCATGCGCCACGGACGTGAGGATATCCCGGCCAATGGCATAGCCGCTCCCCTCATCGCCGATGACATGGCCCCATCCCCCGCAGCGGGCGGTTTCGCCCCGGCTGTTTCTGCTCAGAGCTACCGAGCCCGTGCCAGAAATGAGCACCGCGCCTTCCCGGCCCACGGCACCAAAGAGCATGGTTTCATGGTCGCCCGCCAGGCGCAGTTCCCCCGTAAACCCTTCATCCCGGATGGCCTGCTGAAGCAGCGCCCGGGCGGCGGGATTACTGGCGCCGGCAAAGCCAATTTGCATAAGCACACAGCCCTTTAGCCCGCCAGGCATATTTTTCATATCCGTGACAGCTTCCCGCACGGTTTGCCGAACCTGTTCCGGGGTGTTGCCATTGGGGTTCAGAGGCCCGAAGGATGCCCGGCCCAGAAGGTTGCCATCCATATCCATATGGACCACGGCGGTTTTCGTGCCGCCGCCGTCCCAGCCGGTCACATAGGCCATTTTTTACATCTCCCTTCGCAGCTTTACGGGCAGCCGGCCCGGCGCTTTTCCCCTGCCCGAAAGCACCCCGGCAACGGCCCGAAGGCTAAGCAGGTCATAGCTATAGACGGCCAGGGAATATATATTTTCTGGAAGGCCGGCAAGGTCATACGGGTTAAGCAGCGCTATGCAGATGACCGGGATGCCCGTTTGGGCAAGCGCCTGTGCCATATGAAGCTGCCCCTTGCGCAGATGGCCGTTTTGGGTGCCCAGGACAAGGCAGGTATGACCCCGGGCCTCTGCTGCGACCTCACCGATTTCCGAATCATCCGGGTCGGCCGAGGTAAGGCGCCATTCCCCGCCCAATGCATGTGCCATGAACCCGGAAAAATGGATGAGGGAATCCTCCGGGTTCATGGCGTTGTTCAGGCGGAAGGGAAGGCAGCCCAGAAAAAGCGGAGCACTGCCCAAAGGCGGGCGGCCGGATGGGGGCACATTCACCTCCGTCACCGCCTCGGCCATCATGCGGGCAGCAGCCTCCCGGTGGGCTTCGCATCCCACCGCTTCACGGGGCGGTACATTAGGAGACTGAAGATTTTGCTTATATTGCAAGATCTTTTCAACGGAAGATTCCATCTCTCCCGCGTCGAGCCGGCCTTCCCCAAGCGCCCTGAGCATGGCACCGGCCGTCTCCCCCGCCAATTGGACGCTGTGTGAGATAAAAATCAGGTCCACCCCGGCCTGTGCCGCCATAAGGCTGCCCGCAACGGTGCCGTAATGGCCCGCGACGGCGTTCATCATCATGCAGTCGCTGAGCACCAGGCCCGAAAAGCCCAACTTCTCCTTCAAGAGCCCGGTGACGATGCGCCGGGACATGGTGGCGGGCACCTTCTCCTTCTCCAATTGGGGAAACAGGATGTGGGAGGTCATGACGGCGGGGACGCCGGCGGCAATGGCATCTTTAAAGCTTTTGAGCTCGCAGGCCAAAAGCTCCTGAAGGGATTTGTCCACGCAGGGCAGGCCTACATGGGAATCCGCCGCCGTGTCGCCGTGGCCGGGAAAATGCTTGGCGGCGCAGAGTATGCCCGCATCCAGAAGCCCTCGGATCGTCTGCGTGCCGTAGGCGCCAGCCGTATCCGGCGTATCGCCGTAGCTTCTGACGCCGATGACGGGGTTTTGGGGATTGGAATTGATGTCCATCACCGGTGCAAGATTGAAATTCACACCTAGGGCAGCAAGCTCCCGGCCGGTAATGACGCCGGCATCATAGGCGTTATGCGTTTTCCCAGTGGCTGCAATGGCCATGGCGCTGGGGAAAATGGTGGCGTCGGCCGGAAGGCGGGATACCGGGCCGCCCTCCTGATCGATGGCGATGAAGGCCGGATGGCCCGTTTCCGAAAAGACCAAGTTTTGAATGTTTCCGCACAATCGCATAAGCTGCGCCATGCCGGCAACATTCTCCTTGAAAAGGATCACATTGCCGATTTTGTGCTCCTTCACCAGCCGGACGAAAGCATCACTCATTTTCGTGCCGGGAAAACCGGCGGCCAGCCGCTGGCCTATTTTCTGGCGGTCTGTCAACGCTATCATAAAACGCCCTCCAAAGCGGCCGCCGGACAACGCTACGCCCTCTTCCCCACAAGCTGGTCCACCGCCCGGCGCACGAACCCGTTTTGTACTTCCAGCGCCTTCACGGCGGATGAATAATCCGCCCGGGATAAGGCCATAACGATGGCCGCCTTTGGGTTTCCCCGCGCTTTTTGCAAAAGCGCCTCGGCATCGGCCCTATCGTCAAGATCCAGGGCATACTTCACGATGCGCACCGCCCGGTCGTTCAATTTTGTATTGCTGGGCTTCATATCCACCATCAGGTTTTTGTAGACCTTCCCCAACTGAACCATGGTCAGGGTGGAAAGCATGTTCAGCACCATTTTGGTAGCGGTGCCCGCCTTCAGGCGCGTGGAACCGGAAAGGATCTCCGGCCCTGTGGGCAGCTCGATCGCCAGATCGGCATGGCGGGAGATGACGGAGCCCATGTTGCAGCTCAGTGCAATGCCGTATGCCCCCCGCTTCCTGGCGGAATCAAGCACCCCCACGCAATAGGGAGCGTACCCGCTGGAGCTGATGGCCACCAGTACATCCTTTTCACACAGGCCGTATTTTTGCATATCCTCCCGCCCCAGGTCAGGCGAATCTTCCGCGCCCTCAATGGAAAAGCGCAGCGCCGAATCACCCCCGGCGATGACCCCCACCACCAGGCCGGGCTCCACCCCAAAGGTGGGCGGGCATTCGGAAGCGTCCAATACCCCCAGCCGCCCGCTGGTGCCCGCGCCGGCATAAAAAAGCCGCCCGCCGGCCTTTAAGCGGGAGGAGATGGCCTCGATGGCCTTGGCAATTTGCGGCAGCGCCGTTTTCACCGCTTCGGACGCCTGGCTGTCGATGGCGTTCATCAGCGTAGCGGCCTGAAATGGCGTCATATCATCCAGCCTTACGCTTTGCTGGTTGACCTGCTCCGTGGAAAGCTCCTCAAAATTCATAGCGTTCTTCCTTTCGCCAGGCCATTTGAGCTACCGCACAAGGGAAACTATTTGGCTTTTTTATAGCTGGCCGCCCACAGGGAACGGTCCAGTATGGTCCTGGCCTCCTCATATTCCTGGGAGATTACGGCGGAGAACAGCAAATCCACAATATGCAGCATGGCAATGCGGGAGGATGTGGCTCCGGTACGCACCGCCACCTCGGAGCAGGCCACGTGAAGCTGTATGTCACAGCGCTCCGAAAGGGGATTGGGAGCGTATTTTGTCACGGAGATGGTGGTTGCGCCCCCCTGCCTGGCCACCTGCAGCGTGGCAAGGGTGTCGCTGGTCTGCCCGGAATAGGAGAAGAACACCGCCACATCGTCCTTTTGCAGGCTGGCCGCGCATACCACCTGCACATGCGGGTCCTGCGTGGTAAAGGAAACCTTGCCGATGCGCAGGAATTTATGCTGGGCATCCAGGGCAACCAGGGCGGAAATACCCATGCCGTAAAAATCCACCCGCTTTGCCTTGTGAATGGCCTGCACAGCCTCTTCCAGTTCTGTGTAGGACAATACCTGCATCGTGCTTTTCAGGCCCTCAATGTTGCGGCGGGTGGTATCCTCCATGATATGGCTCAGGTCGCTGCCCGCCTGTACATCGGTGTAGGTCAGCGGGCTTTCCTTTTGTACCGCCAGATTGGCGGACAAAGCCATGCAGAAATCCTTGAATCCTCTATATCCGTTCAGCTTGCACAGCCGGACCACGGTGGTTTTGCTGGTGTGGCACGCCTTGGCCACCTCGTCGATGGGCGTGCCCACCAATTGCGCCCGGTGATGCAGAAAATAGGCGGCTACCCGCTGTTCCGCGGGGGAAAATGTGTCCATCAGCTCCTGAAGCTTGAGGATGCAATCCGTCATACAAATTCCCCTTGCCTTCGCCTTTGTACAGGCGCTTATTCAGGCCACGCCCTTGTGGCCGCTGTCCGCCCCGCATACGGTTCGGGGTTTCTATGGTGCTGCTTCTATTTTACCATAGGAATTGAATTGCGCAATAAGTTACAAAAAAAATTTTATTATCGAAAAAAATTACATTTACTTTTTAGGGAAACACTGCTACAATAAACATCAGATCGACCCTTTCCCCCATCAGGCGTGTGCTTCGCCAAAGGAAAGGAGGTTCACGAAGATGAAAGCCAGGGTGCTGTGCGGACTGGATCAATTGGATCAGGCGGACCTTGTGCTTCGCGGCCGGCGCATCGGTCTGATGACAAACCCCACCGGTATCGACCGGGGCTTTCATTCCGCCATCGATATCCTTTTTGCGCATTACCGGCTGAACGCATTGTTTGCCTGTGAGCACGGCGTGCGGGGAGACGCGCAGGCCGGGGCGGAGATAGACACTTTCGAAGACCCCGGCACGGGTGTGATGGTGTATAGCTGCTACGGCAAGACCAGTCATCTGTCGCCGGACATGCTGGACGCCTTTGAAGTGCTGGTGTTCGACATGCAGGATGTGGGAGCGCGGTTTTTCACCTATCTTTACTCCCTTTCCTATGCCATGGAGGCCTGCTCCCGGATGGGAAAGCCCGTCATCGTGCTGGACCGGCCCAATCCCGTGGGCGGCACGCAGGTATCGGGAACGCTGCTTGACACGCGCTTCCATTCTTTTGTGGGGGAATACCCCCTGCCCACCCGCTATGGGCTGACCATTGGCGAATACGCATTGTGGGTAAAGGACCATCTCCATTTGAAGCTTGATTTGACGGTGGTGCCCTTGTCCGGCTGGCGGCGGGACATGTATTTTGAAAATACGGGCCTTCACTGGGTGGCTCCCTCCCCCAACTGCCCCACGCCGGAAACCGCTGTTGTATACAGCGGTACCTGCATCTTTGAGGGCACCAACCTTTCCGAAGGCCGTGGCACAACGCTGCCCTTCCAACTGATCGGCGCGCCGTATGTGGATTGCGGCGAGCTGGAAAAGCGCATGGCGGCCTTGCGCCTTCCGGGCCTTCACTTCCGCCGCGCAAGCTTCACGCCCCAATTCTCCAAATGGTCGGGGAAAACGTGCCATGGCGTGCAGATGCATGTAACAGACCGGCTGGCGGCCGACCCCTTTGCCGGCGGGCTAATGCTGCTGGAGCAGATCCGCCTGCTGCACCCGGATGATTTTGCGTTCCGCGCCCCGGAGGACGGTTCAGACGATATCTGGACCATTGACCGCCTTTTAGGCACCGATGATTACCGCAAGGGGAGGCTGGACGCCGGCGGGCTGATTCAGGCCCACCACCCTCTGGTAAAAGAATTCGCGGCCCAGAAGAAACGGTTTGAACTGTATCCATAAGGAGGGAAAAGCTTTGCAAATACGCCCGCTTGTCAAAGAAGACCTCCCGATGGTGCTGCGCCTTTGGAACGAAAGCGCCGCTTCCGGCGAAGTGGTCTACAAGCCGCTGACAGCGGAAGCCTTTGAATCCGCTTTCCTGAACAACCCTCACTACAGCCCGGAATACAGCCTGGTGGCCGAAGAAAACGGACAGGTCACCGGCTTTATCCACGGCATCGCCAAGAAAACCTTCCTCCCCAGGGAGACCCATGAAAACACCCCCGGCTACCTTACGGTGATCTTCGTGGACCCGGCACACCGCCGCCGCGGCGTGGGCAAGGCTTTGCTTCAGGCGCTGATGAACGGTTTTTCCCATGCCGGAAAGCGCATGATTACCTGCTCGGGCAACAATCCCGTCAACTTGTCCTGGCTGGTGCCCGGCACCCCCGGGCATGACCACAACAACGCGCCGGGCATGGACCTTGACTGCCCGGGGTATCCCTTTTTACTGAGTCAGGGTTTTCAGGACAAATACAGCGAAGTGGCCATGTACCTTGATTTAAAGCATTACGTGCCCGCACCGGATTTTCGGGAAAAGCGGGAAAAGCTACTGGCCGGGGGCATCGATACAGGCCGCTACGACCTTTCGCTGAACTATGACTTTGACAGGATGTGCAGCCGGGTGGGCAGCGAGTATTGGCGAAAAGTGCTCTTTGACGAGACCCACTCCCCCGCTCCACGGCCCATCCTGGCCGCCACCCATGAAGGCTGTATCGTGGGCTTCACCGGGCCGGTGGATAAAGAGGAAAGCGGGCGCGGCTGGTTTACCGGCATCTGCACCGATCCCGAATACGAGCGCCGGGGCATCGCCTCCGTGCTGTTCAACCTTCTGATGCAGGAGTTCATTAAGGAAGGCGCCGTATTCAGCACCCTGTTTACGGGAAAAGACAACCATGCCCAGCGCCTGTACCTGAAAACAGGCTTTTCGGTGGTCCGCCGCTTTGCGGTGATGAGCAAATCTCTTTGAAAATCCACGGGAAGGGGGAGGACGTCCATGGGCGGGCAAAAAACCATTGTGGCGGTCGGCGCCCACACCGGGGACGCGCAATTAACCTGCGGCATGCTCCTGTGCAAGCACGCCATGGCGGGCGACAAGGTCATCACCGTGGACCTGACCGCCGGAGAGCGCGACGCGCCCAAGGGCGTTTCCACCTTGGAATTCCGCCGACAAAACGTAGCCGCCGCCAAGGAGTTTATGGACATGCTGGGCGGGGAAAGCATCGTATGGGATATCCCTGACGGCGAGCTGTACCCTTCCCAGGAATTGGAGCTTGCCCTTTGCCGGATCCTTCGGGAAAGGCGGGCGGACGCCGTCCTGTACCACTGGCGCTCAAGCTTGCATAAGGACCATGTGGCCGCGCATACGATTACCAAAAACGCCATCTTTTTTTCATCACTGCCCACGTATGACCATCCCCTGCCCCCGGCACCCATCGGCCGCGCTATGTTCGCGGAAAATTTGGAGGATGCGGAGGGCTTCTCGCCTTACTTCTATTTTGATGTGACGGATGCCTTTCCGCTTTGGAAGGAAGCCATCAAAAAGCTCTGGCTTGCGGAGCATTCTCAAAGCTTCAAATATTTGCGGTATTACGAGGCGCTGAGCATTATGCGCGGCGCAATCATCGGCCGCGACCATGCCACCTGCTTTGGCACATCGGATTTTGGCAAGCGCCAAACCCTTGACTTGCTGTAAGCGTCCGCGAGCACAAATTGCCACGAAAGGTCGGTGTCCATGGAGCGGTTCGGCTTTCTTCCCGGTATGCTGGAGGAAGGGATTTTGGCAGGCGCTTTCCCCTCGGCAGTGGCCGCCGTGGGCCGGCATGGCCAGACGCTCTTTGCCCATGCGGCAGGTACGCTCTCCCTGCCCGATGGCGCGCCGGTCAGCCTTGACACGCGTTACGACCTGGCATCAATGACCAAGATCATCGCACCCACCATGCTGGCCCTGATGGCCTTGGAAAAGGGATTGCTGGCCCTGGACGACACCCTCTCCCGTTTCTTTGACGTACCCTGTGACAAGGCGGATATCACCATTTTCCATTTGCTGACGCATACAAGCGGCATCACGCCCAGCTTTCTTATGGAGAAAGTCTGCAAAGAACCCGCCGGTGCCCTTGCGGCCATTCTTGCGCATCCGCTGGAGGGCCCGCCAGGCCAGATGCCCCGCTACTCCTGCATGGGGTACATCCTCCTGGGTTTCATTCTGGAAAAGGTGTACGGCAAACCGCTGAACGCACTGGCGCAGGAGCTTGTTTTCAAGCCGCTGAACATGGGACATACGGGGTATTGCCCCGCGGGCGGGAACATCGCCGCCACGGAGGCGGACCCTGACACAGGCATCCCATGGCGTGGCATCGTCCACGATGAAAACGCCAGGTTCCTGGGCGGCGTATCCGCCAACGCCGGCCTGTTCAGCGATATCAAAGACTGTGTGCGCTTTGCGGCCATGCTGACGTCAGATGGCGCGCCCCTTCTGTCTCCTACGACGCTGCGCCTGGCCATCCGGGACAGAACGCCGGATCACGCGATCCACAGGGGCTTGGGGTTTCATGTAAGCGGTGGCCCCGGCAGCTTTCTTGGCGACCTGTTCCCCGCCACATCCTTTGGCCATACGGGATTCACAGGCACCAGTCTTGCGGTAGACCCGGAAACCGGCCTGTACGCGGTTCTGCTCACCAACGCGGTGCATGTAGGGCGGGGCAATCCCGCCATTCAAAGGTTCCGGCGGCTGTTCCACAACAGGGTACACGCCGCGGCCTTCCGATAGCCATTCCTTTATGTTGGGAGGATGCCTTATGATTCTTAAAAAGCCTTTGCTGGCAAAGCGCCGGAAACCGCGGTTTACGCTGGACGATCTCCAGCTTTTCTTCCTGTCGCTCCCCACGACGGTCTGGTATATCCTGTTTTGCTATGTGCCCATGTTCGGCATCCTTATTGCTTTCAAAAACTACAAGGTGGCGGCAGGCCAGGGATTTTTGTACAGCCTGTTTGTGAACAGCCCATGGGTTGGGTTTGACAATTTTGAGTTCCTGTTTAAGACCAAATATGTGATGCTGATGCTGCGCAACACCCTGGGCTACAACATTGTCTTTATCATCCTGGGCGTGGCGCTGCCGGTGTCCCTGGCCATACTGCTGTCGGAGCTTTTATCCAGGCGGCTGGCCCGGGTTTGCCAGACTGCCATGTTCCTGCCCCACTTTTTATCTTGGGTGGTGGTGGGGTACTTTGTAATGGCCTTCCTTTCTACCGACAAGGGACTGGTGAATAACCTTTTGGCGGCCACGGGCGCAAAGCCCGTCCTATGGTACCAAACGCCGAAGCATTGGCCGTACATCCTGGTCTTTTTGCAGGTATGGAAGACCCTGGGCTATGGCATGGTGGTGTACATGGCCGCCATCAGCGGCATCGACTCCTCGCTGTACGAGGCGGCGGTGATCGACGGCGCCAAAAAGAGCCAGCAGATCCGCTATATCACGCTGCCGCTTTTACGGCCCATCATGAGCATCATGTTCATCATGGCGGTAGGCCGCATATTTAATTCAGACTTTGGTCTGTTCTACCGCGCCCCGCAAAATTCCAACTCCCTGTCCAGCGTGACGCTCACCATCGACGTATATGTGTACAACGCCCTGATGGGTTCCAGCAAACCCCAATACAATTTCGCCTCCGCCGCGGGCTTTTTGCAGTCGGTATTCGGCTGCCTGACGCTGCTCATAGCCAACCTGGTGGTCAAGCGCATCGACCCGGAAAGCTCATTGTTTTAGGAAGGAGACGGAATGATGAACATAAATGGCGGCGGCCTCCCTTCCTATGAACCCGGACAAAAAAGACAGCTATTGCAGGAAGGCATGAGCCGGTTCAATAGGATCCGTCCCCTGACCAACATTCTGGGTTCCCTGCTGTTCATATTCATGGCGCTGATGGCAGTCCTGCCGGTGGTGTTCGTGATCATTATCTCCTTTTCTTCGGAATCTTCCATCGCCAGGAACGGGTACAGCTTCATGCCCGAAAGCTGGGGCCTCACCGCCTACAAGTACATGTGGAACATGCGCTCGCTGATCGGCCGGGCATTCTTCAACTCCATTGGCGTGACCATCGCGGGCACGGCCCTGGGCCTTATCCTCACCACCACCATGGGCTATGCCCTCTCCCGCAAGAGCTATAAGCTGCGCTCTTTCTATACCTACTTCATCTTCATTCCCATGCTCTTTCACGGCGGGCTGGTATCCACGTACGTGGTGAACACGCAGCTATTGGGCCTGCAAAACTCCTACCTGGGGCTGATCCTGCCCCTTAGCTGTTCCTCGTTTTACGTGATCATCCTGCGCACCTTCTTTACCTCCACCATTCCCGATTCCATCATCGAATCGGGCAAGCTGGACGGCGCTTCCCAGCTGCGTATCTTTTTGCAGCTTGTGCTGCCCGTATCCCTGCCGGCCATTGCCACCATCGGGCTTTTTTTCACCTTCGCCTACTGGAACGACTGGTATCAGGCACTTTTGTATCTGCGCAGTACCCACACGCACCTGTATCCGCTGCAATATGTGCTTGTTTCCATCGAGCGCAGCATCGAGTACCTTACCAAAAACGCCGCCTACATGAGCGCCGACAGCGTCGCCGATATGCCCAGTGAGACGATGCGCATGGCCGTCGTGGTGATCATCGTGGCGCCTATCGCCTGCAGTTATCCCTTCTTCCAGAAGTACTTCATCTCAGGCCTGACCATCGGCGCGGTGAAGGGCTGAGCTACTCGAAACAGCGGCCGGAAGGCTGTTTGTGGAATATACGGTAAGGAGGATCCTCTTATGAAGAAACTGGTTGCCTTGCTCCTGACGGTTGCGATGATGCTCACCATGGCATCCTTCGCCGCCGCGGAAGAACCCGTGGAACTCATTTGGTGGATGGGCACGACCGCCGATGCCCCCATTGATCAGGCGATGGTCGAGGAACAGCTCAACGCCATCACCAGGGAAAAGCTGGGCATCACCGTCAAGTGCGTGTACATGACGAATGCGGAAATCGGCCTGGCCATGTCTGCGGGGGAGTACTATGACATGTGCTTCACCTGCGGCTGGTACAACGACTTCGCCACCAACGTCTTTGCCGGCCAGTTCCTGGATATCACCGAGCTGGTGAAGGAGACCCCCGCGCTGTGGGAATCCATGCCGGAAATGCTCTGGCAGGGCTCCTATGTGGGTGACAAGCTCTACGCCGTGCCCGTCATGAAGGACTACGGCATCGAGGTGTTCTTCCTCGTCGACATCGACTACTTTGCCACGCAGAAGGGCATGGAGATCCCCAAGACCATGTCGTTCAACGACATCGAACCCTACCTGGCCGCCTACAAGGCCGACTTCCCCGACCAGTACCCCCTGATCCTGAGTAAGGGCGGCATCACCTCCTGGGCAAACTTCATTGACTGGATCTCCGAGGATGCGCAAATCGCCCTTTCCTACGGCGACATCGGCACAGAGGCGGAAGGCACCGTACACCTGGCCTATGAACTGCCCGAGTTCGTCGACCGCATCAAGACCATCCGAAGCTGGTATGAAAAGGGCTACATCAATCCCGACGCCGCGGTCATCGAATCCATCGGCCGCGCGGCTGCCGGTGTGATTCAGTCCGGCCAGGCCTTCTATGGCGCCGACTCCATCTACTCCAACGCCAGGCAAAAGGCCACCGCCATCGTCCGCTATGACGGTCCCTTCCTCTCCACCTATTCCCTGCGCGGCGCTCTGACCGCCATCTCCGCGGCCAGCAAGCACCCCAAGGAAGCCTTGAAGCTCATCGAATATGCCAACACCAACAAGGAATACCGCAACATGATGCGCTACGGCCTGGAGGGCGTCCACTACAATTGGAACACGGACGGCACCGTCTCCAAGACCCCCCAGGGCGTCACCAATTACTCCCCCTGGGCCTACACCCAGGCCTCCTACTCCTTAAGCGCCGTGGAAGCCTCCGCCTTCCCCTCCGTGCCCGCCGACCCCAATATGTGGCAGGTGATCTGGGATGGCTACAAGGATGCCGTTACGAGCGCAGGCCTGGGCTTCGCCTTCGACTTTAACCCCGTGGCCAACGAAGTCAACGCCGCCAAGGCCATCAAGGAAATGTACTGGGCAGAGCTGATCACCGGCACCTCCGATCCCGAGGTAATCATTCCCCAGATCATTGAGGAACTGGAAGGCGTGGGCATCCGCGATGTCATCGCCGAAGCGCAACGGCAGTTGGATGCATTCCTGGGCAAGTAATAGCCAAAACAGACTTAATACTGCAAGGCGCCCCTGCTCCCATGAGCAGAGGCGCCTTGTTTTATTGTGGTGCCTTGAAAATGGATACATGATAAGGCGTTACAAATGTTTCTTTTGTTCCCGCGCCTTCAGGATACTGTCCGCCATATCGGAAACAGAAACGGCAGCCTGGGCGTTTTTGCTTTTTCGATGCTTTGTAACGGCGGGGCGAAGCGCCTTTTCCCGACTTTTTGCGATAGAAGCCTCCGCCTTCTCCTTTGCTATGCCAAATACCTTGATAAGCATCCGGTCCAGGGCGAGCCTGCGCAGCGCGATATCCATTAAAAGCAGCGCAAGCGCCGCCCAGAGCAGCGCCGGGCGGAGCATGTGCCTGCTTTGCGCCTCCAGACCCCGGGCGGCAAACATTTCTTTGGGATCGGTAACGGTCCTGCCCCCCGTCGCTTCCGCAAGGCGCGTAAGCTCATCCGTCCCGTTCCGCCGGCGGATGTCGTATTCCTCCGAATACGAGACGACCGCCCCGCCTTCCAACTGGCGCACCGTTTGTCCATTTTGCCTCTGTTCCGCGCGAATGGCATAGGCCCCCTGTTCCGGGGCATCAAAGCTGCCCTCGTATACTCCCGGCGCGACCTCCGTCATGGGAACGGCTGCTTCGCTCCCATCCGGCAAAAGCGCATAGGCGGTGGTTTCCATGCTCTCCGTCTCCGCTTCCAAAGGCGCGGTATACGTAACCTTCGCCAAAGCGCCCTCCACTTCCACATGAAGTTCGCCCTCCTGCCCGCCCTCGGGAAGCACGTGGGCCACCAGGCCGGAAAAAAAGGCCGCCGCCTGTTCCCAGGCCAAAAATCGTCCGGTCCACGATCCCTTGATATCACTCGTCCAGCACAGCACGCGCCCCGCGCCGTATTTCCACCAGGCAAGCAGCGGGTCGTCCCTGTCCGAAACCATGGATACGGTGGCCAGCGGTTTTTCCGTGGCAGCCAGGTACCCCGACAACTGGGGAAATGACGCAAAATCGGTTATCGGCGCGGTTTCGGTGATAACCGGCGTAAACACACGGTTTTGCACATAAGAGCCTGTGACCAGATACGTTTCCTTCGTAAAGATTTTGGGGATATTGTCAAACTCCCCTGCCGTATAGGCACGGCCACGCCCGATTTCCGCCAAGCGGCTTAACACCTTTACGTTCGCCCCGCTGCCCACGGCGACCGTGGTAAGGGTGATGCCGCTTTGCACCATCTGCTGCACAATCAGATCGTACCCGCTGTCCGCCGCGTCGCCGTCGGTGAGGAAGATCACGTGCTTGAGCTTTGCTTCCGCCTTGGTCAAAGCCGTCAGCGCTTCTGAAAGCGGTGTGTAAAAAGCCGTGCCGCCGCCGGGGCGGATGGTGCCTATGGCCTGTTGAATGGCGGTAATGTCCGCGGCGCTGTTCAGCGGCACCACCCACTTGGCCGCGTCGTCGAAGGCGATCACGCCCACCTGGTCCCGCCCGGTGAGCACCTCCACAGAGCGCATGGCGGCTTCCTTGGCCACCTCCAGGCGCGTGGTTCCGAACTGTCCCCCGGTCATGGAGCCGGATTTGTCAATCACCAGCATCAGCGCCAGGGATGGCAGGTCCATTTGGCTGCGCACGTCGATGGTGACGGGCAGAATCTCCTCCAGCTTGCTCCCCCGGTAGCCCCCCAGGGCATAGCTTTGATCGCCGCCGAAAACCGCCAGGCCCCGTCCCAGAATCTTCACATAGGCATCGAGTGCCGATAATGCATCGGCGGAAAAAGAATCCGCGTCGGCATTTACAAGCACGGTGGCATCGTACTTGCGCAGCGCCTCCGCATTTTGGGGCATGCCGGCGGGAGTGGCAACCTCATGCCGGAAGCTTGCGGCATCCAGGATTTTTTGAAGCTCCCGGCTTTCGCCTTCCATGCCTTCCACAATAAGCACGGCTGGCTGGCCCATAACGGCCATATAGGAAGCCATGCGGTTGTTCCGCGCCTGCCGGTCGCCCGCAGCGATAAGCTGGGCCTCGTAGGTCACCACCCCGGAGGCTTTGGCCGTGTCCTGGAACACAAAGGTGTTTTCCCCCCGCCTAAGCGTGACCTCCTTTGTGGCCACCGGCTGCCTGTTGGCGTACAGGATCAGGGTGCCGCGCCCATCCATGGTGGAATCCATGTTTACAGACACCTGTACAGACTGGCCCTGGTAGGCCTTGGAAGGCAGCGTAAGGCGTGTCACCTGCGCGTCCGGAGGGAGCGCCCCCGAAAAGGGCATCACATCCACAGCAATCCCCCGCGCATGAAGCAGCGCCGCCTGGGCGGAAGTATCGCCGATCCACCCGTCGCTTACAAGGATCACCCGCCCCGCCGCGTCCGAGGGAAGCAGCGCCCCCGCCAACTGCAGCGCCATGGCCGCGTCGCTGTGCGTGGGGTCCACGGAGGTTTCCGCTTGGGTGAATGCGGTCTTCTGCGATAGAGGCGCTTCCACCATGGCATCCCCCCCGAAGGCGATCACGCCGGTGGAAAGGTCCCCCGGCGTGGCCAGCAGCCCCTGGTTAACGGCAAATTCCATATCGGCCCGCATGGGAAGGGTGGAATCGGAAACGTCCAGAAGCACCCAGGTAGCGGCCTGGTTGGACGCGGAAAGTACGGAGGGGGCGGCAAGCGCCAAAACGGTAAGAAGGATAACCAGAAACCGCATTCCCAAGACGGCATAGGCCCGCGCGCCGCGCTTGCCCGCGCCAAAGGCATATTTTTTATACAGGAAGACCGTGAGCCCAAAAAGAACAGGAATCAAAAGCAAGGCCCAGGGAAACACAAACTCAACCTGCACGGCAGCTCACCCGCCATTCCGCCAGCATCAGCGCCAGCATTGCAATGATCAGGAACGTGGTAATCTCCCGGCCATAATCCGTCACGCCCGGCCGCGACTGGTTTTCCCCCGAGCTTCCCACCACCTGGCGCACGTCGCTTTCCGAAAGGGGCACGTTCACCACAAAAGGCGTTTGTACCGTCACTCCGTTGGTAAGAGTTTGGGAAAGGGTGTACAGTCCCGCTTCGCCGGTATCGTCAAAGGGCAGCGCTGGAAAGGGAGGCGCCAGGGAAACACTTCCGCCCGAAGGGCTCTGGATCCGGGCCGACGATGTCCGCCCGTCCAGGGAAAGGGTGAGCACGTCGCCGCACAGCGCGTCCTCTATGCCGGACAGTACATCCGGCATCAGGTAATTGAGTGCGTGCATCATGAAGATGGGAAAATCAACCTGGAGAACCCAATTGCTTTCATGCAGGTCAAAGCCGATGACCACAAACCGTCCGCCGCTTGTTTCACCGGCGGATATGAGCACGTCCCCGCCGGAAACAAGCACCGGCTGCCCTCCCGAAAGGGGAACATACTGTTTGAGCGCCACGTTTTGAAAGGAAACATGATCGGCAAACAGTCCTGCAACCGTGCCGCCTGCCAGATTCAAAGCGGATTCCGGCGGTTTTTTCGCTCCCGGCATCACGCCCAATACTGCCGCCGGGGGCTGAAGGAATAAAAATGATCCCGTTTCCGGCAGGGGATCGGGCTGCGCACCGTCATACACAAACAGGCTGCAATCCTGCAAGAAGGGCGCATCCTCTTTGGTCGTGCGGATGATTTCCACATCCCCCCGCTGCGCGAGGGCTTTTTCCAGAAAGATGTTGTCTTGGCCGATCAGGGCAATCTTCTTTGGGGACCGCTCCCGCAGCGCCAAATGGCGCAGGTTGTCGGCCGCCAGGCCGTCGGCCTCCCCGATCTCCGCCTGTATATGCATAGCGCCGGCCGGCACATCAAAACGCACGCTTTGCGTGCCGCCGGCCGGAAGCGCAACGGTGCGCGCGTCGCACAGCTGTCCGTCGGCATAGCAACGAACGGTCACGCTTGCGTCCGCGCCGTAATTTGCGATCCGGGCCAGCGCTATGAGGCCATTCTCCCGCCGGGAGGCGGTCAGAGAAAGGATGGCGCGGTTTTGTACGCCTTCCCCCACGGCAACAAGCCGCACGCCTTCCGCCCCGTCCGGGGAAAAGGTGTCGGAGAAGACGACAACATTCAGGTTTTCGATTTCCCGGCCCATGGCCCGGGCCAGGGAAAGGGCGCCGCCCAGATCGGCCTCCCCGTTTTCCGCGGTGATCAGGGAAAGCACCCGCGACGCTTCCTGCCTGTCTGCGGAGCGCGACAAAAGGTGCGCCACCTTTTTCCCGGCGGTCAATATGGTCAGCCGGTCATAAGCGCCCATGCCGTCCACAATCCGCCTGGCCTCCGAAACCGCCTGCGCAATGCGGCTCTGTCCGGAAGATGTTGCCTGCATGCTCATGGAAACGTCAAATATCATCACCGTCTCCCCGCCCGCTTCCTCACCTTTGAGCATGGGCCGCATGAGGGACAAGGCCAGCAATAGCACAAGCAATAACTGCAAAAACATCAACAGGTTTTTTTTCAGGCGCTGAAAGGGCTTGCTGGCCGTTTGGTCCTCCAGCGTCCTGCGCCAAAGGTACGTGCTGGAAACAGGAAACTCCCGGTATTCCCTGCGCAGGATATACAATGCCAGAACGGCTAAAAGCCCCGCCAGCGCCCACGATCCCGCCGGATGAAGAAACTGCATGCGTTCCCTCCTTTTAAGCGATGACGCCGCCGCGCAAAAAATTTCCAAAGGCGTCATGCATCAGATCCATATCCGAACGCAGCAGCACATACGGCATGCCGTGACGGTGGCAGTACGCCCGTGCGCCGCCTATAAACGATTCCAGGTTTTTATGGTATCTGCGCAAAAGTTCCCCGTTCACCGTCACATCCATGGGTGATCCGCCCTCGGAATCCAAAAGACGCAGCGCGCCATTAAGCTCCGGCTCCGTCTCCTCCTTGGAAAGCACCTGCACCAGCACCGCCTGCTGCTTCCTGTACAGCAGGGAGCTTAGCGCGCCCTCGCTGCCGTCCTCCGAAAACAGGTCGCTGATCAAAACACACATGCCCCGGGAGGATTTAAGCGGGATGCGTGCCACTGCGCGGGAAAGTTGTGTGTTTCCCGAAGGCCGGATATTTTCCAGAAAGGCCGACGCCTGGATATACCCTTGCCGGCCTGCGTACACCGGGCTTTTAAGTAGCTTGTCCCCATTCAATACGGCCACGCTGAACCGGTCACCGCCGGTTACCGCCAAGTACGAAAGCATTTGGGCGACCTCCATGGCGAACGCCCACTTGCTCGGTTCGCCAAAGCCCATGGAGGCGCTGGCATCCAGGATCAGTGTGATATGCATCTCCTGCTCTTCCATGAACAGCTTCAAAAAAAGCCTGTCAAACCTGGCGTAGGCGTTCCAGTCAATGCGGCGCAGGTCGTCCCCCGGCGCGTATTCCCGAAAATCCGAAAATTCCGCCGAATCCCCCAGCGCCCGGGACCTGCGCACGCCGCCCGCCCCGCCCCGGGTATAAGCCTTCATGGCAATGCGCAAGGCATTGAGCCTGTAAAGCATGGTATCGCTCAGCATTGAAATCTCCTCAACCGGCTTTTACTTCATCCATGAGCAGTTTCAGCATCCCGTCCAACGTGTGGCCTTCCGCCAGGCCCTCGAAGTTCAGCGCCATCCGGTGGCGCAGGCACGCGGGGGCCACCGCCTTCACATCCTCAAAGGATACGTTGTACCGTCCCATCATCAGCGCGCGCACCCTGGCGGCCATCAGCATTGCCTGGCCGCCCCGGGGGCTTGCCCCGAAGCGCAGGTATTTGCGGGCGGGTTCCGGGCTGTCAGGAAGCTCAGGATGCGTGGCCAGCACCAGCCGCAGCGCGTAATCCTGCACGGCTTTTGCCACCGGCACCTGCCTGGCCACGCCGCGCAGAAGAAGGATGTCTTCGCCGCCGGCCACCGCCTCCGCCTCACTGGGCTCCGCCGTGACCGTCATATCGATGATGCCGTTCAATTCCATAAGAGAGGGAAAGGGCACCAGGAGCTTGAACAAAAAGCGGTCCAATTGCGCCTCCGGCAATGGATACGTACCCTCCTGCTCGATGGGGTTTTGAGTTGCCAGCACAAAATATGGCTCGGGAAGCTTGCGCGTTACGCCGCCCACAGTAACGCTGTGCTCCTGCATCGCCTCCAGCAGGGCAGACTGCGTTTTGGGCGTAGCCCTGTTGATCTCATCCGCCAGCACGATGGCGGAAAACAGCGGCCCCGGTTGAAAGGAAAAGCTGTTGCCATCCCCGTTTTTCACGATAATGTTGGTGCCGGTGATGTCGGCCGGCATCAGATCGGGCGTAAACTGTATGCGGGAAAAGGGCAGGTTCAAAACCCGGCCCAGGGTTTTCACCAGCCGCGTTTTGCCTAGCCCCGGCACCCCCTCCAGAAGCACATTGCCCCCTGATATGAGCGCCATGAGCAAATGATCCACCACGTCCTTCTGCCCGACGATCTCCCTGCCAATCTGTTCCCGTATGCGTTCCACCGTTGTATGAAAAGACAATATCTCCTCTTTGCCTGCTGCCACGGTCATGGGTTTTCCCTCCTCATTCGATCAATGCCTGAAAGTATCCGTCCACCCACAGCCGCATGCCTTCGGGCAGCGATTCCTGCTGGGCGGCCCTGGACGCCGCCTCCTGGTAAGCGAAAATGACTTCATGGTAAGGCACCTGGCCGGACGCATCCCCAAGGCCCGGCCCCAATTGAAGCTGCTGGGATTCGCCCTCCCCCACCGCCCCGGCGGCTGCGTGTATGTCATCCGCGCCGCTCAGCCGGGTGGGGTCATAAATGGTCTCATACTGGCCCAGCTTGTATTCGGGCGGACCCGATCCTTCGCCCATGGAACCGGTCCCCGCCTTGCTCACGCCCGCGTCCTGGTTGGTGCTTCCCTTGCCGGCGCCGCTGCCCGCGCCCTTAACCATGCCTCCCTGGCCGGCGCCGGTCCCTTGGCCGGTGCCGCTGCCTGTGCCCTGGCCCGCGCCTGCCGCCAGTCCCCCCGCATTCCCCTGGGAGGCGGAAAGCGTCCCCGCCCGAAGCTGCGCCATCAGGGCACCCAAATCCCCCGAATTTCCCGAAGCCCCCGGATTCGACCCGGAGCAGGCGCTTTGCATGGCGGAATCCAGCGTGTTCAAAGCGGCATTCAGGCTTTGCGCATCGCCCGCTTTCATAGCATCGGCGGTTTGGGCGGCGGCCTCCTTCAGCGCACCCTCCGGCAGGACGCTTGATGCCTGCGAAAAGGCTTCGGAGGACATTTCCTGCGCCCCGGATTCCTTCAGTTGCTCGACGGCCTGGGAGGCCGCCTGGGCATCGCTTTTTGACAAGGCGTCAGACAGGTTTTTCAAGCCGCTTTGGGCAAACGCCTGGGCGGCACTTTGCCGCATCCTGTCCGAAGCGTTCTTCTGCATATCCTCCAAGGGCTGCTGGGCCTTATCCACGGCCAGATACGCCTGCTGCGGCTCCATGGCGTTTCGCAGCTCCCTGGCCAGATCCCCCATCAGTTTCCGCAGCGCGTTAAGCTCCTCTTTGGTATAGGCGGAATCCTCCAGCTTCTCGGCTGCCTCCTCCACCGTTTCCGCCTGGGTGGCCATGGCCTTTTGGAACGCCTCCCGCCGGGCCAGCACGTCAAACTGCGGATTGGGAATCCATATCAGCGCCGCCAGCGTCAAAAGGGCGATGGCCCACGCTGCAATCAAAGGATGCTTCTTGGGCCGGAGGGGGACGGCGTCCTTCAGCGCGAGGGTATGCAAGTGGCGGATGGCATCCTCCCGCTGCAAATGCGCCATAGGCGTATCCGCTTGAAGCGCAAGCGCGGTTATGGCCCGCTCATGAAGCCCGCCAGCGTCCGCCCGCCGGGCCGCAAGGCCATAGGAAACCGGCCACAAAAGCCCGATGAGCACGGCCAGTGCAAAAAGCCCCGCCGCCGTTGTCAGCATAAGAAGGAACAGCCCCGGGATGGGAATGAAATAGGATACAGCCGCCAATACGGCACAGCCGGCAAAGGCCGCTAGCACCCCCAGGGCTCCCCCCTGGACCGCGTGAAAAATGCGCAATCGCTGCTTCACCTTGCGCAATGCTTGCTTGACGGCGGGATGGACCGATTCCTTCATGCCGCCAGCCCCTTTTCAACCTTCTGCCGGCACCGGATGCGTACCATACGCGGACGGATCAGCAGCGCGGAAAGGAAGGTCAAAAGCAGCGAGAGGGCAAACATGGCGCCCATATTGATCCATGCGATCAGCCCAAAATCTGTTTTTCCAAAGAGTTGGTAAAAAAGTCCACCTGAGGGGAGTATGTTGAATGTACGCTGAAGCAGCCCCGTTTGATCGGCCATTAGCGACAAAAGGCCGATGCCAGGATTGATAAACAAAAGTTTGGGCGTGATGGCAAGGAGCCCATTGGTGTCCAGGGAAGCAAACACATCCTGGTTATTGATATATTTGATCACAATTTCGTCATTCAGTGCCATAGGTATCAGCGTGCCGATGCCGATGGCAAAGACCGCAAGGTACGCCACCACCGTTGCCGCCGCGGTACGCTTGAAAAGAGCCGAAGCGAAAAGCCCCACGCTCAGCGCCCCGAAGGCGGAAATGCACATGAACAAAAGAACGGTGAGCACCTGGACAAGTGTGATCCCCCCAAACAGAAGCACCACGCACAGCATGGGGAAGGATGCGAAAAGCACCAGAACAAGAAAGCCGAAGCTTTCCATCAGCTTGCCCAGGGCGATCCTAAAAGCGCCCGTATGGGTCACCAGGATCAGGTCCAGCGTCTGCCGCTCCCGCTCCCCGGAGATGGCGCCCGCCGTCATGCTGGGCGCCACCAGCAGAAGCAGCGCAAACTGCAGCGCCACCGAATAGATGTAATTGTCAATGCCCGCCCGCATGCCGCCGATGGTCATGGTCTGCCGGCCAAGAACCGAAAAGGAGCTCGCCATGGCAAAAGCCAGCATCAGCGCGCCGTACAGCGTAAGGATGATTACGGTGCGCATGGAGCGCATCCGCCTGCGGGCGCTGGAGGCAAAAATCGGGTTGATCATTCCTGCGTCACCTCCATGAATACCTTTTCCAGGTTGACAGGCGCGCGGTGAAAATCCACCACCGGCGTTTCCTTGCGCAAAAGCGCCTGCAAAAGCGATGCCGTCTCCTGATGGCTGCCTTCAAAGTCCACCCGCAAAAGGCGCTCCTCCGGCTGCAAAATTCCTATGACGCCGGGGAATTCCTTCAGCAGCGCAACCGCCCGTGCCGTCTGCTCCCCGGTGGCATCCTCGGTAAGCTGAATATCCAGCGGTGCCTGCCCCCGCATCTTTTTGGCAAGCTCCGTGACCGGCCCGGAAAATACCAGCCTGCCATGGTCGATAATGGTCAGGGAGTCGCACATCTCCGAAAGCTCCGGCAGGATATGGGAGGAGATCAAAATCGTCTTCCCCATATTCCGCAGCGTGCGCAGGATGTCCTTCATCTCGGCCCGGGCCCTTGGGTCCATGCCGGAAGCGGGTTCATCCAGGATGAGCAGCTTGGGATCGTGAATCAGGCTTCGGGCCAGGCAGAGCCGCTGCTTCATGCCCCTGGACAGCACATCGATGTAGGCGTTCCTCTTGTCCGAAAGCCGTACAATTTCCAGCAGCCGGTCTGCCATCTTCACCCGTTCCCTATGGGAAATCCCGTAGCACCTGCCGTAAAAGTCCAGGTACTCCCAGGCTTTGAGGCCATCGTACACCCCGAAGAAGTCCGGCATGTACCCAACCATGCGCCGTATCTTCCGGCCATCCCGTGACACCTCCACCCCATCCACATAGGCTTTCCCCGATGTGGCCGGCAGGAGTGTGGCAAGAATCCGCATGGTGGTGGTTTTGCCGGCGCCATTGGGGCCCACGAACCCGTGTAGCTCCCCGTCACTGATTTGCAGGCTCAACTGGTCGAGCGCGGTAAAGCTGCCGTATCGCCTTGTCAAATTTTCTGTCACCAGCATTACTTGAGCCCTCCTTCCAGCGAGATGGCGGGAGCCATGACGCTGTCGTAATCCCGCGAACTGCTCCCCGGCACAAACCGCACATACAGCGTTCCTTCCGGGCCGATAAAGGGCTGAATCTTATCTTGGGAGAACGTCACGTACATCGTGCTCTGATTTTCCCACACCTTTGTCTGATGGTTATAAAGCTGCATCAACGGCACCGTGTCATAGGAGACTGCCAGAATGTTCAGTGCCGTCACGGAAAACTTCGCGGTGTCCGGCATTTGAAAAGAAAAGATTGGCTGAAGGGAAATCTGGTAAGCCATATAAGGATCCGCCGGCTTTTCTTCCGGCTTTGTAAAGCTGCCGTCCTCATTCATCTGTACGGGATGCGCGGGCAGCGTGCCGATGGGATAGTACACCATTCCCGTCGGGCCGATGGGCTCATAGGTGAGCAGCACATCCACCACCGCCTGGTGCCCGTGCTTTTTTACCTCACTGCCGCTTAAATACAGCTTTGTCTGCCCGATCTCCTCCTGGAAGGCCACAAAGTGAAAGGGGCTCACCCAGGAGGAGGACCCGGTGGGATTCGCGCTGATCACCTGGTGGATGGCGCTTTCACGGAAGGACCGCAGCGCCAGCTCATCCGCGCTCATGGTATCGCGATAGTTGATTGTACCCCCCCCCTGCTCCTCCGGATAGATGGCCGCCCGGACGATGGGATACAGGTCCATGTTGTTGGGGTTGATGATGCTTTGGGGTATCATCACGCCCTCCTGGATCTTCGTCTCATAGATGTTTGCGGATTTGCCCGGCACGGTGCTTTTGCTCTCCTCAACAGGCCGCAGAAGCGTGGCCTCGCCGGTAGCCCCCGGCTTCAGCTCGCCCACGCGCGCGTAGCCAATGTTGGTAAGGAGAAGGCCGTCCCTGAAGGTATACGGCGTATCGTTGCGGATTTGGGCATGCATGCCGTCCTCCTGCATCCATACCCGCCCCGTCACCTTGCCAAAGGAGGCCTCTGCCCCGGAAACCGCCATATGCCTAAGGGCCCAAGGCGCGCCTGCCGGATAGCCCACGGCCGGCGCGTCCCCGAAAACCATGCGGTACATCAACTGCTTGGGCGCGGTGCCCGAAACGGGTTCGTCGTAAAAGTACGCATTGTCGTCTACGGGCGTCAATTGTACACCGTCTTCGCCCCTGACCAGCACCTCGCCCGTTTCCGGGCTGGACACATCGGCAACGGCGGACATCTGGATTTCTCCTTGCGGATTCATGCGGATGCTTGTAAAGGATGCCACCGCGGGCTTGTTGAAAGGCAGGCTTTGGCTCATGAAGTAAAGCCCCGCCATACAGACCAGGGCCAGCGCCGGCACGGTAAGCCACATCCATTCCCGTTTGTCCAGCCGCTTGAGCAGAAAGTAGCTCCCAAATCCCGCCAGAAGCAAATATACAATCAGCAGAATGATTACCGGAACCGTACTGCCGGCGCTTTCAATGGGTACATTTTGCAAAAGGTAGGTGGAGTACGACCCGCCGTACAGCCTGCTTGAAATTTTGCTGTACAAGGAAGCATACTGCTGGTTCGCGCTTTTTATCAGTACCCGCGGCCACAGGCTGCTCATGCCGGACCAGTTGGCCAGTGGTTTTGCCCCGAGTTCAAAGGCCGCGGTGTATACAAGGCCGCTCCCCGCCTGATGCTTGAAGATCAGCGGACGGGAAGCCGATACAAGCGGCGTGTCGGAAGTGTTTACATCGTTCAGCAGCACCTTTTCGCTCAGCGGCTTATCGCTTGCAAACGCGAAATACTGGATCAGCGCCGGGGTGATATCCTCCGCCTCCGCAATGCCCCCGGCGGTCAGGCCCGTATACTTGGAAAAGTAGGGATACCCCGCCGCCGCCTGGGCGCCGCCGCCCACGATAGCAATCCCGCCTCCTTCCAGCCAGCGGTCAAGCACCTGAAGCTGGGCTTCGGAAAGGGTGGCCACATCAAAGCCGTCCACCACCAGCATCATAAATGCGTTCATCAGGGAACCGCTCCTGGGAAAACGGTCGGCGTCCAGCGCTATAAGCTGCCACGCCTCATAGTGGTCGGGTGAAATGCGTGTAATCGAGTCCAGGTTCATGTAGGAAAGAGATTGCGGATCGGCGGACAGCACGCCGATGAGCACCGCTTCCGGCTTGATGGTCCGGTCCGGCGTCTTGATCACGGATGCCGCAACCTTGCCGTCCTGTACGAACTCAATCACATAGCGGTCCTGCTTCATTTTCAGGTTGACGGGCAGAACCACCTTCTTTTTCGCTCCAGACGCCAGGGAGAGGGGATGCTCGTACCGGTCAAAGAACCTGTTGTTCCTGTATAAATCCACGCCAATGGTTCCTTGGATGTCATCGGGGCCCTTGTTCTCCACCGTCACGGTCAGCGGGATATCCCGCATGTACGTGATGGTTCCGGAATAACCAAGCTCCGCATCAAGGGCTATGCCGGGATTCGTCACCGCCACAGGCGCCGCCGTTGATGAGGCTGTGGGCTGCGGCGCCTTTTCGCCGGTCGCGGCCATGGAAAATGCCATCAGCCATGCGCATGCCAGCGCAAGCAAGATTCTTTTCTTGTGCAACCTTCTCTCTCCTTCCTCAGGCGGCCGGGCCGGTGCCAAAGCCATGGGCAGGCCGCTGCATAAAGAACGAAGGAACAATGGGAATATCATCCACCCGCGAAATTTTTTACAAAACCGCCGGTTTTTCGGCGCGGCCTGTTTCATGCCTGCCAAAGGATTGTGTGGGATATGTGCCAAGGGACATCCCAGAAAAAAATTATGTCAGTCCGGTGATGATATCCCGCAAAATTATCAATACATTATCAGGACATTATCAAATCTTTCTTTACATTCACCACGTTTTGCCCTATAATGCAAGCAGATGACAATAGGGGGGATTTGATTCAGTGAAAAACATCCGCCTTGAACAGATGGAGCAATATATTATGCAAAAGGATGCGGTGACGATGGAAGAATTGCAGAAGCATTGCAACACCTCCATGAACACCGTGCGCCGGGATGTGGCGCTGCTGATCAAAAAAGGCACCGTGGAAAAGGTGTATGGCGGCGTCTGCGCCCGCAAGGCGGAGCAATTGGCGCCCTTTGACGTGCGCACCATCAAGCATCAGGAAGCCAAGTTGGCCATCGGCCGCAGGGCCGCTGAGCTTGTGGAGGATGGCGATACCATCTTCCTGGACTCCGGCACCACCACGCTGCATGTGGTACAAAACCTTGCAAGAAAGAAAAACATTACCATCATCACCCACAACCTGCACGCCATCATGGCCGCCATGCCCTTTGAGAACCTCACCATCATCAGCCTGCCGGGCCAGCTTCACCGCAAAACCAGCTCCTTCACCGGGCTGGAAACGGTGCGCTTTTTAAAAAGCTACAACATCAAAACGGCGTTCATGGCCGCCACGGGCCTTTCCCTTTCAGGCGGCGTAACCAACTCCTCACCCCTGGAATACGAGCTGAAAATGGCGGCCATGGAGCGCAGCGCAAAATCCTATCTCCTGTTGGACAGCCATAAATTCGGGAAGACGGCGCTTTTAACCTACGCCCAGCCGGAAGAGTTTGAAGGCGTCATCACCGAAGCCGTGCCGGATGAAAGCTATACCGGCGCATTATCAAAAGCCGGGATAGAACTGATTCTGGCATAAACGGAGGTATATCAGTGTCTTTAGTACACATGCGCCCGTTGCTTGAAAAGGCCGCGCGGGATAACCGGGCGGTCGGCGCTTTCAGCGTGGCGAACCTGGAAATGATCCTGGGGATCATCCGCGCGGCGGAAAAAACGAATACGCCTGTCATCTTGCAAATTGCCGAGGGCAGGCTCCGTACGTCGCCGCTGCACACCATCGGCCCGGCCATGGTGGCGGCGGCCAAAGCCGCCCAAGTGGAAGCGGCGGTGCATTTTGATCACGGCCAGACCGTGGAATGTATAAGGGAAGCCATCGAAATCGGCTTTACTTCGGTGATGTTTGATGGCTCCCACCTGCCCTTGGCAGAGAATATCGGGAAAACAAAGGAAGTCGCAGCCCTTGCCCATGCGCGGGGCGTGAACGTGGAAGCGGAGATCGGCCGGGTGGGCCGCACGGAAAGCGGGGAGGATGCCCCTGTTGCCTACGCCGACCCAGCGGAAGCGCTGCGCTTTATTCAGGAAACAGATGTAGACGCCCTGGCGGTGGGCATCGGAAACGCCCACGGCGTATATGCCGCCGCGCCTCAGCTCCGCTTTGATATTCTGGAACAGATCTCCGGCAGCACCCCTGTCCCTCTGGTGCTCCACGGCGGAACGGGCATCTCGCCGGAGGACTTCCGCCGGGCCATCTCATTGGGCGTGCGGAAAATCAACATCGCCACCGCCTGCTTTCAGGCCGCGGCGGTAGCCGCCCATCAGGCGGAAGAAAGCAACATATTTGACGTAAGCCGCCGGATGGCGGCCGCCGTGGAAGAAGCCGCCCTTGAACATTTGCGCATCTTTGGCCTTGCCTGAAAGGAGACAGGAATGAATCTTCTGAACTGGGATGAAACCCGCCACCTGGACATCATTCCCCTGGGACGCATCGCCATCGACTTTAACCCGGTGGATTATTTTCAGACCCTTGCGGAATCCACCACCTTCAAAAAGTATCTGGGGGGCTCTCCCGCCAACATCGCCGTGGGCATGGCTCGCTTGGGCCGCAAGGTTGGCTTCCTTGGAAAAATCTCCGACGACCGGTTTGGCGACTTTGTGCAGCAGTTCTTTGAAAAAGAAGGCATTGATGTAAGCCACGTCAGCCGCTGCAAGAAAGGCGAGTCGCTGGGGCTGACGTTTACAGAAATTCTTTCCCGGGAGGAATCCAGCATCCTTATGTACCGGGAAGGCGCGGCTGATTTGCAGCTTCACCCAAGTGATGTGGATGAAGAGTATATCAAAAGCACCAGGCTTTTGCTCATCTCCGGCACGGCACTTTCCCAAAGCCCTTCCAGGGAAGCGGCTTTAAAAGCCGTTCAGCTTGCGAAAAAAACAAACACGCCCATCGTATTCGATGCGGACTACCGGGCCTACACCTGGAAAAACGATGATGAAATCGCCGTGTACACCTCATTGGTGGCGGAAAAGGCCGATATCCTCATGGGCTCCCGGGAGGAATACGACCGCATGGAGCGCCTGACAGGCTTAAACGGCACCGATGCTGCCTCCGCCGCCTACTGGCTGCAAAAGGGCGTCAGGATTTCCATCATCAAGCACGGCAAAAAAGGCTCCACTGCCTATACGAAAGATGGCGCGTTTTCCATCAAGCCCTTCCCGGTGGAGGCGCTCAAAGGCTTTGGCGGCGGCGATGGGTATGGCTCCGCCTTCCTTCATGGTCTTTTATCAGGCTGGGATATCATGGACGCGTTGGAGTTTGGCAGCGCCTCCGCCGCCATGCTGGTGGCCAGCCATGCCTGCTCCCAGGATATGCCTACCGAGGAGGCCATCCGGTCGTTTATCGCTGATAAGAAAAAAGTCTACGGCGAACTGGTGGCACGTGGATGACCCCAGGGGCTCTGCCCCTGGACCCCGCCAAAGGGATATATCCCTTTGGAATCCCTATATTTTGAATTTAGCTTTGGATGCAAATGTTGGGTAGTGATGCCCCCGAAGGTCCAGGGCGACCGGAAAGCCCTGGTCGCGCCCGCAGGCGCGAAAGCCCTATATTCTAAATCTTAAATATCTTCTTACCTATCAAAAATATCCATCACAAAGTATCACATCTGAGAAAGGATGATCCGCATGCCCCAACCCGCCATCCTAAAGCCCTACATCGGCGGGCAATACATATCCTCCCGAACCGAAAAATACGTGGACGTGTTCAATCCCTCCTTAGGCGAAGTGATCGCCAAAAGCCCCTGCTGCCTAAAAGACGAGGTGGAATCCGCCATCGCCGCGGCGAAAAACGCTTATCCCGCCTGGCGGGATACCCCCGTCAAAAAACGTGCGGATCTGATGTTCAAGCTCCGGGATCTGATTGAAAAGAACCTGGATGAGCTGACGCTTTTATTGGCCACCGAGCATGGCAAAGCCTGGACCGAGGCCGCCGGCGATGTACTCAAATCCAAGGAAATGGTGGAGCTGGCCTGCTCCGCCCCCAGTCTATTAATGGGCGAAAGCCTGATGGATACCTCTTTGGGCTACGACACCACCCTGTACCGGGAGCCCATGGGCGTGTTCGCCGGCATCGCGCCATGGAACTTCCCCGCCATGATCCCCATGGGCTGGATGGCGCCCCTGGCCATCGTCTGCGGCAACACCTATATACTGAAACCCGCCAGCGCAACACCCATGACCAGCCTCCGCATGGCCGAACTCTACAAGGAGGCCGGCTTCCCTGACGGCGTTTTGAACGTTGTGCCCTGCTCCCGCAACGAGGCGGAAATCCTGCTCACCCACCCCGACATCCAGGGCATCACCTTCGTGGGCTCCACCAGTGTCGGCCTGCACGTGTACAAAACTGCCGCCGCCCATGGCAAGCGCGTACAGGCCTTATGCGAAGCCAAGAATCACGCACTTGTCCTGAAGGATGCCCCCATCACCCGCACCGCTGCCGGGATCATGAACTCCAGCTTCGGCTGCGCCGGGGAACGCTGCATGGCGCTGCCCGTGGTGGTGGTGGAAGAGGAAGTGGCGGATGAACTGGTAGCGGAGCTTGTTCGCCTGTGCAAACAGCAAAAGATCGGCCCTGCTTACGACAAAGAAACCTGCCTGGGCCCTGTGGTAAGTGGTTCCCATAAGCAATTCGTGTGTGACTGGATTCAAAAGGGCATCGATGAGGGCGCAAAAGTGGTGCTGGACGGCCGCAGCGTAAAGGTCGAAGGCTGCGGGAATGGCTTCTATGTCGGCCACACCATCCTGGATCACGTCACCCAGGACATGACCGTAGGCCAGAATGAAATTTTCGGGCCTGTCCTTTGCATCAAGCGCGTCAAAAGCTTTGAAGAAGGCCTGGCTATCATGAATGAAAGCCCCTTTGCCAACGGCTCGGTCATCTTCACCCAGAACGGCCACTACGCCAGAGAGTTTGTCAAGCGCACCGACGGCGGCATGGTGGGCGTCAACGTGGGCATCCCGGTGCCCATGGCCGTGTTCCCCTTCAGCGGCCACAAAAAATCCTTCTTTGGCGACCTGCACTGCCACGGCAAGGATGCCTTCCGCTTCTTCACAGAGTCCAAGACTGTCACAGTCCGCTGGTTCGATGAGGAAGAGAAGAAGAAAACATCCGTCAACACGTGGGATGGCTCGCTGTGAGGACACCGGGGAGGCTCTGCCTCCCCGGACTCCACCGCGAAAGGTGAAGGAGCCCTGCCCCCGCCAGTGGCAGATAAGGGCAGGGCGGATGAATCAAGCGAAACGAGCGATGGGAGCGGCAGCGAACCAGTGCGACGATTGAGCTTGCGGAATTTCATCCCTTGAGAATCCCTATCTAATGGAAAAATATATTTGAAATCTTTTACCAGAGTTGATTTATCGCGATACAGGCGGGCGATTGATAATCGCCCCTACGCCGTATATCGGTAGTTGTAGTGTCTACCGGACACACAGGAGCAGTAAGTAAAGTCAATACACTCTTTGCAGCCGTAGGGGCGATTATTAATCGCCCGCATGCGTCATAAAACTTCCCGAACTATATGAAATAAATGAAAGGAATGTTTCCATGAAAAAGCTACAAATCGGCATCATCGGCGCGGGGCGCATCGGCAACGTCCATGGCGAATCCATCACCTACCACATTCCGGAGGCAGAAGTCGCCATGGTCAGCGACGTCGACATCAGCAAGGCTAAAGCCCTGGCCGAGCGCCTTGGCATCCCCGCCTTCACCTCCCGCCATGAGGACATTCTGGAAAACCCTGCCATCGACGCGGTGCTGGTCTGCTCCCCCACGACCACCCACGCGGACATCTCCATCGCCGCAGCCATGGCGAAAAAGCACATCTTCTGCGAAAAGCCGGTGGACTTGACCATCGAAAAGATCCTGGCCGCAAAGAAGGCAACCGAGGCCAACGGCGTAAAGATGCAGATCGGCTTCAACCGCCGCTTTGACCACAACCACGGCAGGGTGCAGGAACTGGCCTCCTCCGGCAAACTTGGCAAGGTGGAAGTCGTGAAAATCACCTCCCGCGACCCTGAACCTCCGTCCGCAGAATACGCGGCCTCCAGCGGCGGATTGTTCATCGACATGATGATCCACGACTTTGACATGGCCCAGTTCCAAGCCGGCAGCCCGGTTACCGAAGTGTACACCCAGGGTGCCGTGCTGGTGGACCCGGCCATAGGCCGCGCAGGGGATGTAGATACCGCTATCGTGCTTTTGAAGTTTGAAAACGGTGCCCTGGGCGTCATCGACAACAGCCGCCGGGCCGCCTACGGCTACGACCAGCGGGTGGAAGTCTTTGGCGAACTGGGCATGGCCGCCGGGGAAAACGACGGCGATACCACCGTGCGCTTAAGCACCGCTCAAGGCGTCCAATCCGACAAGCCCCAATACTTCTTCCTGGAGCGGTACATGAGCTCCTTCATCAAGGAAATGAAGGCCTTCATCGCCGCCATCGTGAACGACACCCCCGTGCCCGTGACCGTGGATGACGCATTGTCCCCGGTGGTGGTGGCCATGGCCGCCAAAAAGTCCTGGCTGGAGCACCGCCCCGTTACCGTAAAGGAAATCCTGGAGGCCAGCCATGTCTGACATCCGCAGGGCGAATGGCCCTCACGCTGTTGGCTACACCGAATTCAGCGTCATAAACGGAATCCACGGGGATATGGCCATGGATTTCGGCGTGCTAAGGTTGAAAGCAGGGCAAACGTTTGAAGATGACAGTTCGCTAGAGAAGGCCTATCTTCTGGTCTACGGGGAGATCATGCTCACCGCCGGAAAAGAAGAAAAGAGGTTCGCCCGGGACAATTGCTTTGACGTGGGACCATATGTGTTGCATGTAGACCGCAATACCGCCGTTTCCATCAGGGCTATCGGCGGAGACAGCGAAGTCTGCGTGATACGCACGGAAAACGAAATGCCTTTCCCCACGGAATGGTATTTCCCCAAGGATACGGCGGATGAATACCGCGGCGCAGGGTTGATGAATGAAACATCCACCCGCATTGTGCGCACGGTGTTTGATAAAAGCAATGCGCCTTTATCGAACCTGGTGCTGGGCGAAGTCATCGGCTTTCCCGGCAAGTGGTCCAGCTATCCGCCTCACCACCATCCCCAGCCTGAAATCTACTACTACAAGTCGAATCCGGAAAACGGCTTTGCCTACGCGGAGCTGGGTGAGGATGTCGTTAAAGTACACACGAATGATACCGTGTTCATCCGGCCGGGGCTGACCCATCCCCACTGCACCGCGCCGGGATACGCTTTGTGGTACCTGTGGGTGATCCGCCACCTAGACTCTGCTCCCTACATCACCCCCACTTTTGTCCCGGAGCACCTATGGGTGCAGGAGAAGGACGCGAAATACTGGACCGGAAGGAAGGATGAATAAGTGGAACGCATCCGCTTGACAATGGCACAGGCCCTGGTGCGCTTTCTGGATCAGCAATACATCGAAATAGATGGCGCAGAAACTAAGTTTGTGAACAACATCTTCGGCGTGTTCGGTCACGGCTGTGTGGTGGGCGTGGGCCAGGCTCTTTCTCAGGGCGGCCATTACATCCGCTTTTTGCAAGGCAAGAACGAACAGAACATGTCCCTTGCCGCCATGGCCTTTGCCAAGCAGAAAAATCGCCGGGAGATCATTCCCTGCGTTTCCAGCATCGGCCCCGGCGCCATGAACATGGTTACCGCCGCCGGCTGCGCCACCGCCAACCGCATTCCCCTGCTGCTGCTGCCCGGCGATACATTCGCCAGCCGGCAGCCGGACCCGGTGTTGCAGCAGGCGGAATTCTTCGACAGCTTTGCTACCACTGTCACCGATGCTTTTCGAAGCGTGTGCCACTACTGGGACCGCATCCAGCGCCCGGAACAGTTGATGACCGCCGCCATTCATGCCATGCGGGTGCTCACCGATCCGGCGGATACGGGTGCGGTATGCCTGGCCATGCCCCAGGACGTGGAGGGCGAGGCCTACGATTACCCCGTGGAATTCTTCAAGCGCCGCGTCTGGCACATGGACCGGCGGCCCCTGACCCGTGCGCAGCTTGACCGCGTGCTGCAATTGATCAAAAGCGCCAAGCGTCCCCTGGTCATTTGCGGCGGCGGCGTGCGTTATAGCGAAGCGGGGGAAGCTTTGCAAGCCTTCTGTGAGCAGTCGGACATCCCGTTTTGCGAAACCCAGGCAGGCAAAGGCGTGCTGCCCTGGAACCATCGCCTCAACCTGGGCGGCATCGGCGTTACCGGCGGAAAGGCCGCAAACGTCATTGCCAAGACGGCAGACCTGATCCTTGCCGTAGGTACGCGCCTTACCGATTTCACCACCTGTTCCAAATGGCTCTTCCCGGAGGATGCAAAGGTGCTGTCCATCAACATCTGCCCCTTTGACGCGGTGAAAATGAACGGCGAGCCCATCATTGCCGACGCCAGGGAAGCATTGGCCGCTTTAACTGCCGCTCTTTGCGGCTACGGTGCCGCTTTTGGACCGGAAATTGCCAACGCCAAGGCTGACTGGGATACTATCGTGGACGGCTACTATGCTCAAGATCTGCCCGAAGGCCTTACCCAGACCCGTGCGCTGGGGGAGATCAACCGCTTTATGTCTTCCACTGATATCGCGGTAGGCTCCGCCGGCAGCCTGCCGGGAGATATGCAGCGGCTGTGGCGCTCCGGTGATTCAGGCACTTACCACATGGAATACGGCTTCTCCAACATGGGGTATGAAATAAACGGCGCGGTAGGCGTCAAGCTGGCCTGCCCGGACAAAGAGGTATACGCCTTCTTTGGCGACGGCACATACCTGATGGCCCACAGCGAAATGATCACCGCGCTTCAGGAAAATATCAAAGTCCACTTCTGCCTGTTTGACAACTCCGGCTGGGGCTGCATTGAAAACCTGCAAAACAACCAGGGCAACGACACCTTCGGCACGGTGTTCCGTTACCGGGATACAAAAACCGGGGAACTTACCGGCCCCGTGATGCAGATGGATTTTGCCAAAAACGCCGAAGCCTACGGCTTGAAAGCCTACACAGTCAGGACGGTACAGGAGCTTCGCGCCGCGCTCAGCGACGCAAAAACGCAAACCAAGCCTGTCCTGTACGACATCAAGGTGCTTCCCGGCAGCATGACCCCCGGCTTTGAAGGCTGGTGGCGCGTAGGAGTAGCGGAAGTATCCACCCAGGAAAAAGTGCAGGCGGCTTACGTTAAAATGCAGGAGCAAGTGAAAAGGACAAGGGACATATAAGGGAAGGACGAAAGGGGTAACACTATGCTGAACCCGAATAAAGTCAGGCTGGCCATCGCACCCATCGGCTGGACCAACGACGATCTGCCAGACCTGGGGGGCGAAAACACATTTGAGCAATGCATCAGCGAAATGGCGCTGGCGGGCTTCACCGGCAGCGAAATCGGCAACAAGTATCCCAGGGACCCGGCGGTATTGAAGCACTACCTGGACGTGCGAGGGCTGCAAATTTGCAACGCCTGGTTTTCCAGCCTGTTCACTTCCGATCCCTATGAAGTAACAAAGGAAGCCTTCATCGCCCACCGGGGCCGTTTGAACGCCCTGGGGGCAAGGATCATCGGCGCCAGTGAGCAGGGTAACTCCATCCAGGGCAAGCATCTCAACATCTTCGGGCCGGATAAGCCTGTGTTTACCAGCGAACAATGGAAGATCGTTTCCGAAGGATACAACAAGCTGGGCCGCCTGGCCCGCGATGTGGGCATGACACTCACCATCCACCACCACATGGGCACCGGCATCCAAACAGCCGGGGAAATCGACACCCTCATGTCCATGACCGACCCTGATCATGTGTCTCTGCTATTTGACTCCGGCCATCTGACCTTTGCGGGCATCGATCCCATGCCCATCCTGAAAAAGTACATACACCGCATCCGCCACGTGCATTTGAAGGATGTGCGCCTTTCCGTCCGTGACCAGGCGGAAAAAGAAGGCTGGAGCTTTTTGACCGCTGTCCGCGCCGGCGTGTTCACCGTGCCGGGAGACGGGGATGTGGATTTTGCCCCCATCTTCGAGGTGCTGGAGAAGGAAGGCTATGAAGGCTGGGTGGTGGTGGAGGCCGAGCAGGACCCCGCACTCGCCAATCCCTTCGAGTATGCCATAAAAGCTCGCCGCTACATTCGGGAAAAGACCGGGCTGTAAGGGAATACGTTTATGGTAATTGTGGGAAGGGCGCTTTTTGAAAAAAGCGCCCTTCCCGCACCACTGAAAAACTTTGATTGGAAATCACTGCCTTCCTCCATGCCTGCCTATCAAACAAACCAAGCCCCGACCACTGTCATCCTGAGCGAAGCAAAGGATCTTGTCCCATCATGAAAGTACAAGATCCTTCGCCGCTTCGCGCCTCAGGATGACAGAGGCGGGGCTTGGTTCATTTCTATCGGCGGGTACTAAACCTTATCCGCCATGATTTCAACGGTATATGAACATCCGGCCTTGGTAGAAAACCGGTATTTGAAGCCATCCTCCACAGTCGCATCGATCACATTGCCCTTCCCGTCCAAGATGCGAAGCGTTCTACCGCCTTTGGTGCCAAGTTTGACGGCGCAATCGCCACCGCATGTGGAATAGATGATGGCACTCACAAGCCCACCCTGCGCCCAGCTTGCGTCCACCCTGAACCCTCCCCTGGCCATGAGACCCTTAAAGGCCCCGTCCGCCCAGGCAGAAGGCAGCGCAGGTAAAAGCTCAATTACACTCCCATGGCTTTGCAGCAGCATTTCACAGGCCCCGGCCACATACCCGAAATTGCCGTCAATCTGGAAGGGCGGATGCGTGCCCAGCAGATTTGGATACGTACACGTTCTAAGCTGCCCCTGTAATAATTTGCAGGCGTGGCCTCCATCTTTGAGCCTTGCCCACAGACATAATTTCCAGGCTCGGCTCCAGCCGGTGGATTCGTCGCCGCGGCCAAGGAGCGTTACCCGTGCAGCCTCCATGTATTCGGGCGTATTGCTATTGATCAAACAACCCGGATACAGCGCCACAAGATGAGAAACATGCCGGTGGGTATCCTTGGGGTCGTCAACGTCTTCCTTCCATTCCTGCAGTTGGCCCCACCGGCCAATGCGCAGCGGCGGGGAAAGCTTCATTTGCGCAGATTTCAACTCCTCCTGCAAATCGCAGTCCGTATTCATAAGCCGGGCAGCCTCCATCGTTGCGGCAAAGAGGAAGGAAACAAGCTGCTGATCCATGGCGCAGCCTATTTCGCAGTCGCCATGCTCCGGGGAGTAGGAGGGGGAGGAAACCAGCGTTCCATCCTGATCCAGGGACAAAAAATCCAGCCAGAAAAGCGCGGCGCCCTTGAGCAAGGGATATATTCTTTGAAGATCCTCCGCTTTCCGGTTGAACAGGTATTTTTCCCAAAGGTTCATGGCGATAAAGGCGTTGCAGTTGGGTGCCCACCCCCAGGTATACCGCCAGCCGGGGGCGGTAAAGCCAAAGGCGTTGTTCATGGTGTTTACAGCCCAACCGCGTTCCGAGCCAAAATGGGTTTTTGCAGTAACCTTTCCAGGCTCCGTCAGGCTTTGCACATAGTCCACCAGACAGTCGCTGCATTCGGTCAGCGCTGTTACCTCCGCCGGCCAGTAGTTCATTTGCAGGTTGATGTTAAAGTGATAATCCCCGCACCAGGGCGGTTCGTTGGATTCATTCCATACCCCCTGCAAATTGGCGGGCAGCGTACCTTGCCGGGAGGATGCGATAAGCAAATATCTGCCGTAGTGGAACAGCAGCAATTCCAGACTTCGGTTTGTTGTATTCCTGTAACGCAGCAAAAGCTCGTCCGTAGGACAATCGAAAGAAGCATCTTCCGAAAAAGTTATCTCTGCCCGGCGGTACAGCTCCCGGTGATCCTCCTGATGGCGCTTTAAAAGTTCCTGCCAGCCGAGGGCGGCTGCGCGGGCAATGTGCTTTGATATATCCTTATGGGGATGCTCCCCCGGTAATGGGAATACATATTGGCATAATCGGTACCCAGGGCCAGTAAAAGTATGACCTCACGGGCATCCTGGATTGTGATTCCCCGTTCCGTACTGTTTAGCTTCCCGTCATGGAAGGCGACAGTTAGCTGTGCTTCATACTGAAGCCCGTTGTCAGGCACACGCCCGGTCATAAACATCACGCTGCCGGTAACAAATATATCCGCGTCCGGCTGCCCGGGGGAAAGCTCCGCCTCCATGTCAAACGTACCCGGCGTTTTGACAGTGACGCGTATCGCCATCACCCGGTCGGTATAGCTGCAAAAGGCCTCCCGTAATATGGCGACGCCCTTTGCTTGGTACGAAACGGATGAAAGCGCCGCGTCCAGGTCGAGGCAGCGCATGTAATCCTCATAATCTTCATGCCCCGGAAAATGCAATAGCAGCTCGCCGAAGTTTAGGTAACAGCCAAAGCCGTTTTGCTCCCCGGTGAGGTGCTTGTTGGCCAAGCGCAAGGCCTCCGCCTTGCTGCCTTTTGCAAGCAGCGCGCGAATTTCTTTGATGTATTCCGCGGCGCCTGGGCGGTTGCCGAATTGGTATCCGCCTTTTGACCCCGGCCCGCCGCTCCACAGCGTTTTTTCATTGAACTGTATGCGCTCCGTGGGCACAGTTCCGTAGACCATACCGCCCATGTATCCGTTGCCGATGGGCAGCGCCTGCGTTTCCCAAACGGATGGCTGGCCATGATAGCCAAGTTCGCTCACAGGCATAGCGGCGAGCGCGCCAGGATGCCCTGCAGGATGGCGGTACCACAAAAGATGCGTATTCATTTTTCCCTCGCTATCCTGAAGCCACCCTTTCAGGCAACCCCCATCGTTATTCTCTTTCCTTTTTCACCGGCAGGGGCGGCGCGTGCACCGACAGGATGACTTCCTCCATGGGCAGGTCCAGGGAATGATCTTGAAAATGCTCCTTGAGGGTAGGCACAAAGGTGCGGTAGCTGAACAGATCTCTCGGCTGGGGATTTTTCCTGTACTCGCTGGGCGTCATGCCCGTCAGACGCTTGAATTCCTTGGCGAAATAAAACTGGTTGGTATAGCCCACCGACTCCGAAATCTCCAGCACCGACTGGGGGCTTAGCTGCAGCCGCATGCAGGCCCTGTCGATCCTGTAATAGATCAAATATTGCTTGGGCGATATCTTTAGTGTATTGTTGAAGATAACATATAAATGCTTTTTCGAGATACCAAGGGCGTTGGCAATGTCCTCCACAGAAATGTTGCGGGTATAATTGTGCTCGATGAAATCAACCGCCTTGACGGCGAAAAAGTCGGCGTTGTCCACATAGCTGTCACTTTGCTTGGTGGGGTTCACATCCAGCAGGTAACTGAAAATATCATACAGTGTGGAGACCATGCGGCAGTACCGGTTGGGCAGCTTGTGAGCCGCGGCGTACAGCCTTGCAAATTTCTCCGCCACCATCCCCTCGCCGTCTAAAAACACAGGCTTGGTGCGGGTGATGTTAGCACGGTTCAAATAATTTTCCACCATGTATCCGGAAAAACAAAGCCAGGTGACCACAAGAGGCTCATCATTCACATTCTTCAGCTCATATGAAAGATCAGGAAAAGAAAAGAAACCGCCCGAAGCGTTCAGCTTGTATGCAAGGCTGTTGGATTCCAATAGGGCGCAGCCCTGGTTGACATACAAAAGGGTGAAGGTATCGGTGGCCTTGATGGACAGAATACCCCCGGGGGGAATCTCGCTTAAGCCGCACTGATACAGGTTAAAAGTCAGGTTCAGGTGTGATTTGCTGCTGATATGTATCGTACCGTTTTTGATGGACGCATCATCCATATAAGCCGCCTCCTGCTTACAAATTAGAAGGCCATGCTCCCGGCGCCCGGTGCCGCAAGGCCGCGCCGGTTCCTTGCCTGCAATTCCAGCCGGTGAATGAGTTCCACGATCTCACAAGGCATGGCCGCCACATAATCCGGCGTTTCTTCCCTTGTTTCCGGCTGCATCACGTACCGCGGGCTGTAGCTGAGCAATATGGAGGTGATCCCCATCCGGTTGGCACCCAGCACATCCCTTTTCAGGTTGTTGCCGATCATTACGATGCGGCCCAGGTCGTCATTGGTCAGCTTCATTTTTTCCATGGCCGTTTGAAACATGCGCCCATCGGGCTTGCAGGCGCCCACTTCCTCCGAGACAGCCCACGCTTCAAAGATATCTGAAAGGCCAAACTCCCGGAAAATATTACGGAAGGAAGCCGTCTGGCCGTCGGCCACCAGGGCGAGCCGATATCCTTCATGGTGGAGCTGCCTGAGCATTTCACCCGCACCGGGTATGAAGTCCGCTTTCAGCACATCGCCGTTATCCGCGAAGATTTGCGTGGATTCATCCACAATCGTGTCGCCGCAATCTATAAACACAATCAGTTCCCTGTCCATTTCCATTGTATCCTATCCGCCGCAGCCTGTCATCCCATGCGGCTCATTTTCATTTCGAGAAAATGGCTTTGCCGTTTTCTCGAGTCCCCACGATTCACTTGTAGCTTCCTGCTCTTAAGCCGTAGCGGAGGGGACGATGCCCTTTAAGGCAAGCTCCCCGCTCCGGTGGCAAGCCACTAACCGCCCGTCCTTAATCTCCCTGAACTCCGTTTCCAGCTCCTTGCAGGGCTGCAAGCAATAACGGCACCTGGTATGGAAATGGCAGCCGGATGGTGCGTTGGCGGGGTTGGGGATCTCGCCCTCCAGGGGGATGCGCTGCATGTGAGCGGTGGGATCGGCTACCGGCACGGCGGAAAGCAGCGCCTCGGTATAGGGGTGCAGCGGCATTTGGAAAAGCTGGTCCGTGGACGCGTATTCCACGATCCTGCCCAGGTACATCACGCCCACCTTGTCGGAAATGTGCTCCACCACCGACAGGTCATGACTGATGAAAATGTAGGTGAGGTTCATTTCCTCCTGCAAGTCTTTGAGCAGGTTCACCACCTGCGCCTGCACGGAAACATCCAGCGCCGATACGGCCTCGTCGCATACGATCAGCCGCGGATATAAAACCAGCGCCCTGGCAATACCGATGCGCTGGCGCTGCCCGCCGGAGAAGGCGTGTGGATAGCGCTTCAAATAGCTTGGATTCAGCCCCACCTTTTGGGCCATGGATTTGACCCGCTCTTCCATTTCCTTTTTGGACATGCCGGGGAAGTTGGCGCGCAAAGGCTCGGAGATGATGTCATACACGGTCATCCTGGGGTCAAGAGATGAATAAGGATCCTGGAAGATCATTTGCACTTCCTTGCGGATTCCCCTCAACTGCTTTTTTGTAATATGCTGCAGGTCGTATTCCGCCCCGTCCGCAGCCTTGTACAGTACCTTGCCCGAAGTGGCGTTGTAAGCGCGCACGATGCAGCGGCCAAGGGTTGTCTTGCCGCAGCCCGATTCCCCCACGATGCCTACCGTCTCCCCCGCGTTCACGGTGAAGCTGACGCTGTTTACGGCGCGGACATGGGTCTTGCCGGAGGAAAACACCATATTCAGCCCTTCCACCTTCAGGATTGTATCAGGCATTGCGTTTCCTCCTCTCCGTTTGCGGCTTCCTGTCCTTTCCAAGGTTCATAGCAGGCGGCGTAATGGTCCTCGCCCACCTTGACAAGCCCAGGCTCCCTGGCGGAGCAGACTCCCGTATCCTTGTACGCGCACCGGTCATAAAACGGGCAGCGGTCAATGAGATTCATGGCCAGGGGCACATTGCCCTTGATGGAAAAGAGCCGTTCCTTTCCCCCGCCGATCTTGTGCACCGAGCCGATCAGCCCTCTGGTATAGGGATGAACGGGGTTTTTGAAAATCTCCATCGTGGGCCCCGTTTCGATGATGCGGCCCAGGTACATCACCGCCACCTGGTCGCATAGCTGAGCCACGGTGCCAAGGTCGTGGGTAATGTACAGGATGGACATGCCCAAGTCTTTTTGAAGCTGCTTGAGCAAATCGAGTATCTGCGCCTGGATGGTCACATCCAGCGCCGTGGTCGGTTCGTCGGCAATCAGTATTTTTGGGCTGCATAGCAGCGCCATGGCGATCAGGGCTCTTTGCAGCATACCGCCGGAAAATTCATGGGGATGCTGGTCAAACCGCTTTTCCGGGTTGGATATCCCCACCCTTTTCATAGCGTCCAGCACAAGGTTTCTGGCTTCTCTTTTGCTCTTGTTCAGATGGATGCGCGCGCTCTCGGCCAATTGGGCGCCCACCGTATAAAGGGGCGAAAACGCGCTCATAGGCTCCTGAAAAATCATGGCAATGCTCTTGCCCCTTATGTCCCGTATCTCTTTGCCGCCAAACTTCATGGTCAAAAGGTCTTTTGTTTTGCCTTCCTCGTCCGTGAATTCGATCCTGCCCGTTGTTTTGCAGTTTTTGCTGTTGATGCCAAGTACCGCCTTGCACGTCAGGCTCTTCCCGCAGCCGGATTCCCCCACCAGCCCCAGCGTTTCGTTGGCGCGCAGTATAAAATCCACGCCCCTGACCGGCGTGAGGAGTCCCTCATCCAGCTTGATGCTGATTTGAAGGTCCGATACCGTAAGCACGGTCTGACCCGTTTCCTTCATGATCCTCACCCCTCACTTATACGGATCGGCGGCATCCCGAAGGCCGTCGCCCAGGAAGTTGAACGCCAGCACCGCCAGGCCTACAAACAAAAGCGGGATCAGCTTCCAGGGGGAATTGGCAATGTTGCCGATTGACTGGCACTCCTGCAAAAGCACCCCCCAGCTCGTGGCCGGCGCCCGCATGCCAAGCCCCAGAAAGCTCATGGAGGTTTCCCCAAGAATCATGTGGGGCACCCCCAGGGTGAGGCTGACGATGAGGTAACTCATGAAGCCCGGTACCAGGTGGCGGCGGATAATGGCCGCGTCCGACACGCCGGACAGCCTGGCCGCCAGGATAAAATCCTCTTTTTTCAGCGACAGGAACTTGGAGCGTACGGTACGGGCCAACCCGGGCCAGCTTAAGAGGCTCATGATGATGGTGATGAACAAGAATACCTGCGTTACAGGGATACCCGCCGGTATGGCGGCGGAAAGGGCCATCCACAGCGGCAGCGTGGGGAAGGAGGACAACACCTCAATGATCCGCTGAATGATGATATCCACGAAGCCGCCATAATAGCCCGATATGCCGCCGATGATCACCGCAAGAACAAAGGAGATCAGCGTGCCCAAAAGCGGCACGGTCAGCGAAACCTGGCTGCCCAGAAGCACGCGGGAAAAGAGGTCGCGGCCAAGCTTGTCTCCGCCGAACAAAAGCACCTGCGTAGGGTCCTTGCCCTTTTGCAGATTGGTATTGTCGACACCGAATAAATGAATATCTCCCGGAATAAAGCCCAGCAGCTTATAGGAACCGCCCTTCACGAAAAACTTCAAAGGGTAGGGCTGGGATGTATCCTCCTTGAAGATTTTGTTTTCAAACATGTCCCGTTCCACCGAAAACCGATACACGAAGGGGCCTGTGTACTGGCCCTCATGAAAAAAACGGATCCTGGTAGGCGGCGCGTTGGAATAGACCCCGGAATAATCCTCCAGGCCCTTGGGCGAAAGGAAGGGGGCAAATACCGCGCCAAAATACAAGATGCCCAGTACCACAAAGCTGATCACCGCCAGCTTGTGCCGGATGAGCTTCCGGCCCATCAGCTTCCACTGGGAGGACAGATAATACTTCTCCTGCTTCCTTCTCTTCTTTTCCAGAGCCCGCCTCTCTTTTTCGGAAAGGGCGGCCTCCGCAACCGAAACGGGTGATTCATGCAGGCTCATTTTTGACTCTCCTCCAACAGCTTGATGCGCGGATCGAGTACCGCCAGAAGCAGATCGGAGATCAGGTTTCCGATCACAACCAGTACCGCCGAAATCAGCAGGATGCCGCCGGAAAGATAGATATCCTGGGTCTGAAGGGCTTTTAAAAGCACCGGCCCCAAGGTGGGCAGCATCAAAACGATGGCGGTAATCGTACTGCCGTTAAAGATGCCGGAAATCATGCCGCCCAGGCCGCTGACGATGGGGTTCAGCACGGCCCGCATCTGATACTTGAAGGTGATGGCGCCCTCGCTGACGCCCTTGGCCCGGATCGTCAGCACATAGGGCTGGCCCTGCTCATCCAGCATCTGCGCCCGGATGGAACGTATCAGGCCGCAGGTGCCGCTGGTGCCGATGACTAGGATGGGAATCAGCATCCGCTTGCCCCACTCCAGGAAGGTTGCGAAGGAAGTGATGCCAAACTCGGGCAGGCCCATCAGCGGGTCGCCAAACAGTTTAAAAGAACCATACATCAGCAAAATGGCGAACAAAAAATTGGGAATGGCCATGCCGATAAAACCGATGAAGGTAAACAGGTAATCCCCGATGGAATATTGGTGCTTGGCGGAATAAATGGCAATGGGGATGGACAAAAGGTACGTAAAGAGCATGGTGCATACGGACAGCGTCAGGGTGAAGCCAAGCGTCTGGCCGATTTTTACAAGAATATCCTGGTTATAGTAGAACGATGTGCCCCAGTCGCCCGTAAGGATGCCGCCCAGCCAAGAGAAATACTGCACCATAAAGGGCCGGTTGACACCGTATACTTCCTTAAGGGCCAGTATCTCCGCCTCGGTCACCCGTTCACCCTCTGAAATCGCCTTGGCGACCAGGGTATCCACATAATCACCCGGCGGCAACTGGATCACAAAGAACACCACAAAGGTGATCAGCAGCAGCGTGATTGCGGCCAGCACCAGGCGTTTGACAATGTATCTCCCTTTTTCCATCCTTGTGCCCCTCCCAGCTGCGTGTAACACACAAACCATGCGGTTTATGGCCGCATGGTTCGTGTATGCCTGCAAAGCACGATCCCTAGGGACAGCCGCTTCGCATTCAGGATGCAGCGTTTATTTTTCGATCCACCACTGTTCCGGACGGCCCAGGCCCAGGAAGCGGAATTCATCCACGCTGAGCAGCCCCTGCGGGAAGTTGCGGAGCTTGTTGCTCACCAGGTTGCGGGATGGCATGGGCGCCAGATAGCCGATGAGCCAGACATTTTCCTTGTGCAGGTCGTAAATTTCCTGTACGCACTGGGCAACGATCTCGTCACGGCCGGGGCCGGCGGCAGCCTTCATGCGGTCATAGGCTTCGATCAGCTTCAGAACATCGCCCGTAGGCGCAATGCCGCCGTTGGCCTCGGACTTTCCGTCCTCATACCACTTGCCAAAGGCGGAGTGCCAGAAAGCCACGTTCCGCATGGGCACGATGGAATCGGGCCGGAGCGCCGGAGTGGAGACGCTGGTGACCTCGATGGATGCTTCCACATCGTTGGAAAGCATGGTGGTGCGGGAATCGGCGTCCACCTTGTCGCTGAGCTTCACGCCGATGGCCTTGTAGGCGGATTGCAGCAGCGACACGAAATCGCCGTACAGAGACGGGTCCTTGATGGTGAGAATGATCTCCACATCACGGCCGGTGCCCTTCATTTTGCGGTAAGTGCCTTCCTTGCCATCCCAGGGCTCGGTAATCTCGTCCAGCAGCGCATTGGCCTTGGCCACATCAAACTCCGTCCACTTGAAGGACCATTCAGGATCATACCCCGGCAATCCTTCTCCCACAGACGCCTGCCACGGCCTGGATACGCCGTTTCTAAGCGTCTCATTCATCAAATTGCGGTCCACGCAGATGCTGAGGGCTTCGCGGAAGCGCTTGTCCTGGAACAGGGCACGCTTGTCAAGGTCTTTCACCGTCAGGTTGAGCTGGATGTTTTCATCCGTCGACCAGGCCGCGGAAGCCCAGGGCCGCAAGGTATGGGTATCCTTCAAAGCGGTAGCGACGACGGAGAACTCCAGGGGGTCGATGATATCGAACTCACCGGCGCTGGCGGCCAGGGTGATCTGATCCTGTTCGTTGATGATCCTGAACTTCACGCTGTCCAGATAGGGCAATTGACGGCCTTCGCTGTCGGTTTTCCAGAAGTAGGGATTACGTACCAGCTCGTACGTTTCACCCACCACGTTCCAATTATCCTTGACGGCGATGAAGCTGCGCAACTGGGGAACAATGGCATAATCCCAGTAGTAGTAGCCGATGGCCTTGCTCATGGTGGAGTAGGATTCCCACTGCCTGCCAAAGTCACGGTTGGCGTTTGCAAGAGCCTGCTCTTCGGTGATCAAGGGGAAGGTTGCATCATCCGCCACGCCGTCCTTGCGGGCGACATAGTTGATGTAAAAATGCTTAGGCAGGAACATCCACTTGTTGTCCACCGCCACGTCCTGGGCAAAGGAGGGCTTGGGGGCAGCGAAGGTCACGGTAAATTCGTAATCATGAACCTTGGCAAACTCGGCCCAGTATTTTTTGCCGTCCTTTACCACCTGATAGCAGTTGTAGGGCTTGGAGGTGTACGCGCTGTAATAGCCCGGCGCATCGGCAGCCACCGCGGTACGGTCTTCGCTCAAGGCCGGGGTGGACATGTGGTTGTAATAGAAGAGCACATCATCGGCGGTAAAGGGTTCGCCGTCGGACCAGCGCATCCCTTCCCGGAGCCTGATGGTCCAGACCGTGGAATCCTCATTGGGGTAGAAATCCTTACAGACGTTGGGTTCCGCTTCGCCGGAACCGTCCTGCTTGAAGCGGAACATGCTCTGTTCGCTGATGTAGCCCCAGGCGCTCCAGCGGCCATTGTCATTGGATTGCATTGTAATGCTGCCGCCGTACTGGCCCAGCGACACCACATCGGGTTCCACCATCACGTCGGCTGCCGCCGGCAAACGTTCGTTGAGCGGCGGCAGTTTGCCCACGGCAACCTGCTCCGCCAGCATGGGGGCTTCTTTTTGAGTGGTGTCGGGGCTGGCGGATGCCGTGGGGATGGCAGCCAGTGCCGTCAGCAGCAGCAAGACGGCAAGCAGCAGGGAAACGCGCTTTTTCATGGTCTTCCTCCTATACATTTATGATAATTTTTATAACCGCCCTCCATATACGGATGGCCCAAATGGTATATATTATCATACCAGCGGCCCATCCGGCCAACCGGCGTCTTCGGGAACACTTTCCCGTTCACAGCCGGGGGACGCACCTCATACTGCACATAAAATGCACGCAAGAATGTTCTTTATGCACACAATATAACAGGATTCCAATCCCTTGCACATATGCAATCGAACCGGGTGTATATACTTTTGTGCCGCATGGCCGATGGCTGGCCGGCTTATATGCAATATGTGGCGAACATCCGGCGGCGACCATGCTCATAATAACCCTGCATGACAAGAGCTTCGCATGAAAAAAGCATGATTCCGGTAAGTAAAGGTACGGATTCCACATAATTCGCCTACGTAAGGATATTTACACGCCGGGACAGATCGTGTTATACTTTGGCACATTGAACTGGGGCGGGCGCTGTGCCCCTTTGGCAAAAGAAATCGGGGGATTTCCTATGGGTGTCAAAAAAGTGCATGTGGTATTCAAAACGCATCTGGATATCGGCTTTACAGACCTTTCGCAATCCGTTACTGATCACTATCTGGAAAGATATATCCCCGCGGCCATGCTTTGCGCATCGGCCGCCAACCGGCCTGGACAACCGCCCGTCTTCATCTGGACGGTAGGCTCCTATTTGATCGATCTCGCGCTGCGCGTTTATCCCAAGGAGAAGCGCGGCGCGCTGGATGATGCCATCCGCAAAGGATATATCACCTATCACGCTCTTCCTTTTACCACCCATTCAGAGCTTTGCGATACTTCCCTGTTTGCCGCGGGCCTTGGCATTGCCAAGCGCCTGGACGCAGTATACGGCAGGAAAACCATCGCGGCCAAAATGTCGGATGTGCCAGGGCACACCCTCGGCATCGTCGGCCCCATGGCGGAAAGCGGGATCGAATATCTGCACATCGGCATCAACAGCGTCGCCTGCATGCCAAAGGTACCGCCGCTGTTTGTGTGGCAAAACGGCGCGGGACAATCCATCCTCGTAAACTATTGCCGCAGCTACGGCGGGCTCACCGAAATAGAGGGCCACGACGAGGCGCTCTGCTTTGTGCACAGCCAGGACAACATGGGCCCTCCTTCCCCGGAACACCTGAGGCGTGAGTTTGCCATGCTGCGCGAAAAATATCCCGGTGCGGAAATTTGCGCATCCACCCTGGACGCCTTCGCCGCCGGACTGAAAAGCATACGCGGGAAGCTGCCCGTGGTCACGGAGGAAATCGGCGACACCTGGATTCACGGAGCAGGCACCGACCCGAAAAAGATATCGGCGCTCCGGGCGCTTGTGCGCCTGAGCAGCGCCTGGGATCAGGATGGAACCTGGGCAGCACGCAACGAAACCCTGGCAGACGGACGCGATACCCGCTCGGCGTTTTTGGAGGAACTGCTGCTCGTTTGCGAACATACCTGGGGGCTGGACACAAAAAAGTACCTGACCGATTATATGAACTGGAACAGAAGCGATTTTGACCAGGCGAGAAAACGTGACCAACTGGAAGACACCTACGGGCAGACGCCCGGCTGTGAGCACTATTTCGATTTTGGCAAGGCCGAATTTCACCAGATGCATCCGTCGTCCGTCACCTGGAATACCCGTTCCTATTCTTTCTTCGAATCTTCCCATGAGGAACAGCGTCAGTATCTGGCGCGGGCGGCAAAACTGCTTCCCGGGCCGCTGAAGGAAAAAGCCATGGAAGTGATCACCCGCCCGGAAAGCGAAGCCTTTGCATTTTCCGGCGAAGCGAAACCGCAGCCAGATCAAAGCTCCGTTTGTAAGGCGGGGCTTGCTTCCATAAATATCGGCTATCAGCCGGATGGCAGCGCTGTCTTCTCGCCGGCGGGTCAAGCGGGTATGCTGCTTTCCATCGGCCCGGTAGAATACCACGAGGTAGGCCGGCAGGCCTATCAAGGCCTTGCTTCACGGTTTCTTTGCAACCTGGACGAGCACAAGGATTGGGCCATGCCTGATAATTTCAAGCCTGGCCTGGAATACAGCGACGCGCCCCTTGCAAGCATCGCACACAGGCCGGATACGGACAGCACCATGTGCCTTGCCGCCGGCGGGCTGCATTGGCAAGGCAAGTACCCCAAGCTCCCCGTTGATATGTCCGGGTGTCCCAGCAGCTTCGAGGCGTCCCTCCTCCCGCTTCAGGAAGGCAAATTGCTCCTTCAGATATGGCTCAGGGACAAGCCGGCCAACCGGAAGCCGGAGGCGCTTTTTCTGCCCGTTGCCTTTCCGCCCCTGGCCAAGGTGCAGCTTCAAAAGATCGGCACATGGTTATCGCCGGAGCGCGTGGTGCAGGGCGGAAACGGACGCTGCCATGTTGCCCAGCGCATCCGAGCATCCATGCCGGAGGGGCATGGCTGGCTTTTGGAACCGCTGGATACGCCTCTGGTGGTTTTCGGCCGGCCCGACCTGTTGGATTTTACAGGGCCTGCCCGGTTTGACCAGATGTATCTGGCGCTGTACAACAACCTGTGGGGCACCAACTTCAAGATGTGGTATGAGGAGGATATCCTTTGCCGGGTATTGATCACATATGAGAGGAGAACGGCTTTATGAGGCTTACCTATTATGGCACAGGCGCGGCGGAAGCGATTCCCGCCCTGTACTGCTCCTGCAAAATCTGCGAAAACGCAAGAACCGAAGGCGGCAGGGAAATACGCTCCAGGCATTTGACCACGGTGGACGGCGACATTCAGTTTGACCTTTCCCCGGACTTTTTCTATCACATCACCGTCCTGGGCATGGAGCCCCGCAACATCCGGCACCTTGTGGTGACTCACGCCCACAGTGACCACTTCGCCCCGGATCCGCTGAACCTGCGCCGCACGCCCTTTGCCCTGACGGAGGTCTTGCCCTTACATCTCATCTGCAATGAAACAGTGGCCAGGCAGGCGGAAGCCGCTATGGAAAAAGGATATTCGGGAAGCAGCGTCGATCTTACGTCAATCAAGCCCTATACACCCATTCAATTGGATGACGAAACCACAATCACCGCGTTGCCGGCCCATCACGCGCCGGAGGCCGGTGGAGGGTACATCTATCTGCTGGAGCGTAAAGGGAAGCGGCTGCTGTACGCCCACGATACCGGCATCCCCAAAGACGAGGTATTTGATTGCCTGGCCGGGCATGCCCTTGACGCCGTATCCCTGGATTGCACGGGAGCTTACCTGGGTGCCGGAGAGCACCATATGCACATCCCCGGCTGTGAAACCGTTGTGCGCCGCCTTCAGGAAAGCGGCGCGCTGAAAAAGGATGCCAAGGTAATCTTGAGCCATTTCTCCCATGGCGGCGGCGCAACGCAGGCCGGTCTTGAAATGGAAGCCCGAAAGCGCGGCTGGATCGCGGCGTATGACGGGCTGGCCATTGAGATTTGATACGAACGAAGCATTATTGCACCTATCATGGCTCACAAAACGGGTTCCGCAGCCCATCTGCCGCCGGTGGCGGCAAAAAGCTGGGCGGAGGAAGCGGACGAAACAGAGCGATGCAAGCGATAGCGCAATAGCGCCAATACAAGGCAGAGCGGGCACTGCTGCCCGCTCTGTTTCATAGGCTTCCAGCAGAGGTTTGCCTGCTGCCGGAATATGTTCCTGCCCGAAAGGGATCTACTCCATCCCTTTGCCATCTCTCCTTACTCTTCCGCCAGCGTTTTCACGTTGGCCATGGCTGCAATGGCGTTATTTCTTGCGGTAGCCACCTGGGAGACGCTGGCCGCGGCATTAATGGCGGCATCGCCTGCCGTCTTCGCATTGTTCAGTGACGCCCAGCCTGACGTGCTGTAATCCGCCTGGTTATAGGAAGCCAGCGCGGCATCAAGCGCGTCGTGGGCATCAGATTTGGCATTTTCCAATTCCTCCGCCGCCTCTTCCACCAAGGTCTTTACAGCGGCAATGGCGGCAAGCGCATTGGTTTTTGCGCTGGCTACACCGGCAAGCGTCGTTGCCGCATCAATGGCGGCATCACCGGCAGTCTTGGCGTTGTTAAGGGCTGTCCAATTGGCCGGACTATAGTGACCTTGCGAACGCGCCGCCAAAGCAGCGGCAAGGGCGGCTTTGGCTAAAGCCTTGGCATCCACAATTTCTTCGGCCAGCGTCTTGACAGCATCCATGGCGGCAAGCGCCGCGGTTTTGGCACTGTTCACGCCTGCAAGCGTTGTTGCCGCATCAATGGCCACATCGCCGTTTAATTTGGCACTGTTCAATTGCAGCCAGTTGGCAGAACTGTAATCGCCGGAGCTGTAGCCATTCAGCGCGGCGGTTAACGCCTGGCGGGCAGCCGCTTTGGCTTCCGCCAGTTCCTGGTTTTCCTGTGCCTTGGTCTTGATGGCCGCCATGCCGGCTATGGCCGCCGCCTTGGCATTGTCCACCCCGGAAAAGGTGGTGGCATTGTTGATGGCCGTATCACCAGCGGCCTTTGCAGCCTGAAGCGCCTGCCAGTTTGGTGTGCTGTAATTGCTTTGGGAATAGGCGGCAAGAATGGCATTGAGCGCTGTGCGGGCAGCGGCTTTGGCTTCATCCAGCGCTATGTCATCAAAGCTCTTTACCGCCGCCATGGCATTGAGCGCCTTTGTTTTTTCTTCATTCACCTTACTCACTGTGGCAGCCGCATCGATCGCCGCGTCGCCGTCGGTCTTGGCTTTGTTAAGCGCCGTCCAGTTGGCGGCGGAATAGTCCGCCTGGCGATAACTGCCAAGGGCTGATGTAAGGGCCGCATGGGCCGCGGTTTTCGCCGCTCCCAGTTCTTCCACAGTCAAAACCTTCACAGCCGCCATGGCATTGATGGCAATTGTTTTTGCCTCGTTCACTTTGGCAATTGTGGCGGCCTTATCAATGGCCGTATCACCATCGGTCTTTGCCTTGGTCAGCGTTGCCCAGCCCGCTGTACTGTAATCCAACGGCGAATACCCTGCCAGCGCTTTCGTCAGAGCATTATGCGCCGCCGCTTTGGCATCGGCCAATTCCTTGGCTTCCTTTGCCAGGGTCTTGACGCCGGCCATGGCCTTGATGGCCGCATCCTTTGCGCTGGCTACAGCCGCGGTTGTCTGGGCAGCGTCGATGGCCTTGTCTCCATCGGACTTTGCCTTGGTCAGCGCCGTCCAATTGGCAGTGCTGTAATCCGCCTGCTTATACCCGGCCAGCGCTTTGTTCAGGGCTGTGTGCGCTGCAGCCTGGTCATTCATCAAGGCATTGGCCACAATATCCACCGTAAACTTTACGGTTTTCCCGCCCATGGTCAGTTTAACAACCTGACCTTTTGCGACTTTGGAGCTATTAAACCCGGTGATGCCGGCGCTGTAAGGATCCAGCGCCTTTGTCTTGCCGTTGGTATAGCGTCCTGTAAGCGACATGCCCGAAAGATCGATCTTTTCCCCTACAGCATAGGTAAGCTTTTTCGGCAGGGAGTTCACGGTAACGCTGCTCAGCGAATACCGGTTGACACTGATCACGAAAGATTTTTTGAAGCCGGAAATATTGATTGTCAGGCGGAAGGTGCCGGTTCTGGAGCTGGTAAAGCCGGTCACGTTGGAAGCCGAAACCTTAAGCTGCTTTTTGCTGCCATCATTATAGTTCCCCATGACGACCAGCCCTTTTAGGTCCATCTTTTCATAGGTGTAGTAGGACTTTTTCTGAGGAAGCGTTTTGATATAAACGCTGTTCAGCTTCAATGCCACAACTTTGATTTTTTTGGAAAGCGTTGAACCAAAGGCATCGGTGCCTTTGACCATGCGCCAGCCTGCGGTATAGGTTCCCGTTTTGGCCGGACCGGTAAGCGTGAATTTGAAGCTTTTGCTGCGTCCGGGCTTAATAACCTCAGTGCTCCCAAGGGTGCCTATTGCCTTTGTAAAGGGATTGCCCGCCTGCGGCATCAGCCGGTACCCTTTGGCAGCAGTCCACGATTCGGTGCCTGTGTTCTTGACGGTAATTCTTACGCTATACTTGCTCCCCGCGACCATTTGGCCTGGAATGCTGTTATAGGTGATGGCTGCTGCTTTTGCCGGCGCAGCCAGGACCGCGGCAGGAAACAGCGTGCATGCCAAAGTCAGTATAAGGAAAACAGACAATGCTTTGCTCAGTCGTTTCATGAAAACTCCTCCCTTGCCACGCAGCGTATCAGCCTATGCATGGCACTCCCTTTTTCAATGCAAGCCACCTTGAACACACATGGAAAACTCATGGTACATGTGTTAATCATATCCATTGTTGCCAAAATTGTCAATGGACTTGCATAGGGAGAGAAGGTTTATTATGTAAAAACTCAAGCTTACCGTGTCAAAAGACTTGCTCCTTTATCGAACACCGGCTTCAGGGCATGGTACATTTGCGCATACATGGAAAAGCCGTCCCGGTAGGCAGCCCGGTTTTGGGGGATAGGCAGCGTTTCTGTCTCCGCCTTCAAAACGGAAGTGGCTTCCGAAAAATCGTGAAAGACGCCCGCGCCCACCCCGGCCGCCAGAGCCGCGCCGAAGGCACCGCCTTCGCCAGCGGCAGACAGCGTGTACACAGGCATTTGGAAGACGTCCGCCAGAATTTGACGCCACAGAGGAGAAGATGAGCCGCCGCCGGATACGATCACCTCGCTGCCAGGAATAAAGGAGCAGATGATGTCCGCCACCTGCTTGAAGGCGTAGCTGACCCCCTCCAGGACAGAACGGGTGATGTCGCACCTTTTTGTGCCCAGCGTCAGCCCGTAGAACAGGCCGCGGGCGTTGGGGTCGGGATAGGGGCAGCGCTCCCCGGCCAGATAGGGCACAAAGATCACACCGTTGGAGCCGGGGGGCGATGATTCCGCGCTCTCCCCCATGATCTCATACACGTTCCGGCCCGTTCTTCCGGCAAGCGCAATGTCGTTTTCGCACAGCGCGTCCCTGTACCAGCGGTATGCGCCGCCGGCGGTCAGGTTGCAGCCGAAGGCGTGGTACAGCCCCGGAGCGTTATTGCAGAACATTTGGAGCTTTCCGCCGGGGTTGTGATAGAACCTGTCCAGGCCCATGGACACGTTGCCCGCGGTGCCGATGACAACACCGATCCGGCCCGGCTTCAAAAGCCCGGAGCCGGTGGACTGGATCACCGCGTCGCCACCGCCCATAAATACCTTGAGACCCTCGGGCAGGCCCGTTTCTTCCGCCGCCGCCCGCGTCACATAACCCGCCAGGCTAATTGATTCTTTGGTTTCCGGGAAAATGTTCCGGGGAAGGCCTGAGATGGCAATCAGCTCCTCCGACCAGACACGGTTTCGCGTATCGAAAAAGCCCGTGCCGGAGGCCTCCGACACATCCATGCCAATCTCGCCGCAGATACGGTACCGGATATAGTCCTTGGGGCAGAGAAAGAAATGCATACGCTCAAAGCTCTGCGGTTCTTCCTCACGAAGCCATAGGAGTTTGCCCCCCGTGTAGCCGGAAAGCATGGTGTTGTTGGTGTAATCAAGCATGCGCTCAATCCCGCCCGCCTTTTCGATCAGCCGGTCGCACTGGGGCTGGCTGCGCTGGTCACACCACAGGAACGCAGGGCGGATAACCCTGCAGTCTTTGTCCAGGGCCACAAGCCCGTGCATCTGCCCGGAGAAGCCCACGCCCGCAAGGTCACCTTTAGCAATGCCCGCTTTGGAAAGGATGGCGGCAAGGCCCTGCTTTACGGCCTCCCACCAATCCGAGGGATGCTGCTCCGCCCAGCCGGGGCGGGGCGTGTAAAGGGGATACTCCTGGGTGGAGGAGGCGGCGACGGCGCCCTGCTCATCCGTAAGGATGCACTTGGCGCCGGAGGTGCCGATGTCGATGCCGATGAGGTATTGCTTTTTCATTTTGCACGCCCCTTGTCCATGGACGTTTTCCCATGGCAGTTATCCCCTGTATCGTACCATAAGCAGGCAAATAGAACAAGCGGGGGGATCCCCTTGAAAAGGAATCCCCCGCCGCCGCGCACAGGCCTTGAAGGCATTCACTGCGCCTGTTTTTCAGCGTTTGGCCCGCCGCTTACCCTGGGCAGGCGGATCAAAACCTGTAGCCCGTTTTCGCTGACGAGCTCCAGCCCGTATTCCGGGCCGAAGGTAAGCACAAGGCGCCGGTGGCAATTGGCAAGGCCGATATGCCCCTCATCGCTTTGGCTTTCCATCTGCTGCCTGAGCGCATGCAACGTATCGTACGGGATGCCCCTGCCGTCATCCTTCACCGTGATTTCGATCCGTTCATCTGTCAGGCGGACGCGGATCAGAATATGCAATTGCACCTTTGTATCCCAGTCGATGCCGTGCTGGATGGCGTTTTCAATCAGCGGCTGCAAAAGAAGCTTGAGGGTGTAATAGGGTCTTGCATCCTCATCAATTTCCCATTCCACCGAAAAGCGCTGCTGGTAGCGCATATGCTGAAGGGCGACATACGCCTGCGTGTTCTTGATTTCCCGGGACAGGGGCACCAGGTCGTCGGAGGAATCGAGGCTGTACTGCAGGATATCCGTCATATTCTCGATCATGCCGCTCACATCATTGGGCCCGCCCGCGCGGTCAACACTCATCCAATAGATGGATTGAAGGGTATTGAACAAAAAGTGGGGGTTGATCTGGGCCTTTAAGGCGGCCAGCTCCAGCATCTTCGCCTCCACCTTCTTCTCCTCCAGAAGGCGCCTCAGTTCATTCTGGCTGGCAAAATTCTTTACAATGTTATGCATCAGGGCGGTATAGGCATCGTTGCGCAAAGGGGTAATGGAGGGCAGCGGCCTTCGCTGTTCCATGGCTTCCAGCAAGGAAAAAATCTTCATGATGCTGTCGCGGGACTGCTTGGCATACAGCACGGAATAGATCAGGCAGATGACAGCCGCTGCCGCCATGCCCAGCAATATGATCAGCACCACCCGGTTGGGCAGCGCGTACAGGTCCTTGAGCGTTGTCATGGACAGGTATGTCCAGCCGTACAGGCCGGAGGTGACGCGGGTAACCTGATAATGCTGTCCGTTGAGCTTGTAATCCGGAATCGTGGCGGAAGGTTGATCGGTGATGGCTGCGATGTCCTCCCCGGAGGGAACGGGACCAGCATTGCTTTGCATTAACACCTGTCCGTCCACGCTCAATACCAGAAGCTGCTGATCGGGATAAGCAGCCTGCTTTTGCAGCTGCTGGTCGAAATACTTTTTATGAAGGTTCAGCACCACCACGCCCTGATGGAGGAAAAAACGCTTGTACAGCGTAATGACCTGAGTCGCCTGCTTTTCAAAGGCATACCGCTTCAACTCCCGAAGGTCGCTGTCAAAGCGCCGGTCCAACTCCCTTTGGTGCCGGTAACTTTCGTACCAGGAGGTGTCATAGAACCTGTCCAGCGTCACCAGATCGTCTGTATCGGTTAGAAAACGGCCGTAAGGGTTGTCCATATAAATATATAAGGAGTGCACATAAGGACGGGCGGCCACGGCGGGGATCAGGTAGTTGGATTTAAGCTTGCTCACATCCTTCAGGCTGCTGTTGTAGTTCTCCCGCATCATGGAACGCATGAGGATGCCGGTGATATCTGAATTCACGCTGAAGGTGATGTTCAGGGAATCCATTTCCCCGATGATCAATTCAATCTGGCTCTGGGTCTGCAAAAGGCGGTTGCGGTTGTTTGCGTCCGTCCAGGCGGATATACTGCCCCGCAGAGCCACGATAATCACGATGCCAAACAGTAAAAGCGGCAGCAGCGCCCCCGGCAAAAGCGTCAGCAGCCGCTGCCAGAAAAAGCGCCCTGCTATGGAAAGATTGCGCAGGCCCCGCCGGCGGGTACGCTTAAACCAGTTTGCGGTATTCATTCGGGCTGACGCCAAAATACTTCTTAAACGCCCGGGAGAAGTTTTTTTCATTGCTGTATCCTACCATCTCGCTGATTTTGGCGATTTTGTTGTCCTTGTTTTGCAATAGCTCCGCCGCCCGCTTCATTTTGACAGTGATGAGATAATCGATAAAATGGATACCCGTCTTTTCCTTGAAGTAGCGGCTTAAATAGACCGGGTTCAGGTTTACGTGGGCCGCCGCCGTCTGTAGGCTGGCATCCGCCATGCTGCCCAAAATATGGCGGGTGATTTTCGCAATGATCCTGTCGCCCGCCTCATCCTCGGGAGCGGGAGGAGGTGCTTGCTCCCGGGCAACGGATTCGTCCAGCTCCTGCCTGATTTTTTTGAAGACATCGATCAGCTCGTCGTACTTGGTGGATTTGACCATGTAATGGCGTATGCCAAGGTTCACGGCGCGGCGGGCATACTCAAAATCACGGTAGGCGCTGATCACCACCACCAGTGCGGGATGATGCTCCCTCTTCAGCGCCTCCGCCAGCGTAAGGCCATCCATCACCGGCATGCGGATGTCGGTGAGCACCACATCTGCATGGTTTCCCCTCAGGTAATCCAGCGCCTGCCTGCCGTTTTCAAAGCTTTGCACAAGTTCAAAGCCGATTTGTTGCCACGGGAAAAACCTGCCAAGCCCGTTGCGGATCTGGTAATCGTCCTCCACAAGGATCAGCCTGTACATGGCCTTGCCCCTTCCCCTGCGCGCTTCATTGATTTTATTTAATCATAAAAAAGTGTCCATGAAAAGAAATGATTCCCCCAAAGGTTAAGAAATGATACTTATATCAAGGAATGAAACCTGCGCTTGACAAATGAACCCCGTATGGAAAGAATTGAATCCTCCCATAACAGCCGATGCGTGTTATGCTATTTGCACAAGAACAGGTGCCCGAATGTAATAAGGAGGAGATCGAAATGAAGAAGAATTTTCCCAAGGTGTTGTCCTTTCTGCTGGCGGCGCTGATGCTGCTGGCGCTGCCCTTATCCGGCCTGGCGGACGTGAACCTGCGGTTTTCCTGGTGGGGCGGCGACCAGCGCCACGAGGCGACACTGAAAGTGATCGAAATGTATGAAGCCCAGAACCCTGGCGTGCACATTGAGGGCGAGTACGGCGGGTTTGACGGCTACCTGGAAAAGATGATCACCCAAATGGCCGGCAACGCGGCCCCCGACATCATGCAGATCGACTATGCCTATCTGCAGCCCTTCTGGGGACAAATGGGCAATTTCGTGGACTTTCGCAAGCAGGCTACCGTGGATATGAGCGGCTTCCCCCAGGGCATGCTGGATGGCGTATCCGCTCCCACAGGAGAATTGATCGGCCTGCCTACGGGGCTGAACTATTCCATCATCTATGCCAACAAGAAGCTGGCGGACGCCGCCGGTATCGAGCTCAAGCAGATGAACTGGGACGAGCTTTTGGAAAACGCAAGGAAATTGAAGGCATACGACAGCGAAGCCTATCTGGCGGTGGGCAGCGTGAACCGCTACATCTTTGAGCCGTACATGTTCAATATCACCGGCCAGCCCCTGGTCAACATGGATTATACCCTAGGCTTTGATTACGAGGCTGCCCGCAAGGCGTTTGAATTTGTACAGACATGCTACGCGGAAGGCGTTCTGGTTCCCCTGGATGTGACTGTGGCCACCGGCACCTATGGCCCCTACCAAAGCCCGGAATGGCTGGATGAGAAAGTGATGATGATCCTGGATTTCTCCTCCGGCGAAGCGGCCGCCAAAGCCTCCCTGCCCGAAGGCCAAGTGGTGGCCATTCCCTCCATAGGCGATCATGATGCGCAAAACACCGGCATCGTGCTCCGTCCCACAAACATGCTGGCGGTGAACGCCAAGTCCCAAAACGCGGAAGAAGCGCTGAAGTTCGTGAACTTCTTCTTCAACAACGTGGACGCCATTGATACCCTGGGCCTGGTACGCTCCGTGCCCTCCACCGAGGTGGCCCTTTCCCGCATGACGGAACAGGGCAAGCTGATGGCCGATACCAAGGCTGCGGCCGACTGGGCTTCCTCCCACAAGGGCGGCGCGGGCCAGAACATTATTTCCACCAACACCACGCTGGAAACCATTGAAAACGACATTTTGAGCGGCCTGTATTATGGGGATTACACAGTGGAGCAGGCGGCAGAAGAATTCGTAAAGCTCATGACCGAGCGGGTGGCGGAACTGAAGCTGGCGGCGGAAAAGAACAACTGATTGCGCGCTGCATGTTTCGTTTAGCTTGACGTTGCTTAATCAACGGCGGGGGGGGCTTCGGCCCCCTCGCTCAATGGCATGATGCCGCCCATTGCAGTCATCCCCAGCGGAAAGGAGCCTGCCCTTCATTATCCCATTTTGCAATAAGGGAGGAGTCGCAAAATGATGAACACTCCCCTTGCCGCGCCGGGAGCACGGCTCCGCCTTCGGCGGTACAAGGGACTGATGTACATCCTGCCCTGGCTGGCAGGATTTGCGGTTTTCCAGCTATACCCCTTTGTCTATTCCTTTGTGCTGTCCTTTACCGACAAAAGCATGGCCGCCAAAACAGGCCTTGTGGGCCTTGCCAACTATATCTACATGTTCGCCTCCGACCGGGATTTTTTGAAAGTCTGCACGGTCACATTGAATTATGTGTTGGTGGCTGTGCCTGGCCGGGTGCTGTTTGCGCTGCTCATTGCCCTTTTACTGAATGCGGACCTGAAAGGCATCAATTTTTTTCGTACGGCCTACTATCTGCCGTCCATCTTCGGGGCGAGCGTGGCCATTTCCATCGTGTGGCGGTTTTTGTTCCAAAAAGCCGGGCTGGTCAACAGCATGCTAGAATCGCTGAGCCTGACCGCGGTCAACTGGCTGGGCAACCCCAGGGTAGCACTGTGGACCATCAGCATCATCCCCATCTGGCAGTTTGGCTCCTCGATGGTTTTGTTCCTGGCGGCGCTGAAAAACGTGCCCAGGGACCTGTACGAGGCAGCGCGCATTGACGGCAGCGGCAGGCTGCGCACTTTTTTCAGGGTAACGCTGCCCTTGATCTCCCCCATCCTCCTGTTCAACCTCATCATGCAGTCCGTCGGATGCTTCCAGGAATTTTCCACCGCCTTCGTTTTGACCGGCGGCGGCCCCAACCGCGCCACATTCCTGTACGGCATCAAGCTGTACAGGGAAGCCTTTACCGATTTCCGCATGGGCTACGCCAGCGCGCTGTCGTGGGTGCTGTTCGCCGCGATCCTTTTGGTTACGGGCGTAATCCGCCTCACTTCCCGGCATTGGGTGTATTACAGCGACGGGAGGGATGGCTGATGAAAAATAAGCCAGGCCGGGCCATGCTGCGCCTGATCCATTATCTTATGCTGATTGCACTGGGGCTGGTGCTCATCTTTCCGCTGGTGTTCATCTTCTTTGCCACCTTCAAGACCAGCAATGAGATCTTTTCCTCCACGCGCATCCTGCCCAGCCAGTTTTCCCTGGACGGTTATATAAACGGCTGGCGGGGCGTTGGGCAGACGGGGTTTATCACCTTCATACGCAACTCCTTTGTTTTGACGCTGCCGGCGGTGCTGTTCACCATCTTGTCCAGCCTGTGCGTGGCGTATGGGTTCAGCCGGTTTGAGTTTCCCGGCAAGAAGCTGTTCTTCAACCTGATGATGGCGCTGATGATGCTGCCCGGCGCGGTATTGATCATCCCCCGCTATCTGCTGTTCGTGCATTTGGGCTGGGTCAACTCCTACTTTCCGTT
>JAEYOV010000034.1 GCA_023411395.1 Bacillota bacterium
ACATGGCGACTCCCTCACATGCAAGCTTTTTTGAGGTTTTTCCCCGTTTTCCTTGCATCCATTATACCACTAATCACTTGATTTTACTGGGTTTTCATGCATTCTTATATTGATGAGTAAGCCCTAATTATGAAAGATTATTTTTCATATTTTAATGAAAATTATATGGAATCTTATCCCAAACCTTTGTATAATAGAAAAAGTTGTGTATGAATATATTTCTATAAGGGGTATCATTCTGCGGTGGACATTCATGGTAAGCTGAAGCAATACTTGAGAAGGATGGAGGCGTCCGGCCATCCGAAGCCCGGTTCTTCTGTGAAGGCCGGGGGCAACACCGGCATTGCGTACGAAGAATTGTTCTATTTCGATCTTTCTTTGGGATTGTTTGACCGGTTCAACCGCCACCAGGTGGTCAACTGGTGCTGGCGGAAGAAGGATGGGAAGTGGGCGCTTCAAAACATACCCTTTACCGAGGAATGGGACCAGGACGGCAAGGCCGCCCTTGTGGACAGCCTCAAGCGCACATTGCAGTCAGGCGGCATCGTGATCGGCGCGTTTTCCAATCAATCCGTCATCGGCTTTGCGTCTGTGGAAAGCCAAAGCTTCGGGCCTGATCTGGAATACGTTCAATTGTCCAACCTCCATGTCTCCTTTGAGTACAGAGGCAAGGGCATCGGGAAAAGGCTTTTCAAAATGGCGTGCAATGCCGCCCGGGCGCTGGGCGCAAGAAAGCTGTACATTTCCGCCCACTCCGCGGAGGAAACCCAGGCCTTTTACAAATCAATGAAATGCAAAGAAGCCGAATTCTATTGCGCAAAGCTTGTCATGAAAGAGCCCTGCGATTGCCAGTTGGAGTATGTTTTGTAGCGCGGCCCGGGCGCACGGCTTCCGCGCACCTTAAGAAGCAATAATCACAAAAAAGCGGCGGATGCCGCTTTCATGTTTTGAAATGGTTTCATGCCTTCTGCATGGGCTGCTCTGTTTCCGCCTTCCTCCCGCTCATTCTTGGCGCGATCCCCACCGTCCCAACCGTCACCATTAAAAATATGATCCATCCCACGGCGGGGGAGAAGATCAAAAGCGAAGCCAGGCAGGCAACCAGCAGTACGATGACAGCTTTTAACCATGCGCCCTTCATGCATTTGAACGCGCCTGCAAGCCCCAGCAGCGCGTTGCCTATGAAAAAGGTGTTGGCGATCCCCACCAAAAAGCTCAGGGACACGATATTGCTTTCCAGCAATACGATCAAAACGCAGTGCACCGCTGACAAGGCCAGTATGGCCTTCACCGGCGCGCGCCCGCCCGGCTTTTGTTTGAATATGGCCGGCAGCCTTCCCTCCCCGGCTCTGGCGGCCATCTGCCTTGTCACCGCGCCCAACACCATCAGGATCGTGCAGTAGCACAGCGCCAATGCCACGGCTCCCAATAAATACGGCGCGGCGCCGCCAAACAGGGGCGCCATGATGGCGTTCAGGCTTGCGTCCAGGCCGCCTGTAACCCGCGGGCTGCTCTGCAGCGCATAGGTTACCACAAGGTACACAAGCGTAACGGTGACCACGCTCCCCTTCATGGCCCGCATCAGCGTGCGCTTGGGGCTAACCACATCCTCCACATAGTTGCCGATCACTTCCCAGCCGATGATGGCCCAGAACAAAATCAATAGGGTGGAGCCCAGGGTGAGCAGATCGGGCAGGCCGGCGGGCAAGGCCGACGCGCCCTGCGTGACCAGGCTGTACACGCCTCCCGCCGTCAGGATGCAGGCGGTAAGCGAGGATAATACAAGCGTCACGCTGCCCATGATGCGTATGCCCGACATCAAAATCAGCACGGTCACCGCCATAAAAAGAAAAGAGATCACAAGGGGCGGCAGCGCTCCTTCCGGCAGCATGCCTTGAGTAAAGCCGGCGGCCGTTTTTACGACCGCCACGGGACCAAAGCACACGGCGGCGGTTAAATAGTTGGCCGAAAGCTCCCGGAAGCGAATGCCCAGCGCCTCCCCAATCAGGCGGCTCACACCCTCGTTGGTGGAAACCATCATGCTCATCCTGGTAAACACATAGGCAAACCCGGCCCCCAGCAGCATCACCAGAATCCAGGCAAACATGGCGTAATCCCGCAGTGCCTCATAGGCCAGCGTAGGCAGCACCACGATCCCCGAACCCAGCACCGGCCCCACCATCAGCCCGCTTAACGAAAGTGCGCTCAGCTTTTTTTCCATGAAAAATATTCCTCCCGCCTCCATTATAAGGAAGGAGGCGGTATTTGTAAAATTGAAAGTTGCAATAGGGCCTATCAATAACTTCGATATTGTGGTATGATGCTGGAAAAGAACAGCCCGGAGGGAACCATGGACATCAGGAATTTCAAAACCTTCAAAAAGATCGTGGAAACGGGCAGCTTTTCCAAGGCCGCCGCCGAAGGTTTCCAAAGGGCGACCGGAAAGCCCTTTGGTCGCCCTCGCAGGGGCGAGTCTCATTTGTCAAACCAAACCTTCCAAATGCACTATGGACGCAGGTAATGTGATATGGACATCAGGAACTTCAAAACCTTCAAAAAGATCGTGGAAACGGGCAGCTTTTCCAAAGCGGCCGAGCAACTGGGCTATGCCCAGTCCACCGTTACCTTCCACATCCAGTCCATCGAAAGCTATTACCGCCGGCCGGTGTTCAACCGCATGGGCAGCAGCGTTGCGCTTACGGAATTCGGCCAGAACATATTGGGCCAGGTGGATGCGCTGCTCACCGCCTACGAGGCGGTGGAGGGCGCCTCCGCGCTGGATTCCGCGCCCCAGGGTAGCATACGCATCGGCACACCGGAATCGCTGCTGCTGTACAGGCTGTATGACATCATCAGGCAATACAAGCAGTCGTATCCCCAGGTGGAGATCGTCATCAGCATCGACCTGTGCCCGGCCCTCCGGGACAAGGTGATTTCAGGCGAGCTGGACATGGCCATCCTTTTGCAGCCGGAATACCAGTACACCCAACTGAACACCACGCTGCTCAAGAAAGAGGAAATGTGCTTTGTGGCACCAAAGGATTACACGGGGGACGATTTTCTGCCCTCAGGCGCCCAGATGGTTTTGTATACCGAAAAGGAGTGCACCTACCGGGAGGTGTTTCAAAACTACCTCCAGGGCCAAAAGTTCTACCCCTCCAACGTGCTGGAAACCGGCAGCGTGGAGGTGATCAAAAAGTACATACAGTACGGCATGGGCATCTCCTACCTGCCCCTGTACGCAGTAGCGGAGGACGCCGAAAAGGGCCGGCTGCGCGTGAAACAGCACGATTCGCCCGTGGAGTTTTATACCCAGGCGGTCTGCCACAAGAACAAGTGGCTCAGCCCCGCCGTGCAGGCGTTTTTGGACCTGTGCCGCGAAAGCGCGAAGGCGTGGTGAGGGATGTGCGGGATCGCTGGCGGGGAAGGGCCTTTTTGAAAAAATGCCCTTCCCCGCACCTCATCCCGAAAAACTTTAAGATATCATGTAATGCCAAGCAGGAGGATGTAATCGAAGGCCCGGATAAGCGTTTGTCTGAGCGTTTACGTCTCATTCTGAGGGCGCAGAGCGGCCGAAGAATCTTTCTGCCGCAAGGGCCTGTACTATTTTTAGCAGGAGGTGTTTCTGATGGAGGAAAAAGGCAGCCTGTACATTCTATGGACAAACGCGGACCTGATCACTTCTGAAAAGATGGTCATGATGTACGCCACAAACGCCATGATCCATCACTGGTGGGAGAATGTCACCGTCATCATCTGGGGCGCAACGGCGAAGCTTGCGGCGGAAAACGCGCAAATGCAGGAATCCATGAAAGTAGCCATGAACGTAGGCGTCAAATTCTCCGCCTGCATTGCCTGTGCCCGCCAGTTGGGCGTCATCGAACCGCTGGAGGCGCTTGGGATAGAGGTCATCCCGTGGGGCCAGCCGTTGACCGGGATTTTGAAAGGGAATGAAAAATTGTTGACTGTATAAATACATAGAGGAATAGTTGGCTTGCATGTCCACATTCGCTTACGTTTGTCCATATTTATCCACATAAATGTTGACAAAATCGCCCCAAAGGATATAATAAGGGCAGGAAGGTTGAGCCCTTTCAAAGTGGGCACTCGCTCCCGGCGGTGTTCATGAAACCGCTTGTAGGTACGACTACAGGCGGTTTTGCTTTATCGTTTCTTGCCCAGCTTGAATGCTGTCAGCAAAATCCCGATTACGGTCAGCACAATCATGATGATTTCAAAATCACGCATGTGCATCACCTCCCGGCCTCTTATGTATAAGCCGGGCGCAAGCCCACCATGTAGGAACCTTCCTGCTTGATGCAAGTATACCAAAAGAAGGCAATTGCCACAAGATCATTGATGATAGGTACGGAAGCATAAAGTCAGGGCAGCGCGTTTTACCTCGCTGCCCTGACTTTCAAAAAATACTTACAACCATTCTTCGAGCGGAATTTATCCCCCGTCCCCCCGACTCACTTACACTTATCGCAAGGCTTGAGCTTTTTCTTTTCCGCCTGCGACTTTTTGATTTGCTTGGGGTCTTTCATATCACTGCAATCCTTGTCGGTATGGTATTCCTTCCCCTTGTTCTCCACCCATACAAACACATCCGGGTCCTCTTTTGCCGTGCCGCTGTCCAAAAGAGCCAGCGTTTTTTCCCCGGCGATCCCGTCGGCCTGCAGGCCGTTCACCTTCTGAAAAGACAGTACCGCCGATTGGGTGACATCGCCGAAAGCGCCGTCATCAGTGCCCAGGGCCAGGTATCCCAGCGCGATCAACTGGCCTTGCAGCGCTTTGACGGCCTCGCCCTTTGATGCATATTTCAGCACCGAGCTAACCGTCTCCGGCGTTGGCGTTGAGGTCGGGGCAGGCGTAGCGGTGGTTTGGGGAAGAGGCCTTGGCGTCGGCACGGGCGTATCCTTCGGGGCAACATTCTGCCACGTATTCTCCGCCGGGCTGCCGTTGTTTGCCATGGCTGCGATCATGTTGGGGCTGTTTGACGGGGCAGGATTCACCGGGTCTTTGTAATCCAGAGCGAAAAAGAAAAAAACGATGATTGCAAAGGCCAGCACGATCCATGGCCATATCTTCCTTCTTCCGGGCGGATCGCTTTGTTGCGTGTAATACGTACCCGTCACGGGGTTGATCCCCGGCCGGTGCCTTAATATCCTTCCATCATCCTCGTCTTCAAAATTGGTCTGGTTTGGATAGGCGGCGCCCGTACCCGGCGTGCTGAACGTGCTTTCTTTCCCGCCGGTGCCGGAGCCCAAACGCGTGCGCAGGGCAGCTAAAAACCCCCCGCCACCTTTGGCGGGACCGTACCTTGCGCCGCTGCCCGGCCTTGTGGAATTTTGATAGCGGTTGCCCATATTCCTTCTCCAATGGTTCATCGTCTGCATGAAAGTGTGCGCAAAAAGAGGCTGTTTGAATTAATTATAACGCATTTGTCATGATAATGCAAACAATCGTTAGAAAAATAGTAAGAATTTTCATATGTAACACGTCCGGCTGACGGCAAAAAATGCGGCGGTGTAAAACACCGCCGCCCGCATCGCAAACCCTGCAATTCCTTAATGCTCTCCCCGGCTGCGCATATTCGTCCGGCTCTGGTACGATGTTGCCGGCGGCACCTTATCGGGCAGAACCGCTATCCCGTCCTCCATGGTGGGCGGCAGCGGCTCATCGTTCTTTTTCGCCTGCTTGCGGTGCTTTACGGGGGCCTTCCTGTCCGTTTCATCCTGCAGCTTTTGCATGTCGTTCAGCGTTTCCATGGCGTGCTCCGGCTCATACTTTTTCATATGCCTGGGGGGCCGGGAGGGGGCGCTCGCATAGTCGGCCTCCGCAGCGGCCTGTGTTTCCTCCTGCCCTTTTTTTACTTTCCTTCCGGCCTTCTGCTCCTTTACCTGTTGGTTGTATACATCCTTTTCCGCCTTCTCCTTTGCCTGGGCGGTTTCCGTACGCTTGCGGGCCTTTTCGGCCTTGGCCTGCTCCTTGGCTTCCACCGATTCCGCCTGCGCGGCCGCGGCGGCCTCGGCCAGTTCTTTTGCTTCCTGCTCCGCACCGGTCTTTTGCGCCCGCGCCCGCTGCTCCCGCTCCTTTGCTTCCGCTTCGGCGCGCGCCCGGAACTCCGCCTCCGCCTTGCGGAATTCGGCCAGCAGGCCGTTATACAGGCCGATATATTCCTTGGCGGAATGGGTCCAACTGAAATCCTTCTCCATGCCCCGCTTCATCAGCGTGCGCCAGAGGGCTTTATCCTCCCGGTAATACTTCACGGCGCGGCGGATGGTGTAGAGCATGTCGTGGGCGTTGTAGTTGAAGAAGGTGAAGCCGGTGCCTTCGCCCGTGTACTCATTGTAGGCAAGCACCGTGTCGCGAAGGCCCCCGGTTTCCCTAACGATGGGCACGGTGCCGTAGCGCATGCTCATCATCTGGCTCAGGCCGCAGGGCTCAAACTGGGAGGGCATCAAAAACATGTCCGCCCCGGCGTAAATGCGGTGGGCCAGCTCGTGATCCATGGCGAAGCGTGCGGCCACCCGGCCGGAATACTGCTGCTCCGCCCAGGAAAAAAGGTCCACATACCGCCCGTCACCCATGCCAAGCACGGCAAGCTGCAGGTCCTCCTGCATGATGTCGGCGATGACATAGTCAATCAGATCCAGGCCCTTTTGGTTGCTCAGCCGTCCCACCATGCCGATGAGGGGCACATCGGGCCGCACTTCAAGCCCCAACTGCTCCTGCAGTGCCCGCTTGCAGGCGATCTTTCCGTTCAGGTCATCGGGGGTATAGGGCGCGGCGGTATAGGGGTCGTGGCACGGGTCGTACTCCTTGACATCGATGCCGTTCAAAACACCGGAAAGCACATCCTTGCGGGCGCGAAGCAGGCCATCCAGCCGCTCGCCGTAGAAGGAGGTTTGAATCTCCTGGGCATAGCTTTGGCTCACGGTGGTGATGCGGTCGGCGTAGACCAGCGCGGCCTTCAAAAAATTGGCTGCGCCGTAGCATTCCAGCTTGTCTGAGGTATACAGGCTGTCGCCCAGGCCCAGAACGTCCTGCACATCCTTGATGTTAAAGATGCCCTGGTACTGCAGGTTGTGGATGGTGAACACAGTGCGGATGGGATGGTACGAGGGTAAATGGTCGTACTGTATGCGCAGCAGCGCCGGGATCATGCCCGACTGCCAGTCGTGGGCGTGGATCACTTCCGGCCAGAAACCTATAAGTGGCAGCGCGTTTAAGACCGCGCGGTTGAAAAAGCCGAAACGCTCATACTCGTCGCCGCCCAGGCCGTACACATAGGGGCGGCTGAAGTAATACTTGTTGTCCACAAAGTAGTAGGTAACGCCGCCCATAATGAGCGATTCGATGCCGCAGTACTGGCGCCGCCAGCCCAGGGCCACCTCAAAGTCGGTGACATGGTTCATCTGGTCCTTGTATTCCTTGGGGATTACGGTGTACATGGGCAGCATGACCCGCACGTCATGGCCGGCCTTGGAAAGCACTGGCGCCAGCGCGCCCACCACATCGGCCAGGCCGCCGGTTTTGCAAAAGGGTACGCATTCGCTGGCGGTAAAGAGAATTTTCATAATATGTAGTCCTCCTTCGGGGAGTGATTGTCGGCGGGGGAAGAAGGGCGGAGCAGAATCGCCCCTTGAGTCACCATATCCCCGCCTCCTGTCATCCTGAACGAAGTGAAGGATCTTTATGCAACAGGATACTGCAAGATCCTTCGTAACGTTGTTTCTCAGATTGACAGGGAGCGGTGGTTGGCTTGTTTTGTGATGCGGTACCAGTGTTTGCAAGGCGGGCGATTGATAATCGCTCCTACGGCGAAGATTTTTATTTTTCATGATGCCTCCCTCCAAAGGGAGACCTATGCGCTTCCCCAAAAAATGGGGTTTTTTAAGGGATATATCCCGCAAGCTCAATCGTCGCGCTGGTTCACTACCGCTCCCATCGCTCGTTTCGCTTGATTCCCTCGCCTCGCTTCATCCGCCACCGGCGGCGCACGGCTCAGTCACCTTTGGCAGGGATCCAGGGGACAGAGTCCCCTGGTCAGATGACCACCTTTTTGGCGATCACGATCGGGTATGCCGCGGGGCCGATAAGCCTTGCATTGCGTTTGATAACCACCTGTTTGTCCAGGATGCAGTTTTCGATGTAAGCGCCGGCCATCACCTGGGTATCCTGCATGATGATGCAGTTTTTCACGTGGGCTTCGGGTGCGATGCGCACGCCCCTGAAAATCACGCTGTTTTCCACCGATCCCTCAATGATGCAGCCGTCGGCCACCAGGGAGTTTACGATCTGCACGTCCTCCAGAAACTTGGCGGGCATCTCGTCGCGCACTTTGGTGTACACGGGCTTTTCGGGGTCGAATAGGCTTTGGCGCACCTTGGTATTGAGCAGCGCCATGTTGCACTGGAAGTAGGCCTGCACCGAATCCATGCGCCATACCTTGTCGGGGTAGTGAAAGCTGTTTACGCTCAGCCTTCTTTCCCGTATCACCCGCTGCAGCACATCCCGGTTGAAGTCATGGAAGCCATGGGCCACGCCATGGTCCACCAGGGAGCGCAAAAGCTCCCGCCGCATGAGGCAGACCTCCATGAAGGTGATCTCGCCGGCGGGCTCGGTAGGCTCGATTTCCATATCCAGCACCAGGCCTTCATCATCCAGGGTAAGGTAGCTGCCAAAATCCCTCCGGCGCACGTCCGGGTCCCTGGTGCACATGAGCGTGATATCGGCGCCGCTTTCCCTGTGGAAGCGCACCATGTCCTCAAAATCGGCGTTGAAGATCATGTTGCTGTTGCAAAGGATCACGTGCTCCTGCTTTGAGCGGGAAAGGTAGCTGGCGTTGGAGCGCAGCGCATCCAGCACCCCGGCATACACGCCCACATTTTCACGGGTGAGGAAGGGGGGGAGTATGAACAGCCCGTCGTTTTTGCCGTGCAGGTCCCATTCCTTGCCCGAGCCCAAATGGTCCATCAGGCTGTGGTAGTTCTTTTGCATGATGACGCCTACATTGCGTATGCCGCTGTTGACCATGCCGCTCATGATGAAATCAATCACCCGGTAGCGCCCGGCGATGGGCAGCGCGGCCACGGCGCGGGAAATGGTCAGCTCCCGCAAAAGCGCGTCGTTCTCCCCGGTATAAATCATGCCCATAACATCCTTCATGGCATTCACATCCTTACAGATTATCGGCTAGGCGTCGTAAACTCCCTTGCTTTTTCGGCAGTACCTCAAGGCACAGGCACGCAGGTTTCCACCTGTTCTCCGGCGGCGATTTTAAGCCCCGCGGGCAGGGACACGTTCTGGCCGATGACGGTGATGTCGCCTTCCTCCGCGCCTACATGGCATCCGGGGCCGATGACAGCATTTTCGGCGATGATGGCCCGCCTGACCCCCGCGCCCCGCTCGATCACCGCGCCTGGCATGACGACGCTGTCGATGACGCTGGCGCCAGGCTCCACCGTAACGCCGGCGAAGAGAACGGAGTGCTCCACCTGGCCGTACACCTCGCAGCCCTCGGTGATCAGGCAGTCCTTCACGCTGGCGCCTTTGGCCACGAAGTGGGGCGGCATGCCGGGATTGCGGGCGTAAATGCGCCACATTTTGTCGTGCAGGTCAATGGGCATGGGCGTTTGCAAAAGGTCCATGTTGGCTTCCCACAGGCTTTCAATGGTGCCCACGTCCTTCCAGTAGCCGTCAAAGCTGTAGGCTAACAGCTTTTCGCCGTTTTGAAGCATGTTGGGGATAATGTTCTTGCCAAAGTCGTTGGAAGATTTCGGATTTTTCTCGTCCTCCAAAAGATACTGGCGCAGCTTTCCCCAGGTAAACACGTACACGCCCATGCTGGCCTTGTTGCTTCGGGGGTTTTTCGGCTTTTCCTCAAACTCCACGATGATGCCGTTTTCGTCGGTGTTCATGATGCCAAAGCGGCCGGCCTCATTCCAGGGCACCTCCCGCACGGCGATGGTGACGGCGGCCTCCGTGCGGACATGGTGATCCAGCATGCGGCTGTAATCCATTTTGTATATGTGGTCGCCGCTTAAAACAAGCACATAGTCCGGCGAAAACTGTTCGATGAAGGAAATGTTTTGAAAGATGGCGTTGGCGGTGCCGCGGTACCATTCGCCCTGTTTGCCCTTTACATAGGGCGGCAGCACGAACACGCCGCCGTTTAAAAGGTCCAGGTCCCAGGGGGAGCCGCTGCCGATGTAGGCGTTCAATTCCAGCGGCTGGTATTGCGTCAGTACGCCTACCACATCGATGCCGCTGTTGGTGCAGTTGCTTAAGGGAAAGTCGATGATCCTGTACTTGCCCCCGTAGGGCACGGCAGGCTTGGCCATGTTTTTGGTCAGGATGCCCAGGCGGCTTCCCTGGCCCCCGGCCAGGAGCATGGCTACGCAGGATTTTTTCTTCATCATTTGAGCGTCACTCCTTCTTATGTTCGAGAAAAGGGCGATGCCCTTTTCTCGAGCTTTTGCACCTTTTGCCTATTGGCTTTGCCAATGGTCTGCAAAAGGTGTAAGGAAAGCTTGCTACGCAAGCGCCCCGCCCGATCAACGAACTCAATCAGCGCATTGCTCGCTGCCACTCGCACTGCTTGTTTCGTTCGTTTCCTCCGCCTGGCCTTTTGCCGCCGCTGGCGGCGGCCAGGCTCCGTCACCAGCAAAGCCGGACGAGACGATTACACTTGAGGGGGCAGTGGCCCCCTCAACCTCCCCTTGGGGTTGCTAAGGCATTCTCCGTGACATCCATTACCGCTATTGTATGTGCATCTGTTTTCTTCCCCGCCGGCTTCCTTCTTGGCGCCTCCGGCACGGGCTTTAAAGGCTCCTGCTTGTCGTACTGGAAATACACCGCCGACAGCGGCGGCACGCAGATTTCCGCGGAGTAGTCAAAGCCGTTCCACCTCACAGGCTCCGCGGTCAGAGTCCAGGCGTTGTACTGGTTGGAGCCGCCGAATTCCGCCCGGTCGGTGTTGAATATCTCCGCCAAAGTGCCGGGCATGGGTAAACCGATACGGTATATGGGGTGGAACACCGGCGTGAAGTTTACGGCGCAGCACAGCGATTTGCCCTGTTTATCGGTGCGGGCAAAGGCGATGACGCTGTTGTCGCTGTCGTTCACCGTCAGCCATTGAAAGCCCTGCCAGCCATCCTCCACCTCGAAAAGGGCCGGCGTCTCCTTGTAGATTTTGTTCAGCGCCTTCACGCAGGCAAGCACCTGGGGGTGGCGGTCATACAAAAGCAGGAACCAATCCAACTGATCGTCGTACTTCCACTCAATGAAGTGGGCAAACTCGCTGCCCATAAACAGCAGCTTCTTGCCGGGGTGCGCCATGGTGTAGCCAAAAAGCGCCCGAAGGCCGGCAAACTTCTGCCACAGGTCTCCCGGATTTTTATCCAGAAGGGAATGCTTGCCGTGCACCACCTCGTCGTGGGAAAAGGGCAGGATGAAGTTTTCGCTGAAGGCGTAAAACAGCGAGAACGTCACCTTGCTGTGATGCCACTTGCGGTAGATGGGATCCAGGGCGATGTAGGAGAGGATGTCGTTCATCCAGCCCATGTTCCACTTGAAGCCAAAGCCCAGGCCCCCCAGATACGTGGGCCGCGTGACCATGGGGTAGGCGGAGGATTCCTCGGCGATCATCATCACGCCGGGGAATTCCCTGTACGCCGTTTCGTTAAGCTGCCGCAGAAAATGGATGGCGTCGATATTCTCCCGCCCGCCGTAAGGGTTGGGCAGCCACTGACCCGGATCCCGGCAGAAGTCGTAGTAGAGCATGCTGCTCACCGCGTCCACACGGATGCCGTCGGCATGGAAGAATTCAAGCCAGAACAGGGCGTTGCTCAAAAGAAAGCTGCACGCCTCGCCCCTTGCAAAATCGAACATGTGCGTGCCCCACTGGGCCATCTCGCCCCGGCGCGGGTCGGGGTGCTCATACAAGGCCGTGCCGTCAAAGCGCCTAAGGCCAAATTCGTCCCGGGGGAAGTGGGCCGGCACCCAGTCCAGGATCACGCCGATATTGTTTTGGTGGCACCTGTCCACAAAGGCCATAAAATCCTTCGGCTCGCCGTGGCGTGCCGTGGCGGAAAAATAGCCGGTGGTCTGGTACCCCCAGGACATGTCCAGGGGGTGCTCCATCACAGGCAGCAGTTCGATGTGGGTATAGCTCATATCCAGAAGGTAGGGGATCAATTGATCCGCGATTTCGCCATAGGAAAGCAGCCTGCCGTCCTCACCCCGCCGCCAGGAGGACAAATGCATTTCGTAGATGTTGATGGGGCTCTCAAAGGGGTTCCACCCGGCGCGGCCTTCCATCCAGGCTTCGTCGCTCCAAACGTACCCGTCCAGGTCATAGATGCGGCTGGCGGTGCCGGGGCGGGGCTCGCTGAAAAAGGCGTAGGGGTCGGCCTTTAAGTGCATGTGGCCGTCGGCCCCGAAAATGGCGTACTTGTAGGCGGTGTGCCCGTCAAACAAATGCCGGTTAAGCCGCAGTTCCCAGATGCCGTCGTACTGCTTCACCATGGGATGGCTGTCGTGGGACCAGCCGTTGAAATCCCCCGCCAGGAACACCGCCTGGGCGTTGGGCGCCCACACTGCGAAATGGTATACCTCCCGGCCCATCTGCATAGCGGGATGAACGCCCAGCATTTGATGGGCGCGAAAGCTGCGCCCCTGGTGAAAATCCTCCCGGTCATTCGCCGTTGGCGGGACGTACCGCATGCCATCGCCTGCTTTCGTGGGAGTGATGGGGGAAATGACGCAGCCATTTCCCCGAAGCGCTAGCGGCCTTCACTGACATGGGACAGCGCCACATCCAGAAGCTCGCCCACATGGTCGTCGTCCAGCGCGTAATAAACGATCTTGCCGCTGCGGCGGGATTTGACGCAGTGCACGTCGCGGAGCGTGCGCAATTGGTGGCTGACGGCGCTTTGGGACAGGCACAGCACCGCGCTCAGATCAAACACGCAAAGCTCCTGGTTCTTGAGCGCAAGCAGTATTTGCAGCCGTGTCGCATCGGCCATGGCGGAGAGTATATCCAGCATCGCGCGGCGGGATTCCTCCCCCGGCATTTTTTCAAGCGCTCTTTTCACATCCTCGGGATGGATGATATTGGCGCCGCAGGCTGCCTGGTCCCGTTCCGCCATACCGCGCAACACTCCTTCCATGAAGATGTCCGGCCATCTTTGTTGTTACTGGACTACATATATTGTACCCACGAATTGCCAGATGCGTCAAGAAAAAAAGACCCCGAATCAGGGCCTTTCAAAAATTTCATACAGCGCTGCTTTTGCTTGCGCAAGGCTTATGCCCGCATCCAAAAAGGGGGCATACAGCAAATTCAGCATTTCGTAATCCACCTCTGCCAGGGATTGGGTGCTTGTGTAAGGCTGGTAGATGATACTCTCCGGCGCGAAATCAAGGTCGGCGGTCAGCCCCAGCATGTTCACGAATTCTTCCTGAATCAAATGGTTGCGATCATCCTGCTTTGTGACATCCGCGGCAATGGCAATCATCCCGTAGCGGATGGCCTTATCATCGGAAAAGCAGTTCATAAAGCCCCAGTTGCCATCCTCATACGTCACCAGGTATTCCGCCATGCGCATAAAGGGCACAAAGGATATGACAACGTTGGCCTCCTCTTCCGAGGGTGAAAAATCCATTTTGGGCAGGCCGGGCACACGGGCCTGAAGCCCCTGAAGCAGCGCTTCAAGCGTTTGCATATCCTCCCTGGTGAATTCGCCTCTCACAAAAATACGCAGGGGGATTTCCCAGCGGATAAGCTTATCCCTTGCGGTATCGCCGAATTCCGAACGGAAGGCTGCCGCAAAAAACCCCTCCAGCGCCAGGGAGGAAGGGGGATCATCCGCCGTGAAGGCGCCTTTCATGCCCCCGCCTGAGGCGGCGGCATCCAGGATGACCGAAATTTCGGGGATGACGGCTTTCATTGCCGGCGCGCAAAATACAGCCTCCCCCAGGGCGGACGATGCCGGGAGGAGCAATGACAGCAGGAGGGCGGACCATCGTGAAAGGAGGGAGGGCAAGGGCGTCATCTCCCGCATGAAGCGTTCCTTCCCCAAGGGTGAATGGCCGCGGGAAGGTTATTGCTATGATTCGACAAGGAACATAGAAACCCTTTCCGGCACAGCCCCGCGGCATCCCCGGTTCTTTTTTTACATATGCTTCATCATCCGTAAAAAAGGGGAGATGGAAATGGAGAACGGAAGGTTTGTGCAGTCCACAGCCCCCGCCGAGGGCGGACCGGTGCCGCCGGCGCCGGACAGGTGCAACGGACAACTGTATACGGTGCAGCGGGGCGATACGCTTTCTGGTATTGGCCACAGGTTTGGGGCGACGGTGAACGCCATTATCAACACCAACCCCCAAATCGTGCACCGGGGAGCGATCGTCATCGGGCAGGTGATCTGCGTCCCCGCGGGAAGGCCCAGGCAGGAGCCTGTAAATAATCTCAGGGTGCTTTCGCTGGAATTCTTCACGGAGGATGGCCGGCCGCTCAACGTTTCGGGCGGGGCGGTGCAGCTATCGGAGCGCGTGGTCATCCGGCCCGCGTTCAACCGTCCGGTTTCCGAAGTGTTCTTTTTTCTGGAGCCCACCGGCACAAATGCGTGCGAGCAGGCCAGCCTTCTTGGCGTGGATTGCCCAAGCGCCGCCACGGGCGTGGCGGAACTTACTTGGCAGGTGCCGCCCGGTACGCTGGGACGCGTGTTTGTGGTGGCGTGCTTAAACAGCGTGTGTGTAAAGTCGGGTGCGGTACTGGTGGTGCGCAATACGTAAACCTTGAAAAGGAAAGCCGCCCGCCCATGGCGAAAGGATAGGTACGATCATGGGTACGGAGGCATTTCTATGGACAAGAACCTGGCGGCGCTGACGCCGCCCATGGGCTGGAACAGTTGGGACTGCTACGCGGCCGCGGTGAACGAGGAACAATTGCTGGGTAACGCCGCCTGCATGGCGGAGCATTTGAAGGAATACGGCTGGGAATATATCGTCTGCGACATCCAATGGTCGGAGCCCGAAGCGGGAACGGGGGAGGGGGAATACATTCCCTTCGCGAAGCTCACCATCGACGCGTACGGCCGCCAGCTTCCGGCCCCGAACCGCTTTCCCTCCGCCGCGGGGGGCCTGGGCTTTTTGCCCATCGCCGGCAAGATTCACGCTATGGGGCTGAAGTTCGGCATCCACATCATGCGGGGCATCCCAAGGCAGGCGGTGCACGGCCGCATGCCCGTGTGGGGAACGGATGTCACGGCCGATAAAATCGCGCTGCCCTATTCCATCTGCAAATGGAACAGCGACATGTACGGGCTGAACCCGAATCATCCGGCGTCGCAGAAATACTACGACAGCATCTTTGAACTGTACGCCGCCTGGGGCGTGGATTATGTGAAGGTGGACGACATCTGCAACACCAACATGTACCCCCACGCGCCCTATTCCGCCGAAAAGGAAATCGAGCTGATCGCAAGGGCCATTGAACACGCCGGCCGGCCGATGGTGCTGAGCCTGTCCCCCGGTCCCGCGGTGATCGGAAAGGCCTGGCATTTATCAAAGTACGCCAACATGTGGCGCATCACCGACGATTTTTGGGACAGGTGGGACCTTTTAAAGAGCATGTTCGAGCGGTGCGAGGTGTGGCAGCGCCACGTGGCTCCCGGCTGCTGGCCCGATTGCGATATGCTGCCCCTGGGCCGCATCGGCATGGGCTTTCATCGCGGGCGGCAGACGGACTTCACAAGGGATGAGCAGATCACGATGATGACGCTCTGGTGCATTTTCCGCTCGCCCCTGATGATGGGCGGGGAAATGCGCGAAAACGACGAGTGGACGCTGTCGCTGCTCACCAACAGCGAGGTGCTGCGTCTGCTCAAACATTCCCATGGCGCCCGCCAACTGGAGCGGGACGAGAGCCATGCCGTGTGGCTGAGCCATGACGCGGACGGGAGCGTGTATATCGCACTGTTCAACCTTCAGGATAAGCGGGCGGAGGTATCGCTTCATGAGGATGTGTGCGGCTTTTCGCCAAGGGCCGTCCGCGACCTCTGGCAGCACAGGGAGGTCACGATGCCCATCGGCAGGATCACCGCCCAACTGCCTCCCCACGGCGCGGCGCTGTATAAAATAAGCTGAAAACACAAAAAGGAGTTGTCGTACTAAGCACATGTGATGTATAAGTTTATACAAAGAGAAAGGATTTCGCGCCTGCGGGCGCGACCAAAGGGCTTTCCGGTCAGTCCAGCCCGCTCAATAGTCGCATTGCTTCGCTGCCGCTTGCACTGCTCCTTTTCGCGGGTCTCCTCCACCCCTCCCATTTCCGCCACAGGCGGGATCGGGGTTACGGAGCCTTTTGAAACCTTCGGATGCCGTCTTCTTGCAAATTTATAACATTATGCGACTATCGCGAAAGCCCCTTTTACCAGTTCAAAACATCAATGAATTACCATTTTTTGATTTTGTTCAAGAAAACTTCAGGGGGAGCAACGAGGGGGAACCGCAGAACCCCCTCGTTTGCAATCGTCTCCACCGGCTTTGCCGGTGGGGCGGGGGTTTGCGGAGCAAACATTCCTTACACGATTCACTGGCCGTATGCCCCGTGCCGCCTGGCGCAGCGACAGACGGCACGCAGGGCATACAAGTGAATCGTGCGAAATCGAAAAAATGACGCGTTCAGCGTCATTTTTTCGAAGAATGCTACGCATTCACCGGCAGCGGCACGCCCATTTCCAAAAGCCGCCGCTGCACAGGGGCCGCGCCCAGCTCCCGGGGCGATACGCCAAGCTTTGCCGCAAGGGCGGCGGCGGTGCCGGCGGCCTGGCCGATGGCCATCATGTTGCCCATGCTCTTGCATACGGTCAGGCCCAGGTGCGTCAGCGACGCGCAGCGCCCGGCCACCAGCAGCCCTTCCAGGCCCTTGGGCAGCATGGCGCGGTAAGGGTATTCGTTGCCATCCTTGATGCTGCCGTGGTAGTTCTTGTCCTCCGTAAGCCCGCCCGGATCAATGGTGCCGTAGCGTATGGCCACCACATCAGAAAAGTGCCGGTCTAATTGCGCGTCTTCCAGGGTGATGGTGTAATCGCCCTCAATGCGCCGCGTCTCCCTAACGCCCAGCGCCGCGCCGGTGCGTACAAGGCGGCAATTTTCCAGGCCGGGTAGCTTCTTTTCCCGGCAGATGCGCACAAAGTCCACGGCCACCTGCAAGCCGGTACGCTCAGAGAAGTTCACATCATTCAAATCCACCGCGTTGATCACGCCAAGGTTCCGCTGGCCGCCGTTGTTGACGGAGATGATGCCCGGCACGGTGGTCCTGTCGAAGGAATAGAACATCGATACGCTGTACCCTTCCGCCTCCGCGCTCTTGATCTGGTCGGTGAAAGCACCATGGCCCATGCTTTCCAGCGCTTCAAACAGCCTTTTCTCATCCACGTTGCCGATCACAAACCCCAGCGTCACGGGCATGAACATGCCGTCCGTCTCCCGGCCCATGTGCATGGCGGCCCCGGCGTGATAGGCCACATCGCCGTCGCCCGTGGCATCCACAAAGGCTTTGGCGTAGAAGGTGGCCTTGCCGTATTTTCCGTCGCAGTTAACGCCCGTCACGCGGCTGCCCTCCCGGATGACGCCCGTAACGGGGCTGTGCAGGCGGTACTTGCAGTTGTTTTCTTCCAAAAGCTCAAACACGGCCAGGCGCAGATAATCGGGGTGGATGTGCAGCCCGTCGCCGTCCACCCAGGATTGCTTGCCGGGCCGGGAAGCATCCGGGCCAAGCGCCTGAATCTTCTCCACAAATTTTGCCACGGCCCCGCCGCGGCTGCCGCCCTTTAATAAAAGCCTGTTCATGGGCATCCAGCCGGAAACGGCTGCCACGCCGCCGAAGAAAGCCTTCTGCTCCAGCAGCAGCGTCTTTGCGCCGTTCATGGCGGATGCGATGGCGGCGCCGATACCGGCAGGGCCGCCGCCTGCCACGATAACATCAAAATGCTCGCCGTCCGCGGCGATATGGTGCTTTGTGCGGTCAAGTCCGGCCTGATTCATTGTTCTTCTCCTGCTCATATGCGTATTGACAAGGTTTGGGGTGGGTGTTTCCCGGCAAAGGGAAACACCCACCAATTAAGCAATCATTTTGCCATGTACTTGACTACTTCCGCGGCATAGCGGTCGCTGCCGGCGGCTTTGAGCTCGGCCACGTATTCATCCCATTGGGTGTTTACGTCGGCCCGCCCGGTAACAAAGTCCACCATCCAGGTGTTGTACACATCGGCGATGGAGGCGGATACCTCGGCGGTTACTTCGTTGGACAGGCCAACAACCTCATTGAGGGCGGTGTGGCCGGCCAGCCAGTGGAAGTTGTCGATCAGGGGCTGAATGGTCAGGTAGTTGTACTGGCTGGTGTTGTTGATCAGATCGTAGAACAGGTACAGGTCGCGGCCGAAGGTAATGGCTTTCTTGGCTTCCGCGTCGATGACCTTTTCCCCGTTAACCACGGTGTACTGCTCACCCTCGATGCCGTAGAAGAACAGGTCAAGGCAATCCTGGGTCAGCGACCAGTCCATGAACGCCAGCGCGCGCACCCGCTGCGCTTCGGTAGCGGCGGAGCTGATATGCACCGCGCCGAAGAAGTAGGCGCCGCCCTGCTTGATTTCCCCAGCGGGGCCGGCGGGCCATTCGCTCAAGGCGCCCAGTACGCCGTCGGGCTTATAGGCCTTCAAAGCCGTTTCCATGGGGTTCCACCAGGCGGCTGTGCCGTTCAGGATCAGCGCGGCGGCCTTGCCGCTGGTCAGCTTTTCCTGGATGGTGGTGTTGTTCATCATGGCGAATTCCGCGTCCAGCAGCCCTTCCTTGTACAGGTCGGCACAGTAGGCAACGCCTTCCTTGAAGCCTTCGGCAAGGGACTTGTGCACCCATTCGCCGTTGCTGAAAACCCAGTCGCCCGATTTTCCGGTGAACGCCGAGATCACATGCTCCAGCCCGGCCACGCCTACCACCGTCAGCCCCGTGGCGCCGTTGCCGTCGGGATCGGCGTCCACCATGGCCTTCAGGTACGTTTTGAACTCATCGTAGGTTTTGGGCGCGGCAAGGCCCAGCTTGTCCACCCAGTCCTGCCTTACGAACATTGCCTGCATGGCGGGGCCCAGCTTGTTGGGCACCATGTAGAAGCCGTCGTCCTCCCTCATCGGCTGCGCCCAATCTTCATTCAGGCGGGCCTTGAGGTTTTCAAAGCCGTACTTGTCCACATACTCGCTGATATTGATGATGGCGCCGTCTTCCTTGAACTGGCGGTAAATTTCCATGCTGCTCACGTTGGGCACCATGGTCTTGAACATGACGGGGATGTCGCCGGAGGCAAAGCGCTGGTTGGCAAAGGTTTCATAATCGCCGTTGGGAACGGAGGTGTAGGTCAGGTCCATGTTGAACAGCTCTTCGATTTTCTTGTAGACGGAGTCGGAACCATCCAGGCCGTTGTTGCTCCAGCCCATGTACTCGACAGCCACGTGCTCGCTGAAATCAGGCTGAACCGTTTGCGCCACGGCGGCCGGGACGGCTGCCATGCATAGCAGCATGGCGGCGATGACCAGGGAGACCAGTCTTTGCTTCATTGCGGGACCCTCCTAGCGTATTATATATGATGAAGCCATCAGCCCTTGATGGCTCCTACCATCGCGCCTTTGACAAAGTAGCGCTGCAGGAACGGGTATACAAGGATGATCGGGGCGATGACCATCACCACGTTGGCCATGCGTACCGATTCCAGCGATACGGTTCTGGATACATACATGCCCAGGTCTTCGGCGTTTTGCGTTTTGACGATGCGGTACAGGTAATCCTGCAGCGTGCGCAGGTGATCCTTTGTCATATAAAACAGTGAAGGGAAGAATGTGTTCCAGTAGGCTACGGAATAAAACAGGCCGATGGTCACCAGCATGGGAATCGAAAGCGGCAGCACGATGCGCAGGAATATGCCGTACTCCCGGCAGCCGTCGATGCGCGCCGCTTCCTCAATTTCCAGGGGGAAGCCTGCAAACTGCGTTTTGAGAATAATCAGGTTGAACGTATTGATCAATGTGGGCAGTATCAGTACCAGCCTGTTGTCGATCAATCCCATCTGTCTGTACAGGATATAGTTGGGGATGATGCCGCCCTTGAAGAACATGGTGAACACGATCAATGACATGATAAGCGATTTGCCGGGAAAGGATTTGGAAAGCCCGTATGCCACAAAGGCGGTCACAAACAGGCTGGCCGCCGTGCCCGCGGCGGTAATCAATATCGTATTGAACATCGGGTTTTTTATAAGCCCCGTATTTAATATCACCCGGTACGCTTCCAGCGTAGGATCGGAGCTCCACAGAAAAACGGTCTTGCTGAAGTACTCGCCGTACTTCATCATTGAGCCCACAATGGTGTGCCAGAATGGGTAAATCATGACGATGCAGAGGAAGATAAAAAACAAATGGATCAGCGCCCCGGACAAGCGCCCGCCGCTTTTGATGCCGTTGCCCCGCTTGCTTTGCCCTAAGTTCATCATCATCAGCTCCTTACAAAAGGCCGGATTCGCCAAAGCGCTTGGATACGCGGTCGGCCCCGAAAATCAAAACCGTGGCGATCACTGCCTTGAAAAGCCCCGCTGCCGCCGCGTAGCTGAAGCGCCCGTCCTGAAGCCCGATGCGCCAGACATAGGTGTCCAGCGTATCGCCCACCCTGAGCACCATGTCGTTTTGCAATACCAGCACCTGCTCAAAGCCCACATTGAGAATGTTGCCTACCCTCAGTATGAGCATGATGATCACAATGTCCTTGATGCCTGGCAGTGTTACGTGCAGCACCTGCTGGAACCGCGTGGCGCCGTCGATTCGCGCCGCCTCATAAAGGTCCGAGCCGATTCTTGTGATGGCCGCCAGATAGACGATGGTGCCCCAGCCGGATTCCTTCCATATTTCCGACAGGATCAAAATGGGCTGGAACAGCGTCGGGTCTCCCAGAATCACATTCGGCTTTCCGCCCATCAAAACTGCCAGGCGGTTGAACAGCCCCTCCGGCATGGCGGTCAGGTTGTAGATGATGCCGCTGATCACGACCCAGGAGATAAAGTGGGGCAGGTACACCACCGTTTGGTAAAAGCGCCGGCATCTGTTGCTTTGAATCTCATTGAGCATCAGCGCCATGAGAATGGGCAGCGGCCAGGAAAATACTAGCTTGCCAAGGCTTATGGTAAGCGTGTTGCCAAACGCGCGCCAAAACCCTGATGCGGCAAACAATTGCCCGAAATATTTGAAGCCCGCCCATGTGGAGGCGTCCAGCGGACGGGTTACGCGGTAATCCCTAAAAGCGATCTGCAAAAAGTACATGGGAAAATAGCTGAACACCAGGTAAAAGGCCACGGCAGGCAGGATAAACACGTAGTAATTCCGCTTCCTGTATATCTCCCGCATCAGCAGGCGGCTGCGGCTTTGAAAACGGGAAGATTTGATGCTTATCATCCATACACGTCCCTTTGCTGTATTTTATTTCTCGTTCGCCATATGCGCAGTATACCATGCCGCATGCAGAAAATCAATGAATTTTGCTACTTGTTAAAACATTTTTTCACTATACAAAACACCAAAATAAAAGCAGCCCCCAGCATATGCTTGCTTTATGCCGCTTAAACCAAAGCCAAAGAGTGAAACGGCATTTGACAAGTTTAGCTGGAGGCTGCCGGAAGGAGGCTGGTTAATTGACTACATTTTGCGGCGTGCCCTTAAGAAACGCCCGCAGGTTATCCACCGCGACATCCATCAGCCGCTGGCGCGATTCCTTGGGTGCCCAGGCGATGTGGGGGGTAATGATGCAGTTAGAAAGCCCCAGCAGGGGGTTGTCCCTTTGAATCGGCTCCGTCGATACCACATCCACGCCGGCGGCGTACACCTTTTTGCTCAAAAGCGCCTCCCGCAGGTCCGCCTCGTTCATGAGCGGCCCCCTGGAGGTGTTGATGAGGATCACTCCGTCCTTCATCTGGGCGATGGTGTTCCTGTTGATCATGTTTTTCGTTTCATCTGTCAGCGGGCAGTGCAGGGAGATGACGTCGCTATTTTTTAGCAGCAGGTCCATGGGCACCGTTTCTGGCCCCTTGTAGAAGGCGTCGAACGCCAGAACATTCATGCCCAGCGCCTTGGCGATCTCCGCCGTGGCCCGGCCGATGCGGCCGTACCCTATGATGCCCATGGTCTTGCCATGCAGCTCAATCAGCGGATAATCCCAGAAGCAAAAGTGGGGGCTGTCGGTCCAGCGGCCTTTTTGCACCGCCTCATTGTGATGGCCCACATGGTGGCATATTTCCAGCAGCAGCGCGAACACGAACTGCGCCACCGCCGTGGTGCCGTAGGTGGGAATGTTGCACACGGATATGTTCAGCTTCCTGGCCGCGGCTATATCCACCACATTGAAGCCGGTGGCCAGCACGCCGATGAATTTCAGGCCGGGCGCTTTTTCCAGAATCTCTTTGGTCAGCACCGTTTTGTTGGTGTATATGGCCTCGGCGCCGCCAATCCTCTCCAATATCTGATCCGGGGCGGTCTGGTCATACACCGTAAGCTCGCCCAGCTTTTCAAGCCCCTCCCAGCTTAAGTCGCCGGGATTCTCCGTATAACCGTCCAGAACGACAATTTTCATAAGCCCTCTCCTTTCATAAAGCGCTTCCTGCGCATGCTTCTATTTTAATATGTGGATGCCTGTTTCACAAGCATCCACATCACATTTTTTATATTATCCCCGCAATCATGTGCAATCCCCGCCGTCCCGGCGTTTTCTATGCGGCTGCTGAAGGCGTTTGCGGCCTCCTGTTATGATCCCGCTTCTTCCTCCGCTTCCTCGCCTTCCTCGCCGTTTAGAACCTTTTCCACAAAAACGCGGGTCAATTCGGGATCGAACTGCTTCCCTGAAGCGCGCAGAATCTCACGCACCGCCTCCGCGTCGTTCAGGGCCTTGCGGTAGCCCCTGTCCTCCCGCATCGTATCGTAGGAATCCACCAGCGCCAGGATACGCGCCAGCAGCGGTATGTTTTCCCCCGAAAGGCCCTGGGGATAACCCATGCCGTCCCACCGCTCATGGTGGTAGAGAATCACTTCCGATATGGCGTTCAGGTGGGGCACCGACTGGGCGATGCGGTAACCGGCCTCCGGATGCTTCTTGATTTCCTCCCACTCTTCCCCGGTGAGCGTCCCGGCCTTTTTGAGTATGTTCAGGTTCACCCGCACCTTGCCGATGTCATGCATCATGGAAGCCAGCTCCAGCGCGTCGGCATCCTCTTTGGGCAGCTCCAGCGCGTGGGCCAGGGACCTGGCCAAAATGGCCATCCTTTCCCCGTGCTCCCTGGTTTCATCGCTTTTTTCGTACAGCGTTTGCTTGATGGCGGCGATAATGGAATCATACATCTGCTTGTGGGCAATCAGCTTGCGCCTGTACATAAACCTTTCGGCGGTCTTGATAACGGCGTCCAGCGGCTCATCCGCCATCACCTTGGTGGCGTAGCCCAGGGAAATGCTGACATCAAACAGCTCCTTGCCGGGGCGCGGGCCGTGGTCCGCGCAGGCCTCATTGATCTGCCTTACGGTCTGCGCCACCGTTTCCGCGTCCGTTTTGGGCAGCAGCACCAGGAATTCGTCGCCGCCGATGCGGGCGATGATGTCCTGTTCCCGCAGGCATTTTTTCAGGATTCCGGCCACTTCTGTCAGCAGATAGTCGCCCTCTTCATGGCCAAAGGCATCGTTCACCAGCTTCAGCCCGTTCACATCCCCCAGAATCACCGACAGCGGCAAATGCTCCTTAACGTTCAGGCGCAGCCGTTCCTTTTCCATAAACGCCCGGTTGTACATGCCCGTCAGCACATCGTGGTAGGTGAGGTAAACGATCTCCGCTTCCTTTTGCCTGCGTTCCGTAATATCCTGCAAAAGCAGCATGTGGCTGTGGGCGGCGTCTTCCATATGCAGCTGGGCCAGGGACAAATGGACCCAGACCTCGGTTCCGTCCGGCCGCGTATGCATCCGTTCCATTTCAAACGACGAGGCCTTGTCCTTTACATATGCCTCATATGCCTCACGGCTTTCCTTTGGCAGCTCCTCCGGACTTAAGTACCTGGGCCAGCCGCCGGGCGCGATTTGATTCATGGGCAGGCCGAGAATCAAGTCCGCCATGCGGTTGGAATGCATGTTGCCCCGGTCATCCTCGAACGCTATGCCCATGGGCGACTGCTCGTACAGCGTGCGGAACCTGATTTCGCTCTGGACAAGATCGGCCTCCGCCTGTATCTGCCGCAGGCGGGACCAAATGACCATGCATGTGAGCAGCGTAAAGAAAGGATAGATCACAAGCACCGGAAAGCTGATACTTCTGATGGCGGGCAGAATGCTTTCCCCGGGCAGCGCCAGCGTGCACAGCAGCATCAGCACATGGGTGATCACGCCCACCAGGTAAAACTCAAGCGCTGTGAAACGGTTTTTCAGCCGTTTGTTTTTCAGCCGCGTTTCCCGCCACAAAAGCCCAACCGCCGCCGATACCGCCGTAACCAATATGCCCATGACCACACCGTTCCCGCCCATCACGATCCGGGCGGCAATGATGATGGCGGCGGCGATCAGCGTGGGCACCAGGCCGAAAAACATGCCGAGGGTGCTGACCAGTATGGACCTGGTATCAAACACGATGCCGCCATCAAAGCGCACGGTGGTCAAAAGCACCAGGATGCCGACTGTGCCGGCGATCAGGCCCATAATGATCCTGACCGCGGCCTTTCTTTCCTGGTAGGCGCCATAGACAAAGGTGAGCAGGATGCTGGCCGTCAGAAGAATGGTTGCGTTCACCAGCAGGTCCCGTAGAAAATCGAAATCCATCTGTCCACCGCCTTAAAAAGGTCATGAAAGGGGTGCGTGGAGTCAGGAGCGGCCCCTTATAGCTGCCTTGCCCCGGCAAGGAAAATGCCGGAAAAAGAAGGATTGCCATAAAAAGGATCAAAATCTGACATCAGTATACCACGTGTTTTCAATGTTGTCACTTGAAAACAATCGGGCGGATACTGCTTTTACATTGTATATATCGCAGAAATGACGCACTTTTTCACAGGATTGGCAAGCTTTCTGCAAACCGCGCGCTTTGGGGAATCATTATTGCGGAAAAAGGCTTGATTCCGGGCAAAACGCCCGGAGCCAAGCCTTCCTTATCAATCCGTTATGAATGCGACAGGTTCTAAAAGCTCACAGCTTCAGCTTCATGTCCCCGCTTTTGATCAGGCCCAGCCTGCGCATGATTTCACTGATGAGAAGCGACAGTATGGCCGGCAGCGCGATATGCATCGCCAGTATTTTCAGCGCGATAACACCCGGCCCCTCCAATTGGGCCATGGCCCTGAATGTGCCGATCTGCCCCACCAGGCCGGATGTGCCCATGCCGGCGAACACGCCCGCGTTGCGCATTTGGAACACCGTCGTGGCCAGCGGCCCCAGGATGGCGGCGGCCAGCGTGGGCGGCACAAGGATCATGGGATGCAAAAGGATGTTGGGCACCTGGAGCATGGATGTGCCTATGCCCTGGGCGACAAGGCCGCCTACCCCGTTTTCCCTGAAGCTGGACACGGCAAAGCCCACCATCTGCGCGCAGCAGCCCACCGTGGCCGCGCCGGCCGCAAGCTGCAGCCCCAGGCCCAGCTCGCTTCCATCCGCCGCGGTAAAGATCATGGCGCACAGCGCGGCGGAGGAGATGGGCGCCGTCAGCACGAGCCCCACCACCACCGATACGACGATGCCCATGGGTATGGGCTGCAAAAGCGTTGCCGTATCAATAAAATTGCGCAATAGCCCCATCAGCCAGTTCACCGCCGGGCCGGCGATATAGGCCGTAAGGCCGCCCGCAAGAAGGGTTGCCGTGGGTACGAGTATGATATCCAACTTCGTTTTGCCGGCGATGAAATTACCGGCTTCCGCGCCGATGACCGCCGCAATGAAGCAGCCCAGCGGCCCGCCCAGGATATTGCCGATGGCGCCCGACGCGGCGGAGGTGAATATCGCCAGCGGCTTCACCTTCATGCCCCAGGCCACCGATACGCCGATGGCCGCACCCACCACGGGCTTTGAGGTGGCCGTGGATGCCAGTTCCTTCAATAAGGAAAGCCCGGGGATAAACGTGCCAATCTGGTCCAGAATCGTACCGATGATGAGTGTGGAAAAAAGCCCCAGCGCCATGGCGCTCAAAGCGTCCAGCCCGTAGCGCTTGAGTAGCCTTGCCCCTATGGACGGCTTCCTTTCTTCCTGCATGGTATCCTCCCCCTCCTGCGATTTCGCTACATTATAAGGCATCAGGGGGAAGGTGTAAAGGGATGGGGGATGTACATATGCTGTTTTTCGGCGTCGGCGGCCCTAGCTTACCAGGCAGGCATCAGCCGTTTCCCGGCCCATGGACCACATACCTGACATCCCCCGTATCGGCATATATATACCCGGTGAAACCGAACATTTCAAGATTCGTGTCAGGGGGCATCAAATCAATTTGCCACTGCGGGAATTCATAATCGATTATGAAAGATATATGAGGCTTAAGGCACGCAATGTCTTCAAACGGTACATCGCTGTACTCCCTCTTGATGTATTCCAGCAGGATGTGTATCGCGTTCAGGTGCGTGATCATGCCCTCATCCGGCAGCCCATGGATGTGCTTTGTCGTATCATCCCTCACCTTTTTTTCAAGATTCCAGGAGTCCGCATCCTTGTATTCTTCATTCCATTTGGCGATTAGCTGTTCTATTTCCTCATCCGGCATACCGCGGTACGGCCCCGTTTGAGAGATTTGGGCAGCGGTCCTTGAATACTTGTTCAGAACTGTAAGCTGCGTAACCGCTTCGCCGCTGTCCGTACTTTCGTCAGCGGGCAGATTGATCTTTTTCATAACCGTTTGCCACTTGCCACCCGGAACCTTCCCGCCTGCCGTGAGATAGATGCCTTTGGGGGTATGATGGAGCACAGGGATATAGATGCGTGACATATCCCCCATGGGTTCGACCCACTCTTTTACAATGTTTCCCTGCCTGTCGAATAGCAGCAGCCGCACCTCCGATGGTCCATACGGTTCAGAGGCTTCACAGGACGCCAGAAAACCGTCCTCCACCTGGATGATGGATTCCATGTGGCCATTTTTCCCGCCGCCAAAGCGGTACTCCGTCTGCCACACGAGGCCTCTTTCATCATACATCGCGATAAAGCTGTACGTCCTCTGATCCTTCTCGCGCAGCAGCGTATTCGCTGACGCATACGCATTGCCCACAAGCACGGCGCTGCTGTCGAATACGCTTATGCCGCTTCTGAAATCCGACTTTTGCCTATAGTAGTGTTTCCACACGGTATCGCCGTTTCTGTCCAGCTTCATCACAACGCCAACGGTGGAATCTTCGGCAAAGTTATCAGCCGTATGACTGCCAATCGCGATATAGCCATCGCTGACCGTCACGACTTGGTCAAGAAACCAGTCCTCCTGATATGTCTTTTGCCAGATCAGTCCATGCTCAAAATCCACCTTTTTGATCGTAGTCGATATCATGGAAGGTTTGCTGATTTCAAGAAATCCCTGCTCCGCCGGGAATATTCCCTGTATGACATAGGGCCGCTCGATTTGCCCGAGGATTGAACCGTTTTGAATCAGTTCGATGACCGAGTAATATGTGTCGCTTGGAGATACAATGTACCGCACGGCGATATACTTGTCATCCTCATAGGGGATTGCAGTGTTATACTTGCTTGCAGCGCCGGCGTCCTCCTGTACCGCCCATTTGGTTTGTCCGTCCTGATCTGCGCAAAGCAGGATTGCCCTTCGGATGAGCTCGCTGTCGCGCCCGGCAAACAGAAATTCATCCTCCCGGTAGGCGGCGGCTTTTTCCAAACTGATATTCGCCGTATGCCCTTCATTCTTTTCCTCTTGTATAGCCGCAGCATCGGAAGTATTTCCGGGTTCCGGTGTCTGCGCATTTGCCGTGCCCTGCCCGACAGCCGATGTGCATAATACCGGCACGAGCAGCGCAACGCACAGCGCGGCGCAGATGGTTATCATGCGCCCTTTGCTTTTCCAATTGGCAATCATTGTAATCCTCTCTTTCATGGCCCGCTTGCTGCCTTGCATGGCGGTTGTCGTCTGCATGAGGGACTGCGCGTAAGGGTTTTTGCCAAGGAGCGCGATCAGGCTCATGCCGTAGCGCTGCCTGTCCTCCGGCGCCATATGGCTGATTACCGCCTCGTCGCAGGCCGCTTCACAGTCCTCGCGGCTCAAACGCGCCGCCAGCCATACCAGGGGGTTCCACCACCATGCGCACAGCAGCATCCCGCGCACCGCCGTCCACAGGTGGTCATGACGCCTATAGTGCGTCCATTCGTGGCGCAGCACCATATCAAGGAGCGCATTGGATGCAAAAACCTCCGGCGTGATAACAATGCGCGGGCGCCAAAATCCCGTCAGGCAGGGGGAAGGCAGCGCATCCGCAAGCAATACAGGTACTTTCACATCCGCGGGGACCCGCCTGGCCCCCCGAAGCCTTTTCGCAAGGCGGATGTTGTTTGCGGCCAGCATCAAAAGGAACGCAATGCCGCCCAGGACCCAAACGGCCATGCCGATGGAAGGCAGAAGCTGCGCCCAGTGGAGTGGCGCGGTTTGAACCGTACTCGCCGCCGCATCCAAAATGGGGGAGGTGCTTTGCAGGGTCTGGCCGGCAGCGGTCAAAGCGGCCTGAGAGGGTGGAAGCACGGTGATACCGGGCAGTGTTTGCGCCATGCCGCTGTTGCCTGCCGCGGTCAGCCCCGAAGATACTTCGGGTTTTACCATGTTCCAGATGCTCATGACGCTTTGCGCGGAAAAGGGAACCAGCAGCCGTATTACGGGCAATAGCCACAGCGCGTAGCGGAAGCGTGCGCTTACATGCTTTTTGAACACCGGGCGCAACGCAAGCAGGATCAAGATCAAAAGCGCGCTTTGGCTGATGATTTCCCATACCGTTGCCATTTTTATCACCCGCCCTTTTTGAGAATCCCGATCAACTCATTGATTTCCGGTTCCGTCAAATTGGCGGAATCCACCGCGCTGGTCACCATCAGCATCAGATCGCCGCCGTAGACCTTGTTCAGGATGGCGTGGGTTTCCTCCCGGAGCATCGTGTCTTTTTCCGCAAGCGCCCGGTACCGGATCGGCCGCGTTTCCTCGATGGCGACCATGCCTTTTGCCGCCATGCGCTTGAGGAAGGAGATCACGGAATGAACCGTCCAGCCGGTTTCCTTCACATCCTCCACAATCTCGCGGATCGTCGGTTTCCCTAATTTCCAAAGCGACTGCATCAGCTTCCATTCCACATCCGTCGGGGAAAAGGGTTTTTCGGTATGCATACATTCACGTCCATTCATCCGGTTAAGCAATTGCCTAATGCGATAATAACAGGTGGCTTCCTTGTTGTCAATACTGAAATTACCAATAAGGCAACTTATTTACATATGTCAAAATCGTTAGCCTGTTCCATCCACGTCTTTCGGGCTTATTGCCTGTCCAAAATGATATATTGAGTATATTTATTTGAAATGATATATTAAGTATGTTGACACTTGTTGTCGGTATGGCTACAATAAACTCACCGGATATGACGCAAACAACCAAAACGCGGCGCGCCAGGCGCAGTGCTCCTGGGCGCACGGGAGGGTCTCATGAAAAGCGGCGACACGCTCTACCAGCAGATTTATGACAGGCTGATGGAGGATATTGTAAACGGTGTGTACGCCGACGGGCGGCAGCTTCCCACCGAGGCGGAGGTGGCAAAGCAGTATTTCGTCAGCCGCATCACCAGCAAAAAGGCGCTGACGAAGCTGGCGGAAAGCGGCGTGATCGTGCGCATTCCGGGCCGGGGTTCCTTTGTGAAAAAGGACTGCAACATCCCCATCCTGCAATCGGTCAAGGAAACATTAAGCCCCGTCATCGCGCTTGTCATGGGCGGCTACGGCTCTTCCTTCGGCCTGGACATCGTCAACGGGGCGGTGGACATGGCGGAGGAAATGGGGATGCACCTGATTTTGAAAAACGCCGGCAACGATCAGAAGCGCGAATCGAAAATATTGAAATCCCTCATGGCCTCCGGCGTGGCCGGCATCATCGTGCAGCCGGCCCATGGAGAGCTATATAATGAAGTTTTACTCAATGCTGTGTACTCAAAGTACCCCATCGTGATGATCGACAGGTCCATGACCGGCATCGATGTGCCCTTTGTGGGCGTGGATAACGTAAAGCTGGGCCGGCTGGCGGTGAGCAAGCTCATTGGCTGCGGCCACAGGAACATTTCCCTCCTGGCGCTGGAGGACGACCATTCCTCCTCCCTGAAGGAGCGCATGCAGGGCTTTCTGGAGGCCTTTGCCGACAGCCGCCTGGCCGTGAAGCGGGACCTGTGGCTCACCCGTATCAGCGACTTTACAAAGGCCAAGGGCCTCTTGGGAGGCGATCCCAACGCCCACGAAGCGTATGTGGATGCCATTGCCGCACACCTTAAACGCCACCCCGAAATCACCGCCATCTTCGGCACCGAGTACAGCGCCGCCAAGGCGGCCTGGGACGCGGTGCGCCGCGTGGGGAAAAAAGTGCCGGAGGATGTTTCCATCGTCAGCTTCGACTTTGACTCCAGCTACCTGGGCCTGCATTTGCTGTCCCACGTCAAGCAGCCGCAAACGGGCATCGGCTCCTGCGCGGTGAAGGTGATCGGCGACATCCTTGGGGGAAAGGCACCGGAAAGCCGCTGCTTTTTACTGGAGGGCGAATGGGTGGAAGGCAACACCATGGCGCCCCCTGCGAAGAATACAAAAGATATGAACATCGCGATTTGACGGGGTAAGAAATTTCATTCCGGCATAGCCCATTGGGCCGATGCCCTGGTTTTTTGTTTCCTTGATTGCAACAACGCGCCGGGAAAGGGGTCTTGCCTTTGAACAGGAGCTCAAAATTCACCGCCGCCCAGAACAGGATCGGCTGGCTGTTTATCGCCCCGCCGGTACTTCTTTTCTTCCTGTTCACCTTTGTCCCCCTCATCATGGCGGTGGTGTTCAGCTTCACCAGTTACGACATCATCAACCCGCCAAGATTCATTGAATTCCGCAATTTTCAGCGCATATGGTCGGACGAATTCTTCTGGATTGCGCTGCGCAACACGGCCACCTACACGCTCTTTTACGTGCCCTCGGGGCTGGTGCTGGCGCTGCTGGTGGCGCTGTTCATCAACTCCAAGCGCAAGTTCGTCGGCCTGTACCGCACGCTTTTTTACCTGCCGGTGCTTTCCTCCTCCGTGGCCAACGCCACCCTCTGGTCCTGGATCTACAACCCCAAGATGGGCCTTTTAAACGGCCTGCTTTCCCTCTTTGGCGTCATGGGGCCGTCCTGGCTCAACGACACGAAAACCGCTATGTTCGCCATCGTCATCATGAGCCTGTGGGCGGGGTACGCCGGGAACATGATGATCTTCCTGGCAGCCTTAAAGGGGGTGCCCGACGTTTTGTACGAAGCCGCCGTGATCGACGGGGCCAGCCGCCTGAAAAGGTTTTGGCACATCACGGTGCCATCCATCCGCAAGACCACCTTCTTTGTGTCCACCATGCTCATTATCGGCACCTTCCAGGTGTTTGACGCGGCGTATCTTTTAACCAGCGGCGGGCCGGGCAACGCCACCATCACATTGGTGTACTACATCTACAACCGCGGCTTCAAGGACCTGCGTATGGGCTACGCCTCCGCCATGTCGCTGTGTTTGTTCGCCATCATCTTCGTGTTCAGCCTGATCAACATGCGGATCAACAAGGCCAAGGATTGAAAAAGCCTCCCTCTGGAGGGAGGTGTCATGGCGAAGCCATGACGGAAGGAGGTCTGTTTATGGTCGAACCGGCCGCAAGCAAAAAAGTCCGCGCCATCATCTGGTACATTTCTGCCTGCCTGATCGCGGTGTGCACCATCTACCCCTTTTTGTGGATGATCGCCACCTCCCTAAAGCCCATGCCCGAAATTTACGCGAGGCCTTTGAGCCTTTTCCCCGCGGCGGCCTCGTTTCAAAATTACAAGGATGTGTTGAACACCGTCCCCTTTTTCCTGTACTTTAAAAACTCCCTGATCCTGGCCTCCTCCGGCGTTTTCACCAATGTGTTCTTCGGCGCGCTGGCCGGCTACGCCTTTGCCAAGCTTCACATCCGGGGCAAGAACATCATGTTCACCATCCTGCTTTCTTCCATGATGATTCCCGGCATCGTGACCATGGTGCCCCAGTTCGTGGTGCTTAGAAAGTTCCCCCTGGTGGGCGGCAACGACCTGTTCGGCCAGGGCGGCAGGGGCTTTATCAACACCTTCTGGGCCGTGATCCTGACCGGCGCGGTGGGCGCGTACGCGGTGTTCTTCATGCGGCAGTTCTTCGCCACGCTGCCCGACGACCTGGGCGAGGCCGCCCGCATCGACGGGTGCGGCGAGTTCCGCATCTTCTTAAATGTGTACTTCCCCCTCATCACCCCCGCCGCCGTTACGCTGGGCATACTCACCTTCCAGTCGGGCTGGAACAGCTTCATGTGGCCGCTGATCGTGCTCAATGACGCATCCAAGCATACCATTCAAATCGGGCTGTCGCTATTTAAAAACAACTACGTCACCAACTATGGGGCGATGATGGCCGGCACGGTGTTTTCCACCATCCCCATACTTATCCTGTTTGCCTTCGCCCAAAGGTACTTCATCGAGGGTATTGCCTTCAGTGGCAGTAAAACATAACCCTATTATAAAGGAGGATACGATCATGAAACGGACCCTGGCTCTCCTCGTTGCGTTGTTCATGCTCCTGACCGTGGTTCCCATGGCGGCGGTGGCCGAAGGCAAGACCGAGCTTGTCATGTGGGGCGGCTGGAGCGGTGACTCCATCAATCAGTTCCAGGAAATGCTGGACGCCTACAACGCCACCCAGGACAAGGTGCACATCACCTACCAGTATGTGGACGGCACCGAGCAGAAGCTGCTTACCGCCATCGCCGGCGGCGAGACCTGCGACGTGGTGCTCTGGGACAGGTTCAACACCTCCTCCTACGCCCCCAAGGGCGCGCTGCTGGCGCTGGATGACTACATCGCCGCCGATAATGTTGACCTGACCAAGTTCTTTGCCCCCGCCGTGGACGAACTCATCTACGACGGCAAGCTCTACGGCCTGCCCACCATGGTGGACGCCCGCGTGCTCTTCTGCAACATCGACCTCCTGGCGGAAGCTGGCATCGATTACAAGGAAATCAAGGATTGGGACGGCCTGCGCGCCGCGGCCGTGGCCGCCACCAAGCGCGACGACAAGGGCGCCCTCGTCCAGTCCGGCTATGTGATGAATGACGTGGGCCTGTTCAGCGCCTACCTGTATCAGGCCGGCGGCAAGCTGATCAACGACGAAACCGATCCCCCCACCGTCGCCTTCAACAATGAGGCCGGCCTTGCCGTCCTGAACTTCTGGGATGAAATGCTGAACAAGGAAAAGGTCTACGAAACGGGCTTCAACGAGGCCTACAACAACCAGGCCTTCATCGCCGGCAAGGCGGCCATGATGGTTTCCGGCCCCTGGGACCTGAACAACTGCCTCAAGGCCGGCATCAACCTGGGCATCATTCCCTGCCCCGGCGCGCCCGGATTTGATCCCGCCAGCGGCATGGGCGGCTTCGGCCTGGCTATCCCTGCGCTGGCCGCGCATCCCCGCGAGGCCATGGACTTCATCGAGTGGTGGGCCTGCGACGCGGAAAACAGCCTGCTCTTCACCAAGATCAACGGCTACCTGCCCGGCAACGTGGACGCGGCCAATGATCCCTACATCGCGGAAAATCCCCATCTGAGCGCGCTGTTTAACGCCTTCCAGTACGGCCGCATCCGGCCCAAGACCCAGGGCTACTCCACCATGGAATCCCTGGCCATGATTCCCCAGTGGCAGCTTTTCGTGAACGGTGAGATCACCGCCCAGGAAGCGCTTGACAACGCCGAGCGCCAGGGCAACACCGCCCTTGCGGAGGCCGCGCTGGATTACTGACTGGCAAGCGGCAGCCTTCACGCCCAACCCGTCCCGTTTTATACGGGGCGGGCGGCATTATACGAACCTGTTATTCAAACTTTATCGGCCCGGAGGCAGTTTATGAATGATTCGGCGGCAGCGATGGCTGCAGACCGTGCGCAAAAAGCCCTGTCCGGGCAATTCTGGGACGCGGGGGACGTTATCTTCAGGCACCGCCTGCCTCATGACCGCACGGAGCGCTTTTCCTACTGGTGGCAGGCTCACGCCATCGATGCGCTGCTGGACGGCTACCTGCGCACGAAGGACCCCGCGACTATGGAACTGATCCAAAAGGAACTGAAGGGGACCATCGCCCATAACGGCGGCACGATTTTAAACAACTGGTACGACGATATGGAGTGGATGGCCCTTGCCCTTTTGCGGCTCTGGGACGAAACCAAGGAAGACACATACAAAAAGCGGGTTTTCATTCTCTGGCGGGATATACAGTCCGCCTGGAACGGCCACATGGGCGGCGGCATGGCCTGGCGCAAGGATCAAATCGATTACAAAAACACCCCGGCCAACGCCCCCGCGGCGATCCTAGCCTTCCGGCTGTACCAGCTCTTCGGCAATGAAGAGGATCTTGCCTGGGGAAAGAAAATCTTCGAGTGGAACCGGGACAACCTCATGGATCCCCAGACCTTCTACGTTTGGGATGGCATGAACCGCCTGGGCGACGGGAAAATCGACTACGATTGGGCCTTCACCTACAACCAGGGCGTTATGATCGGCGCGGCGGTGGAGTATTACCGCATCACGGGCGACAAGCAGCACCTTGACCTGGCCAGGAACATCGCCTATGAATCCAAGCGCCGCTTTGGCGACCCCAACGGCGGCGTGTTCCCCTACGAGGGGCAGGACGACTGCGGCCTGTTTAGGGGCATCTTCTTCCGCTACCTGGCCGAACTCATCAAGGAGGCGCCGGAGGAAACGGAATTCCTGGACATGCTTGTGTTAAACGCCCAGGCAATCGCCGAAAAAGGCATGTCGGATTCCGGCGTCATCGGCGGCCACTGGAACAAACAGCCCGGCGAAACGGTGGACCTGGCCCAGCACTTAAGCGGCGTAATGGTTCTGGAAATGGCCGCGAATACGCTGAAGAACAGCGAGCCTTAATCTCTCGTCACCGGTATTTCAAAGTGACGGTCCTATGCCGGAGGGGTAAACCCCTCCGGCATAGGCTATCAAAAACTCCCGCCGTGTCATCCTGAGGGCGAAGCCCGAAGGATCTTATAAAGATAAAATCAGGAGCCGTCTATGAAAAATATTCACCTGATCTGCAATGCCCATTTGGACCCGGTCTGGCTCTGGCGCTGGCAGGAGGGCTGCGCGGAGGCCCTTTCCACCTTCCGCACGGCTGGTGAAATCATCAAAGAAAACCCCGGCTTTGTGTTCTGCCACAACGAAGCCCTGCTGTACGACTGGGTCAAGCAGCACGACCCCGCATTGTTTGCGCAAATCAAGGCGCAGGTGAAGGAAGGCTCCTTTCACATCATGGGCGGGTGGTACCTGCAGCCCGACTGCAACATGCCAAGCGGCGAATCCCTCGTCCGCAACATCTTAACGGGCCGCGCCTTTTTTGAAAAGGAATTCGGCGTGCGCCCAACTACCGCCATCAACTTTGATTCCTTCGGCCATTCCCGCGGCCTTGTGCAAATATTAAATCAGGCGGGCTATGACAGCTATATCGTCTGCCGGCCGGGAAAAAACCATTATGATTTTGAATCGCAGGATTTTATCTGGCAGGGGTTCAATGGAAGCTCCGTTATCGTCCACCGGTCGGATGAAAACTACAACTCCGTCTTCGGGAAAGTGGCGGAGGAGCTCGCCGCTTTCCTGAAAGAAAAGGAAAAGGAGCCCGTCACGCTGTTTTTGTGGGGCGTTGGGGATCATGGAGGCGGACCTTCCCGCAAGGACATGCGGGACCTTGCCGCCATGCGGGAGCAGAAGGACACACCCCATCTTTTGACGCACTCCACGCCGGAAGCGTATTTTAACGAGCTTCGGGAAAAGAACATCCCCCTGCCCAAGGTGAACAAGGGGCTGAACCCCGTGGCTCCCGGCTGCTATACCTCTCAAATCCGGGTCAAGCAAAAGCACCGGCAGTTGGAAAACGAGCTGTACATGACCGAAAGAATGTGCGTGGCCGCGGCCATCCAAAAGGGGATGGCTTACCCCAAAGAAGCCTTAAAAGAGGCAGAACGCGATTTGCTTTTCAGTGAATTCCACGACGCGCTTCCCGGCTCCGGCACCCAATTGGTGGAGGAGGATACGCTGCAGGTCATCAATCACGGCCTGTATATCCTTGCCCGCGAAAAAATGAAGGCCTTCACCGATCTTTCGGAGGGGGAGGAAAGCGTTGCGGAGAATACTTCCGTGGTGCTTGCCTACAACCCGCACCCCTTTAAGGTCTCCGGCGTGTTTTCCTTTGAGTGCGGCCTGCCCAGGCAAAACTGGGACTCCACCTTCTATACGCCCAGGGCGTTTTGCAACGGCCAGCCGGTGCCCACCCAAAGCGAAATGGAAAGCAGCCATTTCTGCATCGACTGGCGGAAGAAGGTCACCGTGCAGGCGGATTTGAAACCCTTTGCCATGAACCGCTTCGTGATCCAATTTGAGCCCATCGAAAAGCGCCCCGCCTTCGCGCCCATCGCCCATTTGCCGGAATACGTATTTGACAACGGTACGATGCGCGTTGCCGTAAGCACATCAACCGGCCTCATAGACAGCTACCGGGTGAACGGAAAAGAGTTTATGCTCCCCGGCGGCTTTGAGCTTTGCGCCTATGACGACACCTATAACTCCTGGGGCCTTGGTACGAATCACAGCCACGGCAGGCGGCGGTTCGCGCTCTTAACGCCCCACGAGGGCAGCGCGTTTTCCGGTCTGTATGACCAGGTGGCGCCATCGGTGCGGGTGATTGAGGACGGCGAGGTCCGCACGGTCATCGAGGCGGTTTTCGGCCTGCACCATTCCTTTGCTTACCTTCGCTACCTGCTGCCCAAAGCGGGCGCGGATTTTGAGGTGGAAGCCGGCGTTTACTGGAACGAGAAGGACATGTACCTGAAAATGGAGCTCCCCACAACGCTTGCGTCAGGCACGTACCGGGGCCAGATCCCCTTCGCGTGGGAGGAGCTTGCGCAAAACAGCGAAGCCGTGTCGCAAAAATGGTGCGGTGTATATGATGGGCAGCATCAGTTGGCCGTGATCAACGACGGGGTGTACGGCTCTTCCTTCCACGATGGCCGCATCGGGATCACGCTACTGCGTTCCGCCGGCTATTCCGCCGCCGACGGCCACTTTGAAAAGACGCTGCGGGAGGTGCGCCACACCGTGCGCATGGAGCAGGGGGAACGTATTTACAGGTTCCGCGTCACGGCGGGGAGCATGCAAGCCGTGGACAGCACCCTTTCCCAGAAGGCATTGGCCTTCAACGAAGCGCCCTTTGCCCTTCACTATAATCCGCCGGGCCGGGGGGAAAAGTGCCCGCCGCTTTGTACGGTGGACAGCGCTACAGTCATGATATCCGCGCTGAAGCAGGCGGAGGATGGGATGGGATATATCCTCCGGCTGTATGAAAGCATGGGCAGGGCCGCAAGCGCCCGCGTTGTCTTCCCCGGCCTTTTGATCGATGAAACGGTATCCTTCGCGCCCTTTGAAATCCGCACCTTCCGCCTGGAGAAGGGCAATATTGCGCCCTGCCCGCTGTTGGAAAACGCATAAACATAAGGAGCCTGTTTATTTATGGAACTCGAAAGAATCTTTAAAAGCCTTCAGCCTGTTAAGGAGCAACTGAAAGTGATCCCCGGCCTCCCGGAAATGTTTGAAAAATGCTTCCTGAATACGCTTGAAACCACCGTGCAGTATACTTTGGACGGCCAGACCTTTGTCATTACCGGCGATATCCCCGCCATGTGGCTGCGCGATTCCACCGCCCAGGTGCTGCATTACGTGCGCTTTGCCGATGGGGACAGGGATGTGGCGCGCCTTCTGGAAGGGCTGATCGCCAGGCAGGTGAAGTACATTCTCCTGGACCCCTACGCCAACGCCTTTAACCTTTCGGATGAAAAACGCCTGGGCCACAACGACAGGCCACGTCCCTCCAACTGGGTGTGGGAGCGCAAGTACGAGATCGATTCCCTGTGCCATCCCGTGCTGCTGGCCTGGCGGTATTACAAACAAACAAACACCACCCACTGGATGGATGAAGCGTTCATGCAGGCGCTTTCCCTAATCGTGGATGTGTTCGCTGTGGAGCAGCACCACGAAACGGAAAGCCCCTACACCTTTGAGCGGGATCACTGTCCGCCAAGCGATACGCTGGTTCGCAATGGTAAGGGAACGGAAACGGCCCACACGGGTATGACCTGGTCGGGCTTTAGGCCCAGCGACGACGCCTGCCAATATGGCTACCTGATCCCCGCCAACCTGTTCGCCGCAAAGGCGCTGGCGTATATTGGGGAGTTCGCGCAAATCAAAAAGGACGCGGCGCTTTTGGCCCGCGCCGCCCAAGTCAGAAACCAGATCGAAAACGGGATACGGGAGCACGGCATGGTGAACCATCCCGTATACGGCGAGATTTACGCCTACGAGGCCGACGGCCTTAACCGCCATCTGTGCATGGACGACGCCAACGTGCCCAGCCTTCTGTCGCTTCCATACCTTGGCATCTTGGAAAAGGAAGACCCCCTGTACCAGCGCACCCGCGCCTTTGTATTAAGCGAAGACAATCCCTATTTCCACATGGGTGCATGCGCCCGGGGCGTGGGCAGCCCCCATACGCCCAAGGGATACATCTGGCCCATCGCCCTTTGCGTTGAGGCCATGACCAGCACGGACATAAACGAAACCGCCGGGCTTGTCTCGATGCTCCTTCATACCCACGCCGGCACAGGTTTCATGCACGAAAGCTTCGATCCAAACGATCCCCAAAAGTACACCCGCCCCTGGTTTGCCTGGGCCAACTCCATGTTCGGTGAGCTATTGTACCGGCTGTACGAGCAGGGATTGCTGGAAGCTGTGCTAAAGAGGGTATCTGCGTAAAACCGCCAGCGGGAAAATGATAGGGTGTATTACAAAACAGTAGCCCATATATCAACAGATGACCCAAATCTTTTGGGGGGAGCAGCGAGGGGGCCGCGGCCCCCTCGTTTGTAATCGTCTCCTCCGGCTCTGCTGGCGCCGTAACCCTGCCCCCGCCTGCGGCGGGAATGGGCAGGGTGGAGGCGGGAAGCGAAACGAGCCATGCGAGCGGCAGCGAAGCAGGGCGACGATTAAGCTTCCGGATCGAGCGGGGCGCTTGCGTAGCAAGCTTTCCTTACATTTTTCGCTGCCCGTGCGCAAAGCGCACAAGCGAAAAATGCGGAATCAAAAAAATGACAACGTCATTTTTTTGAAGGTTATACCCACCCCGAGTATTCCAATATCGACGGCTTCACAATCGGCGACACTGACCGCCGCCACAGGTTGGGCGGCATGCAGACCACATCCATGAAGTGCCTGTTGTAGCTGGACACGGAACCATAGCCCACCTGCTCGGAAATGGCGGCGATGGAATCCTCCGTGCTGCGCAAAAGGTTGCAGGATTCCATAATGCGCGTGGTGTGGATGAACTTTAAAGGACTCATTTCCATGATGGTGTGGAACGTACGCCTGAAGTGGGTGGGGCTCAAATGGCACAGGTCGGCCAGATATTCCACGGGAAAATCATACATATAATTGGCGTGGATGTAGTCCAGCGCGGGGGCGATGGGCAGTGCGTCCCCGCTCTTTTTTTCGTCCGGCTTTTTGGCCGCCTGTGCGTATATGCGCAAAAACGCCATGAGGATGGCAAGGCAAAGGCCCCGCACACTCACCGTAAAGTTCATGGGCTTTTGCTCCATCTCCCTGATGATCATCATGGCCAGTTGATGGATTTCGGGATACTCCTTTGACGGCAGAATCATGTTGCAGTCCTGCAGCATATCCGCGTACAATCCGCCAAGGGGCAGCATGTTCTGAAAATAATTGCGCAAAAGCTCCTGTGGGCTGAAAAAAAGATACGTCCACAGGCTGGCTTCCCCCGGGCTTGAATAGGTGGTGTGGGGCACGTTGCGGGCGATGCACGTCACATCCCCGGCCTGAAAAGGCCGCGGCGCGCCATAAAACTCCATGATGCCGCTCTCGGTGTGGCACACGCCCACCTCCAGGCAATTGTGAAAATGCAGCCGTCCCGATTTGATGTCGGAAATATGCCAGCGTTCCCCTTGAAGCAGCAGGATGGGGAATTCGGGAGACAGTTCATAGCTTCTATACTCAATAATTGTCTGCCGGTGTCTGGGCATGATGCATCCCCCTCTTTCGTTATATGGTCAGTATAGGCCAAACAGCGCGTAAATTCAACCTCAAAACGCTGGCCTATCGCTGGAAAATGGCTCATTTTCCTTCAAAAAAGGGTAAAAGCAACCAGATTGCCTATTTTCAAACGAAGGATACGCGCATAAATGGTCGGAATTGCGCAGTATTGAAGCCCGAATGCTTTGCATGGGGAAGGGGCCTATGCTAGAATCCAAGTAACAAGACCGGATGTAGTATAAGGAGGGAAAGCTTTGGTACAAGGAACGCGTGCGCCTGTCCGGGCGCCGGGGCTTGACTTAACGCCAAGGCGCAGGCTGCTGTGGTTCAAACGCGACTGGCAGCTTTATCTGCTGCTTTTATTGCCCGTGGCGTTTGTCATCCTGTTCAAGTACGCCGCCTATCCGGGCTTGCAGATCGCCTTTAAGAATTACAGGCCCGGCAATAACCTTGCCACAATTCCTTGGGTAGGCTTTGACATCTTTAAAAAAATCTTTCGTGACGCCGATTTCCATCGCGCGCTGAAAAATTCGCTTGTCTTCAACTTTCTTGACCTGGCGGTGGGCTTTCCCGTTCCGATTATATTGGCCATCATGCTCAACGAGCTTCGCTTCCACCGCTTTAAGCGCGTTTCCCAAACCGTTTTGTACTTGCCCCACTTTTTAAGCTGGGTCATTGTCGCCAGCGTGGCCTATACGCTGTTCAAGCCGGAAAGCGGGCTGGTAAACGTGTTGCTCCGGCAGATGGGCGTCATTGACAAAGGCATCCCCTTTCTTACCGATAAATGGCACTGGGGCGCTACTTACCTGCTGACAGCGGTGTGGCAGAACATGGGCTGGGGCTCCATCATCTATCTGGCCGCCATCACAGGCATCAACAGCGAGCTGTACGAGGCCGCCACCATCGACGGGGCCACGCGGCTTCGCAAGATCTGGCACGTAACGCTGCCGGGCATACGGGCGACCATCGTCACGCTGCTGATTATGAACCTGGGCCGCATCATGGGTTCCAACTTTGAGCGGCTCACTGCCTTCGGCAATGTGCAGGTCAGGGAGTTTCAATACCAATTGGCCATTTACATCTACGAAAAAGGGTTGGCTGGCGGCAACTATTCAAATGCCACGGCCGTGGGCCTGTTTCAGTCGCTGTTGGGCTTCATCCTGGTATTGTCCGCCGACCGGGTGGCCAAGGGCCTGGGCGAAAACGGATTAATCTGATCAAGGGAGAGTGTGAAATGAATTCGGCAAACGTCTCCCGGCCGGCGAGATCAAGTGTCCTGCGCGGCCTCAACCGCGTCCGCGTTGGCGATTTCGTGATTGCCTTTGTCATTCTGCTATTGTGTCTGACGTGTATCCTTCCCTTTGTGCACATCGCGGCAAAGTCGCTATCCAGCAACACCGCGGTGCTGGCCAAGTCCGTCTATTTGATCCCAAAAGGGTTTACCCTGGCCGCCTATAACTCCATCTTCCGGGATGGGCAATTGACCCACTCCATGCTCTACACCATCGAGGTCACGGTGCTGTTTACCGCCATCGGCATGGTGATCACGGTCTGCGCGGCCTACCCCCTGTCCCGCAAAAGGCTCAGGGGGCGCAAAGCGATCTCGCTTTTGATCCTGTTTACGCTGTACTTCAGCGCCGGGCTGATCCCGGAATTCATGCTGTATAAGAATCTGGGCCTGTACAACAAGATGTGGGTGCTGATCCTGCCGCTTTCGTTTTCGCCCTACAACATGCTCATTATGAAGAGCTTCCTGCAGTCCACCATCCCCGACAGCCTGGAGGAGGCGGCCTTCCTGGACGGGGCCAGCCATTTCCAGATGCTTTTCAAGATCATCCTGCCGTTATCCAAACCCATTCTGGCCACGCTGTCGCTGTTTTACGCCGTGGGCCGCTGGAACGCCTACGCCGACGCAAGGTACTTCATCACCACCAAAGCGCTGCAGCCCATTCAATACATACTGTCCAACATGATCCTAAGCTCCGGCTCCGACGCCATCAGCCTTTCCGAAGGCGCCGAGGTTGTCTCCACGCCGGAGGTGATCCAGGCCGCGGCGGTGATGTTCGCCACCATCCCCATCATCATGGTCTATCCTTTTATTCAAAAGCACTTCGTCAAGGGCGTGATGATCGGGGCGGTCAAAGGCTGAATACACCTCATCAGTCACCTTCGGTGAAAGCTTCTTGCCCGGCTTGCTCAATCAGGCGCTGCTGCGCTGCCGCTTGCATCGCTTGTTTCGCCAGCCTCCTCCGCCTCGCTCCATCCGCCACAGGCGGCGCTTCGGCTACGGAGCCCTTCAATACATCCACGAAAGCTTGTTACTGTTTTGTTATTAGTCTTGCTTCCCCCAGAGGAAAGCCCCCCCTTTGTTTCTCCAATGGGAAAAATATATATCAGGAGGAATGGAACCATGAAGAGAACCGTATCAACCTTGCTCGCTATCGTCCTGATGCTGTCTATGCTCCTGGCGGTGCCCGCCATGGGTGAGACGGCGGAAAAGCCGGAAGGGTACATGCAGCCCTTTGAATCAAGGGTCAGCATTACCGTACCGGTGTACGACCGCTCCAAGGAAGGCTACCCCGCCGTGGACGACAACTACTGGACCCAATGGATTCAAAAGGAATTCGGCGACAAGTACAACGTGGACGTGAAGTACGTGGCCATCCCCCGCGGCGACGTGATGACCAAGTACAGCCTGCTTATCGCCGGCGGCGAGACACCCACCATCATGATGGAGTACGACTATCCCAAAGTCGCCCAGTGGGCCAACGACGGCGCCATGGCGGAAATCGACATCAACGAATTCGCCAAGGTTGCCCCCACCTTCTACCAGGCCATGGTGGACAACAACCAGTTGGGCTACACCGACATCAATGGAAAATCCTACTTCGTTTTGACCGAGCGCCCCTACTACAACACCACCTTCACCTACGCCAGCTTCATCCGCAAGGACTGGCTGGACCAGTTGGGCCTCGAGCTTCCCAAGAGCTATGAAGAGTATGTGAAGGTCGTCAAGGCCGTGCAGGACGCGGGCCTTTCCGAAAACCCCATCGGCCTGTCGCTGCCCAAGGCGGCTTATGTGGCCAACTTCGCCTTCCGTGATTTCCCCGTGGATGAGGCGGAATGGGCCATGCACTCCAGCCTGGGCACCCCCAGCCTCAGTTGGGAACCCACCCGCAGGCTCTTAAAGCGTCAGAATGCCGAGTACAACCAGAACTTCTTCTCCAAGGAATACGACCTGGAAGCCTCCGATGTGACCGCCGGCGGCTCCTCCCAGTGGGCGACCGATTTCATCAACGGCAAGAAGCTGATCTACGGCGGCTACATGTCCGGCAACGTAAGCTGGCTCGTGGCCTTCTACGAGGCAAACCCGGATGCCAAGCTGGCGGTTGTCAGCCCCTACCAGGTGGTGGAGGAAGGCGTGGCCACCTATCCACAAATCCGCGCCGACAACCCCTTCGGCATGATCGTTGGCTTCAGCTCCCTGGCCACGTCCGACCAGCTCAAGGCTGCCTGGATGCTCATGGAGTGGATGATCCAGCCGGAAAACCTGTTCGTGCTTGAAAACGGCGTCGAGGGCGTGACCTACACCCTGGGCGAGGATGGCCTGCCCATCGTCAACGGCGACTACCGCGGCCCCGAAATGCTCAACCACAACATGAACATCGACATGACCTGCCTGGTGCACGCCTCCAAGAAGGTCGGCACCATCGAGCAGACCATTGCCGCCATCACCCCCAAGGGCATCCCCCAGGATTTCGCACAGGAACTCATCGACAACTACTACGCCCTCAAGGGAATCGCCGATAACGGCTGGGCCTACTCCGACCCCGTCTTCTCGGTGGCCATTACCTCCGAGAGCGAGTACAGCGCAACCCTTTTGAGCCTGTACCAGGAGTACAGCGTGAAGCTGACCAAGTGCGCCCCCGAAGAGTTTGACGCGCTCTACGCCGAGTTCAGCCAGAAGTTCCTGGATGCCGGCTATCAGACCATCATCGACGAGCGCCTGGCGGCCTACGAAGCCGGGAACACCACCAAGCTCCCCAAATAATCCATAAGGACACCGAAACAATCTGACAGGGATGCCCTCCAAGCCTCTTTGGGGGGCATCCCTGGAATTGTGCAAGAAAGTAAAGGCAGATGTCCCAAGAAGAGGTGGCACCCGAAGGTCCAGGGCGGCCGGAAAGCCCTGGTCGCGCCCGCAGGCGCGAAACCTGTTCTTGTGTGCTTTGTTGGCAATCGCAAATGGGAATCGATAAAAGGCAGGTGGCTTGCTTTATGAAGCTGACGTTTGACCGGGAAAGGCTTCTTTCCGCCATGGACGCGGTGGTCCGAAAAACTATGGAGATGGACCTCGCCTGGGACTGGCCCTGCGGCGTTGCCTATTATGGCGTGTCGGAGGCGTACAATCTCACCGGCAGCGCGGAATTCCTTGACATGCTCAAATCAAGGGTGGATGAGCACATTTCCCTGGGCATGCCTCCCTTTACGGTGAACACCTGCGCCATGGGCCACTGCCTTTTGACCATTCATGAAGCCACGGGGGAGCAAGCCTATCTGGACATCGCCCTTCAAAAGGCGGATTACCTTCAAAACAAGGCGCTGCGCTTTGCGGACCATGTGCTCCAGCACACGGTCTCCGTCAACAACGATTTTCCCGAGCAGGCCTGGGCCGACACGCTGTTCATGGCGGCCATGTTCCTTCTGCGCGCCGGCGTCCTGATACAGGACCAGGCCATGATCGAGGATGCCCTGCATCAGTATCTGTGGCATATCCGCTATCTTCAGGACAAGGCCACCGGGCTTTGGTACCACGGCTACGACAACCTTCAAAAGAACCACATGTCGGGCTTTTTCTGGGCCCGGGCCAACGCCTGGGCCGCCTATACCATGTCCCAGGTGAAGGCGCGCCTGCCCAAGCCTTACCTGTATCCGCCCTTTATGGATGTGGACTGCTCGCTGCGCGACCAGCTTGCGGGCCTCAAAGCCCTGCAAACGGAAAACGGGCTGTGGCGCACCGTGCTTGACGACGGCGAAAGCTACGAGGAACTCAGCGCAAGCTGCGGTATCGCCGCGGCCATGACCGTGAACAACAACCCGCTGCACTTGAAATATGTGCAAAAAGCCTTGGAAGGCATCCTTCAAAACATCACGGAAGACGGCCGCGTGCTGAACGTATCGGGCGGTACGGCGGTAATGAACGATTTGAGCGGCTACCGCAACATCTCCAGGGATTGGACCCAGGGCTGGGGCCAGGGGCTTGCCCTGGCATTTTTGACCGCGGCGCTGAAAACGGACAGGGGATGAGCATGTTGAACGGCCAAAAAGGCGGTTTCACGCTGCCCGGCGAGGCGGGCTATGAAGATCTGACTTTAGCGCTGGCAAAAAAATGGGGCGCAGATGTGATCCGCGACAGCGACGGCACAAAGCTTTCCCCCAAGATTTTGAACGCCGGCTATGAAATATACGCCACCCTTTGCATTATCAGGGACCACAACGAGTGGGCGCGCAATCATCCCCATACGCTCCAGCAGGTGTTTCTGATAAGCCATCCCGTGACCGCCACAGGGAAAACGGTGGATATCCCGCTCATGGAGCGGTACTTTGGCGAGCAGTTTTCCATAAACGCCTCCCCGGAGGCCATGGCCTGCTGGCAGGTTTATGACCGTACCACGGGGAAAGCGGTATCCAACGACCGCTGGGCGTATTACCCCGATATAAATACGGTCAGGGTTAGGGGTGTTATACCCTGGCACCGGTATACCGCAAGCTTCCTGGCCTTTCGGGTGTGGGAAGAAATCAACATGTACAACCACATCACCAACCACTGGACATCGGAGCATTTGATGCAGCTTGACCCCCGGCACCCGGCCGTGCAGGGGTATCTGCTCGGGTGGCTTGAAAACTGGTGCGCGGAGCACCCGCAGGTGAACGTGGTTCGCTTCACGTCGCTGTTTTACAACTTCGCCTTCCTCTGGGGCGCAAACCCCCGCAACCGCTACCTTTTTTCCGACTGGGCATCCTACGACAACACGGTCAGCCCCCTGGCGCTTTCGCAATTTGAGGAAAAAATGGGGTACGCCCTCACCGCCGAGGATTTTGTCAACAAGGGCAATTTCCAGGTCACCCATTGGCCGCCCACGGCAAAAAAGCGGGACTACATGGCCTTTACCCACGATTTCGTGGCGGACTTTGGCAAACAACTGGTTCAAGTGGTCCACCGCCATGGGAAAAAGGCGTACGTTTTCTACGACGATAGCTGGGTGGGTATGGAGCCTTACGGCGACAGGTTCCGGGAAATCGGCTTCGACGGGCTGATCAAGTGCGTGTTTTCGGGGTATGAGGCAAGGCTTTGCGCCCATGTGCCCGTCCACACCCATGAACTCAGGCTGCATCCCTACCTGTTCCCGGTGGGGCTTTGCGGCGCGCCCACCTTTACGCCTGGCGGCAACCCCGCCCGTGACGCGCAAAAATACTGGATGCAGGTGCGCAGGGCGCTTTTGCGCGCCCCGGTGCAAAGGATCGGCCTGGGCGGATACCTGCATCTGACCGAAGGCTTTCCGGAATTTTGCGATTATATCCAAGCGCTGGCCAATGAATTCCGCGATATCAAAGCGCTGCATGAGGGCGGGGAGCCTTACACGCTGCCCCTGCGCGTGGCGGTGCTTCACGTTTGGGGCAAGCTGCGCTCCTGGTCGCTGTCGGGCCACTTCCACGAAACCGACAGGCACGACCTGATCCACATCAATGAGGCGCTGTCCGGCCTGCCGGTGGATGTGCGGTTTTTGAATTTCGAGGATGTCAAGGCCGGCGCGCTCCATGATGTTCAGATCGTAATAAACGCCGGCGCGGCGGGCACGGCCTGGAGCGGCGGGGAAGCCTGGGCTGATCCCAAGGCCATGGAGAAGCTGACCCAATGGGTCTATGAAGGCGGCGCGTTCATCGGCGTCAACGAGCCTTCGGCCTTTTCAGGGACAGATACATACCTTCGCATGGCCCATGTGCTGGGCGTAGACCTGGATGCGGGGGAAAAGGTCTGCCACGGCCGGTTCACCTATGAGGTCATGCCGGAAGACGGTCTTGCGGCGGAGGATATGCAGTTCAAGCGCAAGGAAAACATCTTCCTCACCGACGGGAAGGCCCGCGTGCTGGCGGAAGCAAACGGCGTGCCCGCCTTCACGGTGAACGCTTTCGGCCGCGGCAAGGGCATCTATTTGTCCTCCTTTACGGTGGATCCCAAGAGTACACGGTTCTTGCTGAATCTGCTCCTGTACGCCGCAAACCTTAATAAGGAGCAGCCTTATCTCACCGATAACCCCTTCGCCGAATGCGCGTACTATCCCGCCCAGAACACGCTGGCGGTGATCAGCATGAGCGGGGAATATCAAACCGCGTGGGTATTGACGCCAAACGGCCCGGTGGAAGCCGGACTGGAGCCGTATGGCCTTGTCATCAAGCCTTTATAAGCAAGGGAACCCCTCGGTATCGGTTCGTTTGATACGAATGGTCATATCCATAGAAGCCCCGCGCCTTATGTTGCGGGGCTTCACTTTATCCTCTCCCTGCGGTGTCGTTCCGAGGAACCTCGCTCCAAAGAATCATGGGCTTTGGATCTCCAAACTTAGGTACACGCCCTAACATCGCCGATGTCATCCTGAACGAAGTGAAGGATCTTTCGAAAGCTTCTGTGCTATGCCTTGCCGGCGGTTTTTGCGCCGGCGGCGCTTTGCGTCTTTTGATGGGGGATCACCGCAAAAAGCATAAGAAGAATGGCAAGGGCAAAGGCCGTGATACCAAGCCAGAGAGATACGCGGGGGAACACGGAGGTCAAAAACAAGTATTTCTGGCTAAGGCACCATCCCAAAACAGCAAGCAGCAAAATGGCCGTGCCGCCTTGCGCAAACCGGCGCAACAAAGTACACTTTGCATGCAGCGTACCTTTGCGTTTCGTATGGCCCATGCCCGTGACCCTAAGCACTACCTTCAGCAGCATCGCCCACCAAATGATGCCGATCACCGCCCATAAACTGTATTGTGCCAGCAGCAGCCGCTCCATCCCTATAGGGGAAAAGCCACGCCACCTGGCCCAGTCGCCCAGCAGGCTGGCGATAAAAGGCCAGCTTCTCTGGCTGTTGGTCAGTATTACAATGGCGTCACCTGTTTCAGGCACGGCATGGAAATGCGTCATGATGCCGGTGCCCTGCCCGCCGTGGGAGACGGCTTTCCTTCCGCGCGGGAGCGTTTCAAGATAATATCCAAGGCCGTAGCCTTCAAAGACCAGGCTGTATATGCCAAGCTTATTGCTTGCCGGCGTATACAGCGTATGGATGCTTGTGCCGCTTAGCACAGTCCCATCCCTGGTAAAGCCCGGCATTCCCGCGGTAACGAAAGAGAGTATATCCTCCGCTGTGGCAAAAAGCCCGCCCGATGATTTCTCCGGATATACATAGACCGGCACGGGCTTTCCTCCCAAGCCATAACCGGTGGGAACAAGGGGCCTCAGTTCCTCCCGCCAGGCAAAGGAAGAATGGGTCATGCCAAGGGGCAGCAAAACTTCCTCCTCCATGAATTGGGAAAAGTCCCGGCCTGTCACATCCTGAATCAAAAGCTCCAGAAGATGATAGCCTGTATTGGAGTAGGAGAAGGCGGTGCCGGGCTCTATTACCGCCGTCGCTTCCTTGGTGAGCTTTCCATGCAATGTGGGCATATCGTCGTTGGGATCATACAGGGTAAACACATCGCCCAAGGGCAGCCCGGCGGTGTGGCTCAACAGCTGCCGTACGGTTATCCCCTCCGTGGGATATTTGGACGCTGGAAAGGTCCAGGATTTGAGGTATTGTGTCACGGGCGCATCCAGATTTATTTTTCCCTGCTCCTGAAGCTTCAATATGCCATACGCGGTAACCGGCTTTGAAATGGACTGCACCCGCATGGGCGTGCCTGTTGTCAGTTTCCTTCCGGTTTCTTTCTGGGCATAGCCGAATGCGCTGCTGAAAACAAGCTTTCCATCCGCCGCCAGGGCGATGCTCACACCCGGGATTTCATAAAGCGCCATGAGCGCCGCGGTGCGCTTGCTCAGGTGCGCAGAAAACGCTTCCAGGGATTCGTTCTGTTGTATGGCCTCCGTCTGTACATGGATACCTGACAGAGCCAGTACAAAAACAACAGAGATGATCCCTGTAAGGAGTACGGTTGGCCACGCTTTGCGGGGTGGAGGGGCGCCGTTTGCTTTCATATCCATCTTGCCTCCCTAACAATCACAACCATTATACAGGAGAATGCTCTGTGCGTTAAGTGACTCCAGTCATGAAAATTGTAAAGGCCTCACCAACGCCCCCCGCCTGGGAGCGGAAAGAGGAAGGATTGTTTTGGCCCCTGTAAACGCATAGCCAATTGGCCCTTGAATAGCCGCACCAGGCTGCTATAATGCAAAAGAGAAAGATTGGCATGTCTGTTTGCCGGTAAATCATTCCTAAGGAGGATGACGGATGCGTTACAATGATCTTGGACAGGACGGCTTAACGGTCTCACGGTTTGGCATGGGCTGTATGCGGTATCCCAAGACCACGGATCAGGACGGCCGGGAAGTCACCGATGAAGCCGAAGCCATCACAATGATCCGCCATGCCGTCGATCACGGCGTGAACTATTTCGACACGGCCTACGCTTACGGCGGCAGCGAGGAGATTCTGGGAAAGGCCCTCATGGGCGGCTACCGGGAGAAAGTTGTCATCGCCACGAAAATTCCTGTTGCCGATGTGAAAAGCCGGGAGGATTATCCATGGTATTTTCACCGGCAGGCCGAAAGGCTGAAGACGGATTGCATCGACATCTACCTCATGCACTGCCTGGACCGGAACAACTGGGAAATCGCCAAAAAGACGGACGGCATCCGCTGCATGGAGGAGCTGAAGGCGCAGGGGAAGATCAAAAAATTCGGCTTCTCGTTCCACGGTGACTATGAGGTTTTCAAGGAAATCGTGGACGCCTATCCGTGGGATATTTGCATGATCCAGCTCAACATCCTGGACCAGAACCACCAGGCGGGCGTCAAGGGTCTCACATACGCCGCCTCCAGAGGCATTCCCGCCGTCGTCATGGAGCCCTTAAAAGGCGGGCTGCTTGGCGGCGATCCGCCGGAGAGGGTGAAGGAGCTCCTTCAAAGCTATCCGGAACAGAGGCCGCTGGTGGAATGGGCCATGCGGTGGCTGTACAATTTCAGCGAGGTCAAGGTGGTCTTAAGCGGCGTCAGCAGCATGGAGCAATTACGCGACAACATCAGGATTTTTGACAATGCTCAGACGGGCGTCATGAGCGAAAGCGACTTTGAACTGATAAAGCGTATCAAGGAAACCTATGAAGGCATCGTGAAAGTGGGGTGCACGGGCTGCGGTTACTGCATGCCCTGCCCGGCCGGCGTCAATATTCCGGAAATCTTCAAGGTCTACAACGACGCCGGCCTTTCGCCCTGGGATTTGTATGGCAAAACATTTTATTCCCTGGTAGCCCTCAATTCCGGCGGGGGAGCCGCCAACTGCCTGGAGTGCGGAAAATGCGAGAAAAAGTGCCCGCAGCATTTGAAAATCATCGATACCCTGAAGGAGGCCCATGCCCTGATGCATGGTTAACCGGTGGCGGGCTTTTGATGATCTTTTTTCCAATTCAAAACCTTGAAGCATTGTTGCCGGCGATTTCGGATACAGGTTTTTACACTGCTTCGCTTGACAATGCTGTAATTTTTTGCTATATTGACACCAATACTCTTCGAGCCGCATATTGATCTACGGCAAGGACTGAGCAGGCGATGAACGGTTGAGCGTTCGTGGGGCCGGGCCGCGCATGGCGGCAGCAGATGACGGTATGCACATCTGTGGGACAGTGATATGTCCCATGGATGTGTTTTTTTACATGAAGGGATATATGCCTGAAATCGAAGAGGCGGCTTGCGATTTCTATGGAGGTGGCTGCTATGGAAAAGCAATCGTCCGAACAAATTGCAATGAGGGTTTCATGGTTCAGCATTGCCTGGAACCTGCTTCTTTCCGCGTTCAAACTGTTCGCGGGTATTTTCGCACAGTCCGGCGCAATGGTTTCGGATGCCGTTCATTCCGCTTCCGATGTGTTCAGCACGTTCATTGTAATGATCGGCGTGAAAATGGCCAATAAGGAATCCGACAAAGGCCACCCGTACGGCCATGAGCGCATGGAATGCGTCGCGGCCGTCCTGCTGGCTGTTATACTGGGCGCGACCGGCATTGGCATCGGGTATGCCGGGCTGATGAAAGCCGTATCGGGGAATCGTGGTGAGATGACGGTTCCCGGCCTGCTGGCGCTTGTTGCCGCGCTGGTTTCCATTGCTGTAAAAGAAGCGATGTATTGGTATACGAGGGCGGCAGCCAAAAAAATCAATTCCGGCGCTTTGCTGGCCGACGCCTGGCATCACAGGTCCGACGCGCTTTCATCCGTGGGCAGCTTTGCCGGTATTCTGGGCGCAAGGCTTGGCCTGCCCGTGCTCGATCCCATCGCAAGTGTGGTGATTTGCCTTTTTATCGTAAAGGCCGCTTTTGATATTTTCAGGGATGCCGTTGGCAAGATGACTGACCGGGCTTGCGACGATTCTACCATTGAAGAGATCAAAGCGGTCGTATCTGAGCAGGAAGGCGTTTTGGGCATTGACCAAATCAAAACAAGGCTATTCGGCGACAAAATATACATCGACATTGAAATCCGTGCCGACGGAAGCGATACACTGGAAAGGGCGCACACCGTCGCGCATAAAATCCATGATGTTATTGAAGAAATGTTCCCGAAGGTGAAGCATTGCATGGTTCATGTGAATCCCGAAGTGAACACAGACTAAAATCAGGGGCCTGACATAAAGATGCAAAAAACCGGCGGCGGCTTTTTCGATCCAAGCCGCCACCGGAAAGAAATGCGTTCGTTGATAGCGCTGCCAAAGATTGCGCTCATGCGGTCCCACGCCTGCATGCGCGCATGGCAATAGCGTTAACCTGCCTTGCGTTTGTAAACCCGCATTGCCAGCAGATACGCAACAACAAGAATGCCCAGGCACCATAAAAGCGCAATCCAGATGTCATTGCCCACAGGCTGCTCCGCCAGCAGCGCCCGAATCGCATTCACGATGGAAGTCACCGGCTGGTTTTCGGCAAAGGCGCGTACGACCGGCGGCATGGATTCGGTGGGCACAAACGCCGAGCTGATAAAAGGCAGGAAGATGAGCGGGTAGGAAAAGGCGCCTGCGCCATCCGGCGTTTTGGCGGCCAGTCCCGCAATTGCCGCGACCCATGTCAAGGCCAGCGTAAACAGCATGAGGATACCGGCCACAAAAAGCCAGGACAGCACCCCTGCCGGCGAGCGGAAGCCCATCAAAAGCGCTACGAGTATGATGACGGCAACCGTAATCGCATTGGATACAAGCGAGGTCAGCACATGCCCCCACAGGGCGGAAGATCGCGCAATCGGCATGGAGTGAAACCGTTCGAAGATGCCTCTTTGCCGATCCATAAACAATCGGTAAGCCGTATAAGCGATGCCGCTTGCAATCGCCATCAGCAGTATGCCGGGCAGCAGGTAATTCACATAGTTGTCCGTGCCGGTTTGAATCGCGCCGCCCAGCACATACACGAACAGCAGCATCATGGCGATGGGCGTGATGGCGACCGTGATGATGGTATCCATGCTGCGGAAAATATGGCGCATGGATCGCCCAAGCATGACGCCCATATCGCTGAAATAGTGTTTCTTAACCGTTTCCATTTATATTGCCTCCTTCTTCCCGACGATTGTGAGGAATATCTCCTCCAATGTCGGCTGTTTTTCCACATACTCCACCTTCACGGGCGGGATCAGCTTCTTCAGCTCCGCCAGCGTGCCGTTTACGATAATCCTGCCCTCATGCAAAATGGCGATTTGATCGGCGAGCTGCTCGGCTTCCTCCAAATATTGCGTGGTCAAAAATACCGTCGTTCCATTATGGGCAAGCTCTTTTATAGTCTTCCAGACCTCGATGCGCCCTTCGGGGTCAAGCCCTGTGGTCGGCTCATCCAGAAAGATAAGCTGCGGTTTCCCAATCAGGCTCATGGCGATGTCCAGCCTGCGGCGCATGCCGCCCGAATAGGTGGCCACCCTGCGGCCGGCGGCATCTGTAAGGCCAAAGCGCATGAGCAAATCGTCCGCCACCTTATGCGGATCTTTCAGGTGCCGCAGCCTGGCGATCATCATCAGATTTTCCCGACCGGTCAATATCTCGTCCACGGCGGCAAATTGCCCGGTCAGGCTGATGGACTGCCGCACGCTGTCGGGCATTGACACAACATCAAAGCCGTTAACGGCGGCGATTCCGCTGTCTTGTTTCAGCAGCGTGGTGAGGATTTTGACAATCGTCGTCTTGCCCGCGCCGTTGGATCCCAGCAGGGCGAAAATCTCGCCGCGCTTCACTTCAAGATCGACGCCCTTCAGTACCGCCGTATTTTTGAAGGATTTTTTCAAACCCTTCACCCCAATTGCGATGTCTTTCATTTGGACTCGTTCCCCTTTCCGAATTTGCTCTTCATGTCGCGGTTTAGTTTTTTGCGGTAGGTATCGGTCCACATTTTCGTGCCGCGCAAAAGCTCGTCGCAGAACCCGACAACATCCTCGCCCGTCACGTCCAGAACATGCTTTCCGTCCGCCGCGCTTGCTTCAAACAACTCAATCAGCGCGTACTGAATTTTCAGCATGTCGGAGCCGTCTCCAACCGCGAAGCTCCACATGTATCCCTGGATTTTTTCAAACACGAACCGGTAGTCTTCGGGCAGCGCTTTTACCCTTGCCATTTGCTCCTTATACTCTTTTTTGTCCCCGATCAGTTTTTTGATAAGTTCCAGCATCGTTATCGCCCCTCTTTTTAAACTTTTCCATGATCTCTTTGTTTAGTTTTTCCCGCAGCTTTTCGGTATAGGCTGACGCGCCTGCCAATCCATCGACAAAGGCGCCGACATCATTCCCTATCACGTCATGTACCTGTTTGCCTTCCGCCGCGCTTGCTTCAAACCAGTCGACCAGGTCGGCAAATACCTTTATGCCGCCGTCAAGGTCAATGCCAATGCCGGTCGTGAACATATACTTCTGAATTTTTCGGAATGTGAACCGGTAATCCTCCGGCAAGGCGTCGACCCGCTTCATCATTTGTTTGTATGCCCGTTTCTCTCCCAGGTCGCCTATTATCAATTTTATAATGGAATCAAGCATTGCTACTGCTCCTCCCTTAATTGGCTGATTCTCGACGCAAGAAATTCCCACTTTTCCCAGAACCTCCGCAGTTCCTCGCGCCCCGCGTCGTTGAGCGCGAAAAACTTTCGCGGTGGCCCCATGTCGGAAGGCTTTTTGGTGATATCTACCAGGTTGCTTCTTTCAAGCCGGATCAGGATCGTGTACACCGTTCCTTCCACAACATCCGTGAAACCCAGGGCGTTCAGGTGCCGCGTGATTTCGTAGCCGTAGGTTTCTTTGCGGCTGATTATTTCAAGAACGCATCCTTCGAGCACGCCTTTGAGCATTTCCGTCAGGTTATCCAGCATAATCACTCCTCACTATTCTGTGTGACTGATATTATGTAATACTTACTACCGCTATATAGTAACACGCAATAGTTGGTTTGTCAACAGTGTTTTTTTGATCCGGAGTTTTCCAACGGCTTTGCCATTTGAAAATGAAACACCGGCCTGGCGCAGCACAGACCGGTGCACAGGGGGCTACAGGTGAAAAGCGCAATCACGCAAAATCTAAGTGTCATACCATTATAAACATATCTGTATCGATGGGCACTTGCTCATCGAATACAACAAAACTCCGCACGCTGTCATCCTGAGGGCCATGCCCGAAGGATCTTGCCTTTGGAATATTGTTTGCTGCAAAAAATCCTTTGGGCGTGGCTTTCAGGAGGACAGCTCGCGGGGGTGGAGCCTCATTCAAAAGTCCATGCGCATTGACGCTTTATTGCCTTTGATCGGTATCATCATTGCGGGGCGGCCGCCAACGCCTCCCCGTTCCGTTGAAAAAGCGCCGCCGGAAAAATGCTCCTTTTTCCGGCGGCTGTTTTGATTCCATTTTGCCTATCCGCTTTTTTTACACCGAAACGCCATCCAAAAAGACGCGCACGATTTCCGGATCGAACTGGGCGCCGGCCTGGCGGTGAAGCTCCTCCCTTGCGTCTTTGACGGGCATGCCGCTGCGGTAAGGCCGCTGGCTGGTCATGGCGTCAAAGGCGTCGGCCACGCAGATGATTCTGGCCGCCAGGGTGATTTCCCCGCCGCGAAGGCCCCAGGGATAGCCTTTGCCGTCCCAGCGCTCATGGTGCTGGCGCACCGCCTCCGCCAGTTCCGACAACTCGGCAACGCCGCTCAAAATGCGGTACGCCGTTTCGGGATGGCGCCTGATTTCCGCCCATTCCGCGCTTGTCAGCGGCGTTCTTTTCTCCAGTATTTCGGTGGAGATCATGATCTTGCCGATGTCGTGCAAAAGCCCCGCTGTTTTGATCTTGTTGATTTCGCTTTCGGGCAGCCCCATGGCCTGGCTGATGGCGGAGCCGAGCTCGCTCACCCGCTTGGAATGGGCCTCTTCCCGGGAGTTTTTCTCGTACAGCGTCTGGACGATGGCGCTGATGGTGGCGCTGCGGATGCTGGGGCTTTCCAGTAGCTTTCGCTTGTACATGTTATCCTCCGCGTTTTTCAGCACCTGGGCGATGCTTTGGTTCTTTTCCGTCTTGGTGTCCCAGCCGAAGGATATGGAAAGAATGCCCTTGTCCGACTTGCTTCCCCGTACCTTGTCCAGCACCTTTTTGACCATGTCCTCCGCGGCCCTGGCATTTGTGCCCGGCAGGAGGATCACAAACTCATCCCCGCCGTAGCGGCAGATAACATCCTCCGGGCGGAAGCACTTCCTCAAAATCGCCGCGGTCCTGCGCAAAAGGTCATCTCCGGCAAAATGGCCAAAGGCGTCGTTTGTAATCTTCAGTCCGTTCAAATCGCCTATCACCAGCGTCAAGGGAAGCCTTTCCGGTTCGTCCAGCCGGCTCAATTCCGCCTCCAGAAAGCGGCGGTTGTACAGCTCCGTCAAATGGTCGTGGAAGCTTAAAAACTCGATTTCGTTCAGGTGGTGCCTTTCGTTGGTCACATCCCGGAACACCGCAATAGCGCCGGCGGTCTTCCCCGTGATGTCCCTGATGGGCGCGGCGCTGCCGGCGATGGGCCGCTCAAAGCCGTCTGAGGAGATGAGCGCCGTATGATTGCCAAGCCCTACCGCCTTGCCCGTTTCCAGAACTTTTTCCAGCGGGTCCTTCGCGGGCTCCCGCGTCTGTTCGTTGATGATGCTGAACACCGTATGGAAGGGCTGGCCGATGGCGCTGTCCCGGTGCCGGCCCGTTTTGTTCCCGGCCACGTCGTTCATCATGGTGACGCGGCAGTTTTCATCCGTCAGGATCACGCCGTCGCCGATATATAGCAGCGCGGTGCGCAGCAGCTCCCGCTCGTTGTACAGGCTGCGGGCGATGCCCTTCAGCTCCCTGCGCAGGAAATGCATCTCCAGTTGGGTGCGCACCTTGAGCAGCACTTCTTCTTCCCGGCAGGGCTTGGTGATAAAATCCGCCCCGCCCGCTTGAAAGCCCGCCACCTTGTCACGGGCTTCATCCAAAGCGGTGATAAAGATGACGGGCACATCCGCCGTCTCTGCGTTTTCCCTGACCTGCCTGCATACTTCCAACCCGCTCGTCCCGGGCAGCCGTACACCCAGCAGCATCAGGTCCGGCTTGTGGCATTGCAGCGACGCCAGCGCCAGCTCTCCCGAATCCGCGGGCAGCACATGGTAGCCGTGGCTTTTGAGCAGTGTGGACAAAAAGGAAAGATCCTCCCGCGTGCCGTCAGCCACCAGGATCTTCACAGGTCTTGCGGGGCTTAAGTCCATCATTTGTACGGTCCTCCCACCCCAATGCCACGGATTTTTTCACGCATTACAGCGTCACCCTCCGCTCCACGCAGTGCAGCGATGTGTCGCTCTGTCTCCTTGTTTGCTGAATGAAAATCTCCCGCGGCATCGAAGCATTGATGCTTTTCCATGGTATTTAGATGGTATTGTTCCTATATGTTGAAAATTATACCATAACAAGCCTTATCCAGGCAAACAAAAATCGACATAATTCTATCAAATTCTTTAGGAAGGGTCATTTTTTGTCCAAATATCCTTCCACCATTCCTTGTACCGGCTGCAAATAATTTTCGCCCGGGTCGATCGTCCCCACAGCCAGCATCAGCGCATAGCCCTGCAGCATGCTCCATATGGCCAAAAAATCGTTGCGCCATCCCTCCCCGTGAAGCGGGGCAAAGTAAGCCCGGACGCAGTCAAGGGCGGCGGCAAAGGGGAGGCGGCCCTCCGCCTCAAAGCTGCCGCCGCCGATGCGGATGGGTCTTTGGTGGGAGGTCATGAATACAAACCGGAAATAATCCGGGCGCTCCACCATAAAGCGTATGTACTCCAGGCACATGGCTATAAGCTGCCGCCTTGTATCCTGCGGGTGTTGGCTGACGGCCTTTTGCAGCGCCTCATGAAGCTCTGCGGCGATGATTTTCCCGATTTCCGAAATGATCTCTTCCTTGCTTTGAAAATGCTTGTAGGGCGCGGCATGGCTCACGCCGCACAGCGCCGCCAGCTTTCTCAGGGAAAAGCCCTCGTAGCCTTCCCTGGCCAGCAGCTCGATGCCTTTTCTGATCAGGTCCTGCTTCAAATCCCCGTGATGGTACTGTTTCTGGCTCATGCGCGCAACCTCCCGGTATGCAAAAATGCCTGCAAAATATTGTATCATATGATGTTGACAATGTAAACATTCGGTGGTATACTCCCGATGTTTCCAGTGTAAACATCAAATTGGAGGGAAGAGCATGGAGAATATCATCTATTACTTTTCCGGCAGGGGAAATTCCCTGAGCGTGGCGCAGGAGCTGGCCCGGAGGCTGGAAAACGTGCGAATTTGCCCGATGGCGTCATTCAAGGGCCCTGCGGCCCTGGCGGGAGAATGGGTGGGGCTGATCATGCCGGTTATCGACTTTGGCATACCGGCCTATGTGCGCAGGTTTGTCGGGCGTCTGTGCGCCGCGGGAAACCATCCTTATGTGTTTTCCGTTATCACTTGCGGCGGCATGCCGGGGAAACCCTTGCACACGGTTGGAAGGCTGCTTCACAAGCATGGCATCAAGCTGGCCGCCGGATGGGTTTTGCAGTTTGGCAGGACAGTGATGACAGAGGGCGAATGGCGCTTGAAGATGAATGAGATGGCAAAAAGCATCCGTGAGAGGGAAAAGGTATCCCTCCCGTCCGCGACTCTTGCGGATCATATGATGACAGGCGTTTTAAACCCCATCGCAAGGCTGCTGATTCCAAATGAGGACAAAAAATTCCGTGTATCCGGAAGCTGTACCGGCTGCGGAACCTGCACGCGCGTGTGTCCTGTGAACAACATTCACATTAAGAACGGCAAGCCTGTGTGGCATCACCAATGCGAGCAGTGCGCCGCCTGCTTCAGCTGGTGCCCGCAGGAGGCCATCTCGGGCACGTGCCTGGCCGCCAAAACGCATTACCGCAATCCCAGGGTGAAGCTGGATCAGTTATACTGCAATGAAGGGAGCATGCCTGTATGAAACGGAAATCTCCCGTGCTTCTCAAGATTGCGGCTATAGCGGCGGTGTGCCTGATTGCGGGGTATTTTGCAATCACGGAAGGCATCAGGGTTCTGGCCGCGCATACGGAGGCGGAATACCAGGGCATCAAACCGGTTGACCTTTCCGCCGTTCCCAACGGCGATTATGGCGGCAAGGCCGGCGCGTTCCTTTGTTCCGCAGACCTTACCGTAACAGTCAGGGATCATCAAATGACGGAAATCAAAATCAACCGGGAAGTCAACGGGGGAGGCAAGTACCGGGCGGAGGAAATCTATCCGCGCATGATCAAGGCACAGTCTCCCATGGTGGATACCGTTTCCGGCGCGACCCTCACCAGCAAAACGGTCATGGTGGCGGTGTACAATGCGCTGGCGGATGCGGCGGAGTGACTTTCAAAAACATGTATCAACAATGAGGCCGCCGGCGTGTAATGCAGGCGGCCTCATTGCGCAAGAGAAGGAAATCCGCTATTGCGCTTCCGCGGCCGGGCGGATGCGGCCGGTGGAATCGCGGATCACGAGCTTTGGCATCATCGTTTCGTTGTGCAGCGGCAAACCCTGAAGCAGCGCGCTCATCATGCCGCAGGCGACCTGCCCGATGCGGTAAAAGTCCTGCGCGACGGTTGTCAGCGCCGGCGTGGCCGCGGCGGCGATGGGGGAATCGTCATAGCCTACGATGGACATGTCCCTGGGCACGCGCTTGCCCCTTGCCTTCAGCGCCCGCATCAGGCCGATGGCAGGCACGTCGCAGGCGCAGAAAACGGCGGTCGCCTCCATGCTTATAAAATGCTCCGCGGCCTCCTCCACGCCGTCCTCCGTAAAATCTCCCCACAGCTCCAGGGCCGGGTCTATGGCGATGCCGGCGCCGGCCAGGGCCAGGCGGTACCCGTCCAGACGCTGGTAGCTTACCTGGGCGAAACGGTGGCCGTTGAGGATGCCGATGCGCTGATGCCCCAGGGAAAGCAGGTGCTCCACCGCCATCTGCGCGCCGCGCAGGGAATTATAGCTCACCGTGCCCAAATGCGGGCTGGGCGCCACCGTAAGGTCCCACAGCACCGCGGGTGTCTGCAAATTCGGAAGCTGCTCCATGTAGGGATCATCCATCCGAAGGCCGTTGATCAGGATGCCGTCCAACTGGTACGGAACGATCAAGGTCTCCAGCCTCGTCTGCGACTGCGGCGCCGTCATGATGTTGGGTATCAAAATAATCTCCATGCCGTGCTTTTGCGCCTCGTCCCTGAAGCCGGACATCACCTGGTAGTCGGCGGAAAAATCCATGCGCTCGCTGCCCGGCTTGCGGCCAGGCATGCCGATGCGCCTGATGGCCGCTCCCGCCTGCGCCAAGGAGGGCTTGTCCACCCGGTACCCGATTTCCTCGGCGCAGCGCACAACGGCCGCGCGTGTGCCCGGGCTGATTTGAGGATATCCGTTGAGCGCCTTGGAAACCGTGGCCTTGGAAAGCCCCAACCGGCCGCAGATCGTTTGAATGGTGGGCGCATCCTTCACCGGCATATGCATACCTCCTTGCCGGTTTTAGTATACAGCATCCGGGATGCGGGTGCAATAGAAAAGTTTCATAAAGTTTCATTGAAACTTTCGGTACAAATCGTTGACATATTTCTGAAACGGTGCTATGATGCAGATAACAAAAGGGTGCGGTGCGACCTACATACTTTTCTGAAAGGAGCATTTTCATGAAAAAAACGCTTCGGTTTCTTTCCCTGCTGGTGTTTTTGACAGTGCTTACAGGCTGCTTTGCCGCCGCCGCTTCGGCGGAGGCCATCGAGATCACCATCCCCCACTACAAGACCGGCGAGAATGTCGGCGCCAAGTTCTTTCTGCCCCAGGTGGAGCGCTTCAACACGCTGTATGAGGGCAAATACCATGTGGTCATCGAGGAACTGACCCAGGACCTGTACGTGGAGAAGATCAAGCAGCTTGGCTTGCAGGGCAAGCTGCCGCCGGTGATCGAGGGCGGCGACACGGAATGGATCCGCGAAGTGGTGATCCCCAACAACATGTTCTACGATCTTTCGGGGGTGCTGGCCGGCCACCCCGAGATCGACGCCATCACCACGGAGTGGAACCGCGCGTACAACACCACGGCGGACGGCAAGTTCGTGACGCTCAACTTCAACGTGGTGCGGCCCATGACCCTGTATTACAATGAGGCGATGCTCCCGCTTGCCAAGGCCCCCGGCGAATACGCCGATTGGGCGGAGCTGCTTGCGCAGATGGGCGGCAACAAGATCGCCTTCATGACCGGCGAGAACGCCTGGACAACGATGCTGACCTTCAGCTCCCTGGTCGCGGCGGAGGAGGGCGGCGTGCAGCTTCTGTCCGAGCATCAGATCGAGAAGCTGACGGACTTCAGCCATCCCGCGCTGCTCGCGGCCACCGAAAAATTGCAGGCCATGCTGCAAAAGTACGCATCCTCCAATACGGTGGGCGCCGTGTACGCCGATGCCGCCAATGCCTTCATGTCCAAAAACGCGGCCATCATTGCCAACGGGTCCTGGATGGTGGGCGACTTTGCCCCGGACGCCAGGGACAAATGGTCCAACGGCTTTGACGGCGCCACCGTGCGCGGGGCTGTCTTCCCCGGCAACATCGCCGTATCCGGTACGTCGGGCAGCTTCGGCTGGTGGATCCCCGCCACGGCCACCGATGATCAAAAGGAATGCGCCTCGGCTTTCCTGGCGTTCATCTTATCCGCCGAGGAACTGGAGGCGTACATGTTGGCCGAAGGCGGCACCGCGCCCCTGCTGGCCCCCAGCGAGGCGTTTTTGTCAAGGCGTGCCGCGGAAAACCCGCTGCTGGATGAGTATGTGGGCGCGGTGAATGCCCAAACGGTCCTGATCCCCGCCTTTGCGGACTGCATCCCCTCCTCCGTGGCCAATACCGGGTTCGGCACGCTCCTGCCCAAGCTGATCGACGGGACACTTACCCCGGCCCAATTCCTTGAACAGCTTGGCGTCATGGCGAAGGAGGCCATGGACGTATAGCGCGGCACAGCTTCCCGGCAGGCCGCTTCGGAACCGAAGCGGCCTGCCAAAATCTTTCATGGGAGGTGGGCGTGTGTTAAGGCGGCAAAGGCTCTCGGCGCTGGAGCGCAAGGCGCTGCCGAAGATTTACCTGTTTCTGTTGCCTACAGTCATCATCTTTCTTGTTTTTTACCTGACGCCCATTCTCACGGTCCTTGTAACAGCCTTTACCAGGTGGGACGGTTTCAACAGTCCCGCCTATATCGGGATACAAAATTTTACCCGCCTTTTTGCCCGGGAAAGCTTTGTGTTCGCGCTGCGCAACCTGTCGCTGTGGGGCGTCATTTCCATGACGCTGCACGTAGCCATCGGCATGGCGGTGGCTTTTTTAATGTACAGCCAATTCAAGGGCTGGAAGTTTGTCCGCGCGGTGTACATGGTTCCCAATGTGATTTCCGCCGCGGCCTGGGCGATGATCTACCGCTTCGTTTTCAACAACAGCTACGGCCTTTTGAACAACATCATCCGCGTTTTTGATCCCGCCTTTTCGGTGAACTGGTTTTTTGAATCGCCCGCCGCCTTCTGGGCGGTCACATTCACTTGGCTGTTTTACGCGGTGATCGTGTCGCTGCTGGTGCTGGCCGATTTGATGGCGATCCCACGGGAACTGCACGAGGCCGCGTACATCGACGGCGCCAGCGGCTGGCATGTGACGCGCCATATCAGGCTGCCGCTGTGCCGCAATTCCATCGGCACGGCCATCATCTGCTCAGGCACGGCCCGCATCAGCATGTATGAGGCGATATCGCTTACTTCCCGGGGCGGCCCGGGGAACGATACCATGAACCTGCCCATCCTGCTGGTCAACAACATCACGGACATGCACTACGGCATGGCCAACGCCGTGGCGCTTTTGATGTTCGTGATCGGCATCCTGCTTCTTTTGCTGGTCAGGCGCACCTTCCGACTGAATGATCCGGTCTATTAAGGAGACAGAGGCATGATCAAGACAAAGAATTTCGGCTATTACATCTGCCGGGTCGTCGGGTATGCCTTTTTGCTGTTTATCGTGACCGTTTCGGTGTTCCCGATCCTGTGGGTCATCATGTCCTCCTTCAAAAGCAACGGCGCGATTTTAACCTCGCCCTTCGCGCTGCCGGATATGCTGAACTTTGACGCCTACCGGTCGGTACTCCGCCAGTACGATCTGCTTCACTATTTTGCCAACTCGCTGATCGTATCCATACTCCCCACGCTGGGCTCCCTGCTCATCTATGCCATGGGCGCATACGTGATCGCCAAATTTCGTTTTCCCGGCAAGAACATTTTTTACGCTCTGTTTACCTTGACGCTGCTGGTGCCGGGGCATACGCGCACGCAGCCGATTTTCTCCATCATCATGAACCTGTCTCTGTACGATACGAAGGCGGGATTGATGCTGGTGTACCTTTCCGGCGGGCTGGCCATGTCCATGTTCATCCTGCGGGCCACGTTCATGGCGGTGCCCTATGAGCTGAACGAGGCGGCAACCATCGACGGCGCGGGTTTTTTCCGCACATTTCTCACAATCAACCTGCCGCTTTCCAGAACAGGGCTGGCTACCGCCGGCGTCATGATGTTTCTGGGCAATTGGAACGAGTATTTTTATGCCGCGCTGTTGACCTCCTCGGCGGCCAACAGAACGCTTCCCGTGGCGCTGAGCTTTTTCAACCAGGCGTTTTCCTATGATTACACGCGCATGTTTGCCGCGCTTGCGATCGTGGTGGTTCCCGGCATCCTTTTGTACATGTTTGCCCAGGAGCAGGTCACGGCGTCCGTCGCATCCAGCGGCGTGAAAGGATAGAAGGATTATATGCTGAAGTTTGATACGGGAACGGGCGGCCTGCAAGATTTTATGATTGAGGAGGCCGCCTTTGACGCCCATTGCCTTGGCGGATACGAGGCCATTTTCTGCCAGGGGAACGGCTATATGGGGCAGCGCGCCGCGCTGGAGGAGCGGTATGCCGGCCAGACGCGGAACCTGTTTGTGGCGGGTACCTTCGACCGCTTTGACGAAGGCGAGGTGACCGAGCTGCCCAACCTGCCGGACCTGACGAATCTGTCCATCCGGGTGGACGGCGTGCCCTTTTCCATGGAGCGGGGCATGCTGAAGGAATATTCCCGCCGCCTGAATCTGAAAACGGGGGAACTTAACCGGGATGTGCTCTGGCAGTCCCCGGCGGGAACGCTGCTCAGGTTTTGCTTCCGCCGGTTTGTTTCCCTTAACCGGGAGCATGTGCTGGGGATGCGGGTGGATATTGCCTGCCTTGCCGGCGCATGCTCCCTGGATATTGACAGCGGCATCGACGCCACCCAAACCAACGGCGGCACGCAGCACTTTTCCGAGGGGGACAAGCGCCTGCTGAACGGGCGCATCCTGCGCATGACCGAGAAGACGGTGCAATCGGGCGTGGTCTGCCGCCTGCATGCCGTCAACACCTATTTCATGGACGGCGAGCCGCTTGCCGCGCGGCGCCTTCCTGTCATCCGCAGGCGGTATCTGGGGGACAGCGCGTCCTTTTCCCTGGGAAAGGGCCACACGCTGCGGCTGGAGAAGCTTTGCTGCGTTCATACCAGCCGCGATCAATCCGTCCGGGACGGGCGAAGTGAGATCGAATCCGCCCTTGCCGTTGGCTATGACGGCCTGATGGAGGAAAGCGCGGGCGCCTGGGCCGCCTTTTGGGAGACGGCGGATGTGAAAATTGTTTCGGAATCGGGCTATGACCAGTTGGCGGTGCGCTTTGCGCTGTACCACATGAACATCATGGTCAACAAGGATGACGATCGCGTGGGGATCGGCGCCAAGGGCCTCACCGGCGAAGGGTACAAGGGCCATTCCTTCTGGGACACGGAAATCTTCCTCCTGCCCTATTACCTGCTTACCCAGCCGCGGGTTGCCAGAACGCTGCTCATGTACCGCTACAATACCCTGGAGGGCGCAAGGAGGAAGGCGGTGGAAAACGGGTACCGCGGGGCGATGTACCCCTGGGAATCCGCCTGGACCGGCGACGGGGAGGTGACGCCGCGCCTGGGCGGCGCGGACATCGTGACGGGGGAGCAGATCCCCATCCTCACGGGGATTTTGGAGCAGCATATTTCCGCCGACATCGCCTTTGCCGTCTCACAGTATTACCAGGCGACGGGCGACGCAAGCTTCATGGAATCGTTTGGCAATGAGATCATTCTGGAGACCGCCCGGTTCTGGGCGAGCCGGGCCGTATGGGACGAGGACAGGAAAGCATATGTGATCCTTGATGTGATCGGCCCGGACGAGTATAAGGAGCATGTGGACAACAACGCCTACACCAATTATATGGCATGGCACAACATGCGCCTGGCCCTTGATATCAGGGAGGACGCGGACATCCGCAGGGTGGCGGATGCGCTGTACCTGCCAAAGCCCGGCGAGCAGGGCATCGTTCCCCAGTTTGACGGTTACCTGTCTCTGAAGCAAATCGATCTTGGCAAGTATAAACAGTCTGGCTCGCTGGGAGAAATCTTCAGGGACTATAATCTTGATGCGATCAACGGATTGCAGGCGTCCAAGCAGGCCGATGTGCTTTTGCTGATGCTTTTGATGGGTGATCTGTTTGATGAGGAAACCAAGCGCCGGAATTATGCCTATTATGAAGCGCGCACGCTCCACGATTCCTCCCTCAGCAGGTCCACCCACTGCGTGCTGGCGTGCGATTTGAAGCTTCATGATTTGGCCTACAGCTACTTTGCCGGCGCCTGCGCCACCGACCTGCCCAGGGAGGGCGTGCCGGACTCGGAGGCGGGCATCCACAGCGCCGCCATGGGCGGCATCTGGCAGTGCGCGGTGTACGGCTTTGGCGGCGTGCGCATCTTGGGAGGCAGGCTGCGCATTTCGCCCCGCCTGCCCGCCGCGTGGGAAAGCCTTTCCTTCCGCATCGTTTTTGCGGGGCAGCCGCTGGAAGTATCTATCGGCAAGCAAGGCGTCCAGGTGAAGAATTTGGGCGGCCGGCCCGTCCTAGTTACCGTATGCGGCGAGGAGAAAGAGGTGTAATTGCCAGGGAAGAGGGATTCATACCATTAAGAAATTAAAAGAAATAATGCAAGAGTCTCTTGTATACTTTTGCTATTATGCGATTATCTCTCGACAATTCCTTTTGCTTTATTTGAACTGCCTTCTCCCCAGCTTCACCCCGCAGGATTCCCGTATCACCAGCGTGGCGTCCCGCATGAGGCAGAAGGGGGCCACCGGGTGGGAGATGGCGGCCAAAAGCTCCGCAATGGCGCTGCGGGCATGCTCCTCCGGGTGCAGGTCGATGGTGGTCAGCGGCGGGCTCAAATAGGGGGAGAAGAAGGAGTTGTCGCAGCCGATAACCGCCATATCCTGGGGGACGGAAACACCCATCAGCGAAAGCTGCTTCATGGCGCCCAAAGCCACCAGGTCGTTGAAGGCGATGATGGCTGTGGGCCATTTTTCCCTGGGGAGGCCGGTTAAGAGCTTCAACAGCGCGATTTCCCCGGCCTCGGCAGTATAGCCGCCCTCGTGGTGGTAGGCTGTGTCATCCTTGAGGCCGAGTTCCGCCAGCGCGTCCAGAAAGCCGCGGCCCCTGGCGCCGGATAAGCGCACCATGGAGGAGCCGCCGATGAAAGCGATGCGGTCATGGCCCAGCATGTGCAGATGCTGCACCGCCTGGCGGATGGCGGTTATCAGGTCGTTGTACAGGCAGATGCACTCCAGCCCCTCAATGGGCGGGCAGATGGCCACCACGGGCATGTATTTGTGCAGCTCGGAAATGGCGGCGGGCAGGTCCTCGTGCTGGGATTCCACAATGCCGCCCATGAAGAACGCCCCGTCCAGCCGGCGGCGGATGAGCTGCTCCACCACCTCCCGCTCCACATACTGCCGGCCCTGGGGAAGCTGGTGCAGCCATACGTCGTAGCCCCGGCGGCGCGCCTCGTCGTCGGCGGCGCAGTAAAGCCTGGCGTAATAGGGGCTGGATACCTCCGGCAGTATGATGCCTATGATCCCCGTCTTCCCCTTTTCCAGCCCCCGGGCCACGGAGCTGGGGGCGTATTTGTGGCTGCTGATGACATCGCTTACCTTTCTGAGCGTTTTTTCGCTCACGTTGGGATGCCCGGACATCACCCGGGACACGGTGGCGATGGAGACACCGGCTTCCCTGGCGATATCATAGATCGTAACCTGCTTGTTCGTCATAGGGCATTCCTTTCCGTCGCGGCCCAATGGCGGCCGGCTGCATCCATTATACATGAAAGGGCCGCCGCTGGCAATAAGAAATTGTAAGCGATTACAACCAATGTTTCAATTTTCGGCGTGTGTACTCCGCGTCCAAAGCCGGAATATATGGCAAATATGAAATTATGTGTTGACATCATATGGTGCGGATTGTATAATAAGGCCACAAAGAGAGGGGCTGGAGGAGCGCGGGAGGAAGAAAAACACTGAAAGAATTTTCAATATGAAATGACTTGTTTCAATGTTTTTCTTTCAACCGCCCGAAGGCCGCTGTCGGGCCCGGGAACATCCATAACAAAAGGAGGATATTTCATGAAAAAGGTTGTTGCTCTGCTGCTGGCTGTTCTGATGGTAGCAACGCTGCTGCCCACCATGGCCGTCGCCCAGGAAAAGAAGGTGCTGACCGTCAAGACCTGGGATGTCAACGCCGGTTCCGCCGCGTACCTTGCCGCCACCGAGGCCGCCTTTGAGGCCGCTTTCCCGGATGTGGACCTGCAATATGTGGACACGGCCTCCCAGGAGTACGCCATTCTGGTAGCCGCAAGCCTGGCCGGCGGCGACACCACCGACGTGTTCGACGTCAAGGAAGTGCGCGATCTGCAGAACTGGATCGCCCAGGGCTACGTGGAGAGCCTGGAAGACTACATCGCCGCCGGCAGCTACGACCTTGCGCCGTATGTGGGCATGGAAAAGTACTACCGCGGCCCCGATGAGGCAATCTACGCGCTGCCTTACCGCTCCGACTTCTGGGTGCTGTACTACAACAAGACGCTGTTTGACAAGGCCGGTGTTGCCTATCCCACCGCCGACATGACCTGGGACCAGTACGCTGAATTGGCCAAGCAGATGACCTCCGGCGAAGGCGTGGACAAGATCTACGGCGCCCACTACCACACCTGGCTATCCTGCGTGGCCAACTGGGCCGTGTGCGATGGTGTGAACACCCTGGCCGACCGCGAATACGGCGACCTGAAATACTTCTATGACCTGAACCAGGCTTTGGAAGAAGCGGGCGCGGTCATGGAGTACACCGAGCTTCGGGCCTCCGGCCTGCATTACCGCAACGCCTTTGAGCAGGGCAACATCGCCATGCTGCCCATGGGCTCCTGGCTCATCGGCTCCCTGATCTCAGACAAGGCCGCCGGCAACTTCGACTTTGACTGGGGCATTACCGCCGTTCCCCATCTGGAAGGCGTAGCCGCCGGTTCCTCCTTCGGCTCCATCACCGGCGCTGCCATCAACAAGAATTCCGCCAACAAGGACCTGGCCTGGCAGTTCGTATCCTGGCGCTGCTCCGAGGAAGGCGCCAAGGCCATCGCCGCCCTGGGCACCCGCCCCGCCTATGTGTCTGAAGAAATCGCCGCTACCCTGGCTACCGTGGAGGGCTTCCCCCAGGATGATATGAGCAAGGCCGCGTTGATCCCCGCCGCCGTGAGCATCGAATGGCCCGTGGTGGAAAGGGTCAGCGAGATTCAGACCATCCTCAACGAGGAGCATACCAACATCATGTCCCGCAGCGTCACCGTGGAAGAGGGCATTGACAACATGAACACCCGCGTGGCGGAACTGTTTGGGGAGTAAGCAACTAGAAAAGTACTTCCTTTATCAGTAAAACCCGGGGGAGCAACGAGGGGGCTGTAGCCCCCTCGTTTGTAATCCGAAACCAGCGACAGGCTTCGCCTGCTTTTTGGGGCGTTGCATAGTCCCTATTTCCAGCGAAGCCATAAAAGGGCAACGCCCCGGTGGTTTCGGAGGATTTCGAAGAAATCCTTTCCTTACACGATTCACTGGCCGCAAAGCCGCAGGCTTTGCAAGTGAATCGTGCAAAATCAACCAAATGCTTTGCATTTGGTTGAACTCCGAAGGAGGTATGCCTTCATGGCGCAAAACGCCGCACCGGCGCTTATCACAAAGCGCAAGCGCAGCAAGCAGGAGATCAAAAGGGCGCTCATCGCTTATTCCTTTCTTGCGCCCAATTTTCTGGGTTTTTTGATTTTTACACTGGTGCCGGTACTGTTTTCCGTCTCCCTGGCGTTTATGAACTGGAACGGTGGACCCGTCGGCAATATTACCTGGGCAGGGTTCAATAACTTCGCCACGATCTTCAAGAATTTCGATTTGAGCAAATCGGACCTTGGCATTGCGCTGAGGAATACCGTTGTGTATACGGCCGTTACCGTGCCGCTCACCATTGCCTGCGCCCTGGCGCTGGCCATGGTGCTGAACAGGGCGGCAAGGTCCGCCAAAGTGCTTCGTGTGGTGTTCTTCTTTCCGTATGTGGCCTCCATTGTGGCTGTCTGCACCTGCTGGAACTACCTGCTGATGAAGTTCGGCCCCGTCAACCAGTTCCTGTCCGTTTTCGGCATCAACATCGGCAAGTCCTGGACATCCAGCAAGGACCATGCCATCCTGGCCATCATCCTGGTCAGCGTCTGGCGCAGCGCGGGGTATTACATGGTGATGTACTTGGCCGGCTTGCAGGGCGTTCCCAGGGAATTGTACGAGGCCGCCACGGTGGACGGCGCCAACGGCTGGCAGCGGTTCTGGAAGGTCACTTTCCCCATGCTGACCCCCACCACATTCTTTGTATCCATCATGATGGTCATCAGCTGCTTCAAAATTTACGACATTGTGGCCGTCATGACCGAGGGCGGCCCGGGCCGCTCCACGCTGATGCTGGTTTACCATATTTATACCCTGAGCTTCACCCAGATCAAGTACGGCGTTGCCAGCGCCGTGGCCATGGTGCTGTTTGCCATCGTGCTGTGCGTAACCATCGTCCAGTTCCGCGCGGAAAAAAGATGGGTTAATTACATGTGAGAAAGGAGGCAGACCCATGACGACAACAACTGTTCAAGTACCTCACAGGCAGATATCGACGCTGAAGATAGCGGGAAAAGTGATCCTGTACATTGCTCTGGCCCTTTTGGCCTGCCTGGCTCTGCTTCCTTTCGTTTGGATGATTTCCTCCTCCCTGAAGCTGGACAGGGATGTGTTCCGCTATCCCATCGAATGGATTCCCTCCGTGCGCCATTGGGAAAATTTTGTGCTCATCTGGCAAAGGGTGCCGCTGCTAACCTATTTCAAAAACACCACGTTTGTCACCCTGATGGTCACCTTCATGCAGCTTTTGACCTCCTCCTTCGCGGCCTATGCCTTTGCCAAGCTGCGCTTTCCGGGGCGGGATGTGCTGTTCCTTTGCTATATCGGCACCATCGCCGTGCCCTGGCAGGTATATATGCTGCCCCAGTTCATCATGATGCGGGGCATCGGCCTTTTCGATACGCCCTGGGCGCTGGTGGTGCTCCAGTCCTTTTCCGCCTTCGGCGTGTTCCTCATGCGCCAGTTTTACCTGGGCATCCCGAATGAACTCAATGAGGCGGCGCGCATCGACGGGCTCAGCGAATACGGCATCTGGGGGCGCATCATCCTGCCCCTGGCTACGCCGGCACTTGCCACGCTCACCATTTTCACCTTCGTCAACACCTGGAACGATTTCATGGGCCCGCTGATTTACCTGGCCACCGATGCCAACAAGACCATCCAGGTGGGCCTGCGCCGCTTCATTCAGCAGTATACCAGCGACTACCACCTGATCATGGCAGCCTCCCTGTGCTCCCTGATCCCTGTGACCATCGTGTTTCTGTTCCTGCAGCGGTATTTTATCGAAGGCATATCAACCACAGGCTTGAAAGGCTGACTATGTTTACAGAGTACCTGGAGCGAACCGGCCTTCGCGCATTGTTCGCGCCCCGTGGCAAGCGCCTGCCCATCCCCCCGGCGTCAAACCGGGCCGCCTGGGAAGCCATACCCGCCGCCATGCGGGAGGAGATTTTGGCCGCGGCCCGGGAACAGCTTGATGTACCTTACCCGCCCCTTACCGCCACGCAGTTTTTGAGCTTTGTGCGCACGGGGGACAGGGTAGCGTATGAAACGCCCTATTTCACCCGCCGCCGGATGCTGCTATGTGCCATGCTGGCCGAGTGCATTGAGTTAAGCGGCGCGTACATCGATCAGGTGGTGAATGGCCTGTGGTGCATCTGCGAGGAAAGCTTCTGGGGCATAAGCGCCCACAACGGCTCCTCCCACTTGGGCATGCGCCCCATATCGGAGCGGCCACTGCCGGATGTTGAAAATCCCTACATCGACCTGTTCGCCGCCCAGACATCTTCCCTTCTGCTCTGGACCTGCCATCTTCTGAGCGACAAGCTGGACGCGGTCACGCCTTTGATCGTCCGCCGCGTTTTTTTGGAGGCGGAGCGGCGGATCGTGAAGCCCTTCTTCCATCACGACGATTTCTGGTGGATGGGCATGATCCGCAGCGATGTGAACAACTGGACGCCCTGGATCCTGTCCAACGTCATCTCCTCCCTGCTTTTGCTGGACATGGACGACACCCGCTTGGAAGAGGGCGTCACACGCGCCATGCGCATGCTGGACAGCTATCTTGCCGTGATGCCGCAAGACGGCGGCTGCGACGAGGGCGTAAGCTACTGGAACATGGCGGGCGGCTCGCTGCTGGATTGTCTTGAGCACATCCATTACCTCACGGCCGGCCGGGCGGACTTTTACGGGGACCGGCACATCAAAGCCATCGGCGCGTTCCCATATCACGCTCATATTGCCGGGCCGTACTTCTGGAATTTCGCCGACTGCGACGCCAAGCCCGTCCTGGACGGTGAGCGGGTATACCGCTACGGCGTGCGTACCGGGCAGCAAAGCCTTGCAGCATTGGGCATGGAGATTGCCGCAAAGGCAGAAGGCATCTTGCCCAAGGATACGCCGGAAACCTACCGCGTGCTGTGCAAGCTGTTTTTCCCTGTTCCCAAAGCGCAGGCGGAATGCGCCGGGGCGGATGCGGTCATTTTGCCCGATCTGCAAATTTGGGCTTCCCGGAGGGACGGCCTGTACGCCGCCGTAAAGGGCGGCCACAACGGGGAAAACCACAACCACAACGATGTGGGCAGCTTTCTGTTGTACGCGGATGGGGAGCCCCAAATCGTGGACGCCGGCAACCTGGTATACACCGCCAAAACCTTCGGGCCGGAGCGGTATACGCTGTGGAACACAAGGAGCATGAACCATAATGTGCCCATGGTCGCGGGCTTTGAGCAGCAGCCGGGCCGGGAATACGCGGCCAGGGACGTATCCATCGCCGGAAACGGAATCTCCCTGGACATGGCGGGGGCGTACCCCAGGGAAGCAGGTGTGCTCTCCCTTGCCCGCCGGGCTTATTGGGAAGGGGAACGCCTTATCATTACCGATACGGTGAGGCTTTCCGCCGCCGCGCCTGTAACCTGGGTCTTTCTGTTCCGCAGCCGGCCGGAAATAGCGCCGGGTCTTTTGCAAACAGAAAAAATTACCCTGCGCTTTGATGAATCCCTGCAAGCAGGCTGCGAAGAAATTCCCGTCACCGATAAACGCATGGCGCGGAATTTCCCCGGCAGCCTGTGGCGGGTGACGCTTTCGCCGCCGGAATGCACCGATCAGTCCCGCTTTTTTGAAATCGCCAGGAGGATGCCGCAATGAGCAATCCCGTACAAAACAATCCCCTGAAAACACGGGCGGATTTTGAAAACGCCGCCCTGCAATTGTTGACGCCCCTGGCCGGTATGCTGTCCCCCGGCTGCGCCCGGCTCCACCTGGGCGATACGGGCGCGGTATACCCGGATGCCATCGCGGAAATGGAAGCCTGGTCCCGGCCGCTGTGGGCATTGACTCCCCTGATGATGGGAAAATCGGAAAAGGCCAAGCCCCTCTGGGATAAATGGATGGTTGGCCTTAAAAACGGCACCGACCCCGGCCATCCCGAATACTGGGGCGACATCGGCCCCTTTGACCAGCGCATGGTGGAAATGGCCGTCATGGGCATGGCTTTGATCTTTGTGCCGGATCAATTTTTCTTCACCCATGATATAAAGACGCAGGCGAATATCCACCGCTGGCTGAACCAGATCAATCTTTTCGACATGCCCCGGAACAATTGGCAGTTCTTCCGGGTGCTGGTAAACGTGGGGTTCCTGTGCAATGGCCTGTCCTATGACGCAAAGATGCTTGCCAGCGACCTTGACATGATGGAAGACCACTACGAGGGCGATGGCTGGTATTACGATTATACAAACCAGCGGGATTATTACACCCCCTGGGCCTTCCACTACTATGGTCTTCTCTACGCCAAAGCCATGGAGAAGCTGGACCCCAACCGCTGCAAAATCTACCGGGAACGGGCATGGCTGATGGCAAAGCGGTTCGAGGCCTGGTTCGCCTCCGACGGCGAGGCGCTGCCCTATGGCCGTAGCCTTGCCTACCGTTTCGCCCAGAGCGCCTTTTTCGGCGCGCTGCCTGTGGGCGACAGCGAAAACGCGAAAGCTGACTGGGGCATTGTAAAAGGCCTGCTGCTCAAAAACATGCGCAAGTGGTTCTCGCGGCCCATTTTTACAAGGGAGGGGGTACTCACCATCGGCTACGGGTATCCCAATCTGATTCTGGCCGAAGGCTACAACGCGCCGGGCTCGCCCTATTGGGCCATGAAAGCCTTCGCCCCCCTGGCGCTGCCTGAGGATCATCCCTTCTGGACCTGCGAAGAAAAGGACCACACCCCGCCCTTAAAGTTCCTGGAGGAGCACGCCCGCATGCTCATCGTGCGGGATGAAAAAAACAGGCACGTGCAGGCCTTCCCCGCCGGCAACCGCGCTTTTGAGCACGCCCATGTGGAGGCCAAGTACGAGAAGCTTGCCTACTCCACCGCCTTTGCCTTCAGCGTGCCCAAAAGTGCGCTTATGCTGAACCGCGGCGCGTACGACAGCATGCTGGCTTTAAGCGAGGACGAGGTATACTGGCATGCGCGGCAAGGCTGCCAGGAATATGCAACCGGAGAGGACCGGGTGGAATCCGTGTGGCATCCGTATCCGGACGTGACGGTGCGGACAGTCATCGTCCCCCTTGGCGACTGGCACATCCGCGTACACAAGATTACAACGAGCCGCAAGCTCTTCGCGGCGGAGGGCGGGTACGCCGTCAACCGCGACGGCGGGCCCGGCCTTTCCCAAACACAGACGGAGGATACAAAGGCGCTGGCCGTGTGCGGGAAACTTGTCAGCGGCATCGTATCCCTGCGGGGCTATGCCCTTTCGCAGATCGTCGTGCCCGAACCCAACACGAATTTGCTTTATCCCCGTACCGTGCTGCCCACCTTGCGGGCGGAGATACCATCCGGCGAAACGGTGCTTGCCTGTGCCGTGCTGGGCGCGGTGGAAGACGGCATGGCAAAATGGGAAAATCTCCCCAAGGAGGCGGCGGAATATGCAAAGCTGGGCCAATGAAACCATATCAAGGATCAGGGAGAAATACGGCTGGTCCATGGCCGCTGCCGCCGGGGAGGGGATCATCCCCTACAAGAGTGAAGGACAAAAATGGATTGCTTCTCCCTACGACGGCAACAGTTGGTGGACGGGCGGCTTCTGGCCGGCCCTCATGTGGCAACTCTACGCCGCCACGGGAGAGGAGCGGTTTATGCTGGAAGCAAGGCGTGTGCAGGAGCTGCTTCAAAAGGAGCTTGTGCGCCACGATCTACTCAACCATGACGTGGGCTTCATGTACCTGCTGTCCTTCGGCGCGGATTACAAAATGACCGGCAATGAGCAAGCGCTTCGCCAGACGCTGATCGCCGCTGATGTGCTGAATGGCCGGTACAACCCCGCCGGCTTTATCCGTGCCTGGAACGGCCGGGGCAAAGAGGGCTGGGCCATTGTGGACTGCCTGATGAACTTGAGCCTTTTGCACTTTGCCACGGAAAAGACGGGCGACCCCCGCTATGAAAACATTGCCAAATGCCACGCGGACATGTCCCTGCGCCATTTTATCAGGGACGACGGTTCCTGCAACCATATCGTCATCTTCGATCCCGTCACGGGCCAGGCTGTGGACTCCCCCGGCGGCCAGGGCTACGCAAAAGGCTCCTCCTGGTCCCGCGGCCAGGCTTGGGCGCTGTACGGCTTCACCATCAGCTTTATGAATACCGGGGAAGCGCGATACCTCACGGCCGCCCAAAAAATCGCCGATTATTTCATTGCCAACATCCGGCCGGACGGGCTTACCGACTGCGACTTCCGCCAGCCCGGGGGGGAGGAGCGCATCGACAACATCGCCGCCGCCTGCGCGGCCTGCGGCCTCATCGAGCTTTCCAAACAAGTGGGGGAGGCGGACGGAGCGCGCTACCTCGCGGCCGCACTTGCCATGCTGCACGCCTTGGATGAGCTTTGCGCCGACTGGTCGCCTAAAAGCTATGGCATACTGCAAAAGTGCACCGCCAGCTACCATGACGACGGGGCCGGCCGCCATGTGAACATCGTGTACGGCGATTACTTCTTTGCCGAGGCCGTTTGCAAACTAATTGGCACCGACCCGATGCTGTGGAAAAGATAAGGGTTTGAATAACACCCCGGTAAGTTAGTAGATTCAGACGCCGTAGGGCGGGGGCTTGCCCCCGCCGCAAGGGGCTCTGCCCCCTGCCCTCGCCGCAAGGGGCTCTGCCCCTTACCCCCGCCAAAGGGATGTCATCCCTTTGGAATCCCTGCTTTGGCGTTTGCCACACGGGCCGCAATCCTGTATAATGGGTTGCGGCCCAATTCGTAAACTGTTGATTCATACCGATCATAAACATGAAAGCATCAAGGAGCATGGACACTGAAAGAGAATCCACCCCCGCGATCTGTCATCCTGAGGGCCATGCCCGAAGGATCTTTTGCGGCAAACAATAGCTTAAAGGCATGATCCTTGGGCGCGGCCCTCAGGATGACAGCGTGCGGAGTTTTCTTATATGCTGTGGGCAAGTGCCCATCGAAGAATTCTGTTTTGTAATGGTTAATATGAAGAACCGGAGTGTATCCAATGATCATCCGCCACTTGGAACATTTTGACCCGGAGGCCATTGCCCAAAGCGGCCAGTGCTTCCGCATGCGCGCCGTTGCCCCCGGCCGGGTCTGGGTCATCCACCGGAGCAAATATCTTTGCGTCGACTCCCTTGGTGATGACACCTTCGGTTTTCATTGCCCGGAGGAGGAATTCAGGGAAATCTGGCACGGCTATTTTGATCTTTCCACCGATTACGGCGCGTTCCTTGGCGCGGTGGACGGCGGGGACGCCTATCTGCTTCGAGCGGCGCAGCTCGGCCGTGGCCTGCGCATCCTGCGCCAGGACCCCTGGGAGGTGCTGATAAGCTTCATTCTTTCCCAGCGCAAAAGCATTCCCGCCATCCGGGACGGCATCGAAAAGCTGTGCCGCCGCTTTGGCAGCCCGTTTTTATGCAACGGGCGGGAGGAGCGCGCTTTTCCCACGCCCGAAGCGTTGGCGGAGGCTTCCATGGAGGAGCTGCTTTCCTGCTCCCTGGGCTACCGCGCGCCCTATATCAAGGCCGCCGCCTTGTCGGCGGCCTCCGGGGAAACAGACCTTGCGGCCATGGGGGAGCTTGACGACGAACCGCTTATTAAAAGGCTGCTCTCCCTTTACGGCGTAGGGATCAAGGTGGCAAGCTGCGTGATGCTCTTTGGCTACCACCGCCTGGATCTGGCGCCGGTGGATGTGTGGATCCAGCGGGTCATCGACCTTCAATACGGCGGCGTTTCGCCCTTTCCAAGGTACGCGGGCTTTGCCGGCGTCATGCAGCAGTACATGTTTTACGACCAGATTGAAAAAAAGCGCCTGCGCAGGATCACTGCGTAAGCGGGGCCGCCTCATTATCTTGTTTGGAGCATTTATATGGAATATATTTATGAAACCCACCTGCACACCAGCGAGTCCAGCGCCTGCGGCATGTCCCGGGGGAGCGAGTATGTCAAACGCTATCAGGATCTGGGGTACGCCGGCATCATCGTTACCGACCATTTTTTCGGCGGCAATACCGCCGTGCCGCGGGCACTCCCCTGGCGGGAGCGCATTCACCGCTTCTGCCGCGGGTATGAGAACGCCAGGGAAGCGGGGGACAAGGCGGGCTTCCCTGTGTTTTTCGGCTGGGAGGAGCATTTTCAGGGCGACGAGTACCTGATTTACGGGCTGAACAAGCAATGGCTTCTGGACCACCCGGAGGCCGGGCACTGGACGCGCAAGGAGCAGTATGACGCGGTGCATGCGGCGGGCGGCTGCGTGGTGCAGGCCCATCCCTTCCGCGACCGGGATTATATTCCGGCCATCCGCCTGTCCACGGGCTGCGCGGATGGTGTCGAAGCCTATAATGCCGCCAACCGGCCCGAAAACGACGCGCTGGCGGTGCGGTACGCCAGGGCGTTGGGCCTGCCCATGACCGCTGGGTCCGACATCCATCAAATCCGCCAGTGGCCGGAGGGACACATGATGGGCGTCGTATTCGATCAGCCCCTTGCGTCCATCCACGATTATGTGAAGGCCATCAGGGAAAAACGGCCCTTCGGCGTCAAAACGCCGCCCGGCCGCGGTGATTGGCGGGAAGGGATCAACATCCATCTGCCGGTGGATATAAGAGACGGAATGGATCAAAGCGTCCGCCGGGATGTGTGGGAGCTTCTTGCAGGCATTTGAGCCTTCCCCTTTGGGGGAAGGTGTCACCCGAAGGGTGACGGATGAGGAGGGAGGGTGGCGCGCAGCGCCGTCCTGATCGTCCCGCACCCCATCTTTGGGCTCCCCGAACCGCCGGCCAAGCGCCCGCGGTTTTTTGATTTGCGTCACACTTCCAAGCTGCGCCGCATATTCTCATAATGGACATGAATCTATCAACATTTGCACCTTCGGGTGCCTGTAGCGATCGGATTTGTGGGGTCATTTTGAAATGTATCGGTACACAATAAAGGAGCGCATTGGTATGGAACAAGATAGCAGATATAATGGCATCGTTGATCCGGAGGGAATGGCTGGGGGCCATCACGGGCATCATGACCATCACGGCCATCACTGCCTTTGGAACGAACCCTGTTTTGATCCCCGGGTCATGATGTATATTGATGATGAGAATTGCTCCCGTAACGGGGCGGTCATGGGTGACCGCGGCCATGAAGGAAAGTGCGGCCGGCAGGAGGATGAAGCCGGCGGCAGGCGCAGGGAAGCGGAAAACACGGAGCAGGGCCAAGGCCGGCACCAGGGGAATGCTGAAAACGAGGCCCAATACCAGGGCTGGCAGCAGGCGAATGCGGAATATGCTGCAAAATACCAAGCATGGCAGCAGGCGAATGCGGAGAACGCGGCCCAATCCCAGGCATGGCAGCAGGCGAATGCGGAAAACGCGGCCCAAGCCCAGGGCTGGCAGCAGGGGAACGCGGAAAACGCGGCCCAACCCCAGAACTACGCGGTTCACGGCCAGGCCTGCCCGGGAGTGCAGTTCCATGTGCATGAGGTGCAGGGCGCCGTGGAAGTCGCCGGGCGTGATCCCCATACCCACCGCTTTGCCGCCGTTTCGGGGGAAGCAAGGCCCTGGGGGCCCGCGAACCATTTCCACGACGTGCGGTTCCGCACGGATTTCTACGATGACCATTTCCACGAGGGCTGGGGCCGGACCGGCGGCGCCATCGAGGTGGGAGACAGGCACGTACACTTCCTGGAATCCGTTACGACGCAAAACGACGGCCATGTGCATAGATACAGGGTAGGTACCATGATTGAGGATCCCACCGGCGACTGATGCATACCATAATGCCGGCAGCAAAGAACCTGTCAAAATGGAGGGAGCGCCCGCTTGCGTGAGCGCTCTCTTTTTGTGAAAGCTTTTACAGCGGCAGCCGCTTTTTTTGAAAGATCAGCAGCCCGGCCGCAAACAACACCAGAATCAAACCGGTGTAAAACAGATTGACGTATGTTACATTGGCGCCGCCCGCCAGCTTCAAAGGGTCGTACAGCCCGTAGATGGAGATGCTTTTCAGCACCTGCGCATCTCTGGCTGCGCCGCCAAGCATGTTCATTAACAGGAATGCGATGGGGATTCCCGCGCCGAAGCCCTGCGCCTTTTTTGCGTCAGCAAACAGGCACGAAAAGAAGAAGCTGATCATCATTACCGCCATGTTCACAAGCATTGTCGTAAAATTCAGCTTCAAGAACGCGCCGGTATTCAGCGCGCCGGGGAAGGCCGCGGCGCAGGCCAGCACGCCAACGCCCGACAGCGCCGCGAACAGGGCGGCTACGGACGCAAGCGCGTAAACGCCTTGCGTGAGAATAATCTTCGCCCTGGAATTGGGCGTGGACAGCAAAAACGCAAAGGAGCCGTTGTCCACCATCCTTGCCACCAGCCGGTTGCCAAGTATCACGCAGTAGACCAGCGGGAAACCAAGCATCAGCATCCCGTACAGAAAGCTGGCCAGGTACCCGGTGAGGTCTGAGGGCACATTGGAAAAACCGAAGGCATTCATCAGCTCCTTGGGAAACAGCCTGAGCATGGAATTGATGGCCTGCATATCGTTGGGGTTGTACATGCTCACCATCACCGTCATGTACATCGTCAGCACGCCGAAGAAGATCACAAGCAGGAGCCAGTTCTTTTTCCATGTTGCCTTCAAAAGTGTCAAGCTCATGACCGTTTGCCCTCCTTGCCGTAAAACTGCATGAAAACATCCTCCAGCGACTGGGCCTTTACGTCTAGGTTCAGTATCGTGAACTGAGAAGCCGTTTTGAGGAAGCCGTCCACATTTTCGCCCGTGACAAATACCTCCAGGGTATCGTAGGGCGCTTCGCGCACCTCAAACCCGGCGCTTTCAAAGGCCTTGGCGGCAGGCGCCTTGTCCATGGGCTTTACGAAAAAGCCCCTGCGCTGGGCGCTTTTCAGGCTTTGCACGTCGGAATGGGCAGCGATCCGGCCATCCTTGATGATCAGCACGTTGTCGCAGGTGCGCTCCACCTCCTCAAACATGTGGCTGCTCATCAATATGGTCTTGCCCTTTTTCTTTTCCTCCAGCAAAAGCTCCACAAAGCGGTTCTGCATCAGCGGGTCCAGGCCGCTGGTGGGCTCATCCAGGATCAGCACATCGGGGTCATGCATGAAGGCGGTGACAATGCCCAGCTTTTGCTTCATGCCCTTGGAAAATTTCTTGATCCGGCTCTTGGGGCTCAATTCAAACATGTCCAGGAGCCGGCTTTGAAGGGCCGTATCCTTTGTGCCCCGCATATCCCGCATGAACCGCAAAAATTCATCGCCGTTCATGCCGTCCAGAAAGGTAATTTCCCCCGGAATGTAGCCAAGGGATTTTTGTATTCCGGGCGCGCTTTTGATGCAGTCCAGCCCATCAATAGCGCATGTGCCGCTATCCGGCCGCATGAATCCCAAAAGCGCCCGGATGGTGGTGGTTTTTCCCGCGCCGTTGGGGCCGAGATACCCCATCACCTCCCCCTGGCCCACCGAAAAATTCAGGTCGAACACGCCCTTGCCGCTTGGGTATGTAAGCGTCAGCCCTTTTACCTCAATCATTGCGCAGCCTCCCCGCACAGGGTGGCGTGCGGCCAATGCGCCGCACCCCGCCGTATTCCCTTCCAATCCATGGCAATGGTATATGATTCTGCGGCGCCGCGTGTTTTCCTCCACGTATGGGCTGAGGGATTTGATATGTTTGCCAATTTGGGTTATCATGTAGGGGAAAGGGGGCGCTATTATGAAATGCAAATGGCTGGTGCTGCCGGCCCTTCTCATACTGCTTTCCGGGTGTGCCGGCCCGGCGAACTCTAAGCAGCCGGGGAGCGCTGCGGACAGCGTATCCGCGGCCACAATGCGGCGGTACAGGGAAAGCGAAATCACGGAGTATCAGGGCGCGCGGCTGGACCCTGCCGTCGGCCCCAGGGACAATTCCATCAAAGGCGTGCAGCAGGTGGATGTAAGCGGCTACACCTTGACCGTGGACGGCCTGGTGGATGCGCCCGCAGCCTTTTCCTACGATCAGGTGAAGGCGTTGCCCGCAAATGAGCGGAAGATCACCCTGTACTGCGTGGAGGGCTGGGACGCCACCATCCTCTGGAAGGGTGCGCTGCTTACGGAGCTGATGGACAAGGCAGGCGTTAAGCCCGAAGCGGTGACGGTGATCTTTTCCTCCGTCGACGGTTACACCACATCGCTGCCGCTCAAAACCATTCAGGACAAGCAGCTCATCCTGGCCTACGGCGCCAACGGGCTGGACCTGCCGCCGGAGATGGGCTATCCCTTCATCGTGGTGGCGGAGGACAAGCTGGGCTACAAATGGGCGCGCTGGGTAAACCGCATCACTTTGTCTGACGACCCGAATTATAAAGGCTACTGGGAGCAGCGGGGTTACAGCAACGACGCCGAAATAAAGTAGCGGCGGCCTACAAAAGAACGGGATGGTTATGTAAATGCAGGAAATCAAAACCGTGTCCATCATCGGCCTTGGGGCGCTTGGAACGCTCTTTGGGAACCTTCTTTCCAAGCGGATGGAAAAAGAAAGCCTTCGGATCATCGCCGGCAGCGGCAGGATGGCAAGATATATTCGGGAAAAAGTATATGCCAATGGGGAAGCCTGCGATTTCCATTATGTTGCGCCGGAGGATCAGGTGCCGCCCGCCGACCTGATTCTGGTGGCGGTGAAGTATCTGCAACTGAACGATGCGCTGAAGGCCATACAAAACCAGGTAGGCCCCCGGACGCTGATCCTGTCGCTGCTCAACGGCATCACCAGCGAGGGGATCATAGGGGAAGCCTACGGCATGGACAAGGTGATCTACTGCGTGGCCCAGGGCATGGACGCGGTAAAAGTGGAAAACCGCCTTACCTACAAAAACACCGGCAAGCTGTGCTTCGGCCCGCCCCATGGGGGGCCCGTTCCCCAAAAGGTGCAAAGGGTCGCGGATTTTTTCCGCCGCATGGACATCCCTTTTGAGGTGGATGAGCACATGGGAAAACGGATGTGGGGAAAGTTCATGCTCAACGTGGGCGTCAACCAGACGGTGGCGGTGTTCGGCCCCGACTACGGCGCGATCCAGCGGGAAGGCCCGCAGCGTGATACCATGATCGCCGCCATGCGGGAGGTAATCGCCCTGTCAGAGTTGGAGGGCGTGAACCTGACCGAAGATGACATGCAATATTGGCTGCGCCTGCTCGATACGCTGGACCCGGGTGGAAAGCCCTCCATGCGCCAGGATGTGGAGGCCAAACGCTTAAGCGAAGTGGCGCTGTTCGCCGGCGCCGTACTGGAACTGGCACAAAAGCACGGCGTGGCCGTACCCGTCAACCGGATGCTGTATGACAGCATCATGATCATCGAGGCTCGATATTGATACCATTTGACAAAAGCTGTGAGAGTACTTTTAAAGCCTGCCTCCGAAGGTTTCCAAAGGCTCCGTAACCCCGCCCCTGCCAGTGGCAGAAATGGGTGGGGTGGAGGAGGCCGGCGAAAAGGAGCAGTGCAGGCGGCAGCGCAGCACTGCGACTATTGAGCGGGCTGGACCGACCGGAAAGCCCTTTGGTCGCGTCCGCAGACGCGAAACCTCATAGGCACAATCGGCTGAAGAGAATAGCAGAGTGTGCTGTCTTGCACAAAAAAACCGGCGGCTACTGAGCGCTGGTTTTTTTGTGGTTCTAATCTACCCGCCATGGATTCTTTTTCCCAACATTTCTTCCTGTTTCGTGCTGTTTTTCCATGGTTCCATATATTGTGGGTTGTTCTAACTGTACAAATATACTATAGTAATTTAGAACTTATTTAGCAGAAAGGGGCTTTCTTGCGAATGAAAGCGAACCGGTTTTTCAAGGCGTTGGGCGCCATGCTGACGGTGCTGATCCTGTGCACCGTCTCCGTTGGCGCCGCAGCCGCGGCCGACACTTTAAAACCAACCAAGCCCGCAAATCTCACCGCAGCCTCCGTCGACACATCCTCCGTACGCCTCACCTGGCAAAAATCCACCGATAACGTGGGCGTCAAATCGTATGCCGTTTTCAAGGATGCGGCATATCTTACTTACACGAGCAAAACGGAAGCCACCATCACAAATCTTGCGCCTGGCACATCTTACACCTTTTATGTGGCCGCCCAGGACGCGGCCGGCAACATTTCCGGTGCCAGCAACAAGATCACAGTCACCACAAAAAGCAATCAGGCCACCGGCAGGATCATTGCCGGTTATTACGCAAGCTGGGCGGCCTACTCCGGCTACACGCCAAATGACATCCCCGTTTCCAAGCTGACCCACATTTTGTACGCCTTCGCCAATATCTCAAGCGCCAACAAGATCGTATTGGGCGATGCGCAAGTGGATAAGAAGAACTTCGCGGAGCTTAGGGCGCTGAAAAAGAAATATCCCAATTTGCGTACGCTGATTTCCGTGGGCGGCTGGGAATGGTCCGGCCGGTTTTCCAATGTGGCGGCCACCGCCAGCCGGCGGGAGGCTTTTGCCTGGAGCGTGGCCGAATTTTTGGCTGTCCACGGCTTTGACGGCGTGGATATCGACTGGGAATTCCCCGTCAGCGGCGGCAAGCCGGAGAACGCCTACCGCTCTGCCGACAAGGAGAATTTCACCCTGCTGCTCAAAGAGCTGCGGGACAAGCTCGACGCCCAGGGGAAAAAGGACGGCAAACGCTATCTGCTGACCATTGCCGGCGGCGCCGGGACAGGATATGTAGGCAACGTGCAAATGAAGTCCATCGCCCAGTACCTGGATTTTGGCGTGGTGATGGCCTATGACATCCACGGCTACGGCGACAAGTACACCGACCATAACGCGCCGCTGTACGGCTCCACCGCGCCTTCCCCCCAGTTTGTATGGAGCGCGGACCAGGCCGTAAAGGCCTGGACAGGCGCGGGCTTCCCCAAATCCAAGCTGGTATTGGGCGTGCCGTTCTACGGCCACCGCTACAGCAACGTGCAGGGCGGCGGCACGGGCATGCACAAAACCTACAAGGGCTACAAATCGGTGGATTACGATGATATCGTGTCCCAGTACCTGTCCGACAAATCCTACACCCGCTATTACGGCGCGGCGGGCAGAACGCCCTGGCTCTTTAACGGTTCCACCTTCATCACCTATGAAGACGCCGCGTCCCTCAGCGAAAAGGCCGCCTACATCAGAAACCAGGGCCTGGCCGGCGTGGGCATCTGGGAGCTTTCACAAAACACGGACGGTACGCTGCTGAACACGCTGAACAAGAATCTGAAATAGATCTGGCGAGAACCCGTAAAGGATGCAAAAAACAACCCCCATATGTCACCCGGAACCACCCCGTATGCATCCTGCCCCCCTCCTGTGTCATCCTGAGCCCCCCGGCGTGTCATCCTGAGGAAGCGAAGCGACGAAGGATCTTTGATTCCATCGCCTTATAGATCCTTCGCTGCGCTCAGGATGACATGCCGGGGTTGCTTTTGCTTTCCAGACCGAAAAGGTGGCATGTCGAATTGGCTCCAAAAAAGTAACAATGAATTGGAGCTTCCGGAGGCCAATCCATCGCCGTATACTGTTCCCGTAAATAGCGCTGTTTGTTCGGCGCAGTTCGGGAGGATAACATATGTGCATGGCAAGAACATTGGGCAGATCAAACATTGAGGTCAGCGCCATGGGCCTGGGCTGCTGGGCCATCGGCGGGCCGTTTATTCTGGAAGGGCTGCCGGACGGCTGGGGCGATGTGGACGACAGGGAATCCATCCGGGCGCTGCACGCGGCCTTCAGCCTGGGCGTAAACTTCGTGGACACGGCGGATGCCTACGGCGTGGGCCACAGCGAGGAAGTGGTGGGGAAGGCTATCGCCGGCCGCAGGAGCAGCATCGTCGTCAGCACCAAGTTTGGCTACTTCGGCAGCGAGGCCACCAAAACGCTCCACGGCGTGAACCTGGACCCCGGCTATGTGGAACGGGCCTGTGATGCCTCGCTCAAACGCCTGAACACGGACTATATCGACCTGTACCTTCTGCACGTATGGGAGATCGGCCTCACGCAGATCGGCCCCGTCTGCGATACGCTGGATAAGCTTGTTCAAAAGGGAAAAATCCGCACCTACGGCTGGAGCACCGACCTTGTAGACGGCGCGGCGGCCTTTGCCAGGCGTCCCAATTGCTCCGCCATCGAGCATGACATGAACGTGTTTTCCGATGCGCCGGAGATGGTGAAGCTGTGCGAAACGAACAATCTTGCCTCCGTCAACCGTACGCCGCTGGCCATGGGCCTGCTCAGCGGAAAATTCAACAGCAGTTCCACCTTGCCCAGGGACGACGTGCGCGGCGCGGGCCATGGCTGGGTGCGGTTTTTTAAGGACGGAAAGCCCGATCCGGCCTTTTTGAAAATGCTGGAGGGCGTGCGGGAGGTACTCACCGGCGGAGGGCGCACTTTGGCCCAGGGCGCATTATGCTGGCTGTGGGGCAGGAGCGCAAACACCATCCCCATCCCCGGCTTCAAAAGCGTGAAGCAGGCGGAAGAAAACGCCGGAGCCATGGCATTCGGCCCGCTTTCCGGGCAGCAGATGGTGCAGGTGGATGCGCTGCTCCATACCCTTGCGTATTGATTTTGCTCTTTCCTGTTTAACGGTTGTCCTTTTGTGGTAAAACATAGCTGTGACGACCCCAAAACAAAGGAGTGAAACATATGGCTCTGCAGGTGTTTGTAAGCTTCAACGGCAACTGCCGCGAGGCGGTGGAGTTTTACGCCAAGGTATTCAAGACCAATGCTCCCAAATTCATGACCTACGGCGAAATGCCGCCCGATCCGGAAATGGTTCTTGATGACAAGGATAAGAACCTCATCATGTACACGGACCTAAATTTCCAAGACACCACCGTCATGTTCTGCGACTTCCCGCCCGGCATGCCTTTTACTGCGGGCAACAACATCAGCCTGACCATCGTGACCAAGGATGCTGATGAAATCAAACGCCTCTTTAGCGAGCTTTCAGCCGGCGGCGAGGTGGATATGGAATTGCAGGAAACCTTCTGGAGCAACCTGTACGGCATGGCCACCGATAAGTTCGGTATTAACTGGCAGTTCAGCCATGACAGCGGCAAGGAATACGGGAACGGCTGAATCAGGCTGCGGTAAGCACACTACATGCTAAGGCCCTTCCGGGGGCTGGCTTATCCCATAAAAAACCTACGCTGTTGCATGGCGTAGGTTTTTTGTGATGGGATGAAGGCGCTGTTTAAAACATGGCAGATATACAGGTTTCGATGTACACCCCAAGATATGAAACTGCATGACGTGTCCTGCGTAGGGCGGGGACTTGCCCCCGCCACCAAGGGCTCCGCCCCCTGGCCCCCCGCCAAAGGGATATTATCCCTTTGAAATCCCAATTTTGGGGAAATCAGATCATGTCCCTATGTATGTAACGGCGGGGGCAAGCCCCCGCCCTACGGTGCCCATTTTCAAGGCATTCCCTTTTTGCGCCATCCCGGTTATTTGAGCAGTTTGCTTGCCCCTTCAAAAACCACATACAGGCCGCCTGTGCTGGAGGTAAGTTCAACGGCTGTTACCATGCTGGCATGAAATTTGCTTCAGGGAATGGGTAAGGGTAAGGGTAAGGGCAAGGATTAGATTGCCATATCAGCCCATCCCTGTTATAATAAAGGCAAAATTCCATAGCCTGTAAAGGGAGATGCGCTTATGATGCCGGAACAAATCAAATCCCTGATGGAAGATGTTTGTTATCATGGGCCCGGGCCGTTCGACACTTCCTTTTATGAAAAACACATCCTGGTGATGGCCGGCATTGCCGATACGCTGGCGCAAATTTTCCATGCAGACCGGGAAATCGTCGCCCTGGCCGCATACCTGCACGACATATCTGCCATAGAGGATTACGCTTCGGTATCCAGGCACCACATCCTGGGCGGGGAGCGGGCAGCGGAAATTTTGTCATCCCTTGGGTATCCCGCCGAAAAGATTGAGCCCATCCGCCAATGCATCCTCACCCATAACAGCCCCTTGGCCTTGGGCCAGGGAACCCTGGAGGAGGTTTGCATCTCCAACGCCGACGCCGCCAGCCAGATCATGGCGCCCGGCTATTGGCTGCACTACGCCTATACCGCCAAGAAGCTGAGTTATGAAAAGGGCCTTGCCTGGTATGTGGACGGAATGGCTTCCCATTGGAACGGTATGGTGGGGGAGGCGAAGGCCATCACCAAAGAAGCATACGAAACGGCGCAAGCGCTTTTCAAACGGGAAATGGAGCCCAATCACATAGGCGGCTGATTGCCGTTTCAGGCGGCGCAATAGGCGAAGCGCGGTATATGGCCGCCACGGGTGGCTTTCACGGAAGGGGCTATGCCAAATAGCCTCAGCCGCATTGACTGGGGAGCTTATCAAGAAAACGCTGGATAAAGCGCTAACGTGTCATTCTGAGGGAGCAAAGCGACCGAAGAATCTTTATGCTGCAAGGCGTTAAAGATTCTTCGCTGCGCTCAGAATGACATGACCCCGAATCGCTTATTGTTTACGCGGAGGAACTTCGAGCCGGATTGGTGCACCTGGCCCTATCGCGTGGATCGGCAAATGCTGGCCTAGGCCATCGGGCTTGAACGCATGCCGGATGTGCTAAAGTATATCTGGACGAAGGCGGATTGTGGGAAGCTGGAAACGAAGTATGGGATTCTTAAGGGATGAAATCCCTTAAGCAGGGGCCGGCGGGGGCAGCGCCCCCGCCCGTTCTTACTACCTGTACACCACCTCAAAATCCTCAAAGACCACGGGCATATCCCAGGTGAACTCAAAGCCGTTTTCCTGGCCGTCGATTGTAAAGAAACGAATGTGGCCTTCCTGCCAGGATTCCAGGGTTTCGTCCTCGCCTTCGCGCTTGCAGATGTCGAAGGTCATGTCCTTGAAGGGAAGAATCATGACGTTTGTCGTTTCAATCACGCATTTGGGATTCCCCTGAAAATCGGTCACGATGGATAAGCCGCCAACCTGGGGAATCGGCTCATTGACAGCCTGATAATACAAAAGGCTGGATGCCGTTGCTTTCTTCTTCCCATCCAGCACAAGCTGCAACAGGCTGTTGGCCAGTTCCTCCGTATGGCAAAAGTGAAAGCATTCATAGTATGCAAGATTCTCATCCCGGTGGGTATTTTTAAGGAATTCCTTCCAATATTGGGCGACCGCGTTTTCCTGATTCACTCTCTTTACTCCTTACTGAAATAATACATTGCACGCCAAGTTTACCAGCTTTTTGGTTCACCTTCAAGGGAGAGCAGTAATTTGCCACAGAAATGGAAAGCATGCAGGCTCTTCTTGCCCTGCATGCTTTTATTATAAAAAATTTAAAAGGGGATTCCCAAGGGATGATATCCCTTGGGCGGGGTGCCGGGGCAGAGCCCCGGCCTAAATAAACAGATTCACGTTCGATTCCTCGGCGTCGCCCAGGTACGCCCCGACGCCGGCGAGCTCCACGCCGTCGATCAGCTCCTCCTGGCGAATTCCCATCACGTCCATGCTCATGGTGCAGGCCACCAGGCGCACGCCGTTTTGCATGGCCTTTTGCATGAGCACCTCCAAAGAATCCACCCGCTTGCCGCGCATGACCATCTTCATCATGGCGGTGCCCATGCCTCCCATGTTCATTTTGGAAAGCTTCAATTTGTCCACGCCTCTAGGCATCATGCCCCCGAACATGGCCTCGATCATGGATTTTTTCACTTTTTGCCGGTTGCCTCGGCGCAGCACGTTCAGGCCCCAGAAGGTGAAGAACATGGTGACGGGGCGGCCCATGGCGGCAGCGCCGTTGGCAATGATGAAGGAGGCAAGGACTTTGTCCAGGTCGCCGCTGAATACGATAATCGTCTTGCCGTCACCTTTGGGCACATCCGGCTTTTCGGATTCGGAGGCCACTCCCTTTTTCACCAGCGCCACATAATCGTTCCCCCGGCGGGTGTTTTGCACCAGCGTGTTCCCCGTGCGGCGGCACCAGGATACGATGTCCCTGGCGAAGCCGGGGTCGTTGGCGGATACTTCGATCACATCGCCGTCCTTGAGGCCCTTCATGGTTTCAAACACCTTCATGATGGGGCCGGGGCACTGCAGGCCGGAGCAGTCCAGGCGCATGGAGGCCACGGCCACATCCTCCATGCTTTGGTGGCCTGAATCGGAAACGGACGCGCTTTGAAGCATGTGGGAAGCCTCCTTGTTTTGATAGTGGGTGGACACATAAAACTTCGTGCCGCCGGGATAGACCTTTACGTTTTCAAAGCCGTTCTCACGAAGGATGCGCGCCGCGTTGTACGCCCTGACGCCGATGGCGCAGAATACGACGGTTTCTTTTGATTTATCCAGTTCGTTCAGCCTTGAGCGCAATTGCCCCAAGGGGATGTGCTTCGAATCCGGCACTTCCCAGACCATGCGCTCGGCATCCTCCCGCACGTCCAGCCTGGCCGCTTCACCGCTCCCGTCCGGCGCGTCCCAGTCCGCCAAAGCCGCCCTGCCCGAGAGGATGTTTTCCGCCACAAAGCCGGCCATGTTCACCGGGTCCTTGGCGGAGGAATAGGGCGGCGCGTAGGCCAGTTCGAGGTCCTTCAAATCCAGCACGGAGGCATTCAAACGGATGGCGGTGGCGAGAACGTCAATGCGCTTGTCCACGCCTTCCCGGCCCACAATTTGACCGCCGTAGATTTTCGAGCCATCCTTGGAAAAAAGCAGCTTCAAGGTAAGCGGCGCCGCGCCGGGATAATACCCTGCGTGGGAGTTCTGGGTAATGATCAGGCTTTCATAATCTTTGCCCTTTATCAGGCCCTGCTTTTGAAGCGCCTTTTCATTGGTGCCGGTGGAAGCGGCGGTCAGGTCGAACACCTTGGCGATGGCCGTGCCCTGGGTGCCCTTGTAGCTTGCATCAAGGCCGGCGATGTTGTCCGCGGCAATACGGCCCTGGCGGTTGGCAGGCCCGGCCAGGGGGATCATGGTCCGGCTTTTGAAAATGAAGTCCTCCACCTCCACCGCGTCGCCCACGGCGTAAATATTGGCGTCGTTGGTGCGCATGTGATCATCCGTCACGATGCCCCCGGCGGGGTTCACGGTTAGGCCCGCGTCCTTGGCCAAGGCGCTGTTGGGCTTCACGCCGATGGAGAGAATCACCAGGTCGGCGAAAAGCTCCTTCCCGCTTTTCAGCTTCACGGCCACACCGTTGACTTTGTCCTCAAAGGCTGCCACGCCATCCTTTAAGCACAGCGCAACGCCCATGTCCGAAAGGTGCTCATGCAATAGCTGCGCCATTTCAAAGTCCAGGGGTGCCATCACCTGGTCCAGCATTTCGGCAATGGTCACGGCAAGCCCGGCATGACGCAGGTTTTCCGCCATTTCCAGGCCGATGAAGCCGCCGCCCACCACCACGGCGCTTTTTGCGTTGTGTTCCTTGATAAAAGCGCGGATGCGGTCGGTGTCAGGAACCGTCCACAGCGTCATCACCCGGGGCGATTCCCGGCCGGGGATGGGCGGCGTCAGCGGCGAGGAGCCGGTGGCGATGATCAGCACGTCATACGTTTCCGTATAGGTGACGCCTTTTGCCAAATCAGTGACGGTTACGGCCTTGTTTTCCCGGTCGATGGCCGTCACCTCGTGGCGGGTGCGCACATCCATGCGGAATTTAGCCTTCATGCCCTCGGGCGTCTGCAATAAAAGCGCATCGCGGGATTTGATCACATCCCCCACATGGTAGGGCAGCCCGCAGTTGGCATAGGAGATATACTCCCCCCGCTCGAACATAATGATCTCCGCCGTCTCATCCAAACGCCGCAGCCTGGCCGCCGCGCTGGCCCCGCCGGCCACGCCGCCCACGATCAGTACCTTCTTCCCCATGACAGCACCTTCTTATTGTTTGATAATTAACAATCGTAACCCCCAAAATACCATGATAAGTTTACCCGCAAAAGCTTTTTTGCTCCGTGACTTCGTCACAAATCAACAAGCCCTTCCGCAAAGGAAATTCCATCCCGGCGCAGAATCCTTGATGCAGCGTAAAGACGGCCCGGCGTTTTTTCGGCGAAGGCCGGGAATGAATTGAAACAAAGGAGTGATCCCATGCGTGACATCCTTCACGGCGAATGGATTTCCACCGGCATAAGGGGCAGGCAGGCCCCGGTTTTTGCAAAAGCGTTTTTTGCAAAGCCCGTTCAAAGCGCGGCGCTGTTCATCACGGCCCTTGGCGTATACGAGGCGCGCTTAAACGGCGCGCGGATAGGGGAATTTATCCTGGCCCCCGGCTGGACGGATTACGAAAAACGCCTGCAGGTGCAGACCTATGATGTGACGCCGCTGATCCGGGAGAGCAATGACCTTTCCGTCACGGCGGGCTGCGGCTGGTACGCCAGCCGGCTGGGATGGGAAAAACAGCATCCAGGCGGCGATCCCGTGGCCCTCATTGCCACGCTGCGCCTTACGTACGCGGACGGCGCCGTGGAAGATATCGTCACCGATGAAAGCTGGCGGTGGGCCGGGTCGGACATCCTTGAAAGCACCATCTACGACGGCGAAACGGCGGACGCGCGCATCCGTCCAGACAATTGGCAGCCTGTTCAGTGCCTTGCCTTGCCCAAGGACATCCTCATCCCCCAGGAAGGGGAGGAGGTTTGTGAGCATGAGCATCTTTCGCCCGTTGCCGTCCTCAAAACGCCCAAGGGCGAGGATGTCATCGATTTTGGCCAGAACCTGACCGGCTATGTTCAATTTGCGGTGAACGGCCCGGCCGGCCACACGGTGACTGTCCGCCACGCGGAGGTTCTGGACAGGGACGGGAATTTCTATACCGCAAACCTGCGCAGCGCCAAGGCGGAATTTAACTGCATCCTCAAAGAGGGGGCGAACGCGTTCAAGCCCCGCTTCACCTTCTTCGGCTTCCGCTATATCCAGCTTGTAAACTGGCCGGAGGAAATTTCAAAAGAGAACTTCACCGCCATCGCCGTCCACTCCCATATGAAACGCACCGGCCATTTTGCGTGCGGAAATCCCCTTGTCAACCGCCTGTTCAGTAACATCGTCTGGGGCCAGAAGGGGAATTTTCTGGATGTGCCTACCGACTGCCCCCAGCGGGACGAACGGCTGGGCTGGACGGGCGACGCCCAGGCGTTCGTCAAGGCGGCGTCCTACAATTTCGATGTGCACAGGTTTTTTATAAAATGGCTCCATGATTTAAAGTCCTGCCAATATGCCGACGGCAGCGTGCCGGCGGTGATCCCCGACGTGCTTACAAGGGAAGCGGGCCGTTCCTACAATGCCCTGCTAAAGCCGGAGGCCAGGGGCGGCAGCGGGTCCGCCGCCTGGGGCGACGCCGCCTGCATCTGCCCCTGGCAGATGTATGTAAGCTACGGCGGCAAAACACTGCTGGCGGAGCAGTTTGACAGCATGAAAAGCTGGGTGGAATACGTAAGGCGCCAGGGCACAGAGGAAGCGCTGTGGGATACCGGCGCCCATTACGGCGACTGGCTGGGGTTGGACGCGCCCTCCGGCAGCTACAAGGGCTCAACGGATGAGGGGCTCATCGCCACCGCCATGTATGCCAACTCCGTGAATCTTCTCGTCAGGGCCGGGAAGGTGCTGAACCGGGATGTGGCGGAGTATCAAGACCTGCACGGCCGCATCGTGAAGGCATTCCGGGAAAAGTACATGCCGGGCGGGAAGCTCGCCTGCAAAACCCAGACGGCCCATGTGCTGGCGCTGCATTTTGATTTGTGCGCAGACAAGGCGGCCGTGGCCGCGTCCCTGGCGGGCATGATCCGGGACAACGGTGTACACCTGACCACGGGCTTTGTGGGCACGCCGTACCTTTTGCACGTACTGTCGGAAAACGGGTATGAGAAGCTGGCCTATTCCCTGCTTTTGCAGGAGTCGTTCCCCTCCTGGCTGTATGCCGTGAAGATGGGTGCCACCACCATCTGGGAGCACTGGGATGGCATAAAAGAGGATGGAACCATGTGGAGCACCGATATGAACTCCTTCAACCACTACGCTTACGGCGCCGTGGGCGACTGGATGTTCTCGGTGGCCGCCGGCATTCAGCCCGTGGAGGAAGCGCCTGGCTACGCCGCGGTCCGTATCGCGCCCATCCCCGACGAGCGGCTGGGCTTTGTGAAAGCGTCGCTTGATACGAAGTACGGCCTCATCCGCAGCGAATGGCGGTATGAGGGCGGCAAGGTCCATTACGAAATAGAAATCCCCCAGGGCGTACAGGCCGAGATCGTCACCGGCGGCGCCATGCAAAAAGTAAACGGCGGCATCTATGCGATGGCCGCCGCGAAGGAACCGGTGTCTGAATAAAGCCTGTTACCGCTCGTTCCACTCCATGCTTTTTAGCCGGAGCAGCGTTGCCGAAAGAAGCAGAAGGATGAGCGCGCCTGTGGCCTCCAGCGCCGTGTATAGCGCGGGGGAGGGGGAGGCAGCAAGCTTCATGGCCTCGTCCAGCAGGCCGGAAGGCAGGTAAGCGGATATGCCAAGCAGGCTGCCCAGATAGTGCAGACCGTACACCGTAACCAGTGCCATACAACCGGCGGCAATGGGCTTTTTGATCATGGCCCCCCACGCAAGCAGGCTGGCCACCAGAAAGACCATATACCACCCCTGCAAAAGGCCGGCCCTTATGATGGGGGAAAGCGCCACCTCAAAGGCGAACAGCATCCCGGCGTAAGCGTAGTTGACGGCAAGGGCCGCCGTCAGGATCAAAACCAGCGCCGCGCCGAATACGGTCAGTTTCGCGCCGGCGATTTTCAAAAACCGTTTTCCCGAGCACAGGGGCAATACCAGCGTATTGTCCCTTATTTCCTGCGCGATGAGGCCGCACAGGGTAAAGGCCACAATCACCGACCCGATTTCAAACACGTCGCCCATATAGCTTTGGATGCATTGCGTCTGCGATGTTTGAAACATTTGCTGGAGGACATCAGGCGCAAGGTTGGGCATCTGGCTTTGCATCACCGCGGGCACCACATACTTCATCATCACCGGGGTCAGCATGGCGAAGAAGAAAAAGCCCGCCGCCAGTATCAGAAACCGGCCGTTCCTAAGGCCGTAGCACCATTCCTTACCCATCTCACGCACCATGGCCGTTCACCTCCTGCATAAAAATATCTTCCAGCGCGTGCCTGTGCAGCGTAAGCGATCTGACGGGGAGATTTTCGCCGGCGAAAAAGCCCATGAGCCGTTTGGACATCTCGTCCGCGTCCCGTGCTGTAACGGACAGGATGCCTTCCTTGTTTTGCACATCCGTCACGCCTGGAAGCGCCCGTAGCTTTTTCAGGATTTCCCCATCCAAAGGGAAGGAGGGCTCAATATCGTAAATGGGCAGGATATGGTCGCTTTGGATTTCCGCCAGCGGCTTTTCCATGACCATTTTCCCGGCGGCGATCATGCCCACCGTGTCGCACACCCGTTCCACGTCGCTTAAAATGTGGGTGGAGAAGAACACCGTTTTGCCCATCTGCTTCAGCTCCCGGATCAGCTTCAATACATCGCTGCGGCCTTCCGGGTCCAGCGCGGAGGAGGGTTCGTCCAGAATCAGCAGCGCGGGATCGTGGATCATGGCCGCGGCAATGCCCAGCCGCTGCTTCATGCCCCGGGAGAATCCGCCCACCCGGCGGTTGGCCGCGCTTTGAAGCCCTACCCAATCCAGCATTTGCGCGACGCGTTCTTTTGCCGCGGCACGCTTGCCGTTGCTGCCCAGATACGAAAGCGTTTCATAAGCGGTCATCCAGGGGTAAAAACGCGGGTCTTCCGGCAGGTATCCAATGTCCAGGTCGCTGGGGTGGGTGATTTTCGCCACATTCCTGCCGCCTACCGTGCAGTCCCCTCCGCTAAACCGGGAAAGCCCTGCAAGAATGTTCATGGTGGTGGATTTGCCCGCCCCGTTGTGGCCGATGAACCCGTAAATTTCGCCGTTTTTCACATTCAGGTCAATGCCCTTTAGGGCGTGGAAGGATTTGAAATCCTTTGTAAGGCTCCGTACGGTAATCATCAGTACGCCTTCTTTCTGCCGATGATGAGGAACAGCATCGGGCCTAGCAGGTTAACGAATACGCAGATCACAAGCCAAAGCCACTTGTTCAGGTTCTGCACGCCCTCTTTGAAGATTTTCACCGCGCAGTAAATGGCCAGGCCAAGCTGGATGGCGACCAGGGGCAGCAGCATCAGGATGAGTTCCTTGGTGATTTCAAAACCGTTCATCATTCAAACCTCCTTGTTTGGTACGGTCTGATGATACCAGCAAGGAGGATCATGTGATAAGTGACTGGAGTCATATTGGGAGTCATATATCTGCTGTGCACAAGAATCGAGCAGGTTCAGCTTATCCCCGCCGAAGGCTTTGCTGTATAATCAATGCAAGGTTATTTTTTTGGCCGCGTGAGAAATGACGGTTTATCCTCGTCTATCCTATGTAACGTTACAAGAGGTGATTGGATGGAGAAGGACTTCTTTGCGCAGGAAATCGAGGCCCATGGCGGGATGATGTACCGTGTGGCTTTCACCATTCTGCGCAATGGCGACCACTGTAAGGATGCCCTGCAGGAGGCCGCTTTGAAGGCCTGGGAAAAACGGAGAAGCCTTAGGGACGAAAGGTGCTTCACGGCTTGGCTTACGCGCATTCTCATCAATGAATGCTACAACATCCGGCGCAAAAACCGTCGAATCATCTCCCTTGAGGAAGCTCCGGAGCAGTCTTCTCCGCCGCCTGACCCAACCCTTGCCCTGGCGCTTAAGGCTTTGCCCGAAAAGCTTCGCCTGCCGCTGGTGCTGCATTTCGCGGAAGGGATGAATGAGGCGGAGATTGCAAAAGTCCTGCACCTGAATCATTCCACCGTGCGCGGGCGGATTTACCGTGCCAAACAACAACTTAGGAAGGAGCTGGAGGCATGATGTTGCGCAATATGGATGATTTGAACCTCAAAGATGCTTTTGCCCCAATGCCCGAACCATGCCGTGCTGCGCTGATGGATGCCGTCCGCTCCATCAAGGAGGAAAAGGAAATGAAACGCGCATCATTGCGTGCTGTGTTGATTGCAGCGGCCATTATCGTGGCTACCATGGTGATCGCCTTTGCCGCTACCCAAATGGGCTTGACCGACTTCTTCAAACATTTCTATAGCATTACCCTGCCCGACTCGGCACAGACCGTGTTGTCCACTACCGAACAAAAGACGTATTCTGTAGGGCCGCTGGCCATTACATTGCGCGAGACTTTGGCGGATGGCCGCATCGCCTACTTGACCACCCAGGCCAAGACGGCCGACGGCTCAAAAGCGCTGATCCAGATGAGCAATGGTGATATATCCGATCGTATCCCGGATAGTGAGGCCGCCCGGCTGAACGTGCCGGTGCATACCAGCTTCCTGGATGCCGCCAAGCAGACCAATACGCCACTGTATATGGTCTCATCCTATCTGACTATTGACGATGCCTTCAGTGGCGGTGAAGGAATGCAGGATATTCTTTGGGCGGAAGATGGCTCTGCCCTGCTGGTGAATATGCTGACCTTAAGCCCCGACACCGTTCCCGTAACCCTTACCGGCGTGCTGACACTGCGCGTTCGCGAAATCGACACTGCCACATTATCCTATGCCGAGGGCAAGGACTGGCGGATCGAGGAAGAAATCGGCATACCCGTAAACGGTGTAACGGCTGAAAAAACTTACATCCCATCGGGTGAGGCGCAGCTTTTGGGCTATACCGTGCAAAGCATACAGGCTGAAAAGACCTGCGCTGGCGCCTACCTGACCGCAACCCTGACCGCAGGGGCCGGCGCCTCGCGGGAGGATGTCTGGAATCTTTACAATGTGGTGGAGTTCAAGGATGCGCAGGGCCAAGCATTTCCTCTGGGCATAAGCCTGTCCGGCAGCTTGAACGACGAAGGCTGGCCTACCGTCACTTATGAGATAATGATCAGCATCGATACCCTGCCGGATGTACTGCAAATGGTTTGCGAGAAGGATGGCAGCAGCATAACACTGAAATAAGCCTGCTCACTGCGGCACGGTGCGCATTCAATTCATGCGCACCGTGCCGCTTTGTGTTTCTGCTTTATTTTTGGAATATGCTGAAATGCAGAAGCCTCCCTCGGGAGGGAGGTGTCACCCGAAGGGTGACGGAAGGAGGTAAAGTGCCGCTCTTTACAGCCCTTGAGTAAACGCTGATTCATTCAGGGATATGTCATTCTGAGCGCAGCGAAGAATCTTGAAACCCATACTGCATAAAGATTCTTCGGTCGCATCGCTCCCTCAGAATGACACGTTGGGCTTTAATCAGCGTTTACTTGGGGTGATGCCTTCATGATGAGTATATTTTGACGCCTGGCGCAATCCGGCCCATATTTCCTGACCGCTAAAACCCCATCTTTTTAAACGCCAGCACCGCGTTGGCCCTGTCGTTCACACCCAGCTTCATGTAAATTTGACTGATGTAATTCTTCACCGTGCCCACGGTGAGATACAGCTTTCCCGCGATTTCACCGTTGCTTTTGCCTTCCATGAGCAGGCGGATGATTTCCATCTCCCGCTGTGTAAAGTCTTCCGCCGATACATTGGGTGCGGCGCTTTGCGAAAGATGGGAGGTGATTTTTGCTGCGATCCTGCCGGGCAGGAGGATGCTGCCATTCAGCCCGTCCTTTATGGCCTCCACCAGCTTTTCGCTGCCGATGTCCTTGAGCAGGTACCCCGATGCGCCGTAGGTCATGGCCTTGATCACGTACTCGTCATCGTCAAAGGTAGTCAGGATGATAATGACCGTACCGGGAAAATCGCGTTTGATCAGCCGCGTGGCCTCCACGCCGTCCATTTTGGGCATGCGGATGTCCATCAAAACCACGTCGGGCAAAAGCGCCCGTGCCTGTTCATAGGCGGCGGCGCCGTCGCCGGCCTCGCCTACAACCGCAAGGCCCTCATGTGCCTGGAGCAGGGACTTGATGCCTTCCCTTATGATCGTCTGGTCGTCCGCCAGCAGGATCTTGATGGCGCTCATACCCTTTCACCTCCCGCCGTGATGCCGGTGGGCATGGTGATGCTCACGGTAAACCCTTCTCCCTTTGCGCTTTCCGCCTTCAGTGTGCCGCCGATGCTCTTCACCCTTTGCGCCATGTTGTCAAGCCCAAAGCCGAACACAATCTCCCCCGTGCCTTTGCCGTTGTCGGAAAAGGTCATGCGGATGACGCCCCGGTATTCCTGCACGAGCAAATCGGCCTGGGAGCTCATGCCATGCTTCACGCTGTTGGTGGCGCATTCCTGCACGGCCCGAAGCAGCACGCTTTGCTGAATGGGCAAAAGCTCCGATTGCATTTCCACAATACCGTTGATAGGAAGGCCCATGTTCCGGCGGATGTCATCTATCAGCCGGTTTAATTCCGGAAGAAACTGCTTTTCTCCGCCTGCCCGGATGGTTTTTACCGAGTGTCGGATATCGTTCAGCCCCCGGCGGACCTGTTCCTTTGCCAGGGCAAACTTTTCCCTGGCCGCCTCGGTGTCCTGCTCCAGCAGCTTTTCGCCGGCCTCGATGGCGATGGCCGCGCTGGTCAGGGTATGGCCCACCGTGTCATGAATTTCCCCCGTAATGCGGTTGCGTTCGGCAAGGGCGGACATCTCCTCCAGCATCAAAGCCTGCTCCTTCAGCCGTTTATTTGAAAGAAACTGCTTTTTCAGCATGTAGAACGACGCAAAAACCAGCCCGGACATAAGCAGGTTCCCATAGAGGCGGAGGACATCCTCCGCTGTTTCAGGATAGGCCGATGCCGCCAGTTTGACGACGTGGAGGACAAGATACAGAATCAAGGCACACAGGGAATACAGCCTGGCCGGCCGAAGCGGGGAATCATTGATGACGGATGCCACAACAGCCAGCACAATGAACTGGGTGCTTTGCGTCGTATCCAGGTAATCCGCCGCCATGGCCAGGGCGATCTGTACGGCGGGCAGCGCCCGGTGCAAAATCTTTTGATGCCTGCCAAGCCCAAGGCCGCTTATGATCATGAGCACAAAGCAGGATGCCAGAATCCAGCGCAGCGCGGGATTCTGGCCCAAGACAGCCGTCGCCGACAGGATGCGGAAAGCGGTTACTTCATACGCCACCACCAGCAGCACGAAGATCCCCTTCTGAAGCTGGCCGTCCATCTTAAGATCATGAAAGTCGTCCGGATAACGCGACTCCCTTTTGCGGGTCAGGAACAGATACATCGCTGCGCCCAGGATGTTCAACGCGGCGATGGCGATGGTATACAGCACCTTTGCCCGCCGGGACAGGGATTCGTTTTCCCAGCAATGCTTGATGAAATACGCCTGTATCAGCACCTGCATGAAAACGCCGGGCGCCAGTACGGGCAGAATCTCGTAAACGTCCATAATTCCTCCGCGCAGGGCTTTTTTTTGTATTATATCATTCTTTGGATTCGTAAGCAAAACCGGGCAATCTCTGGTACAATGGGTGCAAGGGAAAGGGGCAAGGGCTTCGCCCGTAAAGCCCTTGCACAATAGATACGGCTTTTTTTGAAAGGAGATATGCTTATGCCATGGCCCCGTTTGCCTCTGGATGTACTTTTGAACAGGTTGTCCCCGCCCGGAGAAGGCAGGCTTTCCACGGTGCTGGATACCGATACCTACAACGAGGTGGACGACCAGTTTGCCCTGGCCTACAGCCTTTTGTCCCCCGATCGCCTTGAGGTACAGGCCGTATATGCCGCACCCTTTTACAATGACCGTTCCCAGGGCCCCAAGGACGGCATGGAGAAAAGCCATGATGAAATCGTAAGGCTGCTTGGCAAAATGGGCCGCAGCCCGGAAGGCTTTGTGTTCTATGGTTCTGAAAGCTATCTGCCCGATGGGCAAACGCCTGTTTTAAGCCCTGCCGCCTGCGATCTTGTGCGCCGCGCCATGGCAAGGCCCGACGGCGATCCTTTGTACGTGGCGGCCATCGGCGCCATCACCAACGTGGCTTCGGCCTTATTGATGGAGCCGGAGCTTGTGAAAAAGATCGTGGTGGTGTGGCTGGGCGGGCAACCCCTTTCCTATCCCACCGCCCGGGAATTCAACTTGTCCCAGGATGTGAATGCGGCCCGGGTGCTGCTGGACTCCGGCGTGCCCTTTGTGCTCATCCCCTGCATGGGCGTTGCTTCCCACCTTTTGGCCACCATGCCCGAACTGCAAACCTATATCGGCGGCAAAAACGGTCTGTGCGATGCGCTGGTGGAGCTTTTCTCCGCCTACAGCACGGATCAATATGCCTGGGCCAAGGAGATATGGGATGTTTCCGCCATCGGTTACCTGGTGAATCCCGATTGGGTGCCCACGGTGCTGGAGCCCAGCCCCCTCTTATCCGATGACAGCTTCTGGGGCCGTGATCCAAGGCGGCATCCCATCCGGGTGGCGTTTCATATCCACCGCAATCCCATCTTCAGGGATATGTATCAAAAGCTTGCCAGGGGATAGCGGTTTATATCATGTCGCCGGCCATGATCCTTATGTTTTCAGGCGCTTCCCCGGAGTGGGCGGCGGAGAGTGTCAGGATCATGGTGGCTTCCGTCTGGGTCAGCTCCTTTTTTCCCACCAGCACGGTGACGGCGCCCCGCTGCACCACCGCCACGCAGGGGGCAAGGCCCGCGCCGGTGAGCGCGCCCTCAATGGCCAGCTCGCTTTCGCGGCAGCGGATCACCTCCAGCAGCTCATCCTGAGCCTGGTCCCTTGCTGTTTGATCCACCCTTTCATTGGCCGCCAATGTTTGCAGCGCCGCCATATCCGCCTGGCGGGCCGCCTCCCGCTTTTCCTGATAGGCGGACAAAGGAGCCTTGCTGATGGAAGGCGTGGGCGTTGCGCCCTCTCCTTCCATCCGGGTAACGGGCAGCAGCACCGTTTTCACACCTTCCAATTGATACTGGTTCCACAGGTATGAGCCGGCCAGCGTCAAAAGAAGCACGCAAAGAAAAATCAGGTTCCTGTGCTTTTTGAAAAATGCCATCATACCCATCCTCCTTTACTTCAGCGGTCTTTCTCCCATGGGAAATACCTGAACCGACTGTTGGCCAAGCCCCAGCAAAGTTTGCACGGCGCGCATCAGCATCAGCCGTACCTCCACCTTGTCCGCGCCTTCCGCCACCACTACCGCCCCCAACGGGGCGGTATTATTGGTGGTTTCTCCCCACATGTTCTTGTTTTCCGGCCCATAATAGATGGATATCTCCACTTTTCCGCATCCTTCCATGGCGGACAGCACCTGGGAGATGCGCTTTTCCATGGCGCTTTGCCCGCCGGACGTATCAAAATCGGTCAGCAGCAAAGCGCCGGACAGCGCAAGAAGCAGCACCAGGATCAGCCACTGGCCATGCTTTTTTTCTTTCCATTTTTCCCACAGCGCTTTGAGGCTTTTCACCTTACAGTTCCCCCCGCTTCCACATGTACCAGGCTTTCCGGCACATTCAGCGCGCGGGCCACCTGCTCCCTGAGCTTTTGATACCCATCCTGTGCTATGGGCTCCCCCGCAAAGGCGGGCACCGCCGCCCAAATGGGCCGCAAACGGATGGCCAGAATGTCTCCCTCAGAGGAAAGCTCCGCCGAGGCGTCAACGTCTGCATAGCCTGCGTCCTCCGCCGCCCGCCGGGCCGCGTCCTGCACCTGCCTGCGCAGGCTGTCAAGCACGGTGTCCCGGTAGCTGCCCGGGGCCCGGTTCGATTTCAGCTCCGCCTGCTGCTGAAAGCGCGCAAGGCCGGCGATATCGGGCAAGGGAATTTTCACAATCTCCAGAAGGGAGGTGAGGATGGTGAGCATCATCAAAAGCCCCATCACCATCCGTCCGGCCTTCCGGAGCCCGCCCTCCGGCAAAAGGTGCTCCGCCAGGGTGGTCAGTATCCCCAGCACCGCCATCTGCCGTAAAAAGGCATTCATCGGTATCCTCCTAGCGAAGCATCACCGTCAGGTTCCCCACCACCAGCATCTGCGCGATCAAAAGCAGGAACATGGCGCTGATGCAAAGCTGAATGATGAACAAAAGCATCAGCACGTTGGAAAAATCGTACAGGCAATCCACAATGCTGCTCTCCGCCACGGGCTGCAGGATGGCCGCGCACAGCCTGTAGATGAACACCGCGCACAGCGCCTGGATCATGGGGGTGATGCAGACGCCTACCAGCACCATCAGCCCCGTGGTGCCCAGCGCGTTTTTAATCAGCAGCGAGCAGCCTACCAAAGTATCCACGGTATCGGCAAACATGCCGCCCACGATGGGCACGAAGTTGTCGATGGCATACTTGGCGGTGCGGATGGAAACGCCGTCCACCGCCGCTGTGCCCAGGCCCTGCACCATGGTCACCCCGATGAATACGGTAAAGGAAACGCCCAGCGTCCAGTTGGCCATCTGCTTGAAGAGGGAAGCCAGGCGGCCGACATGAACCTTTTCGCTCACGTGGTCCAGGATGATCAGCACCGCCGCGCCCACGGCAAAGGGCATGGTCACATGGCGGACAAGGGAGGTCATGGTGCCGCTGGCCGCCACCACCGCCGGCTGGAAAAACGCGGCGCTGGCTGTTCCGCCCACCGCGGCCAGCAGTGTCAAGAGCAGCGGGAACAGGTTTTGCATGGCGCCGGATAACAGATCGATGGTTCTTTGTGCCAGGGCAATATGCTCGGTAAGGTCCTGCACCATAAAAACGGCCACCAGCAGAAAGCTGGCGTAACGGCTGATTTCCGCCACGGCATCCCGGGCGAACGCGCCCCGCATATGGATCAGGATGCCGCACAGGACCGCCGGCACCAATACCCTGGTGATGCGCCACAGGCTTCCCGTCAGCGCGGATAAAAGGCCGTTGCCCAGGGACTCCAGAAGCTTTGAAAAGTCCCAGGTGATTTCCCCCCGCGCCAGCTTCAATACCGTGTCGCGGATGTTGATGGGCTCTGTTGTCATGCCGTCCACGGCCTTTTGAAATTCCGAAATGGACAGGGAGTCAAGAACCCCTTCCAGGCTTTCCTTCAGTTCCCCGGCCCGGGCGGCAGGCGGCGCCATAAGGAGAAGGGCGATGAAGAGCCATATCAGCCGCCTCACGGCACCACCTCCAGCACCAGCTCCACCAGCGCCACGATGATGGGGGACGCCATGGCAAGAACCAGCACCTTGCCGCCCATCTCCACCTTGGCGGCCAGGCTGTCCTCGCCGGCGTCCCGGCAGGTCTGGGCGGCAAACTCCGAAACATAGGCGATGCCTATCACCTTTAAAAGCACCTTGAGGTAGTCCTGGGCCAGGCCCGCCTTCTGTACCAGTTGCTCCATCACCGCCACCACAGCCTGCAGGCGGCTCACCGCCAGGAAAAACACCAGCGCGCCCGCCGCCATCGCCAGCAGGGACGCCATCTCCGGCCTGGACCCACGGATCACCATGGCCAGGAGCGCCGCCGCCACCCCCAGGCCGGCGATCTGCAGGATCTCCATAGGCACACGCTCCAACGCTTCAGTCAGTATAATTGAAAGATGCTTTTGACGCTGGAAAACAGCTCCGCCACCAGATTCACCACCATCAGCAGCACAATGACCAGCCCTGCCACCGTGGTCAGCATGGCCATATCCTCCCGGCCGGTACGGGTCAGGATCTGACTGATCACAGATACCATGATCCCGACGCCCGCTATTTTGAAAAGCAGTTCCACCTGCATGATGATCTGCCCTTTCCTTCCTTGATGCTTTATACCCTGATGCTTTATAACAAGATCAGAAGCAACGCCGCGCCCGCGGCCAGGCCCAGGCTCCTAAACAGCTTGCAGTCCCGCTGCGCCTTTTCCTCCGCCTCTTTTTTCAAAACCCTCAGTTGCTCCATGGCCTGGGCAATGGCTGCGCGGCGCTTTTCTATAACGCCTGTGCCCAGCGCCAAAAAGCAGGCTGCCAGCACCTTTTCCTCCTGTGTATCCGCCGGCTTGCCGGAAGACTGCCATGCCTGCGATGAGGTGATGCGCGGGTTCTCCGCAAGGGCGCGGGAGAAAGCCGCCAGGCGCTTTGCGACCTCCCCGTCCCCATCCACAAGGACCACCTCCCGCAATGGGATTCCCTCGTGCAGTAGCTTCAGATCCATCAGTTCCAGCGCCCGAAGCCACGACGCCAGATACGCCACACGGCTTTTGAGCCGGTGGGAGGCCTCCATGCCCAAAAGGACGCATGCCCCTGCCGCCGTAAGGCCGCATACCAGGCGGATCATACGGCCTTCAGGCAGGAGTCATATAAGGCGGTGATCCGTCCCGGTACGCTCCTGTCCAATATCACATACAGCCCAAACACCTTTTCCTGCATCAGCGTCTTCAGCGCCGGGCGCTCCATTGCCTGGTTCAGGTTCTGCCCGTGCACGCTGGTCACCACCGGCACGCCGCAGCGGACCGCTTCCAGCACCGCCAATGCATCCTCCTCTCCGCCAAGTTCATCTGTTACCAGGCATCCCGGCGCCATGGACCGCAGCAGCCACTGCATCCCCACGGATTTGGGGCACCCGTCCAGTACATCGGTATTCCGTCCCACCTTCAATTGCGGCACGCCGTGGACACAGGCGGCCAGCTCCCCGCGCTCGTCAATCAGGCAAGCCGAAACCTGTTCCCGGCCATTTATCCCGTCGGAAAGCTGGCGGCAAATATCCCGCAGGAGCGTTGTTTTCCCCGCGCCCGGCGCGCCGATGACCAGCGTGCTTACAAGCGTGCCCTCAGGGTACAGGCGTGTCATCACCTCGTCCGCCGAACCGGGATATTCCCCCGCGACGCGTATGCACAGTGAGGCGATGTCGCGAAGCGCCCGCACCTGATTGCCCTGGGTCAGTACCCTGCCGCACAGCCCCATGCGGTGCCCGCCGCGAAGCGTTACAAAGCCCTGGCGCATCTCCTCCGCGCGGGCATACAATGCGTGCTCGCAAAGCGCCTCCGCCATTTCCGTCACCTGTTCCCCGTTGGGGATGAAGGCCGTCCTGTGCATGCCTCCCTCCGTTTTCAGGCTCACCGCCTGGTCTGCCCGGATGCGTATCTCCCGAAGCGGCCCGGATTCCTCCAACGCATGGGCCAGCTTCTCCGGCAAGCAAGCGCCCAGGTAGGAGGCCGCTTCCTTCCAGTCCATGGTCATCCCTCCGCCAATCCCTATGTTTTTTCCGTGGAGGTTATACCTTCGTTATTATTCAAACAGGATGATCCCCAGCGCCTCGTACAAGGCAGCGTCCACCCGGTCCGCCCTGGGCAGCTTGAAGGCTTCCCGCGCCTGCAAAACCGCCCGGCTGGTGCCCGCGCCGTACACGCCGTCGGGGTTGCCGGTGGAAAAGCCAAGATTGTTCAACCGCCGCTGCACTTCCCGTACATGGCTGGACCGGTCTCCGGGAACCTGCGTGGGCAGATAGCTGTCCAAAGCGCCATATGGCCCGCCCTCTATGACCACCTTTGCGCCGTTGGGCGTAAGGCTGTACAGTTCCTCCGCCGATTTGACGTACATGCGGATGCAGCCGTGGGAAGCGTTGGTACCTATGGAGCCCGGCTTGTTGGTGCCATGAATCCCAAACTGCCCCCAGGGCACGTTCAGGCCCAGAAACCTTGTGCCAAAGCCGGACATCTTGCTGGAAAAGCGGCTGGCGACACGCCAGACGCCGATAGGCGACGGATTGTCCGCCGTTCCGGATGCAATGGCGTATGTCTTCAACACTTTCGTTCCCTCGTACAATGTAAGTGCCTTTCTCACCAAATCAATGTGAATCCATTTTTCCTGCGGTGCTGCCGATGCAGGGCTTAACTGCGCCGTGGGGCTGGAATAAAGCAGCGCCAGCACCAACGCCAGCACCAGGCAGATGAGGGCCGCAAGGCGCATGCCGCCGCCTCCTTCAGTTGGGAATGCCCCATTCTATGCAGGTCAAAACGCCGCTATACCCATTTGTGTTCCTTCCCGCGCTCTCCGCGCGGGCCATGGAAAACAAAGGGCATATCGGGAATTGTTGACATTTGTTAGAATATATACTATAGTATCACCATGTATGGTTCATTCGGGAGAAGTGTAAAAAAGAAAGGGGTATCCGCATGAAAAAATTTGGGTTCCTGCTGATGGTTGTGGGCATCGTGGCGGTGGCTTTGGGCGTATATGGTTTCATCACGCTTTCGTCCAGCGAGTTTTCCGGCGAGATGACCGACTGGGCCATCGATACATTCAACGCGCTGGGCGGCTCAAGCGCGCTCAGCACAGAACAGTCCTTTCAGCTTGCCCTTGTCCGCAACCGTGTGCTGCTCACAGTCGCCGGCGCTGCCGGCATTATAATCGGGGGCCTGCTTCGCAGAAAGAAGGAAGCGTAAAGCGGCACTTTTGATCTAATCCATCAACTCAACCAGCACGGCGTTTTGCACATCCATGCCGCGGCGTGTCAAAGCCAGGCGGCCGGCGCCGTATTTCAGCAGCCCCCTTTTGACAAGGGGGCTGATTTTTATGCCGAAGGCGTCTTGCAGCGTACGCCCATGGCGGCGCAAAAAATCGGCTTCTCGCACGCCACGCAAAACCCGCAAGCCCAGCATCAGCGTTTCGAATTCCGCTTCCCGGCGGGGGACCGCCTTGTACTCCTCCAGGGAGATTACGCCCCGTTCCATGCTTTCAAGGTATCCGTCCAGGCTCCTTGTATTGCCAAAGCGCACGTAAGCGCCCAATGCGGGATCGCAGGGCATCCGGCTGTGGGCGGCGACGCCCAGGCCCAGGTAATTGGCCCCCTGCCAATAGCCCAGGTTGTGGCGGCATTCCCGGCCTAAAAGCGCAAAGTTCGATATCTCATAAGGCTCAAGGTCCGCCTTTTTCATCAGGCGTATGGCGTCGCCATACATGGCGCGCTCCGTTTCCTCCTCCGGCAGGGAGAGCGTGCCCGCGGCAGCCTGCTCGAAAAGAGGCGTTCCCTCCTCCAGTATCAGCCCGTAGCAGGAGATGTGCTCCGGGGACAAAGCAAGGGCGGAGCGCAGCGTTTGCTGAAAGTCCACCCGCGTTTGCTTCGGCAGCCCGAACATCAGGTCTATGTTCAGGTTGTCAAATCCCGTAAGCCTTGCAAGGCGCACGGAATCCTCCACCTCACCCCAGCGGTGGATGCGCCCCAGCGCCTGCAAAAGATGCTCCTGCCGGGCTTGGGCGCCCAGCGACAGCCTGTTCACATGGCGGGTGCGCAGCATGCTCAAGAATTCTTCCGTCAGCGTGCCGGGGTTTGCTTCGCAGGTAACCTCCGCACCGGGAAGCAGGGGAAAGGAATCAAACAGGCAATCCAAAACCTCCGCCAGAAGGCCGGGCGGAAGCAGGGAGGGCGTTCCGCCGCCGATATAGGCCGTGGACACGGACACCGGGCCGTATTCCGCGGCCCGAAGCCTTATCTCCCGCTTCAAGGCGAGGCAGTAGGGCTTCATCAGGCCCTCCCGCCCCGCGCAGGAGGCAAAGTCGCAATAGCGGCACTTGCTTTTGCAAAAGGGGATATGCACATAAACCTCCATGCCGTCCATTGTCCCATGCCCCCTTCCCGCTTTTCCGCTATTGTACCATGGCACACGGTGGATTGCCAGTTGACTTTGGGGGATGAACAATCTATAATGCTTGCGGGAATGAAGTTCTCCCGTAGCGAAAGCTAAAAGCGCACACGATGCTGATGACTTCTGCAAAAAAGCCTTGCGGATGTCATCTGTTTTTTTGCACAATTTATGCCCAAACGGCCAGGGTAATCTTCCATTTACTGAATCCGGGCCTTGAAAGGAGGTTATCGCTTTATGCTCGTCAGCCTCGCGCTTATCCTGATCCTGGGATTTATGCTTAGCGGCATTTTTCAAAAGCTTCGCCTGCCCGGCCTTTTGGGCATGCTCCTGACCGGGATCGTCCTGGGGCCGCATGCTTTGAATCTGATTGACCCATCCATCTTGTCCATTTCAGCCGGTTTGAGGGAAATCGCGCTGATCGTGATCCTGGCGCGGGCCGGCCTGAGCCTGGATATCAAGGATCTGAAAAAGGTGGGCCGCCCCGCCGTCCTCATGTGCTTTGTGCCCGCCACGCTGGAAATCGCGGGCGCGGTGCTTATCGCCCCGCCGCTGCTTCATATCAGCGTTGCGGAGGCGGCCATCGCCGGGGCCATACTGGCAGCCGTTTCTCCGGCCATCATCGTGCCCAAGATGCTGACGCTGATGGAAAAGGGCTACGGCATGAACAAGAGCATTCCGCAGTTGATTATGGCGGGTGCTTCGGCGGACGATATCTATGCCATCGTGCTGTTTACATCCTTCATAGGCGTTGCCAAAGGCGGAGCCTTCCATCCGGCCACACTGCTGAACGTGCCGGTTTCCATCCTCACAGGCTTTGCGGCGGGCATTGCAGCAGGCCTGGTCCTTACGTTTGTCATGCGCAGGATCCACATGCGCGACACCATCAAGATACTGGTCATTCTGGGAATATCGTTTCTGTTCGTGGGCTTCGAGGAAAAAATCTCCGCCGTTGTCCCCTTCTCCGGGCTGCTTGCCGTGATGGCCCTTGGCGGAACGGTGCTCAAAACGCAGGAGGTTGTGGCAAAGCGGATATCCGGTAAATTTTCCAAGATATGGGTCGCGGCGGAACTCATGCTGTTCGTGCTGGTGGGCGCGGCCGTCGATCTTAACCACATGCGCACGGCCGGTTTTGCGGCTGTTATTGTGATTTTCGGCGCGCTGCTTTTCAGAACCATCGGGGTATTCCTAAGCCTCATTCGATCAGGCCTGAACGCAAGGGAAGCGCTGTTTTGCAACATCGGCTATCTCCCCAAGGCAACGGTGCAGGCGGCGGTAGGCGCGATACCGCTTAACGAAGGCATCGCAGCGGGCAACGTAATTTTAAGCATTGCGGTTCTTTCCATCATCCTTACGGCCCCGCTTGGCGCCCTGGCGATTGACTTCACGTACAAAAAGCTCCTGTCCAGGGCAAGCGGAAAAGGCGCGGAACGCGGTAAGCAGCCGTCCTGATGGAAAAAGCCATATAAAAATCGAAAAACCGCGTGCAATTTTTCACAAAATCATGTATGATAATCAAAGCGTTATTGTTGTATGGAGGGTAACAGATGGAATGGCTTGAACATGCGGTACATACCATTGCCGGGGCGGGTATCCTTCTGGTGGAAAGCGCGGGCATCGTGGTGGTGCTGCTGACCGCCGCCAAAGGCGTTATCGGCTATTTTAAAAAGGATCCCCACATCCGCCTGCGGCTGGCACAGGGCATTGCGCTGGGCCTGGAATTCAAGCTGGGAGGCGAGGTGTTGCGTACCGTTATCGTCCGTGAGTGGAACGAGCTGGCCATCCTGGGCGCCATCATCCTCCTGCGCGGCCTTCTGACCATTCTTCTGCACTGGGAAATCAAGCACGAGGAAGAACGGTACGAAAGGTGCCTGGAGCCCAGCCAGATGCATCCGGTGGATGCGCTTGCCGGCAAGGACGGGTGAGCCGGCCCGCTTTATGAGCAATAGTCAAGACGGCGGAAACAGTGGCCGGGAAAAAGAACGGCATGGCTTTTTGATGCTTGAGTCTAAGCGGCTTGTATTAAGGGATCACCGCGATTCGGATCTGAGCACGCACCATGCCCTTCTTTCCGACAGTGCGGCCATGTATTACCTGCCGGATATAAAAACATCTTCCCTGGCTGCGTCTGAAGCAAACCTTGCGTTCTCCATGCGGGAAATCGGGCAGGACATGCGGGCGCATGTTTTCCTGCGTATGGAGGACAAGTCAACGGGCTGCCATATCGGTGAGATCGGGTATACGGCAAGCGCCTTCACGCCGCTGGGAAAGCTGGTTGATTTGGGCTACTTCACCTATCCCCGTTTCTGGAATCAGGGGTACGCCTCCGAGGCGGTCCAAGCGCTTATGCGCTTTGCCTTCACGCAAGACAGCGTGTTCCGCGTATCCGCGGGCTGCCTGAAGGAAAACCTGGGCTCCGAGCGGGTGATGCAAAAGTGCGGCTTTATCAAGGAAGCGGAGTTCAGGCAATTCGTGTGGCATGACGGGAAAATGAAGGACAGGGTGGTCTACCGGCTGCTGAAGGATGAGTATCAGGCAAGCATGCCCTGATGCTTTCAAACGCATAAGGAGAACCGTATGGGCTGCCTGATCTGTGAGCGCATCCAGCTTATCCGCGAAGGAAACAACCCGTATTTCGTGGCGGAGCTGGAAACAGGCTATGTGGTACTGGGCGATCATCAGCGCTTTTATGGCTATACCCTTTTTTTGTGCAAGGAGCACGCAAGCGAGCTATTTCAGTTAAACAAATCTTTCAGGGAGAAATACCTTCGGGAAATGGTGCTGGTATCCCAGGCCGTGTATGAAGCATTTCACCCCGAAAAGCTGAATTACGAACTGCTGGGCAACGGCGACAGCCATCTCCACTGGCACCTGTTCCCCAGAAATCCGGGAGATACGCCCAAAAGAGGCCCTGTCTGGCTTTTGCCGCCGGAGGAGATGTACCACGAATCCAATAGGCCAGAGGCAGGCAAGCTGGCAGGCATGATCACGCTCTTGTCGGGTCATATCAAACGGCTGCAAGCCGAACTGTAAACATTTCATACAAAAGAAAGGCGGAGAGTGGCATGTCCAAACTGATTCAATTGGAAATCAAGGAGCTGGGTGAGTGGTGCGTGGTCGGCAAGGCCATCCATCCGGAGATGGGCGGGGAGAATCCCATCCCCGCCTTCTGGGACGCCTGCTTTGCCGATGGCACCTTTTCCGCCCTGGAAGCTTTGAAGGATTGGGTGCTGTGTTCCGACTATGTCGGCTTCATGACCGGCTTTGCAGGGGATAGCAGCAAGTTTACCTATATTGTGGGCATGATGATGAAGCCCGGTTGCCCCGTGCCGGAGGGCGGCTTTGTGTCGTATCCCGTGGCGCCCTCCAGCGTTGCGGTTGGCTGGATACAGGGGAGTTCCACCCAGGATGTGTGCTTGACCGCTCATGATTGCACTGTAAAGGCGCTTTCGGAAAAGGGCCGCACCGCCGACAGCTTTACCTGGTGCATGGAATTGTACAACTGCCCCAGGTTCACCACGCCGGATGATCAGGGGCAGATCATACTGGATTATTACATCCCGTGCAATAAGAAATAGTTTCCTTCCGCCGGAGCGCAAAAAGGCCGCGCTCCGGCGTTTTGTCATTCATCGGCGATGCCGGGAGGGAGAAAAACATGCGCCAGGAAAGCATCCTCATCACAAGCCTTGACAAGGTTCCGTGCACCCACAGGCAGGATCATGAGCCCTACGAATATTTCAAGCATTTGGTCCTGGGCGGCGGCGGAAACGGCTGTACGGTGGCTTTTTATGAAATCCCGCCGCATAAAGCCAATTACCCCTACCATTACCACACCGGCGTGACGGAGGTCTTTTACATCATCCGCGGGTGCGGCGTGCTGAAGACGCCCGATGGCGACAGGGCCATACAGGCCGGGGATGTGGTAATCTGCCCGCCCTATGAAAAGGGCGCCCACAAGATCGTCAATACATCGGATACGGAAGTGCTTTTGTACCTGGATGTAGATACGTCCAGCGATACGGATATCGCTTTCTACCCCGATTCAGGGAAGGTGGGCGTATTGGCTCAGGGCCATTATACCGCGTTTTTCAGGAAAGTGGATGAGGCGGCCTATTACGACGGGGAATGAAGGAGAAAAGGCCTATGAAAAGGTTGCTTTCCATCACCCTGCTGCTTGTTTTTCTGCTCCCCGGCGCCGGCGTTTCCGCCGCCAGGATCAGCGGTTTTTCCTATGAGCCGGGCGACCATGCCGTAAGCCTTTCCTTCACGGCCATGGGACATGCGTATGTACAGGTGGGCTACAAAAGCTCCATGGAATCCGGAACGGTTCTTCTCAAGGGGGAGAACGGCGCGTTTCAGGGCGTGGTCCCCCTTCCGCTTACCTATGCCGGCAACCATGTGGCGGTCACCGTCAGCGATCTATCCGGCGGCAAGCTCGGCAGGTTTGAAGCCAGAACCCAATATCCCACCGCCAAGCCTGCCGCCAAACCAAACGCGGATGGCCCGCTTTGGGGCCTGACCGTATGCATCGATCCTGGCCATCAGCTCCTAAGTCCCGGAGGCATAGAGCCGGTGGGCCCCGGTTTGAAAGGCTACAAGGCTGTTGTATTCGGCATGGCGCAGGGAAAAGTCACCAGGCGCAGGGAGGCCGTCCTTGTCCTTGAAATCGGGCTTATGCTGCGGGATATGCTGCTTGAGCAGGGGGCGGAGGTCGTCATGACGCGCGACGTCATGGACAGGAGCCTTACCAATCTTGACCGGGCGCGGATCGCAAACGACGCGGGAGCCGATATTTGCCTGCGTCTGCATGCCAATGTCAATAAAAGCCCCACAAAGCGGGGCATTGTGGTGTATGCTCCCCTGAATTCAGATTATGCCCGCGCGGTGGCCGAACCCGGAACCTACCGCGCATGGGGCGAAACGCTTCTTGACTGCATGTGCAAAGCGACGGGCGCAAAGCCCGTAGGCGTAGGGCAGACGGATTCGTACGTGGGCAGCAACTGGTGTGAAATGCCTGTTTTCCTGGTTGAAATGGGGTACATGACCAACCCGCAGGACGATCTAATGCTCTCCCTGCCCGAATACCAGCAAAAGCTGTGCCGGGGCATGATCGATGGAATAGAGGCCATTTCAAGAATGCGGGGATTGATTCATTAAAACGCCGTCATTGCACCTGCCCCGCCGATACGGTTATCCGCCGGCCGGCCCGTGCGGCCACCGAGGCGTCATGGGTGATGAGCACAATGGTATGGCCTTTTTGGTGCAGCCCCTCCAGAAGGGTCAGTACCTCCCGGGTCGATTGCTCATCCAGGCTGCCGGTAGGCTCATCCGCCAGCAGCACTTTAGGGTTGTGGATCAGCGCCCGGGCAATGGCCACGCGCTGCTGCTGCCCGCCGGATAGCTGGGTAGGCTTATGGCCCATGCGCTGGGCAAGGCCCACCAGCCGCAGCGCTTCCGCCGCCCGCTCCTCCCGCCCTTTGGGGGGCACGCCCTGCAATAATAGCGGCAGCGCCACGTTTTCCAGCGCGGTCAGCCGGGGCAGAAGATGAAAGCCCTGGAATACAAAACCGATTTTTCCGCTGCGGATGTTCGCCAGGTCATTGTCGGAAAGGCCCGAAACATTCTGCCCGTCCAGCAGGTAGGAGCCGGAGGTGGGCGTGTCCAGGCAGCCGATGATGTGCATCAGCGTGGATTTCCCCGATCCGCTTGGGCCCACGACGGATACGTACTCCTGGGGGTGTATGTGCAGCGACACGTCGCTTAAGGCGGCCACGTTCAGGCCGCCGAAGGGATACGTTTTGGTGATATGGCTCAATTGGATCATTTTTCCACCTCAAACAAGAATGCCTTCAAACACTGTTAGTTTGAAGGCATTCCGTCCAATCTATTCAAATGATGCTTTTGCTTACGGCGCGATCCTTTCAAAATACGCAAGCAAATTCTTCCCGGCGATGCCATCAATGGCCTGCTCCTGATAGCCCCTGCGGCGCATGCCCCCGATCAAATTGGGCAGTTCCCCCGGATGGCGCAAGCCCTGGGGATAAACATCAATGCCGTCAAAGTCGGAGCCGAAGCCTACCTGCTTTTCTCCGCCCATCTGGCAGACGTAGTCGATATGGTCCAGCACCGTTTCCACGGTGGCGTCCTTTTCCGCAAGGAATTCGCCGTAGAAGTTGATGCCCACATAGCCGCCTTCCCGGATGAGCAAACGTAATTGTTCATCCGTGAGGTTGCGAAAGTGCGGCCTGAGCGCCGCGCAGCAGCTATGGGAAGCCATGGGCGGAACATGCGTCTTTTGGAAGATGTCGAAAAAACCCCGCTCATTCAGATGGGATACATCCACGGCAATGTGCAGCCGCTGCATTTCGCGTACTGCCTCAAGCCCGTAGGGCGTAAGGCCCTGGGTGCTTCCGCCCTTGGCGGGGTAGCCCAAGTCGTTTTCATGGTTCCAGGTGATGCCGGCAATGCGCACGCCCTTTTGCCGCCAGTAAGCCACGGTTTCGATGCTGCCTTCAAACACCTCGCCGCCTTCCACCGATAAAAGGATGGCGGTCTCCCCTTCCCTGGCCTTGCTTGGATCGTCTATGTGCTTGAAGCCCTTGGCTTTCAAGCTTTCCAGCGCATCAAGCTCTGCGGCCACAATGCCCTTTACATCCCCGGCCTTGCCATCGGGGCCGGTCCACAGCGCCATTACCTGCAGCGCGACGCCGCCCTTTCGCGTCCGCTCCAGGGTCACATCGGTATTGTTGTTCTTTTTCCAGCCGACTTCATACAGCGTATCCGAATGGGTATCACACAGAAACATACAGGTGCCTCCCGGAGTAATCTCATGCAAAATCGAACAAATGACAACATCATTTGTTCGACAATTTACTGCCACTCAATGCCCGAAAAATTGTGGCTGGGGGTGAGATCGTACACCACCCGTACCACCTGGGGCAGGGTTTTCAATATGCGCCCCGAAACCCGCTCCAGAAGATCAAAGGGGAGCCGGGCTGCCAATGCCGTCGCGCTTTCGCTGGCGTGCACGGCCCTCAGGCATATGGCAATGCCGTTCAAGCCGCTTTGCGTCAAATCGCTGAGCACCGCAAAATGCTGCCAAAGCCGCTTTCCCTGGCCGCTTTGGGCAACCTCCTCCTGGAAAATGGCGTCGGCCTCCCGCAGTATAAAAAGCCGCTGGGAGGTCACGTCCCCCATGATGCGCACCGCCAGCCCCGCGCCGGGGAAGGGCTGCCGGGAGGAAATTTCCTGCGGCATCCCCATCTCCTCGCCTACGCGGCGGATCTCATCCTTGAACAGTTCCTTTACAGGCTCCACCACAATGGCCTTTCGGGAGCGCATGCTTGCGGCAATGGGCGTCTCGGCGCCTGTGCTGACCATATAATCGGAATAATTGGTCCCCTGCAGCAAAACGCTGACATCCGGCGTCTTGTTCGCTTCGGCGGCAAGTATTTCCTGCAGAAGGCGCATGACGGTCTGGCTTTTCCGCTCGGGGTCCACAATGCCCGAAAGCTCGCGCAAAAAGCGGTCCGCCGCATCGACCCGCACTATGTTCAGACCCAGCGCGTCACGGTAGAAGGACATTACGAATTCGCCTTCACCCTTGCGCAAAAGGCCCGTATCCACAAAAATGCATTTCAGCCGCGTGCCGATGGCCATATGGCCAAGCATGGCGCAAACGCCGCTGTCCACGCCGCCGGAGATGGCGCACAGCGCCATGCCTTCGCCAACCACACGGCGAATCTCATCCACTGCGCGCTGGATAAAGGCGGCGCTGTCCCACCAGGGCGTGCAGCCGCACACCTTCAAAGCAAAATTTGCCAATATTTGAATGCCGTCCGGATCGTTCTGCTCCACCTGGAACTGCAGGCCGTACACCCGCTTCTCAAGATGGGCAAAGCCGATCACCGCCTCCCGCGCAAAGGCGGCAGGCGTCAGGCCTTCCGAAAGCGTAAGGGGCCTGACGAATGTCATCATGCGCTCGCCCTCGGCCACCTCCTCAAACAGGGGCAGCTCCGCCTGGTAGGCAACAGGCGCGGCGCTCTGCTCCAGATAGGAATCCGCGGCCTGGCCATTTAGCAGGCCGCATAAAGCAGCCGCCGCGTCGCCCAAAGCAAGCACCGGCAGATTCATTTCCATAAGCTCCCGGTCAAAGCCCGGCAGGCTCAGCCCGCCCTGGGAGCCGCCTGCCAGGATCAGCCCCAGCGGTTCCTGCTCCCTCACCTCATCCGGCGCGATATCCGCGGGAACGATCTTGCAATATACCCGCTCTGCCCGAAGCTTTCGTGCAACGGATCGGCTGTTCGCCTCGTCAAAAGCAACGATCAGCACCATATCGCGCATAAGGATACCTCCCGGTTTCAACACATAAGGAATACCATTCGACACCCGGATGCCAAATCCTGCATCATCGTCAGTATATCAAACCTGTTACGCTTTCATGAATTTGTAAAGCGGAACAATGAGGGGGAACCGCGGTTCCCCCTCAGACTATCAACAAACCCCGGGAGGTATTGGAGGGCCGAAGTCCTCCAATTGAGATCGAAAATCAGCGACATGTGCGGTGATTTTCGCAGGAATTTCGAAGAAATTCCTACCTTGCCCGAGCAAACGGCTGTAAAAACCGCAGGTTTTTGCAGAGCAGCGAGGGAAAACCCTCGACAAAGGGGCGCATGCCACTTTGTCGACACCCTGAGGGGGAACCGCGGTTCCCCCTTATATCAGCCCGTTAACATCGGTCAATCCAAAGCCTTCCCCTGGAGGGGGAAGGTGGCGCGAAGCGCCGGATGAGGTGTTTTACAGCCTCCTCCGGGAGAAGCCCCAAGCGAAGCGCAAAGCCCGCTTTGCGCGAATCACTGATCCATTCTGGAATAGTTGGGCGCTTCCTTGGTGATGGAGATATCGTGGGGATGGCTTTCCTTCAGCCCCGCGCCGGTGATGCGGATGAACTCGCCGTTCTTGCGCAGGTCCTCAATGGTCGCCGTGCCGCAATAGCCCATGCCGGACCGAAGCCCGCCCATCAACTGGAACACCGTGTCCGACAGCGGCCCCTTGTAGGGCACGCGTCCTTCCACGCCCTCGGGCACCAGCTTCTTGGCATCCTCCTGGAAGTACCTGTCACGGCTTCCCTCCGCCATGGCGCCAAGGGAGCCCATGCCCCGGTATACCTTGAAGGAACGGCCCTGGTAAATCTCCATGGCGCCCGGGCTTTCCTCCACGCCGGCCAGCAGGCTGCCCAGCATGACCGCCGCGGCGCCGGCTGCGATGGCCTTGGGGATGTCGCCGGAATACTTGATCCCACCGTCGGCAATGACAGATATGCCATGCTTTGAGGCTTCCTCGGCGCAGTCGCTGACGGCTGTGATCTGCGGCACGCCGATGCCGGCCACCACCCGCGTGGTGCAGATGGAGCCTGGGCCGATGCCCACCTTCACGCAGTCTGCGCCTGCTGATATCAGGTCATGCGTAGCCGCCGCTGTGGCCACATTGCCGGCAAAGAGCTGCACACCGGGATAGTGTTTGCGGATTTCCTCCACCGCATGCAAAACGCCCAGGCTGTGGCCGTGGGCCGTATCGATGGAGATCACGTCCACCTTGGCGTTCACCAGCGCTTCCACACGCTGCAAAACATCCTTGGTGATGCCCACCGCCGCGCCGCACAAGAGGCGGCCGTTTGCGTCCTTGGCGCTGCTCGGGTACTTTGTGCTCTTTTCAATGTCCTTGATGGTAATCAGCCCGCGCAGGTTGTAATCCTTGTCCACAATGGGCAGCTTTTCAATGCGGTGTGCGGCCAGTATCTTCTTGGCTTCCTCCAGGGTCGTCCCTTCCGGGGCCGTGACCAGGTTTTTGCTGGTCATCACTTCGCCGATGGGCCTTAGCATGTCGGTTTCAAAGCGCAGGTCCCGGTTGGTGAGGATGCCCACCAGCCGGCCGTCCCTGGTGATGGGCACGCCGCTGATGCGGTAGCGAGCCATCAATGCCTCCGCGTCCCGTATGAGATGTTCCGGAGAAAGAAAAAATGGATCGGTGATGACGCCGTGCTCGCTGCGTTTCACCTTATCCACCTGGGCCGCCTGCTCTTCAATTGTCATGTTCTTGTGAATGATCCCCAGCCCGCCTTCCCTGGCGATGGCGATGGCCAGACGCGCGTCCGTCACCGTGTCCATGGCGGCGGAAAGCAGTGGAATGTTCAGCTTGATGGCCGGCGTTAGCCGCGTGGAAATGTCCACATCCTTGGGAAGCACCTCACTGCGGCGGGGAACAAGCAGCACATCATCAAAGGTAAGGCCTTCACGCACCTGTTTTTGGATCATATGCATCATCCTTTCCTTGGGTCTGCGGGGGAGGAAATACCAATCGCGGCCTCCGCCGTGAAATTGGTATAAAGAATTATTAGGAGTTATTCTATCAGCATGGACAGCCCCTGTCAAACGGTATTTCCTGTTTTGTGAAAATTTATTTTGTTTCCCGCGAATTATTAGCACTCTCTTTCGATGAGTGCTAATTTTTGCTTGCAATCCGGCCTGTCCAATGATAAAATAACCAAGGACAGGCAAACCGGCCTCCAGCCGGGAGGACCGCGCAAAATAACTCCAGCACAACAGGAGGATCGACACATGAACAGGGAAAACGGCAATATTTCCATCCATGCGCAAAACATTATGCCCATCATCAAACGGTGGCTGTATTCCGACAAGGACATCTTCATCCGCGAAATGGTGTCCAACGGCTGCGACGCCATCACCAAATACAAGATGATTCATCCTGACGCGCAGGAGGAATTCCGCGTCACCGTGGAGGTGGACAAGGAAAAGGGAGAGCTGCGCTTTTGCGACAACGGCATCGGCATGACCGCCGAGGAAGTGCGCAAGTACATCAACCAGGTGGCCTTCTCCAGTGCCGAGGAATTCTTGAAAAACTACGGCGGCGAGAATCAGGAAAAGGGCGGCATCATCGGCCATTTCGGCCTGGGCTTCTATTCCGCCTTCATGGTGTCTGACAAGGTAACCATCGATACCCTTTCCTATAAAGAGGGCAGCGAGGCCGTGCGCTGGGAAAGCGCCGACGGCATGCAGTTTGAAATGTCCCTCTCCGAAAAAGCGGAGCGCGGCACGGTGATCACCCTGCACATCTCTGAGGAAGAAAAAGAGTTTCTGGAAACCTACCGCGTCCGCGAAGTGCTGGAGCGCTACTGCGGCTACCTTGCCATCCCCGTCTATTTGAAAGACCTTTCCGCCAAGCCCATCCCCGCCGAGAAAAAAGAGGGCGAGGAAGAACAAGAACCCAAGATGCCCGAACCCGTTCTCATCAACGAAACCCATCCCCTGTGGCTCAAAAACCCCAAGGACTGCACCGACGAAGACTACAAGTCCTTCTACCGCAAGCTCTTCCACGAGTTCGAGGACCCGCTTTTCTGGGTGCACCTCAATGTGGAGTATCCCTTCAACCTCAAAGGCATCCTCTACTTCCCCAAGCTCAAAAACGACTTTGGCGCCAGGGAAGGCGAAATCAAGCTTTTCAGCGGCCAGGTGTTCGTTGCCAACAACATCAAAGAGGTCATCCCCGAATTCCTGATGCTGTTAAAGGGCGTCATCGACTGCCCCGACCTGCCCCTTAACGTCAGCCGTTCCTTCCTGCAAAACGACGGCTATGTGAAAAAGCTGTCCGCCCACATCACCAAAAAGGTGGGGGACAGGCTCACGGGCCTTTTCAATACCCAGCGGGAAACCTATCAAACCTACTGGGACGACATCCATCCCTTTGTAAAATTCGGCTGCATCCGCGACGCCAAGTTCTTTGACGCGGTCAAGCCCATCCTGCTCCTCAAAACCACCGCCGGCGAATATTACACGCTGGAGGAATACAAGGCCCGCAACGAGGGCAAGGCCGGCAAGAAAATCTACTACACCAACGATGCCAAGCGCCAAACCGCCTCGGTCGATCTCTACACCCAGCGCGGCATTGATGTCGCCGTCATGGAGCATGTCATCGACGCCAACTTCCTCTCCTTCATGGAATACGGCGGCGGCCTGGAGGATGTGTCCTTTGCCCGTGTGGACGCGGACGTGGAGAGCCTCAAGGAAGAAAGCGACGAGGGCAAGGATGTTAGCCGCGAAGCCCTCGAAAAGCTCTTCCGCGATGCCCTCTCCCAGGCCGATCTGGAGGTCAAGCTGGAGCCGCTTTCCAACCGCGATTTAAGCGCCCTCCTTGTGGAAGACGAGCAGAGCCGCCGCTTCAAGGAAATGAGCCGCATGTACGGCCAGGATTTCAAAATGCCCGAAAAATTCACCCTCGTCCTCAACCGCTTAAGTCCCACCGTGCAGGCCCTGGCCGCCCGCGAACCCAATGAGACCACCACGCTCCTTTGCCAGCAGCTCTATGACCTGGCCCGCATGGCCGCCCGCCCCCTCGAGCCGGAAGAAGTCTCCGCCTTCCTCGCTCGCAGCCAGAAGCTGCTGTCCATGGTGGCCGGGGGGTAAGGAACGCTTACGCCGGGGGGGGGGGCGCCCGCCCCCCCCCCCCCCCGG
>JAEYOV010000047.1 GCA_023411395.1 Bacillota bacterium
GCGCTCGGGTTGCTCCTCAGCGTTGCCCTATCCTCCCCTGCGGTAAAGCACATTTAGTATAGCATTAATATCTATCTTACTGGAATACCAAAAACCCAAATTGTCCTTGACATGGGGTACACTATACCAATTACTCACTTAGTTTATCTCTGGTATTACTCCTCCGTCAATACCGCATTCAGCAGCAATGAGAATACCTGCAAATGGTAGAGCGCGCGGCCGGGGAAAACCTCTTCCACCTTGGCGAGGGTATCATTTTTCGTGTGCATCATCTCGCCAAATTCAGCCGTTTCGCCCGAGCCGTCATAAGCGTCATCTTCTCCCGGGATGTCCCAGTTGCTGGCTTCCATGTATACATACTGGATGCCCCGTTCCACAAAAGGCACATGGTCACTCCAGTCCCCCGTGGAAGGCGAGGGGTAGTCGGGCTCATCAAAGCCCGGCGGGGGGTTTTCAAACGTCCATGGGTTCAGCCGCATATCAAGGCTTAGCTCTTGGCTGATGGCGTACACCTTTTCAAAAGCCTGGGTGTCAGTAACGGTTTTGTGCCTGAAATCAGCAGTACCGCCATACAGATAGCAAAAATCGCCGCAAAGTATGGAGTCGATGTTCACCATGAACTCCGTTCTTTTGACTTCCTCTTTGGTCATCTCCCTGGCATAATCGGCGGAACCATAGAAGCCATATTCCTCCGCGCTGAAGAAGATGAATACCACCGTCTTAGGGAGCGTGTCTTCCTTTATGAGATTGTGCGCCGCCTCCAGAACCAATGCCACGCCGGAACCGTTGTCCCCTGCGCCGGAGCCCTTGCCCACGTTGTCGTAGTGCGCGCCGACAATGATCTGGGACTTTGATTTTCCAGGCAGCGTTACGATGATGTTTTGTGCCTTACAGCGGCGTTTTCCCTCAGAGAAGGTGAAATCTTTGCATTGGATTTGGCTTAACGCATAACCGGACGCTTTCAGTTCGGATATGATCCAATCCCTTGCATCCGCGATATCCCGGCCTTCCATTGCATCCCGGTCCGGAAGGTTTTCGTCGATGTACATCAGGTATTCATACGCCTTTTTCCCGTGATCGCCGAAATCGACGCCGGTGACCATTTCTGTACTGCATGCAAATGCGGTACTGACGTACGCCACCATCATTGCAACCAGCAATATTAGCGTCCTGCGCGCGAAATGCCTTATCATGCTTCTATCCTCCCCAAGTGGCATCCTTCGCATGGAAACGGGCAGCAAATGGAATTGGAAAGATATGTAAGTCGCATTCTGGTGTTCCTTCAGGAATCCAGCTTCTCCCTCCTGGCGGTAGAGGTTTCAAATAGCCGGATCAAGGCATCCTTGTCCTCCCGGCGCAGCGAGTCCTCGATCAAGTTAAGCTGGGCGGAAAAATCTCCGATGGCCTCCAGCAGATATTCCTTGTTGGATAGGAAAAGCTCGCTCCACAGCGCGCCGTTGATCCTGGCGATGCGTGTAAGGTCCCTGTAGCTGTCGCCGATGAACTGCCCCGTTTCCCGGCCTTCCCGGTCGCTGTTGATAAGCGCCACCGCCAGGGCGTGGGGAAGCTGGGAGGTGTGGGCAATGAGCATGTCATGGGTTTCCGGTGAAATGCGCCGTACCCGTTTGAACCCCAGTTCCAGCGCCAGCGACTCCACCAGGCGTAAACTCTCCTCCTTGTTTTTCGGCAGCGGTGTCAAAAGATAATTGGCACCTTTGAACACGGTGTTGGAGGCAAAGTCAAAGCCCATCTTCTCCCGGCCGGCCATGGGGTGGCCCGGTACGAAATCTACTTGCTCGGGCACAAGGCTTTCCAATTGAGATACAAGAGCGCTTTTGATGCCCGTGGCGTCGGTGATAACGCTGCCGGGCTTGAAATCTGCTTTATGGGCCTGCAAAAAGCCCGGCACGCTGTGGGGATAAATGCAAAGGATGGTCAAATCCGCCATTTTCAATAGCGCTGTGCCATCCTTATCACCTTCCAGGATATAGCCCTGTTCCCTGGCCTTTTTCAGCGTTTCCGCGTTCGTGTCGATGCCGTACACCGTTTGATGGCCCGCCTTTTTCAGCCCCATGGCAAACGATCCGCCGATGACCCCCAGGCCCACGATGACAATGTTCATGCGCGGCGCTCCTTTGCATGGGTTAGCAGCGCCTCCATGGCCAGCACGTAGCCCTGGGGACCAAAGCCGCAAATCTGCCCCAGGCAGGCGGGGGCGATGACGGAGGTATGGCGGAATTCCTCCCGGGCGTGGATGTTGGACAGGTGCACCTCCACTACCGGGAGGGCCGCCGCCTTCAGCGCGTCGTGCAGCGCGTAGCTGTAGTGGGTGTAGGCCCCGGCGTTTATGATGATACCGTTGTACTTTTTCAAAAACGCCTCATGTACAAAGTCGATGAGCATCCCCTCATGGTTGCTCTGACGGATATCCAGATCGATATTCCGCTTTTGAGCTTCCTTTTGAAGCTGCGTGCAAATGGCATCGTAGCTTTTCGTGCCGTATACGTCGGGTTCCCGAAGTCCCGTAAGGTTCAGGTTGGGACCATTGAGTAGAAGGATGTGCATAAAATAACCTCCTTAGCGGGCCAGCTTGCCGTACAGTTCCTGGTAAATGGCCGTGGTGATGCTTTGCGGGATTTGCCTGTCCCAGAAAATTTCCTCCGCCCGCACCGCCTGGGCCACCAGCATGTACAGGCCGTTGCAGCGGGACTTGTTTTGATTTTTCGCCATGGAAAGAAGCTGCGTCTCCCAGGGATTGTAGATGGTATCCACCACGGCGTCAAACCGGGCAACGATTTCTTCCGGCACAGGGGATGCATCTGCATGGGGCCACATGCCCACCGGCGTAGCGTTGAGCAGAAGGCCGCCGGACATGCGTTCAAGGGCCTCATAGCCGATGAAGCTTGTATTCGGCAGCGGGGATGCTTTCCCCTCCGGGCTGCGGCTGGCCACATACAAATGGGCTGCGCCCAGTTCATAAAGCGCCTGCAGTGCAGCCTTGGCCGCCCCGCCGCTGCCCAGCACCACTGCCGCCAAACCGGCGGGATCGATGCCGTGGAAAGCAAGCATTTCTTTCAGGCCATACACGTCTGTGTTGTAGCCGGTGAGTTTGCCGCCATCGTTCCTTATGGTGTTCACCGCGCCAAGAGCGCGGGCGGAGGCATCCACCTCGTCCAGTTGGGGGAAGACCATCTCCTTGTAAGGAATGGTGACGTTAATCCCCTTGAAGGACAGGAGCCGCACCGCCTGTCCCACCCCAAGCAGGCTTTCCCTGGGGATTTCCATCAGCTTGTAGGCGGCGGGGAGGGACAACAGCTCAAACAGCCTGGTGTGGATCACTTCCGACAGGCTGTGCCCCAGCTTTTCCCCGATCAGGCCGAAGAATTCCACCTTCATCCCCCCCTTCAGCGTGCCTTGCCGTAGCGGCCCAGCAAACGAAGCTCCCTGGCGCAGTGGGCTGCCGCGTCAAGCGCTTTATTCAGTTCCGCTTCGTCCATGGCCCCTTCAAAGTCGGCGAAAAAGAAGTATTCCCAGGGCTTGCCCGGAATGGGCCTGGACTCGATTTTGCTCAGGTTCACACCGTGCTCGGCAAAGCAGGTCAAAAGCGATGCCAGGGAGCCCACCTGGTTGGCCACGTGGAAGGTGACACTTGCTTTGTCGGGGGCGCGAAGGGAGTGGGATTCCCGGCCGATCACCACAAACCGGGTGGTGTTGTATGGATTGTCATGGATATTCTCCCGAAGGATCGCAAGGCCGTACAGCCGGGCGGCATAGCTCCCGGCGATGGCGGCCTTTCCCGCATCCTTCCAGAGCGCCACGCTTTTCGCGCTCAAGGCGGTGTTCAGGGAAGGAACCTGCACGATGGAAGGATGGGCGGACAAAAAATCCCGGCACTGGGAAAGGGCCTGGGGGTGGGAATGGATTTCCCGGATGTCCTCCATCCGGCTGCCCGGCAGCGCCAAAAGATGGTGGGCAACGGGAAGAATCTGTTCACCAACAATATGCAGGCTGGACCTGAGCAGCAGGTCATACGTATCGGCCACAGCCCCCGCGGAGGAGTTTTCAATGGGTAGCACCGCGTAGGCGGCATCATTCCGCACCACCGCCTCCAGCGCGCCGCCGAAAGTTTCACAAGCGAGAAAGGAGTTGTCTTCCCCAAAGAAGGAAACGGCGGCCTGCTGGGAAAAGGAGCCTTCCGTGCCGGGGAAGGCGACGGCACCTATCAAATCCGGCATGAGGCACGCTCCTTCCACAGTTCACAAAGCCCGATAGCGGTCATAGCCTCGATGACGGGCAGCGCCCGGGGCACGATGCAGGGGTCATGCCTGCCCACAATCTGCAGCGATGTATTTGATTTCTCCTTCAGGGAAACGGTTTCCTGTTCCCTGGCAATGGAGGAGGTGGGCCGGATAACGCAGCGGAAAATAAGGGGCATGCCGGTGGTAATGCCGCCCAGGATGCCGCCGCAGTTGTTGGTCCTGGTGCGTACCGCGCCTGCTTCGTCATAATAAAAAGGGTCGTTGCATGCAGAACCCCGCATGTCGGCCATGGAAAAGCCTGCCCCGAAGGAAATGCCCTTCACCGCCGGCACGGAAAACATCAAATGAGACAGAACGGCTTCCGCCGAATCGAAAAACGGCGCGCCCAGCCCCGCGGGCAGGCCTGCCGCCATGCACTCGATGATGCCGCCCACCGAATCCTCCTGCTCCTTGGCGGCGAGGATGGCCTGCGCCATCTCCTCCCGGAGCGCGGGATGCAGCAGCGGCAGCGTTTCCCGGTCCAGGGAGGACAAAAGTTCATCCGCCGCCCCATCCAGAAAGCTCCCGTCGTCGATGCCTGCGAGCCTTTGGATATGGGCGCAGATGCGGATATCGTTTGCCTTCAGCCATTGCTTGCACACCGCCCCGGCAAACACGATGGGCGCGGTGAGCCGCCCGGAAAAATGGCCGCCGCCCCGATGGTCGCCAAAGCCACCGTAGCGGACAAAGCCCGTATAGTCGGCATGGCCGGGGCGGGGCTTGTCCATCTCCTCTCCATAGTCCTGGGAGCGGGTATCCCTGCTTCTGATGAGCGCGGCCAAGGGTGCGCCGGTGGTCCTGCCTTCGTACATGCCGGAAAGAATTTCGGGGATGTCACTTTCCCGGCGGGGGGTGGACATATTGTTCCTGCCGGGAGCGCGGCGGGCCATTTCCCGGCCGATCTCGGTGAGATCAAGCTTGAGGCCCGGCGGCAGCCCGTCGATAACGATGCCAAGGCCCACCCCGTGGGATTCCCCGAACAGGGACAATTTCAAATGCCTTCCGAAACTGCTGCTCATGAAATGATTCCTCCCAGCGCCGTATAGTCGTCCCAGTAGCTTGGCCATGTCTTCCTCACGCAGGATGGATTTTCCAGGCGGACCGGCTCCCTGCAATGAAGCACGGCGACGGAAAGCATCATGGCCATGCGGTGGTCGTTGTGGCTGTCCACTAAAGCGCCGCCCTCAAGTGAATCCCGGCCATGGATGACCATGGCATCTCCCTCCGCCCGGATGTCCGCGCCAAGTTTGGAAAGCTCCGTTACGGTGGCGGTGAGCCTGTCGCATTCCTTCAGCCGCAGCCGCCCGGCATTTTCTATGCGGCTTTCCCCATTAGACAGGCAGCATACAAGGGCCATCATGGGCAGGATATCCGGGAACTGGCCTCCGTCGATGCGGATGCCCCGCAATGGGCCGGCCTTCATGGAGCATATACCGCCTTCCCGCGTGTAAACGGCTCCCATCTGCCTAAGCAGGCCGATGACCGCCCTGTCTCCCTGGTGAGATTCAGGTTTCAGCCCCCGAAGGACGACATCGCTGCCCAGCGCTCCGGCACACAGCATCACCGCCGCCTGGGAATAATCCCCTTCCACTGTATAATCGCGAGACCGGTAGCTTTGCCCGCCGGGGACAAGAAACCGTTGAGGATGGGGCCTGTGAACTGTGACGCCGAAATCCGCCATCGTATCCAAGGTCAATTGCAGGTATCCTTCTGATTCCGGGGGCGTTAAGAGCAGGATTTCCGAATCTCCGTTTAGCAGCGGCAGCGCTAGGAGAAGCCCTGTGATGAACTGGGAGGAAACATCACCAGGAAGCTCAAATCGCCCAGGCGTGAGGCTTCCCTGTACTAAAAAACCGTCGGCCCTCCTGGCAAAATCAATTCCCTGCCGGGCAAATAACACTTCGTAGGGACCTAATGGGCGCTGTGCAAGGCGGCCACTGGTTAAAAAACGCCCTCCTCCCTTAAGCACAAGAGACAAGGGCATCAAAAAACGGAGGGTGTTGCCGGATTCCATGCAATCCAGCACAGGCATTCCATCCGGCACCCGGTTTTGACCTTCAAAACGCAAGAGCCTTCCTTCCCGCGCAAAGCCCGCCCCCAGCGATGCCATGCATTGTAGCATGGCTTTCATATCCTGGGAATCATCCACCGGGGAGACTTCACTTTTCCCCTTTGCCAGAGCAGCGCAGATGATGGCCCTGTGCGCGACGGATTTCGAGGGCGGTACAGACAGCGTACCCTTGAGCCGGCCGGGATGCAGCGTCACGAAAGCCATTTTTCCACCCCCTGAAAAAAGTCCGGCGAGGTATCATACAGCCACGATTCGCCGATACGCTTTAGCAGCACCACATGAAGCGCCCTGCCCAGGTTCTTTTTGTCCCGGCCCAGAATATCAAACAGCCTTTCGGGTTGATAAAGCTTAACAGAAGCAGGAAGGCCGTGGGCTGTCAGGCAATCGCGCACCGCGTCTGCCGTGCCCTCCTCCGTCAGCCCCTTTTCTTCCGCCAGGCGGCAGACAAGGTGCATTCCAACCGCCACCGCTTCCCCGTGGCTCAGGCCCTCGTACCCTTGCAGCGCTTCGATGGCATGGCCCAGGGTGTGACCGAAATTGAGCACCATCCGCTCCCCGGTATCATGCTCATCCCGGGAAACGATATCCGCCTTGATGGCAACACACCTCGCGATGATTTCATGCATGTACGGTTGAAGCGCTTCCCTGCCGGGGCGCTCCAAAAGAAGCTGGAACAGCGACGCGTCCCGGATGCAGCCATACTTGATGACCTCCCCCATGCCGTCGGAAAAATATTTGTCCGGAAGCGTCATGAGTGTGTCCGGGTCTAAAAGCACAAGCTTGGGCTGGTAAAAGCTGCCCACCAGATTCTTACCCTCCGGCAAATCCACGGCTACTTTGCCGCCCACGGCGCTGTCCACCTGGGCCAGAAGGGATGTGGGCGCCTGCACATAGGGGATGCCCCGCAGGTAGGTGGCTGCGGCAAAGCCGGCAAGATCGCCGATTACGCCGCCCCCCAGCGAAAGGATGCCGTCACCCCGGCTGATTCCAGCGGCGCACAGCGCATGGTACGTTCTCTCCAGCATCATGAGCGACTTGGTGGATTCCCCGGCCGGCAGCACCAGCCGGGAAGCGGGCAGGCCTGCATCCTCAAGAGAAGAAGCAACGCTGTCCCCGTACAAAGCGTTCACATTCCCGTCGGTGACGATCATCCACCTTTTGCAGGGGAAGCGGTTTGTGAGCTCCCGCCCGGCCCTTGCAAGCACGCCTCTTTCCAGGAGGATGTCGTAGCTTTTATCGCCCAGTTCCACGCGCTGCGTCAAAGTAAGCCCTCCCTTTTATATCGTGCGGCCCACGGCGGCGGCAATGGGCTTCAGTTCCTTCATGATGGCGTCAAAGCCCTCGGGGGTAATGGATTGCTGACCGTCGGACAGCGCGTGGGTGGGATCATTGTGCACCTCAATCATTAGCCCGTCGGCCCCCACGGCCACCGCGGCACGGGCAAGGGGCGATACCATCCACCACTTCCCGGCGGCATGGCTGGGGTCCACGATCACCGGCAGATGGCTCAATTTCTTAACCGCCGGTATGGCACTTAAATCAATGGTGTTGCGGGTGTACGTTTCGAAAGTACGGATGCCCCGCTCGCATAAAATCACCTGCTCGTTGCCCCCGGCCAGGATATATTCGGCGGACATCAGCCATTCTTCAATGGTGGAGGAAAGACCGCGTTTGAGCAGGATGGGCTTTTTTGATTTGCCAAGCTGGCGCAAAAGATCAAAGTTTTGCATGTTTCTTGCGCCCACCTGGATCACGTCCACCATTTCCTCGAACACCTCAATGTCCTGGGAGGACATGATCTCCGACACAATGGGCAAGCCGGTCTTCTTCCTTGCCTCCTCCAAAAGGTGGAGGCCGTCGTACCGAAGCCCCTGGAAAGCGTAGGGAGAGGTGCGGGGTTTGAACGCGCCGCCGCGTAAAAAATGCGCTCCGGACGCTTTTACCGATTCCGCGATTTTTGTGATCTGATCTCCGGATTCCACGGAGCAGGGACCCGCGATTACGGCCAGCTTTTCCCCGCCGATCAGATGGCCGCACACGGTGAGCTCCGTATTCCCGGGATGGAACATGCGGTTCGCCTTTTTAAAGGGCTCCAGTACCCGCATGATCCTGTCCACATATGGGTTGGCCTCCAGGCGGGAAACGTCGATCTTGCTGGTGTCGCCCACCAGGCCCAGAATGGTCAGGTCCGTGCCGCGGATAGGGCTGACTGATACGCCCTGCTCAACAATGTTTTCGGTAAGGAGCTGTATCTCCTGCTGCGGAGCGCCTTTTTTTAGCACGACGATCATGAAATGACCTCCTTTGCGTTATCGGGGAAAAAGGAAAGATATAAGAAAAGAGAGCCCGAAAAGAGCTCTCTTCATACGCCTGCGCGCCGCCGTTACCGGCGGGGAAAACTCTTCTCCCCCGGAATTTTTCTGTTGCTCAAATAGCCGAAGCGGTAGCCGCTCCGGCCCATAAACGAGAACAGACCCCTGGAAGAAGCGCAAATCATCATGATTGCCCCCAAAGCTTTGGATTGGGAGCATTATAGCCCATACAGGCCTAGCTGTCAAGAAAAAACAGGAAAAATACAAGCCCGGCTCATGGCATGTTCGACACTTCCACCCGGCTTACAAGCCCGGTGTCACGCTGTACGAACACGGCAATGCCCGCCCGGCCATCGGAAAAGGTGTGGCGGCGAAGGGAGCCCGTCTCGCTGGTTTTGGCGGCAACTCTTTCAAAGGCGGCCAGCGCCGCTTCTTCCGCCATGCCGATGGAAACGCCGCCGGGTAAAAGAAGGGGAATATCACTGCGGTTTAAGTCACTGACCACGGTGGTGACAAGGCAGCTTTGCGCCAGCGCGGCCCTGTCGGAATTGTTGTACACCCAGGTGGTCCACTGATCAAGGCCCAATGACAGCGTAACCTGCCCGGAGCCGTAGGCCATGACCACACTGTCCGCTCCCTCTTTAAGCACCCAGCCGTTTTTCACAAACTCCCCAACAGGGGCGGGAAGGGCGTACAGTGCATTGCCATAGGATACATGAAACGACAGCGGGTTATCGCCCAAGCTGTCGGGAGTGTGATAGGAAGAAGACCCGGAAGCGGAAACGCCGGTCAGAATTTCGGGGTCGGGCGCGGCAGTCATCACCACGTTGCGCAAGGACGCGGCTTTGAGAACACCGGAGACCGCGGAAAACGTAAACACAGCTTCCTGCCCGTAATTCAATTGGTACGTGTACTGAAAAATTTCCCCATTCTCATACGTAGCGGAAGGCGCGCCGTAGGCATCCATCACTTCCTTGACGCCGGAAACGCCAAGCAGCACGCCGCCCGGAAGCAGAACCTGCGCCCCTGCGCCATCCAACTCCACGGCAGCCAGCACACAGTTCTTCACTGGGGCCACGTCCCAGGAAGTATTCACCATTTCGCCGGACAGCAAAACACCGTTTATCTCCCAGGCGGAGGAAACGGTGTGTTCCGGCTTCAACAGTTCTTCTTCATTGCCGGTGTAGGTCCATCCGGCTTTCATCATTCGCTCATAGGCGCAAGGGAGGTTGAGAGGCTCTCCGCCTATCAGCACCTGAAAGCTGTACAAATCTTCACTGAGGGAGGCGGCTTCCGTAAAAGCGGGTGCCATACAAATAACGGTCAACAAGGGCAGCCAGCAAATCAGCGAACGGATCGCCTTTATCATACCAGGACATTTCCTTTCTTTCCGAATAGAATCGGAAAACGCCTCCTTATTCGACGTTTGCAGAAAAAAACCTTCCGCGTTTTCGAAATTTGTTTTCGGAAAATGCGGAAGGCTTATACCGGGAAGGTTTGCATCTAATTTTGATGGTGCAGGATGTCGGAGGATAGCACCGTGCCGACAGTCACGGCCTCCCGGCCAAAGCGGCCGCGCACACTGTCGATGGCCGCCTCCAGCCTGGTCTGCCTTTCCTGACGGATGGCTTCCGCCGGGAACAGGCTGATTTGGGGTCCTCCCTCTTCCACAAGGCACAGGCTTCCGGCCGTTACCGTCAGCGTACGGATGGGGGAATCCAAATCCCAGGAGCGGCACAAAAGAGGCAGCGCGGCCTCGTACAGGTCCCTTGTGGCTGAAACGGCGCCGGGTAATTGAACCTGCCGGGAGATGGTTTTGAAGGCTGGATCCTTGATATGCAAGGCGATGGACCGGGCCATCAGGCCATGGCGGCGGAGCCTGACCCCCACGCTGTCGCACAGCATCAACAGGCCGGCTTTTATATCCTCCAGGCCGATGAGATTCCGGCAGAAGGTGATGCCGTTGCCAACGCTTTTCACCGGATCACCCTCCCCGGGCCGGAGCACGGGGCTTGCATCCAGGCCGTTGGCCTGCTGCCAGAGGGCTTCCCCCCCAACGCCCAGCAGCCGCTTTAAATGGTCCGCGGGCGCATTGGCCAGTTCGCCCACAGTGGTAATGAAGTTCTTGCGCAGCACTTGCGCCGCCGCCTTGCCCACATACATCATCGCCTCCACCGGCAGGGGATACAGGATTTGCTTGTAGTTGTCCCTGGTGATGACGGTAGTGGCGTTGGGCTTTTTGTAATCCGACCCCATTTTCGCAAACAGCTTGTTGAAGGATACGCCCACGGAAATGGTGAGCTTCAGTTCCTCCCACACCCGAAGGCGAAGCGTATCGGCAATCTTCTGCCCCGTTCCGAAAAGCTGGCGGCTGCCCGTGACATCCAGGTACGATTCGTCGATGGAGCAGGATTCCACCTGATCGGTATACTGGGCGTATATCTCATTGATCCTGCGGCAGTATTCCTCGTACTTGTCCCCATGGGGCGGAACCAGAACAAGGTTCGGGCATTTGCGCCTGGCCTGCCAGATGGTTTCCGCCGTGGTAACGCCGTATTTTTTCGCCAGCTCATTTTTGGCCAGTATGATGCCGTGGCGGCTGTCCGGATCGCCGCACACCGCCATGGGCACCTTGCGCAGCTCCGGCCGCCCGATGCATTCCACCGAGGCGAAGTAGCTGTTGCAATCGCAGTGCAGGATGACCCTGTCCATCCCCAGCCCTCCATCACAAGAACGTTTGTTCTTATTGTAGCATGAAGCAAAAGAGATGGCAAGAGGGAAAACAATGGCAAAAAAAGAATTTCAAGAAAGTACTTGACATTTACGTTACGGAAAGGTTTATCCTAATGGCGCGGGGAGGAATGCACGATGGAATACACCGTTTTGAAGCTGGGGAAATTGGCCGGGATCAGCACCAGGACACTCAGGTACTACGACGAGATCGGGCTCTTGACGCCCATGAAAACCACCGCGTCGGGCTACCGGGTGTACGGGGAAAAGGAAGTGGACGCGCTTCAGCAGATTCTGTATTACCGCGAACTGGATTTAAGCCTCGCGGATATCAAGGCCATCCTCACCGGGCCGTCCTTTAACCGGTTGGCGGCGCTTTCAAGCCATCTTGCGGAACTCAACAAGCGGCGGGACCGGCTTACCCGCCTGATTGACAGCGTGGAGAAGACCATCCTCCACGAGAAAGGAAAAGTTATCATGAGCGACAAGGAAAAATTCGAGGCCTTCAAAAAAGACCTGATCCGGGAGAACGAAGAAAAGTACGGCGCGGAGGCCAGGCAAAAATACGGCGGCAAGCGGGTGGAGGAAAGCAACGCCCGGATGATGAACCTGACCCAGGAGCAATACGACAAGATGCAGGCGCTGGCCGCGCAAATCATATCCGGTCTGGAACAGGCCGTACAGCAAAAGGTCGACCCCGCCAAAGAGGTGGGCAGACGCCTGGCGCAGATGCACAAGGACTGGCTATCCTTCACCTGGAACGAGTACTCCAGGGAGGCCCACTTGGGGCTGGCGCAGATGTATGTGGACGATGAGCGGTTCACCGTCCATTACGACAGCCGGGTGAAAGGCTGCGCCGCGTTTTTGAGGGATGCGGTAGCCGCTTTTATCAAGGAATAACGGCAGTCAAAAACAGGGCTTCCCGGCGGTGCAACAGCCGGGAGGCCCTGTTTTTTATGGTCAGAAATTCACAAGCGACAGAATGGCCTCGGCTTCCGCACCGGAAACGGCTTCAAAGGAAAACCTTCTGGCCCAGGGTTCCTCCTTGCAAAGGGCGATGCCGTTCACCGGGACAATGCTTTCTCCGCTGCACCGGCCGCAGTGAATGCAGCCGAATTGCTCCATGCTTTTGAAGACAACGGGAGCCAATTGGCCCTTTGCCTGTGCCAAGGCGGCAAGCTGCTCAAAGGGCGCCGCCATCTCAAAAAACAGGACGTCTGTGTGAATGGTGAAAATGCATACCGGTTTCCCTTTTCGCCCAAGGTGTACAATCCAATGGGGCGTGCAGTAGGACCAGAACTTGCAGCTTGCTTTTAACCCCTGTCTGCCTATCAGATCGGAAACAAGCTTTTTCCACAAATCTGCCCGCGGTCCCAGCGAACGCAGGATGTATGGCATTAACGGTCCGATATCCTCCTTGCGCTTTCCCCTGCCCAGAAGGATGGTTTCATAATCCGCCCTGAAAAACAGGTCGGCCTGCATGGCGTAATCCTTTTTGCTGTCCATGGCCGGGATGCGCTTTGCCAGGTACGTAAGCGCCGGGAAAAAGGAGGAGCAGCCTTCATTGTACATGCACACCGTGCCGCAGGACTGATACGTTTTCACGTGACGGCCATTTTTCAGGCATTCAAAGTAGAAGCCATAGTTTTGAAGCGCTTCCAGATGAAAGGCCGCCGGTTTTTTGAAATGCTTGCGGATCAGCGCCTTGTCCAACCGCAGGAATGATACTTCACCCTCCCGCGCAGGTTCCCCATATGCGCCCGCAACATATAAAAGCAAAACGGTGTGGGTGAGGCGGTGGTAGCTTTCCAGAGCATCCGTCACGCGGTAAGCGGCAGTATCCCCATAGATATCCAGCAAAAGCTGCTGCAAATACCGCAGCCCTTCCAATATCTCTTCCGCGTCGCCACCATTGATCTTGTCCGCAGTCAATTCTCTGGGAAAATCGCATACGTTGCGCAGCAGAAATGCGGCGCGCATTTCAAAAGCAGATGCATGCAAAAGCACTGTTGTTCCCCCCCTGCGTCCCTGTAATCCCCACTTGATCCTACGGGTCTTATCCGCTGCCTATTATACCAAACCGTTGGCAATCGGTATAGGCATACCTTCCGGCATCCCGGACAAAATAGCAGTAACAGAGGGGAGGCCCGGCGCATGGTAACGTATTTGATCATCATCGGACGGCTGGTCACCATCATGGGTCTGCTGCTGCTGGCGACACTGTTCATCATGGGCAAAAGGCCTATAGGTGAAATGCCGGTATTTGATTTTCTTGTGTTGGTGGTCATGGGTTCCATCGTCGGCGCAGACATCGCCGATCCCAATATTGAGCATTTGCCCACGGCTTTTTCCGTTGTCGTCCTGGCGGGCATCCAGCGGCTAATCAGCCTTTTGAACCTTAAGTACCGCAAATTCAGGAAAATAATCACCTTCGAGCCTACCGTCGTTGTGCACAACGGCAAGCTGATTTACAAAAATATCAAACGCATCCATTACAGTGCCGATGAAGTATTGATGATGCTCAGGGAAAATCAGCATTTTGACATCAGCCAGATCGAATACGGCATCATCGAGGCCAATGGAAAATTATCCACCATCCTCAAACCGGAATATGAACAGGCGACCCGTCAGGAATTGAGCATCCCCCACCCCAGATCCAGTGCAACGGTAACGGTCATCCTTGACGGCAATCTGCAAAAGGACAACGTGGAGCGCCTGCATTTAAGTGAAACAGATATCTTTCAAAAGCTGAAATCCATGGGGCACAATGATTGCAGTACCATCTTTTATGCAACAATGGATGCGGGCGGAACCATCAACGCATCCACCTATCAGGAAAGTGCGGAGGATTTTTTTGCCCACAGCGGCAAAGATGCTGGCCCCAAAGGTTAAATACCTGGAAATAGGTTCGCCCTCATCCCCGGCAGAACTGAAGGCAGATATCCGTGAGTTCCTCCACCGTGGCGGCCTTTTTGTCCGCATTCCGCCATTCCTCCGGGGAGCCGAAGCCGTAGCAGGCGGCCACGGTAAAAAGCCCGTTTTCCCTGCCCGCCTGAATGTCAGAGAGCCTGTCGCCGGCCAGCATGGCCCGGCAGGGGCCCTGTTCCCGCAAAAGCTCCCGCACCAGCTGCCCCTTGGTATATCCGGGATCGCGCCCCGCCGCAGCAGTGAAGTATCCCGCGATTCCCCACAAGGCCAGGGACTTATCAACATATTCCTGCCCGGCGTTGCTGGCGATGAAAAGATCGGCGCACGCGCTCAGCGTGTTCAGCATTTCCTTCACCCCGGGATAGATGCGCTGGCAGGATGTTAAAAGCGCCATTTGATATTTGCCCCGTATTTTGCAAAACTCCGCCTGCAGTTCTTTGGGCACCCCCAGCAACCCGGCCGCCTCCTCGTGGGAGGGGCCGTTGGTTGCCTCAAGGATTGCCTGGGATGGCGCCGGCAGATTCATCTCCCGGTACGTTTCGCGAAGCTCGGTCACGCAAAGGCGGCTGCTGTCGACCAGCGTACCGTCCAAATCAAATATGATCACGGGCAGCCCGCACGGAAGCCCGGCTCCGGGGGCTGCCATGAAAAAGGGTGTACAGCCTTGCACGTTATGCTCCTATCTTTTTAAGATCCTGTCCGTACCCATATAGGGGATCAGAACCTTTGGTACAGTCACCGTGCCGTCCTCGTTTTGATAGTTTTCCAAAATGGCGGCCACGGTGCGGCCCACGGCCACGCCGCTGCCGTTCAGGGTATGGGCGAACTGCGGCTTATCCTTGACCGATTCCTTATAGCGGATACCTGCCCGCCGGGCCTGGAACTCCTCGCAATTGGAACAGCTGGAGATCTCCACATACCGGTTGTAGCTGGGCATCCACACCTCGATGTCATAGGTTTTCGCGGCGGAAAAGCCCATATCCCCGGTGCAGAGGCATACCACCCGGTAGGGCAGGCCCAGAAGCTCCAGTACCTTTTCCGCTTCATGGGTCATGCTTTCCAGCTCGTCATAGCTCTGCTCGGGCTTTGTGACTTTCACCAATTCCACTTTGTTAAATTGATGCTGGCGTATAAGCCCCCTGGTGTCCCGCCCGGCGCTGCCGGCCTCAGCCCGAAAGCACGTGGAATAGGCGCAATGGCGGATGGGAAGCCGGCTTCCCTCCAGGATCATTTCCCGATACATGTTGGTGACGGGCACCTCGGCGGTGGGAATCAGGAAGGTGTCCTGATCCACCTTGTAGGCGTCCTCCTCGAATTTGGGCAGTTGCCCCGTGCCCGTCATGCTGGCGCGGCTGACCATATAGGGGGGGTAGACCTCTTCATACCCCGCTTCCACATGGGTGTTCAGGAAAAAGTTGATAACGGCCCGCTCCAGCCGCGCGCCAAGGCCGCGGTAAAAGGTGAACCTGGCGCCTGACACCTTGGCGGCGGTATCAAAATCCAACAGACCAAGGTCGGCGCCAATGTCCCAGTGGGGCTTGGGCTCCCAGGGGAAAACCCTGGGCGTGCCCCAGCGGCGCTGCTCCACGTTTTCCTTTTCATCCTTGCCCAATGGCACGCTTTCATGGGGGATGTTGGGCACGGTGAGCAGGAACTGCTCCATTTCCTCATCCAGCACCTTCACCTGCTCATCCAGCGCGGCAATCTCTTCGCCCACCTTTTTCATTTCGTCCATAATGGGCTGGGTGTCGCCGCCGCTGCGCTTGAGGCCGGCGATTTCCTTGCTGGCTTCGTTGCGGCGGTTTTTGAGGTTTTCCGATTGGGCCATCAAAACCCGGCGCTTTTCATCCGCCTGCAAAAAGCCGTCCAGGGGAATGTTCTTGCCCCGTTTCGCAAGAGCATCGGTCAGTATTTGAGGGTCTTGCCTGATTTTTCTAAGATCCAGCATGCGTCTTCCTCCCTGCGGCCAGGCCGCGTCATTTTGACCGGATGTACGGGGGTATTCCGGCCTAACAAAAAAAGCCGTCCCGATCAGTGTTGCCACTGAAAGGGACGGACGAATCCGCGTTGCCACCCCGATTGGATGCTGCATATCAGCATCCCGCTCGCCGCGCTGTATGGGGCGCACCCCGCGGCCGTTCGCCGCCGGCTCCCGGATGGACAGCCTGCTTCTGTGCCGCCTTGCACCGGCCGGCGGCTCTCTAAAACCAGAAAAGCGGGCATGATCCGTTCATGGCCGTTTTGGGTTGGCCTTATTATAGGCAATCATCGGGGTTTTTGCAAGAAAAATTTTCAGTCTGTGATCGTAATGCCATAAACGGCCTCGGCCATTTGCTCCATGGCGTCAAGCACCCTGGGCGCGGGACGGCTGATTATGTCGGGATCGATGGCATATACGCGCCCGGCCTTCACGGCAGGCAGATCCTTGTAGCCTTCCTGCACATAAAACTCCGCCGCGCGGGTCTCATCCGCCCCCAGCAGAATCACCTGGGGGTTATTGGCCACAAGCTGCTCCAGGCTGTACATGGGCCAGGGCACCGGAGAATCGGAGGTAACGGGCAAGGCGCCGATTTTCTCCATTACTTCGTAAATAAAGCTGCCGGGCCCCACGGTGTAATCGCCCCAGTCGCCAAAGCTGACGGCGTAGTATACGGTGGACGGCGTCTTGCCGGCCACGGCATCCAAGATGGCCTTTTCCTTCTGCGCCATGCCGTTTAGCAAAGGGTTGGGATCCACTCCCGCCGCCGACGCGATCAGGCGGATGCTGTCGGGGATTCCCGCATAGGTATCAGCCTCCGCCGCCAGCACAATAAGACCCAGGCTTTCAAGCTGGGCAATGGCGTCCGCCTGCAGCTTGTTGCCAGCCAGGATCAGGTCCGGCTTCAGGGAGATGATCAGCTCCGCGTTGGGGCCGGCGTAATCACCGCACTTAAACTCGATGGCGGCGGCCTCCGCCGGGTAATTGGAGTAGGCGTCCACTCCCACCACCCTGCCGCCAAGGCCCAGGGCGAAAAGGATCTCCGTATTGCTGGGGGTAAGGGATACGATGCGCTGGGCCGATGCGACATTTACCTCCCGGCCTGTAAGGTCGGTGACGGTAGCGGCGGACGCGCCAAGGCAAAGGGAGAGGACGAGGGCGAGGATGGCCAGGAACCGCAATGCCTTTTTCATGGGAAACCTCCTTCTCTTTCGTTCTTCCAGCAGATTCATCCGTTGGAAGCGGCAGGTTTCCGCCGGCAAAAAAGGCCGCCCCGGCAGGCATGCCAAAAAGGCATACCCCAGCCGAAACAGCCCCCTATGTCCGGCCACAGGCCGGACAGCCACCCATTCCCCCTCCGGGAACGGCGGCGTTTACACAGATACGGGCAGGTCTCCTGGCTTGGCTTCAGCCGGACGCGGCGCCTTCCCGGATTGCTCCAGTGGCATATTGCCGCATCCGTCCACCTCACAGTAGCGGGGGCTGCAGCGGACTGAATACGAATCGTATTGCACCGCTTTCCCTTTTCACTCCTTGCGGAGCACCCGTACGGCGGAAGATACTTTCCGTGGGAAAGTATATCATGAAAAGCCAGCCTCCACAAGCGCCGGAAAGGTGCTATTCCTTCCCCTTGTCTTTCCACTTGTTCAAAAAGAATTCATCCAGCAGATTTCTGTCCAGGAAAGGGAGCAGCGGCACGATTTTGGAAAAGCCGTACTTTTCCACGCACCGGGCCGCCGCTTCCGTCAGCTTTTCCTTGCCCAAAAAAGGCGCCAGCGGCATAAGGTCCATGACGCTTCCTTCCTTTAAAACGCGGTCCGCCAGGCGGTCGGTGCTTTCCCGGCTCAAAAAGGGCGCGGCCATGATGATTTTTTTAATGTCCAGGCCATCCTCCAGCACCTGCTGAACGCATTCGTCCACGGTGGCCCTGCTCAAAAAAGGCAAAAGACCCGCCAGGGAATCAAAAGACCTGTCGCGCTTTACGGCCTCCCGCGCCAGGGAGTCCAGCGTGCTTTCGCTCAAGAAGGGCGCGGCCCTGGCCAGGTCTTTCAAGGAAACCTCCGCCTGCACGCTTTCCCAGAGCTTTTCCGCCTGTTTGGGCTTTACCAGCGGAGCCACCTCCAGGAATTCCTCCGCCGTAATCTTTTCCGCAATCGGCTCCTCCCTGATGATCTTTTCCACCACTTGGGCTCCTTTGGGGCTGCCCAATAATTCGTCGATGGTCACGCCGAAGATTTCCGCCAGTTCGCCCAGCTTGGAAATATCCGGCATGGTCTGCCCGCGCTCCCAATTGCTCACCGCCTGAAAGCTGATGTTCAGCTTGTCGGCCAGCTCCATCTGCGTCATATTTTGCGCCTTGCGCAAGGTGGATAAGGTTTTGCCTGCCTGCTGCATATCAAACATATTTCCGCTCCTTTTTCACTTTATGCCATTGATGCGAAACCAATAATCCAGCACCATCCGGGCGTCCGACACTGTCCGGTCGGGCATCTCCCGCTGTCTTGGCACCGCTGTATGATCCTTTTTCGGGCACTGCCTGCGCGCTATGCGCCAGGTACAAATCTTCCGAATAAGCCGGCCCATGCCTTCCCCCTCCTTTGCTTATCAGGGGAAAAACTGCGCTTCCCCCATGGCATACAGCATAGGGAAAGCGCGTTCAAAAGGCCAGCAAGCAGCAGTTGAGTTGAAACTCAAGCGGCGGTTGAGTTTACTGTTTTCTTTTATCCATAACCCTTCGAAGGGAATAGCTCAGCAGGCTGACGCCATAGAAGGCCGCCGCGCACAGCACGATGGCCGCCCCGGCGGATGTGTTCCAGTAAAATGCCAGCGTTAGGCCCGTGACGCCGCTCAACACCGCGATCAGCACGCTCAAAAGCGCATGGCTCCTGGCGCTTCGGGCCAAGTTTCGCCCGGCGGCGGCGGGGAGGATCAGCAAAGCGTTGATCAAAAGCACCCCCACCCAGCGGATGGAAAGCATCACGGCCACGGCAACCAAAACCACAAAGCCGTATTCCACCAGGCGGGTTCGCATGCCCCGGCTCTTGGCCAGGGAAACGTTGATGCTGGCAAGCAATAACTGGTTGTAGATCACCATCCACGCGGCCACGCCGGTCAAAAGCGCCAGCAAAAGCCATGTGAGGTCCCGGGGGGTAACGGCCAGCACATCGCCGATAAGCAGGGAAGAGTATTTGGCAAACCCCCCGCCCCGGGAAAGGATCACCAATCCCAGCGCGATGCTGGTGCTGGAAAATACGCTGATGATGGTATCCACGGAAGTGGTTCCCGTCTGTTTGATGCGGCTGATGAGTATGGCCCAAATGACGCCGAATACCAGCATGGCGGCAAGATCGCTGCGAAGGCCGATCACGATGCCAAGGCCGATGCCGGTCAGTGCGCTGTGGCCCAGCGCATCGGAAAAGAAGGCCATGCGCTGGTTCACCGCCATGGTGCCCATCAGCCCCAATAAGGGCGTCAGCAGCAAAATGGCCAGCAGCGCGTTTTTCATGAACTGAAAGTTCAAAAATTCAAAGGGAAGCAGGGCGTCCATTACATCGTACACAATGTTCATGCCTTCACCTCCGCGTCAAGCTGCGCCTTGGTGCGAGGCGTTTGAAAAGCCTTCTCAAACTCGGGGGATAAGAATACCTCCCGCGGGCTGCCCGCACAAAGCACCTGCCTGTCCAAAAGCACCACATAATCGGCGTACTTTTCCACCAGGGACAGATCATGGCTCACCAGCAAAATGGCCATATGGTGCCTTGTGCGAAGTTCCAGAACGGTATTCAAAAACAGCGCCAGCCCGTTTTGATCCACGCCGGACACAGGCTCGTCCAGTACCAGAAGGTCGGGGGCGGGCGTCAGCGCCAGTGCCAGAAGCACCCGTTGCAACTCCCCGCCGGACAGCTTTCCCAAGGGCGATAAAAGCAGGTCTTCCGCCTTCACCGACTCCAGTGATTTTTGCACCATTTCCTTTATCTTTTTGGAAACGCCAAGCCACACCGGGCGGCGCGTAAGCGCGCAGGCCAGGAAATCCTGAACGGTGACAGGCATCTCCTTGTCAAAATCCAGGTGCTGGGGTACATAGCCCGTGCGCAGGTGGGGAATATCCCGGCCCTGGTGATCCTCATGGCGGATGCGGCCGGTAAAAGGAATCTCACGCAGCAGCGCCTTTAATAGCGTTGTCTTCCCGGCTCCGTTCTGGCCGATGAGCGCAGTCAGTTGCCCGCAGTGGATATGCATCGTCACCTGGGAAAGAATCGCCTGCCTGTCCCGGACGACGCCCACATTTTCCAGGGCGATGTGGCAAAGGCCGCAGCTTTGTTCATGCCGTTCCATGGTGTCTCCTTTTACCGGGAGTAAACGCCGGTGCGGATCTCATTGATGTAGGACTCCCGGTGGGGCAGGCCTGGGTCGTTTTCGGCATCCTTAACGGCCGCCTCCAGATCGTAAGGCACGGATACAAGGTTTATGTCAAAAGGCGCAGGCGTTTTGCCCGGTTTCCCCTGCAATATGGCGTAACAGGCCCGGTTGACGCCGATGCCGTTGCCCACGCTGCCTGTATTGAACAGGAAGCCCTTGTTCAGCGTACGGTGGAACGCCCGGTGGCAGTCGGAATACCCTACCACATCATAGGTCTCCCCGTCCTTTGCAAACAGCTCCTCCAGCTTTTCCCGCTCGGTTTGCGCAAACAGCAGCTCCTCCATCACAGGCCGGCCGTGGAGCAGGCGGATGTGCAGCCCGCTCATATAAAAATGATATTCCAGCGGCAGGCTTTTCAGCCTGTCCATCCGCTCCTGCCCAAGCAGGTTCCAGTAGTATCCGTCGGCGGGAAAATGCCTTTGGGAGATGCCGATGTCCCAATTCCCAGCCAATATAACCTGGCAGCGGGAAAAGGCCCAGTCCATGGTCGCGGCGGAGGAAGGCCCCTTGCCCACCATATCGCCCAGGCAATAGACGGTTTGTATTCTTCTTGATTGCAAGTCCCTGTCCACCGCCAGGGTGGCGGGCAGATTGCCGTGCAGGTCGGCCACTAAGGCGATGCGCATGGGACCCTCCTGATGCTCTTTCCAAACAGTATACCATGTTTTTGGTGAAGCGCATACATAAGAGGCGGAAGGTTGTGGTTTTTTCCAGCGCATGGTATACTTTTTTATGACTTTTATCCTTCCGGGAGGGTTCTTCATGACCAGGCAGGGCTTTGCGCTTTATGATATGGACGGCACGGTGATAAAGGGCGATTCCATCCTGCCCATGGTCCGGTATGCCATCAAAACGAAATTCGCCAGAAAAACCCACCTGCCCGTTCTTGCATGGGCCTTTGCGGCCTATTCATTGCGCATGGTCAGCGATACCAGGGCCAAGGAGATTGCCATCGCATTTTTGCGCGGGAAAACGGCGGAACAGGTCCGGGCTTTCGCCGAAGGCTTCTGCCGTGAAGTGCTGCAAAAACGCATCTTCCCCGGCGCCCGGGCGGAAATCAAAAAATGCCGGGAGGCCGGGCTGCGCATACTCCTGGTGACAGCCTCCCCCGACTTTTATTTGCAGCCCCTTGTAAAGGAGCTAGATTTGGATGGCATCATCGGCACCCGGGCCGATGTCACACCGGAAGGCGTCTATACGGGCCATATTGCGGGGCTCAACTGCCGGCACCTGGAAAAACCGCTGCGCATTGCCGAATACCTGGCGGCAGGAGGGTATGAGCTGGATACGGAAAGCTCCTGTGCCTATGGCGATTCCGGCCATGATTGGCCCATGATGTCGCTTACAAAGCATCCCGTCGCCGTAAACGCCAAAAAATCATTGCTTCACCGGTGCGGGGATTGCAGGCGGGTAAATTGGACGCTATGAATCCTCTTTTGTGAAATGTTTAACTTATCAAATTATAGTGAAAATATTGACATATCTGTGATTTTGCCGATATACTGGTCATAGAGAAACAGGAAAAGAACATTTCTCCTGAAGCGGCGTATCCCGGTTCCGCTGTTTTAACGTTCCCGTTTTGGGAGAAAAGGAAAGGAAGGCTGCCTATGGAAAGCAACCAGTCCCGTCCGCTTTTGCTCCTGGACAATTCCAGCATGACCAACGCGCTGGGGGAGGGGGAATTTTCCTGCCGCAACATGACCTTCGACGAAACGCGGGCCATTTTGGAGATGTTTGAGGAGAACGAGGTACGCAAGGGATTTATCAACACCCACATCGAGCACATCATCTTCGGGTATCTTGGCATCGCGCAGCATAACTACAAATTCGAGGAAGTGCACCACATGGATGTGGGGCAGGAGGCGCTGGTTTTCAAGCTGTACGTCACCGAATCGGAAACGCAGCCCATCCTCCATTCGGAGGATGGTGTGGAAGCCAAGAAGATTCAAAACGTATATGTTTACTGCCAGTACATCACCCGGGTCAAATAGCCGAAAATGCCGCAGCCGAAGGCTGCAGGCACAAAAAGCGCCGCTTCAAAAACGGCGCTTTTTGCATCCGGGAAAACAGGCGCAAGATCAGGGTTCCATCCAGTTTTCATCCAGAAAGGCCATGCGGCCGCTTAAAAAGTTTTTCAGATAGGCAATATTCTCAGGGTAATCCTTGCCCGTCTTTATCGTCCTGTCGGGGGCGTTGAACACCCGCCAGCGGGTGAAATTCATGGCGGCGGACGATTCCACCTCGGCGGCATATTCGTCAATGGACAGCACCTTGCCCGCTGGATCCTTATCAAGGCCCAGCAGCGCCTTGATGGCCGGAACAAAAGCCTCGTGATAGGCTTTCACGGCCAGCTCATAAAAATCACCATGCTCATACAACGCTGGGAACCAGTAATAGGTCATGCCCCTGTCCCTGTTGGCAATGAAGCCGGTAGGAAGCTTCAGGGATTTTGTCCTCTCGTTCTCAAAATTTCCAAAGGCGATATCGTAATCCCATACGGGGCCCACAAAAAACCGGGTGCTTTTTGAATCTGCCGGTTTGTACAAAAAGAAGCTGGTCCGGTTGGCATCGAAATTCTTTGATATTTCCTCCAGAATGTATTTTTTCACCAGCGAATCCACATCCACCAGCTCCGTATAATGTTTGCCGCTTGCGGGGTCTATGCCGTCCGTGGAAAAAATGGCGTTTTCAAACGTTTGGATGATGGCGCTGATATAATCCGCCTGGGCGCGGGACACATATTCGGGCTCCTTGATGACGACAGGGAGGCCCTTTCTTGTTTTGAAGCCGCTGGCCTCCGGCGTGTAGCGGTGAGGCTTCTCCAGCTCCAGCAGATAGCCCCCGGTGATATCCTCGGGATTGTTGGGGATTTGAAAGCCCTTGCTTCTGCCGGCAAACTGCTTGTCGGTGCCGTAGGCCGGGTATTTGTCCAGCGGCTTTTCATTGACTTCCTCGGTGGCCTCCTTCAGATCGGCAATGTCGATCCGGTCATTCCCGCTCTCCACCTTTTCGCACAGCAGATAGGAGCCCAGGTAATCGTTGTTGATGTATACGTCCACGGCCTGTGACCGTGACGTATAGGGGAGCCCGGCAGCCTCGGCCAGGGCGAAGGCAATTTTGTTGCGCAGGAGGGAATTGTCTTCATGATTGGCCAGCAGGATCCAGGTTTTTGCCTTGCCCATGCCGCACAGGTCGGTGGCTTTTTCCAGCTTGATCTGATACGGCTTCTTGGGGTAGGCAAAGGTGGAATTCCCCCGGCCCTTGATCTGGTCCAGTTCTCCGCTATACAGAAGGGAACCGTCATCATCGAGAATGACCATGCTTCCCTTTTCTTTATGTTCCTTGCTGGAGTGGATGTTTCTCAGACTCCCCGACTCCGTTGTGATGAACAGGGCCGGTATATTGGCCGACTGCATCACCGCCAGCGTATAGCGGGACCCGGCGTCAACAATCATTTCCGTGCCGGGCGTCAGGAAATCCGCCGTATCGCCGCTGCGGACGGTATGACCGCCCATATCGATGCTTTCAGCCGACGACTTGAACCAGACCCTCATTCTGGATACGTCCGCCCCCGCGGGCAAAAACATGTAATATTTGCGCGTTCTGCCGCTGTACCACCAATGAATGGCATCGGCCGGCTTGCTTTGCGTATCGCCTGCCGCTTGTTCGGTAGGAAAAACCGCCCCGGTCACCCATAGGTCAGTAATTTTCGCCGCCTTTGCCCCCAAAGGCAGCAAAAGCAGCAGCAATGCCGGAATCAATATCCTTTTGAGCACAAAAATAAAGCAGCATCCCTTTCCTGTTATAGCCTTCTAGCAATGGAAGGGATGCCACCCGTCCCCCGCCATTTAGGAATATTATACCATATTTGGAACGCGGGCTCAATCCCTCCGGCGTGATGTTTACACATGCAAATTTTCTGCAAATTTTTACCCGGGCCGTATCCCGTTTTCCCTCTTTACAAAAAAAGCCGTTGGGGATATACTGGGAATCAGATTTCCGGCAATGAAGGGGAACGCTTTCCCAGCGCGCAAGAGAGCCGCCCGGTAGGTGCAAGGGCGGAGGCAAAGGGAAGGCCGCTCGCTCCGGAGCCGCCCTTTGGCGGGTTGCGCCCGTTACAGCGCTTTAAGTGGCCGGGCATCCGGCAAGCAAAGTGGTACCGCGGAACGATGCGTTTCGTCTTTGTAGGAAGGCGGAACGCTTTTTTACGCGGAAGAGGGAGGAGCAGTCTTTATGTCGTATAAGGCGCCCTATGATCCGGCCCGCATCGAAAAAAAGTGGCAGGCAAGGTGGGAGGAGCAGAAGGCTTTCTGCACGGAGGACAATCATACAAAGCCCAAATATTATTGCCTGATCGAATTTCCGTATCCCTCGGGCGCCGGGCTTCACGTGGGCCATCCACGTCCCTACACGGCGCTGGACATCATCGCCCGCAAGCGGCGCATGGAAGGGTACAACGTGCTGTTTTCCGTCGGCTGGGATGCATTTGGACTGCCCACGGAGAACTACGCCATCAAAAACAAGGTGCATCCCAGGGCCGTTACCAATGAGAACATTGAACGCTTCCGGACGCAGCTCAAACGGCTGGGTTTCTCCTTTGATTACAGCCGGGAAGTGAACACCACCGATCCCGCGTATTACAGGTGGACGCAGTGGATTTTCCTGCAGCTATACAAGCACGGCCTGGCTTATAAAGCAGAAATGCCCATCAACTGGTGCGTTAGCTGCAAGTGCGGCCTGGCCAATGAAGAAGTGGTGGACGGCGTCTGCGAGCGCTGCGGCGGGGAAGTGGTGCGCCGTGTAAAGAAGCAATGGATGCTGGCAATCACCAAGTACGCCCAAAAACTGCTGGACGGTCTTGATACAGTAGACTTCATCGAAAAGGTAAAAACCCAGCAGCGCAACTGGATTGGCCGCTCCGAAGGCGCGGAGATCGACTTTGCTGTCACTGGGCGGCCCGATAAAATCAAAGTTTACACCACCCGCCCGGATACTGTCTTCGGGGCCACTTATATGGTGCTGTCGCCGGAACATCCGCTGCTGGAAACCTGGAAAGATTCCATTGATAATTACGATGAATTGATGGATTACAAGGCCCAGGCGGCCAAAAAGTCCGATTTTGAGCGCACGGAAGTGGCCAAGGATAAGACGGGTGTTGAAATCCGGGGCATCCGGGCTGTCAACCCCGCCACTCAAAAGGAAATCCCCATCTGGATCGCCGACTATGTTTTGATCACCTACGGTACCGGTGCCATCATGGCCGTGCCCGGCCATGATACAAGGGACTGGGATTTTGCCAAAAAGTTCGGCCTGCCCATTGTAGAGGTGGTTTCAGGCGGAAACGTGCAGGAAGCGGCCTTTGACGACATCCAGGATGGCGTCATGGTCAACAGCGGCTTTTTAAACGGCCTGAAAGTGGCTGATGCCAAGAAAGCCATCATAGACCATCTGGAAAAGCAGGAGCTGGGCCAGCGCAAAGTTAACTTCAAGCTTCGGGACTGGGTGTTCAGCCGTCAGCGGTATTGGGGCGAGCCTATTCCCGTGGTACACTGCAAGCATTGCGGCATCGTGCCCGTTCCGGAAAAAGACCTGCCGGTTTTGCTTCCCGAAGTAAAGAACTATGAACCCACCGACAGCGGCGAAAGCCCCCTGGCGGCCATGACGGAATGGGTGAACACCGTCTGCCCCGTCTGCGGCGGCCCCGCCCAGAGGGAAACGGACACCATGCCCCAGTGGGCCGGCTCCAGCTGGTACTTCCTTAGGTATACCGATCCCCATAACGATAAGGAAATGGCAAGCCAAGAAGAAATGAAATACTGGCTGCCCATCGACTGGTACAACGGCGGTATGGAGCATACCACGCTGCACTTGCTCTACAGCAGGTTCTGGCATCTGTTCCTTCATGACATCGGCGTGGTGCCCTCGAAGGAACCCTATCAAAAGCGCACCAGCCATGGCATGATCCTCGGCTCCAACGGGGAAAAGATGTCCAAATCCCGGGGCAACGTCATCAATCCGGATGATATAACGGATCAATTTGGAGCCGATGCCTTCCGCCTGTACGAAATGTTCATGGGCGCCTTTGACCAGGCGATTCCATGGTCCACTAACGGGACACAGGGATGCCGGCGTTTCCTGGACCGGGTATGGCGCCTGCAGGAGATGCTGACGGAGGGGGAAAATTATTCCTCCGACTTGAAGGCCTCCTTCCACGCCACCATCAAGAAGGTGGGTGAGGATTACGAGAAGATGAAGTACAATACCGCCATCGCCGCCATGATGAGCTTGGTGAACGACATCTATCTCAAAAATCAGATTACCCGGGGCGAGTTGAAAGCATTGCTGCTGCTGCTAAGCCCGGTAGCCCCCCACATCTGCGAGGAAATGTGGGAAGCGCAGGGTTTCGGCACGCCCATCCACCATCAGCCCTGGCCTGCCTATGACGAAAAAGAAATGGCCGTCAGCGAGGTGGAGATCGCCATCCAAATCAACGGCAAGGTGCGCGGCCGCATCATGATCCCTGCCGATTTGACCCGTGAGCAGGCGGAGGAAACGCTACCCGATCATCCCGAAGTGAAGGCCCTGGTGGGCGGTAAAGCCATCCGCAAGATCATTTTTGTTCCGGGCAGGCTCCTCAACATCGTGGCCGGCTGATTTTTTCCAGCCTTTTGCCAATAATCGCCTCCTTTTCCGGGCATACTGCCGGAAGGGGAGGCGTTTTTGCCATGGAAAAAAAACTGTTGAACCGCAAGAGACAGAAAAAAGTAGAGTTGCTGGGCCGCATGATGCGTGACCCTGAATCCACCGACGTGTTGGGCAGCTACACCGGCACGCCCAGGGATGGGGGCGAGCCGGACCAGGATGCGGATGATTTGTAAAGCTTTTGCAAGAAAAAATTCCTGACTTGCAGGCCCCAAACAAGATATGCAGACGCTTTCCCGATGCGAAGGCTCCGTTTTTGTTGCCCTTCCTTGCCTTTCCTGCGCCGATGCAAAGGCATCCTCGGACGAATATACTGAATATTCAGTATGCGGTGCATAAGAAAAACGGAAAAAACACAAGGAGGGTATTGACACAAACAGGCCGGAATGTTAGTGTTTCTTTCATAAAGGAAAGTGCCTGTATGCGGTAAGGTTTCCTTTGGGCGTTCAGTCAAAATTAAAGGAGGAGAATACAAAACATGCGGAAAATGATAGCGGTATTGCTGGCGGCAATCCTATTGCTGTCCCTTGGCGCCGCGGCATTGGGCGAGGGCCTGACGCTGAAGGAAGGCGTGCTCCAGGTCGGTATGGAAATCGGGTACCCTCCCATGGAATACCTGGCGGAAGACGGCGTGACGCCCGTGGGCTTTGATGTGGAAGTGGCCAACGAGCTGGCGGCCCGCCTGAACCTGAAACTGGAACTGGTGGATACCGCCTGGGACGGCATTTTCGCCTCGCTTGACTCCAGCCGGTATGACGTGATTATCTCCTCCGTGAGCATCACCCCGGAGCGGCAGGAGAACTACAACCTCACCCTTCCCTACATCGCCAACAAGCTGGTGCTGGTGACGGCCAAGGATCTGCCCGTCACATCCCCCGATGACCTGACCGGCTACCGCGTGGCAGTACAGACTGAAACCACCGCTGACATATTCATGAAGGCGAAGATCGAAGCCGGCCTGAGCATCGAGTATTATGTATACGACAAGATCATCCAGTGCTTTGATGAACTGAAACTGGGCCGCGTTGATGCCGTGCTGGTGGACAGCGTGGTGGCTGCCTATTACCTGGGCGCCGATGCCGACAAGTTTGCCATTGCCTGGGAGAACGACGTGGGCGAGCCCATGGGCCTTTGCCTGAAGAAGGGGAATGACGCCCTGACCCAGAAGATCGAGGAAGCCATCGACGCCATGATGGCCGATGGGACGATGGCCGGGATCGCAACCAAGCACTTCGGATATGACACCACCGCGGGCGTAAGGTAAGGCATTCACCTTTAAGCGAATAGGGCTTGTCCGTCATTGCCCCGGCAGGGCGATGACGGACAAGCGTCTTTGTTTGTAAAGTTTGCATCCGGGGGGATGGAACATGGGCATATGGGAATGGCTGGCGCTTGTATTTCAATCAATTGGCAGTTTTTTTGAAAGCATCTTTCAGGCAATTGTCAATTTTATCGTATCATTGCCCCAGGCCATGGAAAAAATCATCGGCTGGATGCCAGCGCTGCTACAGGCTACAGGCATTACGCTGTCGCTGACGGTATTGGCGGTAAGCTGTGGCCTGGTAATCAGCGTTTTCCTGGCACTGGGCAAAATATCAAAAGTAAAGATCCTGCAGCGTCTTTCCGGCGGATATGTATTTTTCTTTCGGGGCACGCCGCTTCTCATGCAATTGTTTTTCATCTATTATGCGCTGCCGCAAATCATCCCGGCCCTGACAATACAGGACCGGTTTATGGCTGCCTGGATCGCATATGCGCTGAATTCAGGCGCTTACCTGGCTGAAATCATTCGTGCTGCCATACAATCCATCGACAAGGGACAGTTTGAGGCTTCCAAGGTGCTGGGCATGACCTATGGCCAGACAATGCGGCTGATCATTATCCCCCAGTCTATCCGCCGCCTGATTCCCCCGGTGGGCAACGAGTTCATCATGGTCATCAAGGATACCTCCCTGGTATCCACTATCGCTTTGGTGGATCTGATGAAAAGGACGTCCTCGATCATGTCCTCCAGCGCCAGTCCGCTTGTGTACCTGCCGGCCATGGTCATCTATTTGCTGATCACCGCGGTTTTTACCTGGATTTTCAACCGTCTGGAAAAGAAGTTCAGCGTATATCAATAAGGCTCTATTGTTTATACGGTCTGATAATTGAAGCGTCATAGGAGGAACTGTCATGGCCATGATCCAGGCGGAGCACGTCTGCAAACAGTTTGGTTCATTGCAGGTGCTCAAGGATGTGAGCATCTCCATAGAAAAGGGTGAGGTGGTGTGCATCATCGGCCCGTCCGGCTCGGGCAAGTCCACCTTTCTGCGCTCCCTGATTCACCTGGAAAAAATCACCTCCGGCCGGATCATCATCGAAGACCAGCTTCTGGATGACCGCAAGGACGGCGTGAACAGCGTAAAATTAACGCCCAAGGAGCGCAGCGCCATACTGCTCAAAATGGGCATGGTGTTCCAGTCCTTCAACCTGTTCCCCCACCGCACCGTTTTGCAAAACGTGATGGTGGCGCCGGTGAATGTGAAGAAAATGGACGCAAAAAAGGCCGAAACCATCGCCCGGGACCTCATCGGCCGGGTAGGGCTTTCGGAAAAAGTGAATGAATATCCCTCCCGCCTCTCCGGCGGCCAGCAGCAGCGGGTGGCCATCGCCCGGGCACTGGCCATGCAGCCGGATATCATGCTCTTTGACGAGCCTACCTCAGCGCTTGACCCGGAGCTGGTGGGCGAGGTGCTCAGCGTCATCAAGAATCTTGCCTATGAAGGCATGACCATGGTGGTGGTCACCCACGAAATGGGCTTTGCCAGGGAAGTGGCCGACAAGGTGATCTTTATGGATCAGGGGTCCATCGCCCAGCAGGGAACGCCCAAAGAGATTTTCAGCAATCCCGAAAACGAGCGGCTGCGGCAATTTTTGCAGAGCGTTTTGTAACGCTTCGTTCGTCCGTATCCATAGGGGTATGCAAAAAGGGCTGTCTCAAAGCGGAGAACCGCAAAGAGGCAGCCCTTTTTTGCATCGCCCTGTGATACCTTAAACGGGGGCATCTTCTTCCTCCTGCCTGTTTTTCCAAAGCTTCAGGGAGAGGAAGATGGCCAGGGCTGTCAAACAAAAGGTCAGCACAAAGGGCAGCGAACGGTCGGCTTCGGACAGCAGCCCGGCCAATACGCCCGTGGGAGAGGTAATCAGCAGGCACATGGACAGGAAAAGCGCATTCATCCGCGCACGCTCCTCCCTGTCTATGTTCACCATTTGCAGGGAGTTGGCCAAGGGGATCAGCGCCGACAGGGCAAGAGCTTCCGTCACCGTACCGAAAATCAGCAGAGGAAAGGCCCCCTGCCATAGGAATATGAGCATCCCCTGCACGGCTCCCAGGCAAAGGAGGGATACCAAAAGGGGCTTTTTGAAAAGCCGCACGCTCAGCCGCGGGACAAGCAGGAAATACCCGGCCAGCATGATCAGGGAACGCAGCGTGGCGAATACAGACAGGTACTTTTCGCCAATGCCCAGCTTTTCTGTGACCAGCAGCGGCCAGAAGGTATCGTTTACGCTCCGGATCGCGCCGATGCACGCCAGAAGACCCACCGTAATCATCACACGGGGCGTTTTAAGCATCGTGACAAGCACATGGCGGCTGTCCAGCAAATGCGCAAAAATGTTGCGGTGGCGGGATTCCTCCTGCCTGCGCCTGCCCACTTCCGTCTCATGGGTGAAGATGTACAGGATGATGAACTTGGCGGTCATCATCACAAAGGTGAGTCCGTACAAAAAGCGCACCGTGGGAACGACCGAATCGTTCTGCATGAAAAAGTAGGGGATGGGGGTCACAAAAGCGGCGATCAAGCCGGCGATGTGGGCCAGGGAATACAGGTGCACCAGCTTGTTCTCCGGCGCATCCTCCACGTACAGCAGCGCCCAGGCATTCTCCGTTACACGCCACGTGCCGTTGATGATGGCCGCCGCCAGAAACCAGTGGAAGTTTTGGGCCAGCATCCAGATCAGGGCCGGCACGCTCCAGGCCAATATGTCAAAAACCAAGGTGCACAGCCTGCGCCCCATCTTATCGGTCAGCACGCCGCCCAGCAGCGCCCAAACCATCTGGGAGATTAAAAACACCGTGGCCGTGATGCCGATCGTTACGGGCTCCATGCCAAGAGCCGCCATATAGACCGCCACAAAGGGAGCATACAGGTTGAAGGGAATGCCCCACAAGGGCTCCGTCAGAAGGCAGGCGCGTTGGTTGCCTTTGACATGGATCAGCGTATCAATCAGAGGATGGGAGGATATCTTCTTTATCAGGCCGGACATATGGACCTCTTTTGCGCGTGCACCGCGCCGTGGAAATGATAGCATTTGCCGCGGGTGATGTCAATGTGCAAAGGTAAGTCGCCTTGACAGTAAAATTGTTGCGTGATAACATATTAATCGATTAACAGAAAAGAGGAAGCACGCATGGCGAACATGAAGCACATCGCACAGCTTGCGAATGTATCCACCGCCACGGTATCCCACGTACTCAGCGGGAAAAAGCCTGTACGGGAAGAAACGCGCCGGCGTGTGGAGGAGGCCATCCGCCAGACGGATTATACGCTCAACACCATCGCCAAAAGTCTGCGGATGAACAAAACGCAGACCATAGGCGTATTGGCGGAGGACATCCGCGGACTTCCGGTGCCGGAAATCGTAACGGGCATCAGCGAATATCTGGAAATGCGCGGCTATCAGCTGCTTTTAAACAACCTGCGCCTTCTGGAAAAGCTGTACAACCAGTATGACCACATCCTCATGTGCCAGGAGGAAATCAACCAGGGCCTGAAGGTACTGATGGATGCCCATGTGGACGGCATCATCTATGTGGCCATGCACGACCGGTCGCTGGACGGGGTGCTGATGCCGGTGGAAAAGCCCCTGGTATACGCCTACGCCAGGGCAGGGGATCCGGGCGGTCCATATGTGACTTATGACAACATGCTAAGTGCAATGGCTATCACCCGCTGCCTGATTGAAAAAGGCCACCGCCGGATTGCGGCCGTCGCCGGGCACCGGGATTCCGATCCCAGCAGGCAGCGGCTTCAGGGGTTTTTGCAGGCAATGGCGGAGGCCGGCCTTAACGTGCCGCCGGAATACATCCGCTGGGGCGACTGGGAATATCAAAGCGGCGCCGCGCAGACGGAGGCGCTGCTGTCTATGCCCCAAAGGCCCACCGCCATCTTTGCCATGAATGATCTGATGGCCGCCGGCTGTTACCAGGCCATACGGCGCCACGGGCTGAATATTCCGGAACATATATCCGTAGCCGGGTTTGACAACCGGGAGATCGCCTCCTACCTGCATCCGCCGCTCACCACCGTTTCCCTGCCCACCCGCCAGATCGGCTTTGAGAGCGCCAGGATGCTGCTGGAATTGATGGATCAAAAACAGGCAGGGCAAGACAGCATGGTGCTTCCCTGCTCGCTGTGCGTGCGTGATTCGGTCAGTGTGCCTTCAAAAGAATAATGCAAAAGATGTTTCACGATCTTCGCTTTGGGGTATTTCTAGTTCAGAAACATAAATACCCCCGGCGGCGAGCCGACGGACAAACCGGCAGAAGGCAGGTTGACATCTATGGGAAATGCATTTTGGAAGGCTTTGGAAGGCCGTCACAGCGTCTATGGTTTTGACAAGGAAAAGCCTGTGGCGCAAGAAAAAATCGTTGAGATCGCAGAAAAGGCGCTGACATTGGTGCCTTCGTCCTTCAACAGCCAGAGCACCCGCATCGTGGTGCTTTTCGGCGAACATCACAAAAAGCTGTGGGACATCGTCCTTGATGCGCTGCGGAAAGTGACGGACGATGCGCAGTTTGCAAAGACGGAAGAAAAGGTCCGGGGGGCATTCCAGTCCGGCTACGGCACGGTGCTGTTCTTTGAGGATCAGGCGGTGATCCGGGGGCTTCGGGAGCAGTTTGCCCTGTATGCCGACAAGTTCCCCGTATGGTCGGAACATACCGCCGCCATGCACCAGTTCACCGTATGGGTGGCCCTGGCCCAGGAAGGGCTGGGCGCGTCGCTGCAGCACTACAATCCGCTGATTGACGATGCGGTGCGCAAGGAATGGCATGTTAAGGAAACCTGGAAGCTGACGGCGCAAATGCCCTTTGGCAAACCGCTGTCCGGGCCCGATGAGAAGGATCATATGGATATGGCGGAAAGGCTCAAGGTGTTTTCCTGAAAAAAGCCAAATCCCAATTTGGGCTGATAATTGAGTGCCCGGCGGCCAAATGGCCGCCGGGCACTTTTGATTAAATGAAAACGTTTGCCGGGTCAGTCGTCATCGGACCAGGTGGAAAGCGCTTCCTCCACCGTCCGCAAAATTTCCTGCAATGCGGTTTTCTTTTTGCCTGGGAGTTGGCCTGCACAAGAACGGGGCTTGCGCGTCAGGCTGCCGGAAAGCAGCTCATCCATACTTGTGTCCAGTACATTCGCCAAGGCAACCAGTGTCTCCAGGCTGGCTTTGCGGGTCCCCCGTTCAATGTGGCCCAAAAAAGACAGGGAGATATTTGCTTTTTCCGCCAGTTGTTCCTGTGTCCAACCGCGCAGGATGCGCTCCCTCCGGATGCGTGCCCCAAGCGAGGAGTAATCCATGGAACAAGTACCCTCCCGAATTAAAAAATTTCTTTGAGAATAGCGAATTATGTTTCAAATGAACATAATACATAAGCATTATTCTACACCATAGGAAGCAATACCTCTATCTATTTGCCAAATTTCCAAATAACCGGCCCGATGGCGGGAAAAAGCCGATGATAAAAATATTTGCAAAGGGTGTACAAAACATTGCCTTCATGATATAATGCTTTTGTTAACCCAGCCAGGTATGCATCCGGGTCATTCCTCCTCGTTCAAAGCCCAAAACCGATGCTTGGGACCCACGGGAGCGACGGCAAGGCACATAGGTTTGGGTAAATAATGAACTTTGGAGGGAACCCATCATGTATCAGGACAAGACCTTGACCTGCCGCGAGTGCGGCGCCGAATTCGTATTCTCTGGCTCCGAACAGGCTTTCTTTGCCGAGAAGGGCTTTCAAAATGAGCCCAGCCGTTGCCATGCCTGCCGCGCCAACCGGCGCAACACCCAGGGTGGCGGCGCCCGCGGCGGTGAGCGCCAGATGTACGAAGTGATCTGCGATGGCTGCGGCCGCACCACCCAGGTGCCTTTCCAGCCCCGCGGCGATCGGCCCGTCTACTGCCGTGAGTGCTTCGACGCCCAGCGTCAGAGCCGCTACTAAGAGGATTTGAAAAAAGTGCCGCCGGAATTCCGGCGGCGCTTTTATTTGCATACATCCTTCCGGCAAGGAAGCCTTCCCACAGGCGGGATCAACTCATTATGAGAAAGTGCGCCTAGCTTATCTTGCCCAGATCAATTTTCTCAACGGCCTTCAAAAGGGGCAGGCCCAGAATGTATACGGCGCCTGCCTGGCCCAAAGCCACATAACCCATGGTGGCCCAGAGCTCAAAACCGGCGACTACATGCAGCATGATGCCCACGACCACCGCGTTGACGATCACCGGCGGCAGCGCCGCGACATAGCGGTTTTTTCTCAATAGATACGTCAATATGGCGGCAACAAGCGTTGCCAGACTGCCGAAAATAATATCAGCCGGTCCAAACCCACCCAGCAGATTCGCCAGCAGGCAGCCCACAAACAAGCCGGGTATCGCCTGGGGAATCAATATGGGCAGCAGCGTCAGCGCCTCAGCCACGCGGAACTGCACGGCCCCATAGCTGATAGGCGCCAGAACATAGGTAAGCACAGCATAGACGGCCGCAATGGCGGCGCTGAGCGCCAGGCCCTTGGGAGAGAAAAAGCTTTTACGCACACTTAAGCCCCCGCTTTCATTTGAATGCTTTGAAGAATATACCACACCTGTCCCGGCATAGCAACAGGGGAGCATGCGCAAAATACGCTTGCCAAAGGGTTTTCCCTCCTGGCAATCACATCCTGAACGAAACGGGGAGGTATGCGGGTTGTCTCATCAACACAACACTCACCAGTGCATCCATTGCAGCGTGCAAAGCTGCGAGTACAACGACAAGAAAAATCTTTGCGTCCTTGATTCCATCCAGGTAGCGCCCAAGAACAATATAGGCTCGGGTCAGCCGGATGAAAGCTTGTGCGCCAGCTACAAAAGCCACGGAAAGTAAAGCCCTTCGGGAAAATGACACGTCATTTTCCCGATTTTGCACTTTTCGCCTGCATCGTCGCGCCGTTCTACGCTATGCTTGACCGGTGCGAAGCTGTGGCCGGCGAAAAGTGTAAGTTCCGAAGCTGAGCGCCGCCAGTGGCGGAGGAAGCGAGGCGGAGGAGGCCAACGAAGCCGGGTGATGCGATTGCAAACGAGGGGGCCGCGGCCCCCTCGTTGCTTCCCCTCTGGTTTTAATTATCCTGGGGCAAGTACAAAATGTACATTCCCTATAATCAGGGATTCCAAAGGGGCTTAGTCCCTTTGGCCGGGGTCCAGGGGACAGCGTCCCCTGGTCAGGCGCTTCTGGTCAAAAGGTTTTCCAGGCTGGAAATCTTAACGGCCAGCAGGCCCGAAAAATCTTCCAGGCCTTCCTCGCGGCGGTCCATGGTCAGGCCAAGAAACTCCCGGCAAACGTTCAGCATTTCATTGACGGCCTCATGGAGGCGGTTCTGCTCATCTTCCCAGCGCATGCGGGCCAGGTCATAGGTGATTTGCAGCCGGTCCAGCTCCACGGTTTTATCCCGTCCGCGAAACGCCAGCGCGCGCTGGAGCAGCACATTGAGCCCCTCCAGCATCTGCTGCACGGCGGGATCGCCCAATGCCTGACATAGCTGCTGGGCCCTGTTCAACGGGGCGGCGGTACGGGCGGGCGCCTCCTGCTGCCGGGAGGATTCGGGGCTTTCCGGAACGGCAATCCCTTCCCGGCGCAGCTCCTCCGCCACTTCGGCAAGGAAATGGGGGCGGTTTTTCAGGATGGAGCGGTACTTGTTCTGGTAGCGCAGCATCAGGCCCCTGTCGCCGCCGGCCATGCGCATGACGCAGGCCCGGACGGAAATGCCCTGACCTCGGGCAATGAGCACCGTACGCAAAAGCTCCCGTACCTCTTCCTCGGTAAATGTCTGGAAGGGTGCCGCCCTGTTGAGGCCGGTCTCCGGCCGCTGGCGCAACTGTGCGTAATAGTAATTCCGGATGCTGTTGGGCTTGCGGCCCAGGGAGGATGCCACTTGTTCAAACACGCTGCGCAAGGGCGTCCCCTGGCGGGACGCTTCCCGGACGGCGCAGAACAAGGTATCCGATTCCTCATCGCGCCAGCCGGTGCGGGAGCTCCTATGTAAAGCCTGTTCCATTCTCTCATCCCTCCATAACGGGTTAGTCAGTACATAGTATGCACACGCTCCGGCAGCGATATACGAAAAAGAGTCACCGAATAGAATCAAAAATGTCCAAAATCGCGCCGCCATTTGTAAATACGCTTTGTGAGACGTTCTTCAGGTTCTGTTCGTCATGGGAAAAAGCATTGGGGAGGATCAAATCGCTTTTGAAGCTTCCTTCCACCTGGCTGAATACGGGATCGGCCCCATAGGCCGAAACGGCTTGGGAAACAGGAATGAGGCCGCTTTGGGAAAGATCCTGCTGCCCCTGTTGAGACAGGAGCATCAAAAGATACTCAAGCGCCAGGTCCCTCCCTTCTCCCTGAACGATGCCCGCGGCCAGATACATATCCGTTGCGGGCAGGGGCGGCATCAGCAGCGCGAAGGGCTTGCCTTTTAAGGCGAGGCTGCGAAGCTGCCTGGACGGAAGCATGGCGGCCCGGCAGCGGCCGGACAGGAACTCGCCATACACGACATCCTTTGAGGACGTGCCAAACCCCGAAGGCAGCAATGCGGCGGGGAGACTGGCCTTGCCGCCGGACAGGTGCGAGAAAAGCATCAGCGGCATTCCGGCGGCGCACTGGAAATCGCAAGCGGTGTTTTTCCCACGGGGGACCTTGGCAAGGGAGGAAAGCAAATCGTCAAAAGACGTTTCCTTTTCCGGCGCGGGGGTCAAAGAAGGCGCTGCGCCGATGCCAAGCAGGGGTGTGGGCGCGGGCGTTGCCGCCGCGGCCCCGGTAAGGGCCGGATCGTAGGCCAGCACATAACCGTCCATGCATACCGGCACGGCGTATTGCATCCTTTTCCACCTGCCTGCCCGCAAGGCCCCGTCCGCAAGAGGAAACTCCCCCGTCAAGGGCAGAAGCAAACTCTCGGGGTCTTTCACGGCACCGGGCATGAACAGGATCAGGTCCGGCAGCACGCTGTCCGGCTGTAAAAGCTCCTGAGGCCTCGCCGTGCGCAGATATACGGAAATGCCTTTTTGCGCATCCTCCATCCGCGCCGCCTGGCGCTTGATCCACGAGGAGGCGGAAAGGGTATCCTCTATCAGCCATACGCGCAAAAGCCGCATCTGCGGAGCGGAAATGCCCGGCGGCAGCGCGTTCCCGCGGTTTAATGCACGCTCCCATACATCCTGGAAAAACAGACCCATCAGCAGCGTCAGGCACAAAAACACAAGGATGGCAAGCCGCCGTCCCACTTGATTCCCTCCCCCGTTCCGGTAATCCTGGCACTAGCCTATGCAGCGGCGGCGGAAAAAAGATTCTGTTTGCCAAATCTGTGGGAATTTCCTATAATGAAGAATGACAGAAAGCACTGCGGAACGGAGGCTTGCGGTCATGGACTATCTCGAATCCTACACATGCTGGCGCAAGGACTTTGCAGCGGATGAAACAATGATGGCGGAGCTAGACAAGATCGCCGGGGATGAAAAGGAGATCGAGGACCGCTTTTATAAGGAACTATCCTTCGGTACGGCCGGCATGCGGGGCGTTTTGGGCGCGGGCCTGAACCGCATGAACGTGTATAACGTCCGCCGGGCCACCCGGGGGCTGGCCAGATATCTTTTGAAAGACCCCCCAAATGCCGCCCGCGGCGTGGCGGTAGCCTACGACAGCCGCCGCATGAGCCCTGAGTTCGCCAAGGAAACCGCGCTGGTATTATGCAAAAGCGGCGTTCCCGCCTACCTGTTCGACGCGCTTCGGCCGGTGCCCATCCTGTCCTTTGCGGTGCGGCACTTAAGCTGCATCGCGGGGGTGGCCATCACCGCCAGCCATAACCCCCCTCAGTACAACGGCTACAAGGTTTATGGGGAGGATGGGGCGCAGCTCGGCCCGGAGGCCGCCCAGGGCGTCACCGACTGCATCCGGGAGACTTCCTACGCAGACGCGGCGCCTATGGATGAAAGTGAAGCCCTTGCAAAAGGCCTGTTGCACATCATCGGCAATGCGCAGGTGGATGACGAGTATATCCAAAGGGTGCGCACCCTGTGCGTGCAGCCGGATCTGATGGCAAGGGAAGGCGGAAAGCTGTCCATAGTGTATACGCCGCTGCACGGCTCGGGCAACGTGCCGGTGCGCCGTATACTAAAGGAAGTGGGCATCACCAATGTGGCGGTGGTCAAGGAGCAGGAGCAGCCCGATCCCAACTTTTCCACCATATCCGTGCCCAACCCCGAGGACCCCGCCGCCTTCAAGCTGGCCATGGAGCTTGCAGACCAGGTGGGCGCCGACGTGATTTTCGGCACCGACCCGGACTGCGACCGGCTGGGCGTGGCGGTACGGGACAAAGCGGGACAGTTCCAGCTTTTGACGGGAAACCAAATCGGGTGCGTGCTTTTGCACTACATCCTTTCCACCCGCAAAAAGCTGGGCACGCTTCCCAGGAACGGGGCCGCGTTAAAATCCATCGTCACCACGGAACTGGCCAGGGCCATAAGCCTCGATTATGGCGTGGAAATGTTCGATACGCTGACGGGCTTCAAATTCATCGGGGAACTCATCCAGCAGTTTGAGGATACGGGAAGCCACACCTTCCTGTTCGGCTTTGAGGAAAGCTACGGGTACCTGTCCAGCACCTTCGTACGGGACAAGGACGGCGTAAACGCCTCCCTTTTGCTGGCGGAGGCTGCCGCCGCCTGCAAGGCGGAAGGAATTACGCTGTACGACAGGGTGCAGGACATCTTCAGGCGGTACGGATACTATGTGGAGAAGGTGGTTTCCAAGACGCTGCCGGGGAAGGACGGCCTTGCCAAAATGCAGGAAATCATGGCCTCGCTCAGGAAAAATCCGCCCGGGGAACTGGCGGGCATCCCCATCCTGGCGCAGCGGGATTATTTGACCGGCATTAAGACGGATGCGGCGGGGAACAAGTCACAAATGGGCCTGCCGGAATCGGATGTGCTGTATTATGAACTGTCCGGCGGTCACTGGGTATGCGTCCGTCCCAGCGGAACGGAACCCAAGATCAAGCTGTATGTGAACACCTGCGCCGGGAAAGAAAACGCCTCCCAGGCGCTCAATGACGCGCTTATCCGGTCCTCGGAGGCGCTGCTTTCCTGACGCGGTGGTACAAAAGCAAACGCCCCGCCTTTAAAAAGGCGGGGCGGCGCATTATGTATCAATCTTTTGCTTTCCCTTCCAGGCTTCGCAGGAAGGTCTGCAAAAAGCCCCGCAGGGAAACGGCTTCACCGGCGGAAAGGCCTGTTATGCAAAGCATTTGATCCGGAATGGTTTGGGCTTTTTCCTTCAAAGCCCGCCCCTTTTCGGTAAGGTATACCTCCACGCTTCGCTCGTCCGTTTTGCTGCGCCGCTTTGTGACAAAGCCTTTGGATTCCATCCGCTTAACAAGCGGCGTCAGGGTGCCGGAATCCAGATAAAGCATTTCTCCCAGGGACTTTACGGTTTGCCCGTCCTTTTCCCACAGGGACAGAAGCAGGATATATTGGGTATAAGTCAGGTCAAGGGGTGTCAATACAGGCTCATACCTTCGCAAAAGCTCCTTGGAGCAGGCATACAGCGCAAAGCAAAGCTGCCGGTCCAGGCGCAAGGAATCCTCCATGGCGTGATCTCCTTTTATAGCAAGGCTTCAATATGTTCCGCCAGATCCTCGGGCTTTGTCTTGGGGGAAAAACGCCGAACCACCCGGCCATCGCGGTCAATGAGAAATTTGGTGAAATTCCAGGGGATGATTTTACGGCCCGCGTTCCGCTTCAAAAAACCGTACAGCGGATGGGTCTTTCGGCCGTTCACAAGGATCTTGGAAAAGGTCCTGAACGTTACGCCGTAGTTGAGCTGGCAGAATGATACGATCTGTGCCTCCGTGCCCGGCGCCTGGTTCATGAACTGGTTGCAGGGAAAATCCAATATCTCAAGACCACGGCTTTGATAGGCGTCATACAGTTCCTGAAGCCCCTTGTACTGGGGTGTGAAGCCGCAGCCCGTGGCCGTGTTCACCACCAGCAGCACCTTGCCCTGATAATCAGACAGGGGCACGTCCTGTCCCTTTGCATCTTTTACAGTAAAATCATACAGCGTCATGGCTGGAACCTCCTGAATTTTTTACAATTAAATTGTACACAATTAAATTCCGAATGTCAAGTATATTTCAGGCAGCGGCCTTTCAATGCATGGCCCGCCGGAAGGGTCTCATCCCTTTTGCTCCGCGGATACCAGCCGGACGCCCAGAACCATCAATCCAAGGCCGATGAAAAACGAAAGCGTGAGTGCATCCCTGAAAATGACCAGGGAAAGAGCGGAACTGACAAACGGAGCCACCGCGTAATAGGCGCTGGTTCTTAACGCTCCCAGCTCCCTTTGCGCGCGCACGTAAAAATAAATGCTCAAACCATAGGCAACAAAGCCAAGCAGCAAGGCCGCGGCCACAGGCCATAAGGCAACCGCCGTTTCCTGAAGCAGCGCGGCAATCCCAAAAGCGCCCGCGCCGGAGCCGATGCCCTTGATCACCACAATTTGCAGGGGGTTTTTCAAGGAGAGCTTCCTGGTGCAGTTATTTTCCAGCCCCCAGCACAGGCAGGCCAGCAGCGCGTACAAGGATCCGATCGAAAACGAAAAGCTGCCCGCATCCTCCACCGACAGAATCATGCACGCGGCCGTAATGACCGCAATGGCCATCCATAAGCGCCCGGTGATGGATTCCTTGAACAAAAGCAGCGCAATCACGGATGTGGCCACGATTTCAAAATTGTTCAGCAGCGAAATATTGGCCGCCGTGGTCATATTCAGCCCCATCAGCAGAAGGATCGGGGCCAGAACATCCAGCGCGATCATCGCCGCTATATAGGGCCAGTCGCTTTTCGCAAGCGGCTGCTCTCTGGAGGCCACCCCGGCGGATTTCCCAAAAAGCGCGACGCACGCCATGCCAAGGCCGGCGCCCAGATACAGGAGCGCGGCCATCATTCTGGGCATCATTTCCCCTAGGAGCAGTTTGGAAAGAGGTGCGCTGAGCGCATATAACCCCGCGGCCAGGAGGGCATGATACTTCGCCTTGCGCTGCACACTCAATGGCAAAATCTCCTTATAAGAACGGTTAGGGGCATAAAAGCACAGGTTCGCCTTAATGGGTATGCAGATCGCGCCAGCGGCCAAGCTGTTCCCCGGTAACGCCGTATTCCCCCAGGAAAAACGCTTCATAGGAAGGATATTTGGCCTTGATGGCATTCAGGGCTGAAAGAATCAATTCCTCGCTGACAGTCATCATCCGGCGGAGCATTTCCATTGCCTCAGGCGAGATACCCTCCAAAGCCATCTTTTGCAGGCGGCGGTTGTTGGCTTCCTCCCGGAAGGCCCGGGTGAGCAAATAGTCTTCCACAACGGTCTTTTCCTCCACCCCCAGCGCCAGCAACAAAAGCGCGCTGCCCACGCCGGTGCGGTCCTTCCCGGCGGAGCAATGCTGCATAAAGGGTACACCCTGGGGATCGCCGAGGGTTTGAAGCATCCGGCGGAAAGCATCGCTGCCAAAGGGCATGGCAGCATACAGATCCACAAAGAGCCGGTAAGCATCCCGGGCATCGGCGGCAGTGCGGATGCTCCGCAGGTGGGCAATCACATCCCTGTCGGCAAACTGCAAAAACCGCTCCTCCCTTGGCACCGCGGGAATCCACTCACAATTCGCCCCCGGAGGGCACTCGTCTGGGAGCCTCGCCGCCTCCAGGCGGGTGCGGTAGTCGAGCACGTTCCTGAGCTTCAGCCCCGCCAGCGCCACCTGCGCTTTTTCCCCAAGGCCGTTCAGCGGCCCGCCTCTAAAAAAACGGCCCCATTTCACCTGCCTGCCATCCGCCGTTTGATAGCCGCCCATGTCCCGGAAGTTTTCCACTCCCGCAATTTCCACGCCCCGGGAAGCGGCTGTCCATACGGAACCATCCTCCCGCTCAAGGAAAAAGTACAGCCTTTCCCCCTTAAGGGGCGAGGGCAGCGTCAAACGCGGTTCCTCCATGGCACACAAAAACGTGCGGCTTGCCCCCTCCGGGTCCCGGTCATAATAGAGCTTGGGAGAATTTCCCCGCGCATCCCTAACGATTTCGTACACGCCTTCTTGATACCGGACAGCAAATCCATGGATCCCCTTCCCGTCCATTGTTTGACCTCCTTTGTATAATCACAATCAGGGGTGCGCCGCAAACGTGTTTCCCGGCAGGTTCAGCGAGCGCACATACTGCCTGGGGGTCATGCCGTAGCATTTGTGGAAGGCGCGGTAAAAGGTGCGGACGCACTCAAAGCCCGTCATCATGGCTATCTCCAATTGCGTCAGGTCGCTTTGCGCAAGGAGCCGGGCCGCGCTGCGGCAGCGCAGGCTGTTGACGTAGTCCGAATAAGAGCATCCGAAATTGTCACGAAACAGGTGGGACAGGCGGCTACGGCTGTACCCCAGGTGGCGGGCCAGCTTTTCCATGCTCAAGGAGGAGGCGCTGTTTTCCTGCAGGTAGGCAAGCATGTTGCGTGTAAGTCCCGCCGGCGCTTTGATGGGCATATCGGCAAGGCCTACCCGGTCCATCAGAATCCCCAGTAGAAGCTGGCTGAAGCCCCGCCTGGCCTCCATGCCCATTTGATCCCACCGGCTGTACATCAGCGGGATCAGGGCGGAAAGCTCGCCTTCCCCGTCCTGGTACACAGGCTTTGCAAACCGCTTGTTGGCGAGTTTTTTTTCCAGAATGGACACAAAGGAAACGGGTATGATCAAAACAATGATGTCCGATGTATTCTCCGTAAAATACCGGTGCACCGTATAGCCGGAGGTTATCAGAAGGCTTCCCTTTTCCACGTCATGGCGCTGGCCGTCCAGGATGGCGCTCAGCATCCCGTCCACCACATAGGCAAGCTCGATGCTGGAATGAAAATGAGGCATGCAGCTATTGTTCCTGGAGCGGAAACAGATGCTTTCATCCATGTCGTCCCGCGATTGCTCATACACATCGGGCATGGCGGCGCCTCCTTAAGCAGCACAATTTGTCATGAAAACCATGACCTTTGTCATGACAATTATAACGTATATGCGCTACAATGAACATAGGAAAATCGCCTTTCATGGCGGACAACGGAAAGGAATACACGATATGGAAAAGGTGCGTGTAGGCATCATCGGCTGCGGCGGGATTGCCAACGGCAAGCATATGCCCAGCCTGAAAAAGCTCCCGCAGGTGGAGATGGCGGCATTTTGCGACATCATCCCGGAGCGGGCAGAGGAAGCAGCCGGGAAATACGGCATTCCCGGGGCGAAAGTGTTCACCGATTACAAGCAGCTGTTAAAATTGGACCTGGATGTAGTCCATGTGCTGACGCCCAATGTAAGCCATGCGCCCATCACCATAGCCGCGCTGGAAGCCGGCAAGCATGTCATGTGCGAAAAGCCCATGGCAAAGAATACCGCCGAGGCAAAACAAATGCTGGACGCCGCCAAACGCACCGGCAGGAAGCTGACCATCGGCTATCAGAACCGCTTCCGCCCCGACAGCCTCTATTTGAAAAAGTGCTGCGAAAACGGCGATCTGGGCACCGTATACTATGCCAGGGCTCTGGCCATCCGCCGCCGGGCCGTGCCTACCTGGGGCGTGTTCCTGGATGAGGAAAAGCAGGGCGGCGGTCCCCTCATCGACATCGGTACCCATGCCTTGGACCTGACCCTCTGGTGCATGGACAACTATGAGCCTTCTATGGTAGTGGGCGCCAAGTACCACGAACTGGCCCCAAAGCCCAACTCCGCCAACGCCTGGGGCCCCTGGGACCCGGAAAAATTCATCGTGGAGGATGCGGCCTTTGGCTTCATCCGCATGAAAAACGGCGCCACCATCACCGTGGAAGCTTCCTGGGCTTTGAACACGCTGTTCGTGCATGAGGCCAAGACCATGCTCTGCGGCACCGGGGGCGGCGCGGACATGCTGGGCGAAAACGGCGCGCTGCGTCTGAACGGGGAAAAATTCTCCCAGACCTATATCACCACGCCGGATCTGAATGCCGGCGGCGCAGCCTTCTATGACGGCGCTTCCGTATCCCCCTCCGACCTGGAGGCCAGGATGTGGATCGATCATGTGCTGGACGGCACTAAGCCCTTATTGGTCAAGCCCGAGCAGGCGCTGGTGGTGACACAGATTCTGGATGCCATTTATGAATCCGCGAAGACGGGCAAGCCCGTGTATTTCGGCTGACAGAAGGAGAAGCGTATGAAGCTGCCCATTGCGTATCAGGTTTATTCCGCCCGGGATGAGGCGCAGGCCGATCTGAATGGCGTTCTTGTCCAAATCAAATCTTTGGGGTATGACGGTGTGGAATTCGCCGGCTTTTACGGCCATACGGCGGAAGACGTGAAAGCCATGCTGCTTAAGCACGGCCTGACGGCCATCTCCAGCCATGTGCCAATTTCCACCATCATGGAGGATATGTTCGGCGTCATTTCCTACCATAAGGCCATTGGCTGCTCCTATATCGCCATCCCCTTCCTGGATGAAAGCAGCCGGCCCGGCGCGAAAGGCTTCGCCGCCATGCTCAAGACCATCTACCAGTTCGGAAGGCTGTGCAGGGAGGCCGGCATCCAGCTTCTATACCACAACCATGACTTCGAGTTTATAACCCTGTCTGGTGAGTACGGCTTGGATTTCCTTTACGAAGCCGTCCCCGCAGATATCCTGCAAACGGAGATTGATACGTGCTGGGTGAAATATGCCGGACTTGACCCTGCAAAATACGTTCGCAAGTACGCCGGCCGCTGCCCGGTGGTGCACCTGAAGGATTACGTGGGCCGCAAGGATGGCAAGACGCCCTACGGCCTGATCGGCACCGACAAAGATGCCGACGCCGATGTGGCCTTCTCCTTCAAGCCCGTGGGGCTGGGCTGCCAGGATATCCCCGCCATCGTAACCGCCGCCGTAGAAAGCGGAGCGAAATGGCTGGTAGTGGAACAGGACCTGTCCACGGAACGCCCGCCCCTTCAAGCCGCGAAGCTGAGCCTTGAATACCTGAAAACCATCGGCCAGTAGCAGGGGACGCCGCCCCCCGCATCCCTGCCAAAGTGATATCATCCCTTTGGCATCCCTATCCATTCAATCATAAAAGAGGCAGGCACTGATGGCCTGCTTCTTTTTGTTATTATTTGGCTATCCTATACGATCACGCTTGCCTATTAGCTCTTTTTCACAAATATTTATCAGAAAAATGTTGACACGCTGGTCGACCAATGATATACTACCGATAGATCAATGGTCTATCAGTTTCCATTCCAGCGCCACCTCCACAAAAAGAATGACCGCAGGCATCAATACGGAAAGGAATCACCCGAAAGCCCGTTCTGTAGAACCAACATATGTGCGTACACTATTATACTTGCATATGGTATGGATTCGTTCTCCCGGTTCTTGATACCTTTCCTTTTCGGGTGTCTTTTTGTTCCAGGACTTTATAGGACAGCCGCCGGCGTTTTCTTTGAGGAGGCAATCCCCATGCCGTATATTAATTTTAGGGAGGTTAATCCAATGATCAGGAATGTCGCAAACCCCGTGGAAGAAATCGTGAACGTCAATCGTTCACAAATTGAGCACCGCGCCACATGGATGGGCCTTATCTACGATGAAATGGTGAAAGCCGGCATCGATGCCGAACCCATCATTCGCCGTGCCATCAAACGCTGCGGCGTGATGCATGGTGAAAACTTCAAAAAGCAGTGCAATGATCCTTCCAGCTGCGTTGATTTCAAAAATGCGTTCCTGGGTGACGAAAGCAAAGTAGGCCCCCAGAGCTTCCATATGACAGACATCAAGGCCGATGGCGATAACGTGACCGTGAATTTCCACTACTGCGCGCTGGTGAACGCCTGGAAAAAGCTTGGCTTCAGCGATGAAACATGCGCCCTCCTGTGCGATATGGCCATGGACGGCGACCGCGGCATTGCAGAGGCGATGGGCCTGACCCTCAGCCTTGATGATACCATCGCCAAGGGCTGTGAGACCTGCAAGCTGCATTTCCACAAGTAAGGTCGGGAAACATTCACAGCAGCTACGCTGTGTATGAAAATACAATGGGGGTTCCAATGAAAGGAGAGGCTATCATGAAAAAAGCCACCGCACTGTTCCTAACCATCATCATGCTCCTCACACTGGCCTTGATTCCCGCCTCGGCGGAAAGTAAGGGAACCATTAAACTGGGTGGTCTCGCCCCCTTGACCGGCAATTATGCCGAGTATGGCAAGGGCTTTCAGATCGCCTGGCAGATGGCGATCGATGAGATCAATGCAAATGGCGGCGCCAATGGTTATCAGCTTGCCCTCGAAGTGAAGGATACCCAGGGCGACCCGGTGGTCAGCTCCACCATGGCGACGGCATATGCCGAGGATGAAGAAATCATGGCGATCCTGGGCGATTTCTCCTCCGGCGCCTGCAAGGCCAACGCCCCCATCGTTGACCGCTACGGCATCGTTCAGCTTTCCCCCACGGCTTCCGCTCCGGACTACGCGGGCATGAGCCCCTTCTGCTTCTCCGTCATGGGCCGTCAGGATGTGGAAGCTCCGTTCCTGGCCAAGTACGTTCTGAAAAAGTACCTGGGCGTAACCAATGTCGCGGTCATCCGCGTGGACAGCGACTGGGGCATGGCCGCGTTCACCAACTTCAAAAAGCAAGCCGACCTGGAAGGCCTTGTTGTAACCGAAGAAAAGTACAAATCCGACGAAACGGATTTCAGCTCCATCATCACCAAAGTGAAGGCCTCCAATCCCGAAGTTCTCGTCGTAATGGATCAGGGCCTGCCGGTATCCGCTATTTTCAACGCCGCTGATTCGGCCGGCTGGGACGTCAAGCACGTCTCCTTGGGACCAGGCACCTCCGAACAGCTCGTGAAACAGCTTATCAATCCCAATAACCTGATCGTTACCTCCCCGTTCTTCTTTGATGCCGAGAACGCGGAACTCACCCAGTGGAAAGACAAATTTGTTTCGCTGGCCGGCTTCCAGCCCACCGTGCATCCTGCCTGCGCTTATGACACCGCTTATCTGTTAAAGGCTGCCATCGAATTCATCGGTGATGGCGAAATCACCCGCGAAGCCATCAAGGATGCCCTCCTGAGCCTTGAAATGACCGGCCTGACCGGGCGCATCAAGTTTGAGGCTGCCGGCGATATCACCCGCGACTATATGATCTGCGGCGTGGTGGACGGAAACTGGAAGATCCTCGAAGGTTTCGAATACGGAAGAGAGTAACGCCTTTAATATTATTTAATGATCAGGAGCGGGCGGAACATCCCGCCCGCTCCTGATTTTTGATTCCAAAGGATCCCTCTTTTCTTTCTTGGCATCGAAGGAGGCACTATGGAGTATTTTCTCAACCAACTCGTCAACGGCATTTGCCAGGGCTCCATCTATGCGCTGATGGCCATCGGGTATTCGGTCATCGTCGGCGTCGTTGGCATGGTAACCTTTACCTACGGCGAGATCATGATGATCGGGGCCTTTGGCGCTTTTTACAGCTTTCAGTTTTTTGGCAACAACCTGCCGCTGGCAATTTTTCTGGCTTTTGCAAGCTCCTTCGTGCTGGGCATTGTCGTTTATAAGGTCTGTTATGAAAAGTTCTTTACAGCTCCCAGGCACATTTCACTTCTGTGCACCATCGGGTTCAGCATGCTGATGAAGAACCTGGCCCAAATCGTCTTCGGCCCGGAAACCAAACCGGTCATCAATATCATCAATAACGCGACCTATACCTTGCAGCTTGGCTCCGTTTCTGTCGATTTCAAGCTTCTTCAGATTATTGTGATGCTGCTTGTGGTGTTCTTCGCAGTCAGCCTCACACTGTTTTTCAACCGCACCCGGTGGGGCGTGGCACTGCGCGCCGTCAGCCAGAACAAGCAGGCAGCCTATTTGATGGGCATCAACGTCAAGCGCACCGCCTTGCTTGGCAACTGCATCGGCTGCGGTTTCGGCGGCATTGCCGGCATCCTGCTTTCCATTTACTACTATGCCGTCTCTTCCACCATCTGGGGCAATTTCAGCATGAAGGCATTTTCCGCATCCGTACTGGGCGGGCTGGTGGATTTGCGCTTCTCTGCGCTGGGCGGGCTATGCATCGGCATCATTGAAAATCTCGGCATCACCATCAGCTCCGCAACCTTCCGGGACGTGTTTGCCTTCGGCTTTCTGATTCTGATGCTGGTCATACGTCCCCAGGGATTTGCGGCGAAGAAAGGGAGCAGGGTATGAGCAGAATCATGGTTTATTACCGCCGGTACAAGGTTCTCTTTCTTCTTTTGCTGATTGTTGCGCTGTGTGCCCTGCCCTTTGTGATCACCAAGGCGTTGTATGTGCGCTATGCCTGCAATATACTGATGTTCGCGACGCTGGCCGGCTCCCTCAACGCAATCAACGGATACAGCGGACAAACCTGCCTGGGCCAGGCCGGTTTCTTTGCCATCGGCGCCTATACCTGCGCCATTTTGTCCACACGCTTTTCAATGGACTTCTGGCTGCTGCTGCCGGTTTGCGGCATCGCTGCCGCGCTGGTGGGGCTGGTTGTTTCCCTGCCTACGCTAAAATTGCAGGGCATTTATCTTTCCATCGTCACGCTTGGCGCTTCCGAAATCATCCGCATCATCGCGCAGACGTGGGAGCCAGTCACCGGCGGCTCGCTGGGCATAAAGAACATTCCTTATCCATGGCTGTTCGGGCTGGATACATTCCGCCCCAAGTACTATTATTTTATCTTCCTTGCGATCGGCATCCTGTTTCTGTTCATTACGCACCGCGTGCTGAATTCCCGCATCGGCCGTGCGTGGATCTCCATCCGTGAAGACCAGATCGCGGCCAAATCCCTGGGTGTGCAGACCAGCTTTTATAAGTCGCTGATCTTTATGTACGGCGCCTTCTGGGCGGGCGTGATCGGCGGTGCCTACGCCCCGTTTGTCAATTACATCGAGGCTTCCCAGTTTTCCACGGATACGGGCTTTAACGTATTGGCCATGATCGTTATCGGCGGCCAGGGCACGCTGGTTGGCCCCATCGTAGGCAGCATGATCGTGACCGGGCTTACAGAATCGCTTCGGTTCCTGGAAAACTGGCGTTACGTTATCTACGCCGTCATCATCATCATGATGATGTGGCTGCGCCCGCAAGGCATCGCAGGCGCATCCCGCTCGGTGCTTGCCGGCGGCAAGATCAAGCGCAAACCAAACAAGGTCAAGCGCGGACCATCCCGGAAAGGGGGCGTGACAGAGCATGTCTGAGCATACCGTGGCCGGGGCCTCCCCGCTTCTTGAGGCACAGGGCATATGCAAGTATTTCGGTGGGCTCAAAGCTGTGGAAAATGTGGATATGAAGATTTCCCCCGGCGACATCTTCGGCATCATCGGCCCCAACGGGGCAGGGAAGACCACTTTCTTCAACATCTGCACCGGTATTTATCCGCCAACGAAAGGAAAAATCCTCTTCGGCGGGGAAGATATCACTGCCTTAAGCCCGGAGCATGTAGCGCAAAAGCGCATTGCCCGAACCTTTCAAAACCTGCAGCTTTTCAAGTTCATGACCGTGCTTGAGAACGTGAAAATCGGCTGCCATATCAAAACGAAGACCAGCATGGCGGACGCTATTTTCCACACGAAAACCTATAAGCAGGCCGAAAGCTTCACCACGCAAAAGAGTCTGGAAATCCTTCAAAGAATCGGCCTGTATGACAGCCGTGACATTCTGGCCGGCAACCTCTCCTACGGCATGCAGCGCAAGGTGGAAATTGCCCGCGCATTGGCCCTGGACCCCAAAATTCTTTTGCTGGATGAACCGGCCGCCGGCATGAACCCGCTGGAAACGCAGTCCCTGATGGCATTTATCAAGGCGCTTAACGCGGACGGCTATACCATCGCCGTAATTGAGCATGATATGAAGTTTGTGATGAATGCCTGCAACCGGATTCTGGTATTGAACTTTGGCCAGAAGATCATGGAAGGCACGCCTGCGCAGGTGAAATCGAACACGGAAGTGCAAAGCGCTTATTTCGGCAAGGGCATGGTAGCCGGGGAGGCGATCCGATGAAGCAGCCAATTCTGAAAGTGGAAAACCTGACCGTCTATTATGGCTACATCAATGCGCTGAGCAATGTAAGCATCGAAGTGAACGAGGGTGAGATCATCACGCTCATCGGCGGCAACGGCGCCGGAAAAACAACAACGCTGATGTCCATCTCCAATCTTATCGAAAAGACAAGCGGAAAAGTCACCTTCCGCTCGGAGGACATCTCAAGGAAAGCGCCCGACAAGATCGTGAAGCTGGGCATCAGCCATGTGCCGGAAGGCCGCAAAATCTTTCCGCAGCTTACCGTGTATGAAAACCTGGTCGCCGGCACCTTTGGTCATCCAAAGATGAACAAGCAGCGGATTGCACAGCTGGCCGAAGAAAACTATGCGTTATTCCCCCGCCTCAAGGAGAGAACCAAGCAGCCTGGCGGAAGCCTGTCCGGCGGCGAGCAGCAAATGCTGGCCATCGCCAGAGGTCTGATGATGGACCCGGAGCTGATTATGCTGGATGAGCCTTCCCTTGGCCTGGCTCCCATCATCGTGGAAGAAATCTTCGAGCTTATCACAAAGATCCGGGAAAAAGGCAAGACGGTTCTTTTGATCGAGCAGAACGCGTCCATGGCGCTGTCCATTGCCGACCGGGGGTATGTGCTGGAAACGGGACGCGTTACCATCACCGGCACCGGCAAAGAGCTGCTGGTCAATCCGGAAGTGAAGCGGGCTTATCTTGGCGTGTAGCTTCTTTATTATGAAGAATATATTAATATTTCAATGGAAAAAGGCGATAATATGGAAAAAGCAACGTACGATGCCTATGTACAAATTATTCATGCCGAGCTGATTGCGGCAATGGGTTGCACAGAACCGATCGCCATCGCCTACTGTTCGGCAAAAGCGGCGCGCGTCCTCGGGCAGCTTCCTGAAAAGATTCGCGTATCCTGCAGCGGAAATATCATCAAAAATGTCAAAGGTGTTGTCGTACCCAACAGCGGCGGGTTGAAAGGCATTGACGTAGCGGCGGTGCTGGGGGCCGTGGGGGGCGACCCGGATAAAGGGCTGGAAGTGATTGCCGGAGCAAGCCAGTTCGACCGGGAAAAGGTAATAGAGCTTTTAAAGGACAAAGACTACTGCCGCTGCGAAGTTTTGATAGGCTGTGATAATCTGCATATAGAAGTGTTTGTGCAGGCAGGCCGGCACAGCGCAGCAGTTGAAATCATGGGCGATCACACGCACATTGTCCGCATTGAAAAGGATGGCAAGCTTCTTTTTTCAGCCGAAGCGCCGGTTCAAAGCCCGCAGGCCGCCTGGGAGCTTCCCCGCCTGAAGGAACTGCTCAGTGTGGAAGACATTTTGGCCTTCGCGGATGAGGCGGACCTTGACCTGGTTCGGGGGCCTCTGGAATTGCAGATTGAAAACAATTCACGCATTTCCATGGAAGGGCTGAAAAACGATTATGGCGTGCGCGTCGGCAAAGCGCTGATGAGCAAACACACATCAGGCGATCTGACTATTCGTGCCCGGGCCGTGGCGGCCGCCGGCTCCGATGCGCGCATGAGCGGCTGCCCCATGCCGGTGGTCATCAACTCCGGCAGCGGCAATCAGGGCATTACCGTATCCATGCCGGTCATCGAATACGCCAGGGAAATGGGCGTAGCCCATGACAAGCTGCTGCGGGCGCTGATTGTTTCCAACCTGATCTCCATCCATCAAAAGCGCTTTTTGGGAAATCTGTCCGCCTATTGCGGGGCGACAAGCGCTGCCTGCGGTGCGGTGTGCGGCATTGCCTACCTTTGCGGCTATGGGTATGATACCATCGCAAACACCATCACCAACTCCATCGCCACCATTGGCGGCATGGTCTGTGACGGTGCAAAGCCTTCCTGTGCGGCCAAGATCGCCTCTGCGCTGGACGCCGCTTTCATGGCGTTTGAGCTGCAGCGAAACGGCGGCGTATTCGCCCCGGGGGAAGGATTGGTAAGATCCGATGTAGAAAAAACCATTCGCGCCGTAGGGCAAATGGGCCGCGAAGGTATGAAATCAACAGATTCAGAAATTCTGGACATCATGCTCAGCGAATGAAAAAGCATTTTCGATGCAGGAAGGGATCGTAATTAAAGCATGGAACCGTTCACAAAACAAATGATCCACAATGATATCGTTCAGGATATCATAAGGGGCGAGTACAGGAGCAATGGATTATTGAGTGAGCGCCATTTAATGGAAAAATATGGTACAAGCAAATCGGTCGTGCGCGAGGCGCTGGTGGAGCTGTGCAATGAAAAGGTGCTGCGCAGTATCCCCCGCTATGGCTATGAAATCGTGACGCTGACGGAAAGCGACGTGCGCAACATATTGCAATTCCGCGTGATGGTGGAATGCCAGTGCCTCCCCATCATCTTTCAAAAAGCCAGCCAGGAAGAGTCTTCCGAACTGGTCGTGTATGCACAAAAAGTCATCGCCAACGGAGACCATGATGTTTGGGATGACTGGGACGATAACTCCAAATTTCACCTCCAGTTGCTGGCTCTCAGCGGCAACCGCTATTGCTACAGCCAGATCAAACAAAGCCTTTCTATCTTAAAGCGGGCATACGCGCAGTTTTACTGGGACAAATGGCACCGTGTCCGCTTCCATTTCGACAGTGAAACGCATTTGCGCATAGCGCTTGCGCTTCAGGCGGGAGACTTGAACCTTGCCGTCCGCATGCTGGAGGAAGACATCAACTCGTTTGGCATCGCGCTGTAACCTGTGGCTGATGCAGCAAGCATAAATTTCAATAAGTGCTCAAGGAGGACCGCTCATGAAAAAGATCATCAATAACCCGGTGAATTTCGCGGATGAAGTGGTGGAAGGGATCATCGCGGCCTATGGCGACCGGCTGAAATTGCTGGATGGCGACCGCCGCGTAATCCTCTCCAATACTCCCGTGCGGGACGGCAAGGTGGGCATCGTGACCGGCGGCGGAAGCGGACATCTGCCGGTGTTCCTGGGCTATGTGGGAAAAGGCATGCTGGACGGCTGCGCCGTGGGCAATGTGTTTGCGTCTCCTTCAGCACAGAAGATGGCCGATGCCATCAAGGCCTGCGACCGCGGCAGCGGCGTTTTATGCCTGTACGGCAACTACGGCGGCGACAACATGAACTTTGACATGGCCTGCGAAACCGTGGAGCTGGAGGATGATATCCAAACCCGTACCGTCCGCGTGAAGGACGATGTAGCTTCGGCCCCCTTGGAATCCGCTGCCCGGCGGCGCGGCGTGGCCGGCATGGTGTATGCCTTCAAGATTGCCGGCGCTGCGGCGGATCAAGGCCGATCCCTTCATGAGGTGGCAGACGCTGCCCAGAAGGCGCTGGACAATATCCGCACGATGGGCATTGCGCTTTCCCCCTGCATCGTGCCCGAAGTAGGCAAGCCCACCTTCGCTATTGGTGAAAACGAAATGGAAATCGGCATGGGCATCCATGGCGAGCCAGGCATTGAAGTACGCCCGATGATGACCGCGGACGAGGTCACGGATGTGATTTTGGATAAGCTTCTTGCGGATATGCCGCTTCAATCGGGCAGCACCGTTTCCGTCATGGTCAACGGCCTTGGCGCGACGCCGAAGGAAGAGCTGCTGATCGTCTACCGCCGCATCCATCAAACGCTTGTAACAAAGGGCGTTCGCATGGTGATGCCGCACATCGGCGAGTTTGCCACCTCCATGGAAATGGCCGGCCTTTCCGTGACAATCTTTAAGCTGGACGATGAACTGGAAGCGCTTTTGCGCGCCCCTGCCAGCACACCGTTTTTCACCAACGAAAACATCTGAAAAGGAGCGCCGTATATGCTGGATGCGAATACGCTGAAAATCGCCATGCAGGAGATTTCCGAAACGATGGCTGCCAACAGACAATATCTCATTGAATTGGACCAGCGCAACGGTGACGGCGATTTGGGCATTTCCATGTCAGAGGGCTTTGCCGCCGCCTCAAAGTTTGTAAACGAAAGCGTCGAAGCCGATCTTGGCAAGCTCCTCATCGGTGCCAGCAAAATATTCAACGAAGCCGCGCCCTCCTCCCTTGGCACCATCATGTCCCTGTACATGATGGGCATGGCCAGGGTACTCAAAGGCCATGAAACCGCGGACATAGCCATGCTGGGCGAGGCGCTTACATCCGGCGTCAACAAGATCATGGAACGCGCCAACTCCAAGCCCGGTGAAAAAACCGTACTGGACGCATTGGACCCGGCAGCGCGCGCGCTGTGTGACAATGCTTCCTTGGGTGCGGTTCCGGCGCTGGAGGCTGCTTGCAAGGCAGCCAGGGAAGGTTCTGACAGCACGGCAGCCATGAAGGCGGTGCACGGCCGTGCCGCCTATTACGGAGACAAGGCCATCGGCTTGATCGACGGCGGTTCCGTTGCCGGCAAGCTTGTGTTTGAAGCGATCTTAAAAGCGGCGCAGAAGATGTAGCGGCACGAACGCCTTTGCTTCAAATCCACAGGGTTGGGCTTCCGGGACATCCCCGCCACTGTAACCGCCTACTTGGTATGGTGACAAGACGGTGCTGGCGGAGGTCTTATTCATGGAACGTCGATTGAGCCAGATGGAAAACGCCCCTTCAATATCTCCCGGGGTTTGTTGATAGTTTGAAGCAGGCTGCAAGGCCTGCTTCTATGAATACGCCTTATTCCAACGGCATTTTCTTATAGATGGTAATCCCCGGCCGCTTCCGGCTGATAAACCACTTTCCTGATCTGTATTTTTGCCACACCGGATGGAATATCCCACTCAATGCGGTCCCCCTCTCTGTAGCCAAGAATGGCGGTACCTACCGGGGACAGGATGGATAGCTTGTTCCTTGCCCAATCAGCTTCCTTGGGATACACCAAGGACACTTCCATCTCCTCCTCATCCAGCCTCAGCAAAACCTTGGAGTTCATGGTGATGACTTCGGGAGAAAGCTGATGCACATCCACAATTCTTGCCCGGTCAATCTCGTGCTCCAGATCGAGGATCGCCCGATCCGCTGTAGTTCCAAGGCTGGACACATCACTGATCAGCTTTCTCAACCTGCCCTGATCAACCGCCGTAATAACAACCTGCGAAGCCATATTGTTCCCTCCCTGTTGAATGAATTTGATATATTCCTCCATTGATATCCCCAGAACCTTCATTCTGGATGTTTCATGCTGCAGCCTGAAGCCTGCCCGAAGGAAGGCACGAAGGGACCGCCTGTTTTCATGGTGGATTCTGGCCACCATTTTCAAGGACCGCAATTCGAAGAAGGCAATTTTCATGCTTTCGCAAATGGCGCTGGTTCCCATTCGCTTTCCCCAATCGCTGCGGTCACCAATAACAATCACCATTTCCGTTTCGGCGTTTTTCACAACCAGGCGAACGAATCCCAACGGCCTGCCTTTTTTATCATGGATCATATAAAACCGGCCGCCAGCGCTGAACAGATGCGTTAATACAGGCAGGTTCACCCTGCCGATCGCCTGCCGTATATTTGCTGATACATCCTGGGTATCACTCAGATATCGCCTTACTTCTTCATCCTCGAGCCAGCGCATGATGGCCAGCGCATTTTCCCTTGTCACTTCTTGACGTAAACAAATAAAAGGCTCTTTCATTTTTTCCTGCTTCCTGTCGCAAAAAATAAAAGCCTTTCATAGGAACTTTATCTATGACGGTTCTTTGCATTAACCATATCATATAATTTTCTTTCCGTCAAGCCGACCAGTTACGTACCGCTGGAGGCCCCGGCGGCCTCCATTGCAGCTCTGGTTCACATCCTAAACGCTCTGTCTCAAACGACTCCTCTACCCTTTACCCTTCACGGCCGTGCTCAGGGTTACGGAGCCACCGGCCTGCGGATCATGCAGTATTGCAAAAGATCGAAGGGTGTCTGAAGGGTGGTATGCAGCTCAAAACCGTAATGCCGGTACATGGGCAGGTTCTTTTCGTTGTGCGTTTCCAGGGAAACCAGCAGTCCCTTTTGATCGGCGTACTTCAGCACCGGCTCCATCAGCTTGTGGGCCACGCCTGTGCCGCGGGCGCCAGGCCGCACGGCAAAGTAGATGATATGCATGTACCGCCTGGCGGGCAGTTCCCTGGTCCAGGCGGCGTTCAAATACTGCCTGGCCTTTAGAAACTGCCCCAGTGTCTTCAGGGACACATCATCCTTGATCAGCGATACATTGGTTTTCCAGGCATAAAACGTTTCAACGGAAAAAAATTTAAGATGGTTATAGGGCTGCGAATCGTCATCGGCAATGATCAGGCCTTTGACATCGGGGCTGTCGGCAAAGGCGTCGTCATTTTCCAAAAGCTCGCCGGCGTCGTTGGCAAATACCTCGGGCAGTGTTCTTTCACGCAAATGTTCCTCAGGGATCAGCTTCCTGTACAGCGGGTCATCCCGAAAGCACTCCAGCAGGATGCGGACCACCTTGGGGGCGTCCGCCCTGGATAAGTGATACAGCGCATCGATTTGCATCATCGCTTCAATTCTTTAATCCTCCTGGGTGGATACAAGCGGCCTAAGCCTTCGGAGCGCTTTTTTCATAAGCTGCTCCAGTTCTTCCAGCGCGGCCGTCTCTTCCCGCACCGTTTTGTCCAGCCGGGACAGCGCTTCCTGTTCCAGCCGCATCAGTTCCCGGATCTCCATGGTGAGGTCCGGCTTTTTTGTTTTGCTTTTTTCGCGAAGCCTATGGATCATATCATACAGGTCAAGATGGCCCTGAAGCCGCCCGGCGCCCCACAGCAGCCGCTCCCTGGGCTGATGGAGAACATAAGCGGTAAAGTAATCGTACACATCCTTGTCAAAATCGGCGGCATAGCAGTTGTTGTCAATGTGGCCAAGGCTCACGGCCGCCCCCTTCACATCGCCGGCATGAAGCTGCCAAACCGCTTTGTGCAGCATCTCTACACTGTGCTGGTCATGCTCGTGGGGGAGGATGGAGACATCGTGCCAGGTGAGGCGTACAAAGCGGTCCTCCAGGAAGCGGAAAATGGCAAGAATCTGGCGCCGGGCAGCCCCGCAGGCGGCGTACAGCTCCCCGGCTTCCAGGCTGCCGTCGGCCAGCCTCAACGCATACTGGCGGTTAATCTCCTCCGTCAGCTCATACAGTTCCTCCGCCTTATCCGCCGCACACTTGAGTGCTCCGCGGAAAGCGCCCTCCATCCGGGGATGCAGCCGCTGGCAGGTAAGCGTATCCGATATGGCGGCAAGGCGCACGGTGTAATCCAGGGGCGGCAGGCACAATTGGTCAAAAGCCAGCATCAGCCGCCCGTAGAGTACATGGTGGTAATGATAAACCGACTCATCATAGGCGTCATCGTTATCAAACTGGGAATGATACCTTGTTTCCATAAAGGTGCCGCCGCCAAACTCGTTGACCATGGCGGGGATGCCAGCGATGGCCATGGAAAAATCGTCCGACCAGGTCTGGGTGGGGCATACCACGCCGGAACCCTTGGGATAGACGGCGCGTACCTTTTGCGGCAGCGCCTTCATCTGCCGTTTCAAAAAGCCCTTCATTTCATAGGCGCTGCGGATGAAATGCTTCTTTTCGTGGGCATGGGCGGGAAGCTCCAGATTGATGTTCGTTACGGCTTTGCCCGCCCATTCCGGGTGGATGCGGAACACCTGGTTATATGCTCCCACTGACCAGTCGTACCGGGTGTTGACTGCCCCCCATTCCTCTGCGGCCATGGCGCAGAAGACCAGCGTCTTGCGCGGCCTGTACCCGCTGGTGATGACCGTGCGGGCCAGGCCCAGCATGAGCGCCACGGCGGTATTGTCGTCCTGAAAGCCGGAAAAATAGGAGTCGTAATGGGCAGACAGAATGACCAGGGACTCCTCTTCCTCGCCTGTGATCTGCCCCACGATGTTGTGAGAGAAGGTTCCTTCCGTCACAGTGGATTCCGCGTCCAGCTCTACCTGGGCGCTTTCCCCAAAGGACAGGTCCAGCGCGGCGATAAGATTTTTCGCGTCCCGCTGGGACATCGATAACGCGGGAGCATCCTTGGGACCGCAAATGTCCTGGGCGTTGAGCGTTTTTAAATTCTCCTCGCCGTAGCCGCTGCGCTGCACCGCCAGCACCGCCACCGCCCCGTGCAGATGGGCTTGGTAGGCGGGATAGTTGATCCACCATTCGTCCCGCTGGTTGATGGCGATGATGACCAGCTTGCCGCGTACATCCAGCTTTTGAAGCTCCCGTGCGGTGCCCTGCCCGGCGTTTACCAGCGTGAATTGCTTCCTGCCGCCGGTATGGAGCTCCGTCTGATAGCCGCCCAGCTCGCAACCCTGCTCCTGCCCCATTTTGTCCCGGTAGAAAAGCCGGGCGCGGGAAAATTCCCAGCCGTCCACAGGGAACCTTTCCTTCCTTGGATTCAAGCCAATGCGCGCCATTTCCGCAAAGAGCATATCCCCTGTTTCCGCCTCGGCTTTGGAGCCCGCGGTACGGTAGCCCAGCACGGGGTTCGTGCGGAATTCCTCCATCCGCCTGGCCAGGCGGTAGGCATAGCCTACGTCCAGGCACCTGGAAAAATGCTGCCATTGGGGCTCCAGGGGCAATAGCGCACGCCTTTTTTTATCCATGAGGGAAGGCCTCCTTTCCCGGGGGAAATCGGTCAGGAGCGGGAGCGTTCCTACGATGTCAGACTATGGTAGCACAACAAAAACAAGCCGTCAACGGGGAATAGGCACGAAGAAAAACGGCGGGGAGGGGAATTTTTGAAAAAATTCCCCTCCCCGCACCCAACCCCAAAAACTTCACTAGTATAATGGAATTTGGCAAGCAGCACCATGCCCTTCCTTTTGTATGAAAATATAATCTGTCCTGCATAATGATCTTTTTTAAACATTTCACCCGATGCAAACCTAACCTGTACGCAACGGGCGAAAGATGGCCGGGCGTGGAGTTTTCAAAGCATTGCGAATGTGCTAGAATAATCGCAGGCTGGGCGCAAAGTGTCAGCCGGATGCGGAGGAACACATATGGCGCTGAAAAAAAGAAAGACGAAGATTGTCTGCACCCTGGGGCCGGCGGCGGTGATAGACGACAACCTGCGCAAAATCATATTGGCGGGCATGGACGTGGCCCGGTTCAACTTCTCCCACGACACCCACGAAAACCATCTCCTGCGGTTTGAGCAACTGAAGGCTTTGCGGGAGGAGCTGAACCTGCCCATCGCCACCATGCTGGACACCAAGGGGCCGGAGATCAGGCTGGGGGACTTTGTATCTGACCGGGTGACTTTGACGGCCGGTCAGGAGTTCACACTGACGACGCGGGACGAGCCGGGGGATGAACATCACGTATCCATCTCCTATAAGGAACTGCCCCGGGACATATCCGCCGGGGCCGCCATCCTCATCGACGATGGGCTGGTGGAACTGACGGTGCTCAGCGTATCCGGCGCAGACATCCGCTGCCGCGTGGAAAACGGCGGCACAATCTCCAACAAAAAAGGCGTGAACGTGCCCAATGTTTCCCTGTCCATGCCGTTTTTGAGCAAAAAGGACCGGGAAGACATCCTATTTGGCATAAAGCACGGCTTTGATTTTGTGGCGGCCTCCTTCACCCGCTGCGCCAGGGATATCCTGGAAATCCGCGAAATCTTCAGCCGCGAGGGATGCTCCACCATGAACGTCATCGCCAAGATCGAAAACATGCAGGGCGTAAACAACATTGACGAAATCATTGCCGTTTCCGATGGCATCATGGTGGCCCGGGGGGATATGGGCGTGGAAATCCCCCTGGAGGAGGTGCCGGTGCTGCAAAAGATGATCATCCGCAAGGTGTATTCCGCCGGCAAGCAGGTGATTACCGCCACGCAGATGCTGGATTCCATGATGAAAAATCCGCGTCCCACCAGGGCGGAAGCCACCGACGTGGCCAACGCCATCTACGACGGAACCAGCGCCATCATGCTCTCGGGGGAAACGGCTGCGGGGCTTTACCCCGTGGAAGCCGTGAAGACCATGGCCCGCATCGCCTTGCGGGCGGAAGCGGATATCAACTATGTAAAAAGGCTCAAGGAACGGCCTCTCAATGAAAAGCCCGACATCACCAACGCCATTTCCCACGCCACCTGCACCACCGCCCACGATCTGCATGCCGCTGCCATCATCACTGTTACCAAATCCGGCCGCACCGCCCGCATGATCTCCAAATACCGGCCCAACTGCCCCATCCTGGGCTGCACCACATCAGCCTCCGTGTTCCGGCAATTGAACCTCTCCTGGGGCGTGGCGCCTCTTATCATCGGGGAAGAAAGCAACACGGACGAGCTCATTGAGCACGCCGTGGACGCGGGGGAAAAGGCCGGGCTTTTGCACGCCGGAGAGCTGGTAGTCATCACCGCCGGGGTGCCCCTGGGCATTTCGGGCACCACCAACCTGATGAAGGTGCAGGTGGTGGGCCATATCCTGGTCACAGGCCGGGGCGCTACCAACAGGTCTGCCTGCGCCAAACTGTGCGTATGCCACAATGAGCGGGAAGCATTTGAAACGTTCCAGGACGGAGACATCCTTGTCATCGCCCAGACCAGCAACGCCATTCTGCCTCTGGTGCGCAAAGCCTCCGGGTTGATATTGGAGGAAGAGAACCCCAATGGCCACGGCGCTGTGGCGGGCATGAGCCTGGACATACCCGTCATCATCGGGGCAAAGGATGCCACACAGATTTTGAAAAGCGGCTCCGTCGTCACCTTGGACGCCATCCGCGGCGTGGTAAGCTGCGATCCGGAAAAGAAGTAGATACCCGTCGTGCATGCATGATCCCAAGGGAAGAAAACGCATGCATGATGCACAACTTTCGCCCTGTTTTCAGGGAAGGGATGGCACAGTCAGTCAAACCGGCTGCCTGTGCCTTTTTTGTACCTGGAATCTTTTCCCGTTCTCATTCATAAGGTGAAGCGGGTATATCAACGGGTTATCTATTCCTAACTCAGTATGCCCCCCTCTGTCCGGCCCGTCCGGTGAATCTATCCACATGCAACAAAAAAGTACAAAAATTCACAAGGAGACTATTGACAAGGCGAGTTAGCGGTAGTAAACTTATGATGCGGTCGAAAGTTAGTTGCCCCTAACACGCAGGCCGCCCTTCCGCTATAGAAGGTTTTCGCTGTTGGGCCCGGCCAGGGCTGGGATCCCGGATAGGATACCGGCATGAACTTGCATGATTCCTCTTCCCATGGCATTGGCAGGCGCAGGACATCCGGTTTGAATGACAGCATGCCAAAGCAGATGCCGGCAAGACCAGGAATAGCGAATCCAAGGGATGCAAGGAGGCTTTGTGATGGAAGCGAAACCCCGTACTTTAAAGGATGCCCGGATCGGTGAAACGGTCACCGTGCTGAAATTCACAGGAGAAGGCACGGTCAAGCGCCGCCTGATGGATATGGGTATCACCAAGGGAACCAGGATATTCATTCGAAAACTGGCGCCGCTGGGCGATCCCATGGAAATCAATCTGCGGGGATACGAGCTTTCCATCCGCAAGTCCGAAGCAGAAAAAATTCTGTTGGCGTGAGCTAACGGCTCTTTTTTTCAAGCCGTACGTTAGCACATGCTAACTCCAGGAAAGGACGTGATTCCCTTGGCCGAAATAAAAATCGCCCTGGCCGGAAACCCCAACAGCGGAAAAACGACGATGTTCAACGACCTGACAGGCTCCAGCCAGTACGTGGGCAACTGGCCGGGCGTGACGGTGGAGAAAAAGGAAGGCCGCCTGAAAGGCCACAAAAATGTCCTGGTGCAGGACTTGCCCGGCATCTACTCCCTCTCACCTTATTCGATGGAGGAAGTCGTCAGCCGGACTTATATTTTGGATGAAAAACCCAACGCGCTTTTGAATCTGGTGGATGCCAGCAACCTGGAGAGGAATCTGTACCTTACCACACAACTGAAGGAAACGGGCATCCCTATGGCCATCGCCCTGAACATGATGGACCTGGTGAACAAAAGGGGAGACAGGATTGATACAGCCAGGTTGTCCGCCATACTGGGCTGCCCTGTTGTAGAAACATCCGCCCTGAAGAGCACCGGTTCCAGGGAAGCGGCGGAAATGGCGCTGGAAGTGGCGGCGCAGAAAACGCCGCAGGCGGTAACGCACCGCTTCAGCCCGGATGTGGAAAAGGCGCTGGATGAAATCACCACGATCATACGGGAAAAGGTGCCGGCAGAGCAGATGCGCTTTTTTGCCATCAAAGCTTTTGAGCGGGATCAAAAAGCGTTGGAGCGCCTGAAGTTTTCCGCCGTTGAAATGGAAAAGCTGGAAAGCGTCATCCGCCGCGTGGAAACAAGCGAGGATGAGGACAGCGAAAGCATCATCACCAACCAGCGGTACCAGTATATCGACGGGCTGATGAAAAAGGTGATTCGGAAGAAAAACTTGGGCAGCCTTACCGCCAGCGACAAAATCGACAAGGTGGTCACCAACCGCATACTGGCGCTGCCTATCTTCGCTTTGGTCATGTGGCTGGTATATTATATCTCCATTCAAACCATCGGCGCCATAGGCTCCGGCTGGGTGAACGATACGCTGTTCGGCGAAATTGTACCCAATGCCGTGAGCGGCTTTTTGGCCTCCATCCAAACGGCGGAATGGCTGCAAAGCCTTATCCTGAACGGTATTATTGCCGGAGTGGGCGCGGTGCTCGGCTTTCTGCCCCAGATGATGGTGCTGTTTTTATGTCTGGCCATATTGGAGGACAGCGGGTATATGGCGCGCATCGCCTTTATCATGGACAGAATCTTCCGCAAGTTCGGCCTGTCGGGCAAATCCTTCATCCCCATCCTCGTCAGCGCAGGCTGCGGTGTGCCGGGCATCATGGCCAGCCGCACCATTGAAAACGAAAAGGACAGGCGCATGACCGTGATGGTCACCACCTTCATCCCCTGCAGTGCCAAGCTGCCCATCATCGCACTGATCGCGGGCGCGCTGTTCCCCGCAAGCACCTGGGTTGGCCCCTCTGCCTATTTTCTGGGGATCCTGGCCATTGTGGTATCCGGCATCATTCTGAAAAAGACGAGGCTGTTTACGGGCGATCCCTCCCCCTTTGTGATGGAGCTGCCGGCCTACCACATGCCTCAGCCAAAAGGCCTGATCATTCATGTGTGGGACCGCAGCAAGCATTTCATACTGAAGGCCGGTACCATCATCTTCGTATCCAGCGCAATCATCTGGTTCCTGTCCAGTTTTAGCTTCCGCATGGAAATGGTGGAGCAGAAGGACAGCATTCTGGCTGCCCTCGGCAGCTTGATCGCGCCTGTATTCGCTCCCCTGGGCTGGGGAAACTGGCAGCCTGCGGTGGCTACCATTGTGGGCCTGACTGCCAAGGAAAATGTGGTGGGTACCTTGGGAATCCTCTATGGCGCCGGGGAAGTAGCCGAAGACGGCGCGGAAATATGGCTGCAATTGCAAACGGCCTTCACCCAGGTGACCGCCTATTCCTTCCTGGTGTTCAACCTTTTATGCGCCCCCTGCTTTGCGGCCATCGGCGCTATCCGCAGAGAAATGGCCAGCGCCAAATGGACCTTTATCGCCATCGGTTACCAGACCATGCTGGCCTATGTGGCCGCTTTCCTGGTAACGCAGTTGGGCAATTTCATTGTCCTGGGCGCTCCCTTTGGCATCGGGCAGGGCTTAGCCATCCTCCTGATAGGTTGGATTCTCTGGCTGATTACGCGGTCCGCTCAAATAAAACCCGCCGCACCGCTTTACCGGCCGGCAACAACGCCTGATTCTTCCGAAAAGGGGGTGATTTGATGGGCACCATCCTGGTAGCCGCCGCCGTATTCGGCGCGCTGGGTTACACCGTATTCCGCATGATCCGCAACAAAAAGAAGGGCAATGCCTGTATCGGCTGCCCCTCCTGCGGAAGCTGCACCGCCTGCGGCAGTAAAGCAGCACGCTAACACGAAAAACGCCCTGCGCAAAGATGTAGGCTGATTTATTGGACGGTCATTTAAGCGGGCAAAATAAAGACAGGCACTTCGGATAACAGAAGTGCCTGTTTTGTACCATTTCCTCCTGTATAAAACCATTCTCGCTTTAAGATATTCTCTAATTCGAACATTACTTTATGCTTTATGACTATTTGGCGATACTTATGACGCTATAATATTTCCATTAGTTCTTTTACATTCTTTATGTAATAATCTGCACGATATGGACCTATCTCAAGCGCTTTATCCCAATCTCCAATAATCCATGCACAATCCATTCCCGATTTCTTCGAACACAAAACATCCAGGGGGTGATCGCCCACATATAGACAACACTCTGGAGACAAATCAAGTTCTTTTAATGCGATCTCCATAATGCGCACATCTGGCTTTTCTATGCCGACTGCTTCGGAAATAACCACTGACTCAAAGTATTCATATAATTGCAACTCTCTCAAACGGTCTTCAAGCCAAACATGATGATTTGAAACAATAGCTAGGTGATATTTTTTCTTCAAATTCTCTAATGTTTCGAACACACCCGAAATCACGTGCATTTCTTGTCTTATTTTTGGCATTCGTGACATCAGTTGAAGATAGATTGCTTTCATTTCACCGGGAAAATTAACGCAGGATAATGCTGCTTGATTTTTAATCATGCATGATTCTTCGGGTGTTGCACTGGGGGCACCATCGTTCTCTTTCAGGGTTTGTTCGCCAATGGCCCAATACACGGCTTTATTAATTTCTTTAGCGATGTCATCTGTGACTTCTATTCCCAGTGATCGTATCCTATCGCCGTATATTTTCGCGAAATTAGGTCGATATTCAACCAATGTATCACTTACATCAAAAATAACCGCTTTATATTTCATAACCTTCCTCGCTTGATTTGACCTGCATGTTTTCCACTCCACGATCTTATTTCACACAGGACACCATCTCATAATCCGTATCGATCTCCCGGCCTTCCAAGCCCCGGACGGAAATTTCACATTCCCCGGTTTGATTGTCATAGGGGTCGATGCGAAGATGCCGCTTGGACGGGTCAAACTCCGCCTGATAGGCGGAATTGGCCGCCATGCGGTAGGGGTCGAGATTTCCGAAATAGAAATCCCAGCGCTCCATGTTGCCCTTGCGCCAGGCTGCGCCGCCGTAGGAGCAGTCGCAGAAGAGCCAGCCCCAGGGCTGAACATAGAATTGCGCCCAGTCATGGCTGCCGATGGATGTGGGCTCGGCGGCAAGCCCGGACTGCCATCTTGCCGGTATGCCCGCGGCACGGCAGAGGGTGATGAACAAAAGCGCCTGAAGCCCGCAGTCACCCTTCAAATTGACGGCGGCGTATTCCGCGTGGCTCTCCAGTGTCAGATAGGAGCGCATGAAAGAATAAGTCACTTTGGTGGTGACAAAGTCATAGATTTTCCTGGCCTTTTCAAGGGGTGTTTCCTCTCCCGCCAGGATCCCGGCGGCCAGGGATTTTATATAGGGCGTGAATACGATGTGCGGCGGAAGCTCGCTCAAATCTTCCGCCGCGGGCGCCGGGCAGCGGGGATACACAGGGCTTGATGATTCCGGCGGTTTCTTCAAATCCACATACCGCATGGCGCAATCATAAGCATATTCCACCACGAAGGGTTTGTTCTCATGAAGTGTTTCCTCAAAGCATACCGTGCGCTGGGGATGGTTTTCCGGCAATATGAAAAGGGGAGCGGGGGTGCAGAAGACAAGCTCCGCTTTTTCCGTCTGGGCCGATACGATGGGCAGCGGCAAATGCACCCGGTAAATCTCCCCGGGCACGAACGCTTCGTTCTCAATTTTCAGCGTGCCGCGGATGCGGAACCTGTACGTCAAAGACCCCTTTTCCTTCATCTCCCGGATGGCTCCATCCAAAAGCGGGCTGGACGGCGTAAGGGGTGCGCCGGCCCGGCGGGCAATATCGGGATGTACTTTTAAAAGCGTGCGGTGGAAGCGCACAAAGTAGCGCTTTTCCCCGTCCACATACAAAAAGTCGATCCAGTTGTCCCTTTCCAACGCATCGAATTCTTCCTGCGAAAAATCCGGGATCATCTCGCGCATCAGGGACAATGCCCTTTCCCGGCTGTGGGGATACTCCCTTGCCATGCGGGGTAAAATAGCCTGCTCCAGTATAAGGCGGCTTCGAAGCAGCGCGGGCAGATTTTGATTCAGCCGCGCGCGGATGGCTTCAAGCGCGCCCGTAATATCCCCCGCCCATTTCTTTTTCAAGATATCCTCCGGCAATCCAACCTGCAGGGAGGCAATGTCATGCTTCATGCGCTTATCCTTCCGCCGGTTCTCCGGCCTGTGCTTTCCTGATTGTACCATAATTTTCTTCCATGGCAGCCGAACAGGGAATTATTTTTCTTTTCCTGTTGACGAATCATCAGGCAGAGGGTACCATAAAAAGAGAATCATGCCAATATGTAAGGAGGAAAACATCGTGCAGTTTTTTGTATGTAAAGAATGCGGAAATCTGGTGGGAGCCTTGCATTTCTCCGGCGCGCCCATGTCCTGCTGCGGCGAACACATGAAGGAGCTTACGCCCAATACGTCGGACGGCGCCAAGGAAAAGCATGTTCCCGTTGTAACAGTGGAGGATGACCTGGTAACGGTGGAAATCGGGTCCGTGCCCCATCCCATGACGGATGCCCATTACATCGCCTGGATCTATCTGCAAACGGAAAAGGGCGGCCAGCGCAAGAACCTGCAACCGGGCGATGCGCCCAAGGCTGTTTTTGCTTTGCATGAGGACAAAGTGGTGGCGGCCTACGAATACTGCAACCTCCACGGCCTGTGGAAAAAGGAACTGTAAGGATTGGGTTTTAACAAAGGGCATGCCGCCACGGGCTTTGAAAAAGCCGGCGGCGTGCCCTTCATTTTGCCGCAAAAGCTTCCCGCTCCTTCATAAAGTAACGGTACAATACCGGCGTGATATTGGGATACGTCAAGGCTTCCGGCAAATCATCAAAGAGGGCCGTTTCGGCCATTTCGCTATCCGGCAGTGGCCCCAGCTTTTCTATCCTGGCCAGGAAAGCCATGCCGTTGGCGTGGGATATTTCGTCTTCAGCATAATAATCACACAAGGGACGAAGCAAAAAAGCCTGTGCGCCCGATTCCTCCTTAAGTTCCCGGCATGCGGCCATATAGGGCGTTTCCCCCGGTTCGATATGTCCGCCCTGGGTCTCCCAGGTACTCCGCTGTTTATGCCTGCTGAAAAGCAATTTCCCCTGGAACAGGGAAATCACAACCGCAAATTTGTATTCCTTCAGTGAATTCAGCGGAAAAATAGCGCACTTCATCTCTCGTTCCTCCTCTTTCCGCATTATATCATGGATGGCCTTGCGGTGCAGTTTGAAAACGGTTTTTGTTTGATTTTCCCTGAAAAAACTGGTATACTGGCAGAAAGATCGCAAGGAGGGGCCGCCGGTGAAAAAGAGCATTTTAAACAGCGATACGTTCAGCCCGCTGTACCGGCAGCTCATGCAGCGGCTGAAAAACGACATCGCTTCCGGCGTGTACCCCATACATGGCCGCATCCCTTCCGAGCAGGAGCTGTGTCAAACGTATCAGGTCAGCCGCGTGACGGTGCGCAAGGCGCTTTGCGACCTTGTGAAGGATGGGCTGCTCATCCGCCATCAGGGCAAGGGCACCTTTGTTGCCGTGCCCCGCATCCAGCGGGATTTGAGGCAAATCACAAGCTTTCAAGCCGCCTGCCACATCATGGGCTGCACCGCAAGCACCCGCCTCATCCACCTGCACTGGCAGCATGCCTCCCCGGAGGATGTGGAAAGCCTGCATGTGGAGCCGGGGGAAATGGTGCTGGAAATATGCCGCCTGCGCTATGCGGATAATCTGCCGGTGATGCTGGAAACCAACCGCTTTCCCGCTTCCTTTTCCTACCTTGAAAAGGAGGATCTGACCCAATCGCTGTACGCCATTCTTTTGCGTCACGGCGCCGAGCCCAACAACGCGGTGCATGACATTGCGCTAAGCCATGCCGGCCCCGCCGAGGCGAAGCTGCTGGAGGTGGAACCGGGCACGGCGCTGCTTTTGCTCAATGAATGCGTGTACGACCAAAGCGGCGCCGTGATCCATACCTCCAGCCAGCTCATACGGGGGGATAGGTTTACCTTCCGCATCTGACCGGCGACATAAAATGATATCCGTTTTGAAAAAGAGGGGGTATCTCTCTTTTTCAGAAAAGAAATGAGGAGATTCCCCTGAGCACATCGAGATTCGCCATCTTCGTCGATCTGGAAAACTGCGGCGCAAAGGTGGCCACGCTCAACAGCATCCTGGAAAAGGTCAAAATCCGCGGCGACATTCTTTTGGGCAAGGTATACGGATACACCGACAGGTTCAGCGACATGAAGGAAGTGCTTTTGAGCAATACCTTTACGGTGGTTCCATCCCTGCGTTACGGCTATGCCCAGAAAAACAACGCCGACATCCTGCTGGTCATCGACGCGTTGGAGGTGGCCTATACCAACAACCTCATCGACAGCTTCTGCATCGTCTCCGGCGACAGCGACTATACGCCCCTGGTGGGCAAACTCAAAAGCATGGGCAAGTTCGTGCTGGGCATTTCCCGCAGCGAGGTGGCCAGCACCATCTTCATCAACGCCTGCAACGAGTTTCAGTTTCTGGAGAGCGTGGGCGGCCGCGCCGGCATCCAGGCCACAAAGAAAGCGGCCTCCTCCGATCCTTTGGATGAGGCGGAACTGAACAAATTGATCGAGGGCATCTTTGAGGAGCAGACCGACGAGGATGAAATCTATGCCAGCGAGCTCAAAGGCATCCTTTTGCGCCTGCGCCCTGACTTTAACGAAAAATCCTACGGCTGCGCCACCTTTGGCAAGCTGCTCACCAAGTTGAGCCAGAAATACGGTTCCATTCATGTGAAAAACGACAATTTCAATGTGATGGTGAGCCTGTCCACCAAAGAAGCGTCAGCCACGCCGCAGCTTACCAAGGAAAACTGGAAGGAAGCCTTCAAAAGCCAGCTTACGCGCTACAAGGAAGACGGCTTTGACCGCATCAATCCCAGCATCCTAAAGGCCGATATCCAGGCTTCCTTTCCCGATTTCAGCGAGCGGTCCATAGGCTTCAAGCGTTTCAGCGACGTTTTGAAGCAGCTTGAAAAAGACGGGGTGCTGGTGCTGGAAATGGACGAGCAAAAAACAATGCTCATCAAGGTGGTGTAATATTTTTCTTTTGCGGATAATGTGTGCATATCCGCGGAAAACACCGCATATAGATAGCGTTTGCATTGCTTTCTTCTTCCACATGCATGCTTTAACAGCCTGTGGACAGCGTGGAAAAGAAAGAAAAAAAGCATTTTTTCCATCTTCAAGAGAAAAGCGCACTAAAAAAAAACACACGGTTTGCCCGAAGGGCCCTGAAGGGACAGGCAGGAAAAAGCGCTTTAAAATCGAATTCTTTTTTCCGTTATGGCTTGTCCCCCTTTTTTCCAAGCAAAACCGCTTTTTTTCCACAAAAAAGGCAGTGCTCTTTTTCGGCAAGGACAAGCTTTTCGAAGGTTTTGCACCCTATCCACACGCCCTACGGCTACTACGGTATATAGATACGACATCAACTGAACAAAAGGGGGATTCCCATGCGCTTTATATGCGGTACATCGGAATTGCTGGAAGGCCTGAGCAGTGCGACACGTGCCCTGGCCATAAGGCCGGCCAAACCTGTGCTGGAAGGCGTTTTGCTGGAGACGACGGAGGACGGGCTGTATTTGACATGCACCGACGGCAATCTCACCATCCGCAGCCAGGTAAACGCTCAGGTTGCCAAGGAAGGACAGGTGGTGCTGCCAGGCAGGCTGTTCACGGAACTTGTGCGCAAGCTTCCCGGCGGTGAAGTGGAAATCTCCGTCAACGAAAAAATGGCGGCTTCCATCCGCTGCATGTCCAGCCGCGCCACGCTTTCAGGCATGTCTCCTGTGGATTTCCCGCCCGTAAAAACCATTGAGGATGGAAACACACTCTCCCTGCCCCAGAAGAACCTGAGGGAGATGATCAGCAAGGTGATTTTTGCCATCGCCACCGATGAAAGCCGCCAAATCCTCACCGGCTGCTTGCTGGAAGTGGCTCAGGACGAAGCAAGGCTGGTGGGGCTGGATGGCTTCCGCCTGGCGCTGCAGCGCATGCATGGCAATTTTCTTTTACCCCAGGGCAAAGAGATCATGGAAGCCATCATCCCCGGCCGGGTTCTTGGGGAACTGGGCAAAATATTATCCGATGAAGACAAGCCCGCCATGTTTACCATCGACAAGACACATCTCAAAGTGGCTTTTGGCAAAGCTGAACTGACAACGGTTCTTTTGGCCGGGGAATACATCAACTACAAGCAGATTCTGCCTGGCGAATGGCAGACCCGCGTACAGGTCAACCGGGAAATACTGTCCAATGCCATCGAGCGGGCCAGTCTCATGGCCAGGGAAGGCAAAAACAACCTCATCCGCATGCATATCGACGGAAACAGCATGGTCATCACCAGCAACGCGGAATTGGGCGACGTGCTGGAGGAGCTGGACATCCTGCTGGACGGCAAGAGCCTGGACATCGCCTTCAACGCCCGCTACATCAGCGACGTGATCAAGAACATCGGCGACGATGAGCTATCCCTGCGCTTCAACAGCAACGTTTCCCCCTGCGTCATCTGCCCGCCGGAGGGCGATCAGTATATTTATCTGGTACTTCCTGTGAGAGTGTTTAACTAGGGGGCGCTGCCCCCTAGACCCCCGTTCAAGGGATATCATCCCTTGAAAAACCCTTTAGAAATAGGATTCCAAAGGACTTGTCCTTTGGCGGGAGTTGTAGAGGGCAGAGCCCTCTACTTCTTTACAGGGAGGGATCGTTGTGGTAATCCGGCAATTGAGGCTTCAGGACTACCGGAACTATCCCTGTGTGACGTTTTCTCCATCGGAAGGAATTACGGTATTCCATGGCGCCAACGGCGCGGGGAAGACGAACCTGCTGGAAGCCATTCACCTGTGCTGCCTGGGACGAAGCCACAGGACGAGCCAGGACAGGGAGCTGATCCGGCAGGGGAGTCTTGCCGGCAGCGTTCAGGTGCAGGTCATGCGAAGGGACGGGCGGCGGGAAGTCGCGGTGAAGCTGTGGGCGCAGCAAAGGCGGGCCAAGCAGATTATACTAAACGGCAAGCCTGCAGCCCGCATCGGCGAACTGATGGGGAACCTGAACTGCGTGATGTTTTCCCCTGAGGATCTCGAATTGATCAAGGATGGGCCGGCCATTCGCAGGCGGTTCATGGACATGCAGCTTTCCCAGCTTCGGCCATCCTATTTTTATGCGCTGCAAAAATACGTATCCACATTAAACCAGCGCAACGCGCTTTTGCGGGCCATGGCAGCGCCGGGTCCGGCCAAGACACCGCCGGGGCAGTTGGAGGTTTGGGATGAGCAGCTGGCCCAGGAAGGGGCAGCCATTACCGAGCACCGCCTTTGGTTTGCCGGAATTTTGAAGATCGAGGCCGGGAAAAACTACGAACAGATCAGCGGCATCCGGGAGGAAGTGTTTGATGTACAGTATATCGGCGCGCTCTCCAAGGCGGGCAAGCTGTATGAAGGGATGCTGGAGGGGCTGCACAAATCACGGCGGGAAGATCTTCGCCGGTGCGTGACCCACTTTGGCCCCCACCGGGATGATTTGCATCTGACCATCAAAGGCCGTGACATGAAAAACTACGCTTCCCAGGGGCAGATGCGCACCGCCGCGCTGGCTTTGCGGCTGAGCCAATTGATGCTGATGAAGCTGGAAAGCGGGGAAGCGCCCGTATTGCTGCTGGACGATGTGATGAGCGAGCTGGATCCCAGGCGCCGGGCGCTGCTGCTTGACAGGATCGAGGGTGTGCAAACGTTTGTGACATGCACCGACCGCGGCGACCTGTCCGGCGCGAAGGCCCAGGCGGTGGTGGAAGTCAAATTGGATAAGGATACCGGCTGCGCCATGCTTATCAATACTTAATTACGAAGGCTGGCCGGAAGCCACCTCATCTTCCTTCAGGCCATACCAGTTTTTGATGAGGCCACCCATAAACAGATTGAAAAGGCTTGTATGGAAGGCCTTTTCTTTTTTGATGTATTCGGGATTTAACACAAGCGGCTTGCAGGCGGAAAAATAGACGAGGATGGCCTCAGTGTCAAGCGATGCGTCGATATGCCCGGTGCGCTTGCCTTCCTCCAGCAGATGCATGATCTTTGGCAGCGCGCTCGCGGAAGCCATTTTTCCAATCAGCCGCGTAAGTTCCGGGTCTTCCCAGGCAGCACTGTGTATGAGCTGTTCGCCTATTTTTTCCCGCCCGGCGATTCTGGTATTCAAAAGCGTCATCAGCTTTTTTGGAAATGGCAGGTTGGATTGCAAAACAGCATCGTATTCCATCATCAACTGCTCCACCCAGGCGATGATGACCTCCCGGGCCAAAGCATCCTTGTCGCCAAAGTATTTGAACAGCGTCACACGGGATACGTTGGCTTTCTCCGCAATATCCGTAATGCTGGCTCCGCCGACGCCCTTCTGGGCAAACAGCTCCCGGGCTGCCTGCAAAATGGCCTCTCTTTTTTTTGTGCTTCCTTTGCTGCTGCCGATCATCATAACCCTTCCTTTCAGAACCAGTATATCAATAAAATGAACCAAGTCAATAAAATAGTTCAAAAATCTATTGACAGCAGTTTTCTAAACACATATAATGAACTCGAGTTTAATAATAGTTCATTATATATGGGAGGGCAAGACTGTGATTGCTGTCCATGGTCTGACGATGAGATATCCCAGCGGGAAAGGCATTTTTGATTTGAACTTTTCCGTCAGGGAGGGAGAAGCGTTTGGGTACCTGGGCCCCAACGGCGCGGGAAAGACGACCACGATCCGACACCTGATGGGCTTTATGAAAGCCGGTCAGGGCTCCTGTGCCATTGACGGCCTCCCTTGCTGGGAGAAGGCGGCGGAAATACAAAAGCGGCTGGGCTATATCCCCGGGGAAATCGCCTTTCCCGGCGGCATGAAGGGCGGCGAATTTCTGTCGCTTCTGTCCAACATGCGCGGTACGAAGGATGATGCAAGGCAAAAGCGGCTTGCTGAACGGTTTGAGATCAACGTAAGCTTCCCGATCCGCAAAATGTCCAAGGGAATGAAGCAGAAAATAGGCATCATCGCCGCCTTCATGCACGATCCTGCAGTGTACATCCTGGATGAGCCCACCAACGGGCTGGACCCGCTGATGCAAAAGCGGTTTGTGGAATTGGTGCTGGAGGAGAAGCGCCGGGGCAAGACGATTTTGATGAGTTCCCATATGTTCGACGAGATAGAGCGCACCTGCGACAGGGCGGGGATCATCCGAAGCGGCCATTTGGTGGCGGTGGAAGATATGGCGCTGCTCAAAAAGGCTCAGAAAAGGAAATATATCGTTACTTTGGGATCAGCAGCAGATGCGGCCGTTTTGAAAAGCAAAGGGCTGCAGGTGGCCGATATGGGGGATAGCCGCGTGGAGGTCACCGTTGGCGGTAGGGTTAATGATTTCATCAGGCAGCTTGCCTCGGTAACGGTGGATAACATCGATATCGGTTCGCTCAGCCTGGAAGAAGTGTTCATGCAGTATTACGGTCAGGAGGGGAAATAAGTGAGCTTTCCGCTTTTTCGCGCCACGCTGAAGGCCAACTGGGTCATTGCAATGATTTTCGCGCTGCTTTTGTGCATGTATTTGGGAAGCATCATATCCTTGTACGACCCCGCATCCAGTCAGGCGCTGGAAGACATGCTGAAGCTGTTTCCGGAGGCATTGGCAAAAGCCATGGGGATATCCGACCTGCCCAAGGACCTCACCGGATTTCTGGGGAATTCCTTCTACGGCATGCTGGTGTTTTTGCTGCCGCTGATTTATATCGCTGTCATGGGCAACAGGCTGATGGCAAAATACGTGGATAACGGTTCCATGGCTTACTTTTTATCCACGCCCAATACCAGAGGGAGAATCGCCTTAACACAGGGGATATACTTCATTGCCGGCATCTTCGCGCTTTTCCTTGTCCTGACAATGGCGGGCATTGGCATCTGCCAGGCTGTGTATCCCGGCCATCTGGATATGCCATCCTTCCTGCTTTTGAACTTCTGCGCCTTTTTGCTGACCTGTGCCATCAGCGCCATCAGTTGGTTCTTTTCCTGCGCGTTCAGCGATGTGAAGTATTCCCTGGCGTTTGGCGCAGGCATCCCGGTGCTGTTCTTCATGCTCAACGTGCTGGGCGGTATGCAGGATGGAATGGGCTGGGCCGCATCCCTGTCGCTGTATGGAATATTCGACGCTTCCGCTATTTTGACCGGCAGCGCCAATATTTTGCAAATGTGCCTGCTCTTTGCGGGCATCACGCTGACGCTGTACGCGGCGGGAATACTCATCTTCAAAAAGAAAAGCCTGCCGTTGTAAAGGGCAGGTACGGACACTTATGAAGATACTCTCAGAGGATCAATATGTCCAGGGGAGCAACGAGGGGGCCGCAGTCCCCTCGTTTGTAATCGTCTCACCCGGCTTTGCCGGGTGGGCGGGGTGCTTGCGAAGCAAGCGTTCCTTGCGCTTTTCGCCGGCCGTGGCCTTGTGCCGACCAAGCGAAGCGCAGGACGGTGCGTAAGGCCACAGGCGAAAAGTGAAAATTCAAGAAAATGACTTTGTCATTTTCTTGAATTAAATCGAACAAGGTTTATCCGGTGGAAACAGCAACGCAAAACATGATTTTACGTATCCCTTTTGGCAGGGGTCTTCCCTGCAACTCCCTGTTTACAGCCTTCACGCTGTAGAAGAAAGGAGAACCAAAGAAAACAATTTCTTTGGAAGGGAGGAATTCATTTTCCATGCTGTTTGCCACCAGGATAAACCCTGTTTTCATGCTTCGGCAGGCGTTGCCTCTCCTGCATCTCTTTCAGCCACCGGGGCGCGTGGTTGCAACGAATTCTACCACCTCGAAGCATCAACCCTATCTTGCCTCAAAAGGCTTTTTTTATACGCTGATTTTTTCAAGCATTTTCCCGATAGGCCCGGCAATGACAAGATCGGCCTTGCCGTCCATGGGGGTTGGCGTTTTGTTGAGGATAGCGAGGTATTTTCCCGTGAACGCCTGCACGAATCCCGCCGCCGGGTATACGGACAGGGATGTGCCGCCAATTATCAGCATGTCCGCACAGGCGATTTCCCGCACGGTTTGTTCCATCACGTTTTGATCAAGCGGCTCCTCATACAGCACGACATCGGGTTTAATGATGCCGCCGCAGAAACACCTGGGTACGCCTGTGGATGCAAGAACCACATCCAGGCCATATTTTGTTTTGCAGCGCATGCATGCGTTTTTGTGAACGGTGCCGTGAAGCTCAATTACGTTTTTGCTGCCGGCGGCCTGATGGAGGCCGTCAATGTTCTGGGTGACGACGGCGGAAAGCTTTCCCCTGGCTTCCCAGGCGGCCAACGCAGCATGGGCGGGATTGGGCTTGGCATTTCTAAAAATCATCTTTTCCCGGTAGAACTGATAAAACACCTCAGGCTTTTTCAGGAAGAAGGAAAGGCTGAGAATGGTCTCCGGCGGAACATCGTATTTCTGATGGTACAGCCCGTCTGCGCTGCGGAAATCGGGGATGCCGCTTTCCGTGGAAACGCCGGCCCCGCCGAAAAACACGATGCGGCGGCTTTCATCCACCATGCTTTGAAGCTTTTCGATACCATCCATCAAATTCCCCCTCCGCCTGATTCTACGCTTGCTTTCAGTGGTTTGTCAAAGAAAAGAGGCGGATTTTGCGAAGGGGTGCGGGGAGGGGATTTATAAAAAATCCTCTCCCCGCAAGCTTTCATATTCCGACTCTCCCGTCTTTCAGCGCCGGACCTTGATGATTTCCTCCCCGTTTTCCGCGGGCTTTAAAAGGGCATCTTTGCCGCCTTCCACAAAGCGGCGGATGAGCAGCGTATCTTCATCCATAGCCGTGGTCTCCAGAAAGCCCGTTTGCAATACAGGGTTGTTTTTACGATGATGAAAAAGCGTGCGGACGGCGCTTTGCAGCTTTCTATCCTCCCGCCCCCAGGGGAAGGTGCCGCGGTTATAGGGGTCCGCCGTGCCTTGCATGCCGGCCTCGTCGCCATAGTACAGGGTTGGCGCACCAGGAAGGGCGCACAGAATCTCCATGCCCTTTATGAAGCGCTCCGCGCCCAGGCGGTATTGTTCCTGCGTCAAATGCAGGCTTGCCCGCTCTTCACGAGGCAGATGCCCCCATTCGCAGCCGGCCAGAACGTTGATGATCCGGGCACGGTCATGGCTGCCCAGAAGATTCATCATGGCGTACAGGAAGGGGGCGGGGTAAACCTCCTGCTGGTGGCGGATCAGCCGGTCCAGTTGATAGGCGGAGGACTGATACGTCAAAAAAGATAGGATCCCTTCCCGCAGGGGGTAATTCATCACGCTGTCCAGGGTATCCCCCAGACAGTAGCTGCGGGGCACATTGTAGGAAATTTTGTTGCTGGCATCCTCCCACACTTCGCCCAGGATTGCCGCGTCCCTTTTTGCATGTTTGGCCGCTTTGCGCAGGTCCCGCAAAAAGTCCATGGGCAATTCATCCGCCACGTCCAGCCGCCAGCCGGAGGAACCGTTTTTCAGCCACAGGGGCACAATGCCGCTTTCCGGGCTGAACATGAAGGAGCGGTAATGAGGATCCTCCTTGCGCACCTCCGGCAGGGAAGGAATGCTCCACCAGCACTTGTAGCCATCAGGATATTCCGTAAAGGTGAACCAGGTAAAGTAGGGGGAATCGGGGTTTTGATATGCCCCGAGGCTGTTATAGGTGCCGTATTTGTTGAAATATACGCTGTCCTCCCCGGTATGGCTGAACACGCCGTCCAGCAACACACGGATGCCCATGGCGGAGGCCTTTTCGCACAAGGCTTGAAATTCCTCCTCCGTGCCAAACATGGGATCGATGCGGCGGTAATCCCCGGTGTCGTATTTGTGGTTGCTGCGGGCCTGGAATACGGGATTCAAATAGAGCACCGATATGCCCAGGTCTTTTAAATAGGGGAGCTTTTCCGCGATGCCGTTCAAATTGCCGCCGAAAAAATCCAGCGCCATGTTGTCATTGCTGCGGGGATCGATGCGCAGTAAAGGCGTTTCATCCCAGCTTTCATGCAGACAGATGTCTGTGCGTGGTGGGTTTGCTTTTTTTTCTCCTCTATAAAATCTGTCTGGAAATATTTGGTATATTATGCCGTGATGCAAAAAGGAAGGCGTTTCAAAGCCGGGGTTATACACCGTCACCTGAAAGCTGGCGGGAGTGCCCTCATACAGCGCCCCTTCGCCGCCCAACTGGTCGTAGGCATTTCCGTAGTGAAGAACACCGTTTTCGGTATCGATCACAAAATCGTACCACCAGAGCATGGGAATTATGGGTGCGGTAATTTCTGCCGCGTAGGTGTTCGGGCTTTCGAAAATCATCGGATGGAAGGACTCCTGTCCGTCCCAGGTACGCACCTGAACAGACCTTGCAAAGTCGCAGGTGAAGCGCAGGCGCAAAGAAGCGCCGCAGGGCAGAGCGCCCGGCGGTGAGCGGTAAAAGGAATTGTGGGAATCGTGCAGGAGCAAGAACCAGACCTCCTTGAAAGCATTTGTACGCTATATTGGTTAAAGGAGTTTAATGCCAATTGTCAATTTGATTGCGGAGTCTGTATACTTTTGACAAGAGATGGTGTTTGCAGATGCTATGCAAAGGCTCCCTCAAGAGGGAACTGTCACCGAAGGTGACTGAAGGAGGTAGCATTACGGTATATCCGCATTTCGTATTGCTCCTTCCGTCACGGCTTCGCTGCGACACCTCCCTCAAGAGGGAGGCTTTTATATAACCCTTGATATGGGGATTTTCAAGGGGTTTTATCCCTTGAACAGGGGACCAGGGGACAGCGTCCCCTGGTCAGTTCTTGTGGGCAAGCGGCTTCAAATGCCAGATTTTTTCGTTGTACTCTGCAATGGTGCGGTCGCTGGAGAAGATGCCGGAGGTGGCAGTGTTTGTGATGGCTATCCGCCACCATTTGTCGGGATTGCGGTAGTCCTCATCCACCCGCAATTGCGCCATGGCGTAGGAACCGAAATCCTTGAGTACGAAATAGGGATCGGCGTTGCAGCCGTACTCGCCCAGCAGGAGGGCGTGATACAGTTCCTGAAGGGTGGCGGGGTTGTCGGGGAAGAGCGTGCCGTCGATCATCTGGGTCATGGCCTTGCGGATCTCCCGGTTGGTTTCAAAAATCTGCATGGGGTTGTAGGTGCGCTCCTGGTACAGGCTTTGCACCCGGTCGGCCCGCATGCCGAAGATGTAGATGTTGTCCATGCCGGCCTGCTGGGCGATTTCCACATTGGCGCCGTCCATGGTGCCGATGGTGAGAGCCCCGTTCATCATGAACTTCATGTTGCCGGTGCCGCTGGCCTCCTTGCTGGCGGTGGAAAGCTGCTCGGACAGTTCCGCCGCTGGGATCAATATTTCGGCGGTAGACACGTCGTAGTTTTCCAAAAAAACCACCTGCAGCATCTTGCTGGCCCTGGGATGCCTTAGGATGAGCTGCGAGAGCGCGTTGATGAATCGGATGATGAGCTTGGCCCGGCGGTAGCCGGGGCTGGCCTTGGCCCCGAAGAAGAAGGTGCGGGGCGCCATGGAGAAACTTGCGTCCTCCACGATCCGGTTGTATAAAACAAGAATGTGCAGCGCGTTCAACAGCTGCCGCTTGTACTCGTGCAGCCGCTTGGCCTGCACATCGTACATGAAGAGCGGGTCCACCTGGATCCCCTGCTGGGAAAATACCATGCGGGAAAGGCGTACTTTATTTTGATGCTTGATACGGGCAAACTCCTGCCTGAAGGCCGCATCATCCCGGTAGGGGAGCAGGTCCTGAAGCAGTTCCGGCTCTTTCAGGAATCCGTCGCCGATGGTGTCACGGATGAGCCTGGTCAAATCCTGATTGCAGGATAAAAGCCAGCGGCGGTGGGTGATGCCGTTGGTGATGGCGGAAAACTTCTCCGGCGCCAGGATATAATAATCCTTGAATGTATCGGATTTGAGGATTTCCCCGTGCAACTGGCTGACGCCGTTGACGGAAAAGCTCATGGCCACGCATAGGTTGGCCATATGCACCTGGCCATAGGCCAGCACCGCCATTTGGGCGATGCGGTCCCATTCGCCGGGGAACTTCTCCCACAGCCTTTCGCACAGGCGGCGGTTAATCTCCTGCAGGATCATGTAGATGCGGGGAAGCTGGCCTTGGACCATGTCCTCGGGCCATTTCTCCAGCGCCTCCGACATGATGGTATGGTTGGTGTAGGCCACCGTCCTTTGCGTGATATCGGAAGCCTCCTCCCAGCCCAGGCCTTCCTCGTCCATCAGCAGCCGCATCAATTCGGGAATGACAAGGCCCGGGTGGGTATCATTGACATGAAACACCACCTTCTCCGGCAATAAGGCAAAATTCGTGCCGTACATGCGCTTGAATGACTTCAAGGCATATTGCAGCGTGGCGCTGGTAAAGAAATAATGCTGCTTCAGCCGGAGCATTTTTCCCTCGTAGTGGTTGTCCTCCGGGTAAAGCACTTTGCTGATGACTTCCGCCAGTTCAATCTCCTGGGTGGCGCGCATGTAATTTCCCTGGCCGAAGGAGCATAGATCAATCCCCTTGGGCGACCGGGCGCGCCACATGCGCAGCGTGTTCACCGTGTCGGTGTCATAGCCCACGGCAGGCATATCGTAAGGCACGGCCTCCACGGTGAAATAATCCTTATGCTTGAACTTGCGCACGCCGTTTTCCAACGTTTCCTCTACCCGTCCGCCATAGTGCACTTCGCAGGCGTCCTCGGGTACGGCCATTTCCCACACGTTGCCGTTGACGAGCCAGTCGTCGGGGAGTTCCACCTGCTGGCCGTCCACCATCTTCTGGCGGAACAAGCCATACTCATACCGGATGGTACAGCCCATGGCCGGCAGGTTCAGGGACGACAGGCTGTCCAAGAAGCAGGCCGCCAGGCGGCCAAGTCCGCCGTTGCCCAAGCCCGGTTCCGGCTCCTCCTTCAAAATGGCATTCAAATCGATACCCAATTCCGAAAGGGCTTCCCGGTAGGCCTCGGTGCTGCACAGGTTGAGCATGTTGCAGTACAGCGTCCTGCCCATCAAAAACTCCACGGATAGATAGTACAGCCGTTTGGCCTTGCTTTGCTTGCGCTCTTCCCTTGCGATCATCCATTTTTGCATGATCTGGTCCCGGACGGTGGATGCCAGCGCCTTATAAATCTGCTGGGCCGTCGCTTCCGTGATGGTGCGGCCATTATACCGCTGCAGTTTGCCCGTAATGCTTTTCTTTATGGATTCCTTATCAAAGGATGTAATCGGCATAAGTCGTCGCCCGCCTCAAATAAATAATATTCAAGAAACCACAATTATTTTATCATATAATAGAAGATAGTTCAACGAAACCGGCGCTGAGGCAATATGTTCCACGTGAAACAGGATAGGGGAAGGGTGTAAGCCGGATTGTTTCACGTGAAACACAGTGCTGTTTACAACACCTCCCCGTTACGGTACAATATGCCATACAGAAAGGAGGCGTTCCCATGCCTGTCTGGACGAAGGAGCAGCTCGAAGCCATCGGGGCGCGCAACAATATGCTCCTGGTGAGCGCCGCCGCCGGTTCCGGCAAAACGGCGGTGCTGGTGGAACGCATCCTTTCGCTGATCAGAAACGATGGCCTGGACGTGGGGCGCATGCTGGTGGTCACCTTCACCCGCGCGGCGGCGGCGGAAATGCGGGAGCGCATTTTGAAGGCGCTGAACGAGGCGGCGGATACGGAAGAACCGCTTCGGGAACAGGCCCTGAAGGTGGACCGCGCTTCCATCAGCACACTGCATGTGTTTTGCGGGCAGGTGGTCAGGGAGCACTTCCAGGCGACCGGATTGGACCCCATGGCCCGGCTGGTGGAAGGCGGGGAGCAGGATGCCTTGTACCGTCAGGCGCTTGCGGAAGTGCTCCTTAAGGCCCATGAGGAGGGCAAACCGGGATTTTTGGAGCTCTCGGAACAGTTTGATGATGAGGACATCGGCCAGATGGCCGATGATCTGTACCATTTTTTAATGTCCCTGCCGGACCCCTGGCGCTGGCTGCACCGGCATATGGCGGATTTCCCGAGTGAGGAGGAGATCAAAAGCCACCCCTGGACCGTACAGATTCTAAGCAGCCTGAAGCTGCAGTTGGAAGGCAGCCTGAATGCCGCCAACGCTTTGCTGCCCATGCTGAACGATCCATTTGCCGATCCTGCGTATGAAGCAATCCTTCAGGCCGACATCCGCCAAATCGGGAAGCTAACAGCGGCGGCGGGCCAGTCCATGCAAGCGCTGGGCATAGCCTGGGAGCAGCGGGATTTTCACCGCTTTCCAGTCCTGCGCAAAAAGAGCCCGGAGACCATGGCATGGGGGGAGTCGCTCAAAACCCGGCGGGCCAGGATACGAGAGGGCATCGCGAAAATCATGGAGAGCGCCCCCGGGGACATGGCCCGGGCCGCCAGGGACATTAACCATACAAAGCCCGCGCTGCGCGCCCTGATGCGCCTTGCGCACAAGCTTCATAAGCGGTACGAAGCGCTAAAACGGGAACGGAACGTGTACGATTTCCACGACCTGGAGCACAAGACGCTGGCTGTTTTGCGCCGGCCCGAACTGAGGGAGGCTGTGCGCAGCCGGTTTGACGCAGTATTTATTGACGAGTATCAGGACATCTCCGGTATCCAGGAGGCTATCTTGCAATCTATGCACGGCGGCCGCGGCCTTTTTTTGGTGGGCGATGTCAAACAAAGTATTTACCGATTCCGCCTGGCCGATCCCACGCTGTTTCTTCAAAAGTCCCGGGAGGCGTCCCTTGCGCAGGACGCTCCCTTCCGCCGCATATCCCTGCAGGAGAATTTCCGCTGCGCAAGGCCGGTGGTTGAGGCCGTGAACCTGGTGTTTGAAAGCGTGATGCGGGAGGATGTAACCGAGATCGCCTATGACGGCGAGGCTCGCCTGATTGCGGGGCGGGAGCCCGGCGGAGAATTTCCGGTGGAGCTGCACGTGCTTCGGCCACCGGAAAACGAACAGGAGGACGATGGCGACGGGGAAGAAACGCCCACCCGGGCGGAGCGGGAGGCCCGCCGGGCCGCCGTATGCATACGCCGCCTGATGGGCCAGCAGCTTGTGGACAAGGAAACCAGGCAGGTTCGCTCCTTCCGCTGGCGCGATATTGCCGTGCTGTTGCCCAAAGCGAAAAATACCGCCCGCCATGTGGCGGAGGTCTTTGCAAAGGAAGGCATTCCCGTCTATTCCGAAGCGGATGAGGAATATTTCGGCCTGCCGGAGATCGCCACCATGATGGCGCTTTTGCAGGTACTGGACAACCCTTTGCAGGATATTCCGCTCCTGACGGTGCTGCGCAGCCCCTGCTTTTCCTTGGAGGAGGAAACGCTGTCCCGGATCCGGCTCGCCCGGTCCGGAAGAGATGTTCCGTTTCACGCTGCTTTCTTTCACTGTGCAAGGCAAAGCGGCGGGCTTGGGGAACTGTGCGGCTCCATTGCGGAAAAGCTGGAAAATTGGCGGTTTTTGTCCCGCAGCCTGCCCTTGGACAAGCTGCTGTGGCAATTACTGTCCCAGACGGGGATATATACAAGGTCGGGGGCATTGCCCGCCGGGGAGGCCCGGCAGGCGAACCTGCGGCTTTTATGCGAGCGTGCGGCCGCCTATGAGCAAAGCCAGGGCGACGGCCTCCACGGCTTTTTGATGCACGGGGAGGATCTGAAAAAATCCGGCGACGCGACCACTGCCAAGGTGCTGGGGGAGACGGAGGATGTGGTGCGCATCATGACCATTCACAAAAGCAAGGGTTTGGAATTCCCCGCTGTGGTGGTCATGGAACTGGACGGGCGCCTGCATTTTTCCGGCCATGGTTCGCCTTTGAAGATCCATCGGGAATTGGGGTTATGCATACCCTGCATCCATCCGGATCAGAGGATCCGAAGAAAAACGCTGGCGGATAAGTCCATTGCCCTGAAAACACTGGGCGAGGAAAAAGCGGAGCGCGCCCGGCTGCTGTATGTAGCCATGACCAGGGCGCGGGAGAGGCTGATTCTGATCGGTACCGCTTCTTCCAACGATCCTGTCCGGAAGTGGGCAATGGCGCCTGGCTCCTACCGCGTGTGGCAGGCGGGCAGCATGCTGGACTGGATCGCCCAGGCCGTATATTCCCTGCCGGAGGCAAAGCCTTTGCGGGACTGGAATGGGGACTTTTCCACAGCCGGGCAGGAATCTGATACGGAGACAGGGAAAGAATACACAACTTCCACAGCTTTTCCACAGGATCAAACGCCTTGGAAAATCCATGTTTGGGCCGAAAGCGGCGGAAACGGTGTGGAAAAAAAGGAAAGTATCCACACCCAAACAGCCCGTTTATTGCAGCAAAATGGCCGGCCTGTCGCCCCTGAAATTGCCCGCCGGCTTTCCATCAAGGCGATGGATGATAGCTCCAGGCTGCCGTTGAAGACCTCCGTCACCTCCCTGTGCAAGCAGCGGCTATTGCCCGGTTTCCTGCCCGGCGAGGGTGAGGAAACGCCTGAGATCAAGGCCAGGCCGGAAGAGATGGTCATGCCCCTGCGGCTTTCTCCATTGCCGGCTCGTCCCGGCTTTCTGGAAAGAAAGGCGGACAGCGGCTTGGATTTGGGAACCGCCACCCATAAGGCGCTGGGCTGTATCCCCCTTGCGCCCCTTGAAAACAAGCATGGCGAAACGCTGCGGCTTGCACTGGCGGAAGGCCTGGCATATTTAGGCCGGCAGGGCCTGCTCACCCCCGCCCAGCAGGAGGGGTTATATGCGGACTGGCTCCTTCACTTTTTTGAAAGCGGCTGGGGGCAGCGGCTTCTGCACGCAAGGGAAGTCCACCGGGAATGGGCCTTCAATCTGCGGCTGATTCGGGCCCCCCTTACGCTGGTGCAGGGCGTTCTGGATTGCTGCTTCATGGAAGAGGGCGCCTGGGTGCTCATCGATTACAAAACGGATTTTGTGGTTGATGAGCAGGCCGTTCTTGCCCGCTATGCCCCCCAGTTGCAGCTATACCGCCGGGCGCTCACGGAGATAACCGGCATCCCCGTAAAGGAAGCCGTGATTTTCCTCCTGCGAAACGCGCAGGGGCTCTGCCCCCGGGACCCCCGCTCAAGGAATAAATCCCTTGAGAATCCCCTTGTTTTATAGAGCAAGAAAGGCAAAGAAGCCGCATGAACGCATAAAATGCAAAAATCATGTTGATTAAGCGCCCGCAAGAAAGGGTATATAGATATGGGAAAGATTCGGAAAATGGACTATCACCTGCACAGTACCCACTCCATGGACGGACATCAAACGCTGGAGGAAATATGCCGGCAGGCCATCGCGCTGGGCCTGGAGGAGATCTGCGTAACAGATCACATCGAGCCCCATCATCCGGATCCGGGGGTGGACAAGCCGCCTGTTTTCAAGGATTGGCTTTTGGAAATGGATGATGTGCGGAATCAATTCCCCGGCCTTGCTATCCGCCAGGGGATTGAAATTGGCGACAACGCGCCCTACCGGGATGAAATAGCGGCCACCTTGGATGCCCTTCCTTTGGATTTCAGGCTTCTGTCGCTGCACCTGGTGGACAATGTGGACCCCTTTCACCCCGAATATTTTGAGGGCAAAACGCAAATACAGGCCTACCGGCGCTATGCGGAGCAGCGGGTGGAGAGCATCATGCATTTTCCGGATTACGATGCCATCGCCCATCTGGGATACGTGGGCAAGTTTGCGCCCTATCCGCCGGATATCCGTCCGCTGCGCTACCACCACGCGCCGGATGCCATCGATACGCTGCTCAAATACCTGGCCGAAAACGGAAAGGCCCTGGAGATCAACGCCTCCGGCCTGAGGGAAACGGCCAGCCCCATCCCCGGCGCGGATATCATCCGCCGCTTTCTGGAACTGGGCGGCGAATTCTTCACCTTCGGTTCCGACGCCCACAAGCCGGAGCACGTCTACCTGCACGTGGATAGGGCCAGGGAGATCGCACAAAGCTGCGGGGCGCGCTGGCAGCTTTCCTTCAAGCGGCGAAAGGGCCGTGCCTGGCCTATTTGACCGACCTCCCTGGAAAGGAAGACATACTATGCGCCTTTTGCTCATTTCCCTGGACGGACTGTGGGAAAAGGACTTTTCCATATTGAAAACCCTGCCCTATATTGGAGCGCTGATCCGCTTGGGCATTTCCTGCAAAAACGTTCAAACGGTTTATCCGGCCCTCACCTATCCCGTGCACGCCACCATTCTCACGGGCTGCCGGCCGGAAGCCCACGGCATATCCCACAACCAGCCCTTTTCCTCTGGCCTTGCTCCGGACAAACGGCCCTGGTACTGGGAAGCATCACAGGTAAGGCGGCCCACTTTGCATCAACTGATCCATGAAAACGGCGGGAAAGCAGCCTCTATTCTCTGGCCCGTAACAGGCAAGAGTCCATATATTCATTGGAATTTCCCTGAAGTGCTGGCGCTGCCCGGGGAAAATCAAACGCTGAAAATGTTGCACTACGGCAGCGCGTGCTGGATATTGGCCACAGAATTCCGCTATGGCAGACGGCGCAAAAGCATCCGCCAGCCGGACCTGGACGATTACGCAACGCTGCTGGCGGAAAAACTGCTGCTCTCCCGCCGCCCGCCGGACCTTGTTACGCTTCATCTGGTGGATTGCGATGAAATGCGCCACCTGTACGGCGCTGACAGCCGGGAAGCGCAGGAATCCATCCGGAGGCTGGACCGGCGGGTGGGGCGGCTGCTTACCGCCCTGGACAGGCAGCGTCTTGGCCATGATACGGTGGTGGCCATCGTCAGCGATCATGGCCTTTGGGATGTAAGCCGCCCCGTATCGCTGGATGCGGCGCTCCGGGATGCGGGGCTTGGGGAAATCTGCCGCGCCCAGTCCACCGGCATGGGCGCTTACCTTCATTTTACCGGCAAAACAGAGGAAAATATGGAGCGCATCCGGCTGTTTTTGGAAGAAAACAGGGATAGCCTCGGCATCTCCCGGACATATGGTTTCCAAGAACTTCGTGAAATGGGCGCCGGCCAGGAGATTCATCTGGCAGTTGAGGCGGCGCCGGAAGTCGCGTTTGTGGACGACCTGGCTATGGAAAAGCGTGTGAAAGCAACCCATGGTTTCGGCCCTGGCCACCCCGCGGCCCAATGCCTGCTTATTTTGGCGGGGCCGGGCATCAGGAAGGGGATGACTCTTCCCACGGCCCGGATGGAGGATGTTGCCCCCACTTTGATGCGGGCGCTTCACCATGATATGGCATCCGCCCAGGGGAAAATATTGGCGGACTGTTTTGAATGAATGCGAAAAGTGGGGATTTTGAGCGAAAAATTACAGGTTTTTACTGAAAAAGGGGTTTCCGGACGACAATTCAGGCGCCTTTTCTTGACATTTGGGGCGAGTTGTGCCAGAATAATGAAGAGGTCGTTTCGGAATAGCGGAGAGATTGTACAAGAGAGGAGGAGCGTGCATGGAGCTGCATGCGTCGGTGACATATCATCATCACAGCGGCTTTTCCGTTCAAGTGGAAAGCACGCTGCTGGTATTTGATTATTGGGAGGGGGAGGACAAGGAGCTTCCACCGGCTGCCCGTTTGATTTCGGACAGCATGAAACAGTATTCCCAGGTGTTTGTTTTCGTTTCCCATGCCCATCCCGACCATCTGGATCAGGTGATCTATACCTGGCTGGAGGGGAATCCTGTCACATATATCGTTGCCAGCGACACACCCATCGGAATCCGCGGGAAAAGGCTTGCGCCCGGGGACAGCCTGCTTCTGGCACCCGGGGTGCGCGTTACCGCCTACGGTTCCACGGATATGGGTGTTTCCTATCTGGTGGATATAGGCGGCCTGCGCATTTTCCACGCGGGTGATTTGAACCTGTGGCACTGGCGGGAGGAAAGTACGCTGCGGGAGATCGAGGCGGCGGAAAAGGCCTTCGAGGAAGCGGTCCAGCCCCTCATCGGGCAGCGCATCGACTTGTGCATGTTCCCGGTGGACCCCAGGATGGGCGCCATGTTCGATGCCGGGGCCAATTATTTCATTCTATCGGTGAAGCCCAGGCTGTTTTTGCCCATGCACTGGCAGGGGCGCAGCGAGGTTGCGGTTGATTTCGCCCGCCGGGCCAGAAACAAGACCACCGAGGTGGTGGCCGTGACAAAACCCGGCGAGTACGCGCAGATCACATTCTCCGATGCGTCCATTTTCCTGCACATTGTGGAGCCGCCTGCGGAAAAGAAGGAAGAAAAAAAGCAGGGGCAGGAAGGGAATGCATCCGCCGAGGAGATCACCCCGACTTCCCAGGTAACGCTGGAAGCATATGATCAAAACGATCCCTTTGCGGATACCGATTTGCCGGTGTCACTGGACGATCAATAAAAGGAGGGGCACAGCATGGCATTTCATTTTGCCCATCAGAATTTCAACGTATTGGACCTTCAAAAAAGCATCCGGTTCTATCAGGAAGCGCTGGGCCTTAGCGTTGTGCGGGAAAAAACTGCTTCCGACGGCTCCTTCAAGCTGGTGTTCATGACGGATGAAAAGGGTCTGTTCCAGTTGGAGCTTACCTGGCTTCGCGACCGCGCTACGCCCTATGACCTGGGTGAGGCGGAGTTCCATCTGGCTTTTATCACCGAGGATATGCAAAGCGCTCATGCGCTCCACGAGAAGATGGGTTGTATCTGCTATGAAAACAAGGGGATGGGCATTTATTTCATTGCCGACCCCGACGGGTATTGGCTGGAGATTGTACCCATGCGCTGATACGGGGAAAGAAACCGGCGCAGCAAGGTTACGGGAATCCTGACGATGCTGTGGTAAAAATCTATGATAGGAAGCGCCACGGGAACCGCTGACGGTTTTCCGGCGGCGCTTTCCTTATGGCAAAACCTCCCCCGTCGGGAGGCTTTTGAGCGTACAGGCAGATGGGAAAAAGCAAAGAAAATCACACTGTTTCATTGTTTACGACTGAATTGACATTCCTTGTGCTTTGGGGTAAGATAAAAGCGGCGGATGGCCTGTTTCAGCCGTCCGATGAATAGAAAAGTGAGGAATGACCATGTCTATCGAAAAGACAATGACCATTGGCGAGGTACTTCGCATACATCGCGGCACCGCCCGCATTTTGATGGAGTTTGGCATGCATTGCCTGGGTTGCCCGGCTTCCGCTGCGGAAAGCCTGGAGGAGGCTTGCGTCGTTCATGGCAGCAACGTGGATGAGCTGGTGGATCAGCTCAACGCATATCTGGAAGAACAGAAAGCATAACCTGTGGAGAACCCCGGGGATTTCCCTGGAAAACAGCTTCCTGCGCTGCGGTAAAAGGCGATATATTGTGGATAAATATGTGGAAAACAGGAGGCGCATGTGCAAAAGATGTGCAGCGGGATGGGACCCTTGCAGGTGAAAAACGAGCAGGAAGCGCTCTTCCTCGCCTGTGAAATGGAGCGCCGTGCCATCCGCGTCTATGAGCGGGGCCTGGTGATATGCCAGGACCCCGCCATCAAGGCGCTGCTTGCGCGGCTTCATGACGATGAAAAGGTGCACCTTTCGAAGTTTTCCCGAATGGGGGGCTGCTCCCTGGAGGCTACAGACCGGGAACAGCAATTGCTGTTGAAATCCTATGCCGCCCAAGTTCTTTTTCCCGGCGGGCTGATGCAGGTTCATCGGGAGGGTGCTTTAAGCAGCTTGCATTCCCTTTTGGCGTTTGCCAGGGATAGCGAGGAAACGGCGGTTGATTGCTACAGGGAGTTTTCATCCTCCTGCGAAAGGGCGGAGGCCAGAGATATGTTCCTTGCCATTGCCGGGGAGGAGCAAACACATCTTGCCGCCCTGGAGGGGCAGTTGGAAATGCATAAGGAATAGATTGCATGTTTGTGTTTACGCCGCAGGCCATGCATTTTTGCGTCGCCTGCGGCCGGCTTTTCGTTTCAAAGCAAATACATGCCGTTAAGAAAGGAAGCTGCTCTTATGCGGGATGAACGTGTCAAGCAACTGGCCTTGGGGGGACTTCTGGCATCACTGGTACTGTTGGCTACCTGGCTGACGAAGCTGCCGATCCCGCTTATGCCAAACGGGTATGTTCATTTGGGAGACGGCGTGATTTTTCTGTCCGCCATGCTGATGGGCAACTATGCTGCTCTTATCGCCGGCGTCGGTTCCGCCTTGGCCGATTTGCTTGCGGGATACGCCATCTATATCGCTCCTACCTTTGTGATTAAAGCGGTCATGGGGCTGCTGGTGGCCCGGCTGGCTAAAACGGGCAAGCATTGGCGGAATCTTGGTGTCTTCCTGGCGGCGGAGTGCATCATGGTGGCTGGCTATTTCCTGTTTGAGATTTTCGCCTTTAACTGGGGTGCCGCAGCCGCATCACTCCTCTTCAACCTCGCGCAAGGCGCCGCCGGCGTGGCGCTTGGAATGGTGTTCAGCCTGTATCTGCCCCATTTGAAAAAGAGATTCGATAAATAGGCATTCTCCTTTGACGGCATCGGAAGCTGTATCCATGTCAGCTGTACCATCAGGGCCCTCTGTTGCTGCTTTGGCGACAGGGGGCTTTTGATACCATTGAAAAACCAAAAATGCATTGATAAACGTTTATTTATAGTATATAACAAAGCGCCACGCGTTATCAAACTGAGGTGCGGAGCAAGGAAGGACCTCATATTTCAGATTGGCATGTAACGCGGCACAGCGTGAAAAGATTTGCTGCTGTGATTCAATAGGGTTTTGAATTGGTATACATACAGGGAGAATCATTTTCTCAAAGCAGTCAAACTCTGCGGCGGCATTCCGTTTACGCCAATAAAGTTTGCGAAATCGAAAAATTGTCAATGCGCGATTTGGGGAGGGGAAATATAATGGAACCCTGCGTCATGATGCCAATCACAGGAGTGGAGAGGAGCAAGCCGGTAAAATCGACAGAACATTACAAAAAAATCATAAAAGTCTAAAGAAATAATGAAAAAACACTATTGCATTTTCTTGGATAAATGTGTATAATACATGATACGTCGAAATATCTACAATAATATCCATATAATGGGAAGAAAGGCAGTCCTCACCACAAAAGTAACAATATCTGCAAAAGACAGGCTAAAGCGAAGCGAAAGAGAATAGGGGTGCTACCATGGAAAACAAAAAACTCCGTAGGGTCATATCCATCATCCTCACCGTTTTGATGTTGCTGGATTTCGATTCTTCCGGCATTTTTACCAGGCCTGATTACACCAGGGCCGGTGATGATGGCCCGGAGTCTACTGCTGTGGTGGAAAATGTAGAAACCACGGAAGCGCCGACAAAGGCGCCCACGGCAGTGCCGACAGAGGTGCCTACAGAAGCGCCGACAAAAGCGCCGACAGAGGCTCCCACGGAAGCGCCTACCGAGGCACCGACAAAGGTGCCTACGGAAGCACCCACAGCAGTGCCGACTGAGGCACCCACCGAAGCGCCCACAGAGGCGCCTACCGAGGCACCGACAAAGGCGCCTACGGAAGCACCCACAGCAGTGCCGACTGAGGCACCCACCGAAGCGCCTACCGAGGCGCCTACAAAGGCACCTACGGAAGCGCCCACAGCAGTGCCGACTGAGGCACCCACCGAAGCGCCTACGGCTGAGCCGACCGCTGAACCGACAGAAGCTCCGGCTCAGGAGCCTGCCGAAAAAACGGCGGACCAGATCCCGTCTTTCGAGATGGGGTATGCCAGGACAGCCACAGGCAACGTCAGGGTGTATACCAGCGAACGCAGCGGCCTGATTCTCACCCGCTTGGTCGCCGACAGCATTGTATATGTAGACAGCCGTTATACCGATGAGAGCCGCGACAGGCTGTCGGTCAACTTTGATACGAATCAGGGCGTCCAGCATGGATATGTTGACGCGGACAAGCTGGTTCCCCTGACACAGAGGGAAGCGGCCGCTTTTGTGCAGCGTGGCACAAGCCGCGGCTACACCCTTTATAAAGGAAACAAAGACTTGCCGCTGGCCCCGCTGAATGTGAATCTTAGGGCCGAAGCGACGGAAGAACCTGCCGCGACGGAAGAGCCTGCCGCGACGGAAGAACCCGTAGCGACGGAAGAACCCGTAGCGACGGAAGAACCGGTAGCGACGGAAGAA
>JAEYOV010000055.1 GCA_023411395.1 Bacillota bacterium
GAGAACACACACAAATTTTTGGTGGCGATGCGGCTTAGGGAAACACCCGTTCCCATTTCGAACACGCAGGTTAAGACTTAGCCGGCCGATGGTACTTGTCTGGAGACGGACTGGGAGAGTAGGTGGCTGCCAAATTACATAGAAAACAATCTCTGCCTTAAGGCGGAGTTTTTTTAATTTAGAGAAACAACCCAAATATTTCACTGGTTTAGCCCCTAAATGTTGTTTCTCTAAATGAATTCATATATAGAATAATTAAATTGGAAGTTTCAAAATAACCAGCATTCGAATGAGTCCTGGTTATTTTTTATTTTAGAAAATAATTCATCTAAGAAAAGTGTTAAAATATAAGAGGTGAAATCATTATTGTTTCTCTATAATATATAGTTAAATTGCTGTATAATTTTATTAGATCTTTAGAAATAAGTTTGATGAGGTGAAGAATGAATATTAGAGAAATACTATCGGAATTAACTTTGCAGGAAAAGATGGACCTGCTGACGGGTAAAGATATGTGGGCTACTGTAGAAATAGAAAGACTGGGGATACCTAGCATTAGGGTATCAGATGGCCCTCATGGGGTTAGGAAAGAATATTTAGATGAATATGGAGAAAAGAAAACCCATAAAGCAATATGTTTTCCAACAGCTTCTGCATTAGCTGCTACGTGGAATCCTGAGTTAGTTTATGAAGCAGGAAAAGCCTTGGCAAATGAATGTGCCCATCTTGAAGTAGATGTTCTATTAGGGCCAGGCACAAATATAAAAAGGACCCCGGTATGCGGAAGAAACTTTGAATATTTTTCAGAAGATCCACTGCTTGCTGGAGAATTAGCAGCGGCTTATATAAAAGGGGTTCAAGAACTCGGTATTTCTACTTGCCTTAAGCATTTTGCAGCGAATAATCAAGAAGTAGATAGAATGTGCATCAGTAGTGAAGTCAGTGAAAGGGCTTTAAGGGAAATATATTTTAAGCCCTTTGAGATAGCTATAAAAAAAGCCCATCCGTGGACGATAATGTGTGCCTATAATCGATTAAATGGGGTCTATTGCAGTGAAAATAAGTGGCTGCTAAAGGATATATTAAGAGAAGAATTTGGATTTGAGGGAGTCGTTATATCTGACTGGTGGGCAGTTCACGACAGAGCAAAAGCATTAGCCTCTTCTTTAGAACTTCAAATGCCTTATACAGAAAAAAGTTTGCAGCAGCTAAAAAGTGCCTATGAAAAAGGAGAAATAAGTGAAGAACAAATAGATGAGGCACTAAAGGGACTTCTTGATTTTATTTTCAAAATTCAACAGATGAAATCTAAGAGGCAGGTAGCTTATAATCTCGAAAATCAGCGTGAACTAGCGAAACAGGCAGCATGTGAAGCTGTTATATTACTCAAAAATGAAGATAATGTACTTCCAATACAAAAAGATAAAGTAAAGCGAATAGCTGTTATTGGACAATATGCAGAGTACCCTATTATCCAGGGGGCTGGAAGTGCCTGCGTAAATTCTGAACACATAGAAAGTGCTATAGATAAAATAAAGGAATTAGCTGGAGATACTTTAGAGGTTGCCTATAATCATGGTTATTCTATCTGGACATGTATGCCAGGTTCAGAGGTGCTAGGAGATGCAGTAATGCTGGCAAATGAAAGTGATAAGGCAGTTATTTTTGTTGGAAATAATGAAAAGATAGAAGCTGAATCCTTTGATCGATCAACACTAAAGTTAACACCAGATATTGAGAATATGATTCTTAGAATAGCAGAGCAAAACCCAGAGACAATCGTAGTTATTCAAGCAGGTAGTGTTATTGACATGTCTTCGTGGATTCATAAGGTAAAGGGGGTTGTATTTGCTGGATATGCAGGACAAGCCAGTGGATCCGCCGTAGCAGAAATACTATTTGGGCATGTGAATCCAAGCGGGAAAACAGCAGAAACGTTCCCAATGTGCCTAGAAGATACGCCAGCTTATCCAAACTATCCAGGGAATGGTTTTGCCACTAGCTATAAGGAAGATTTAATGGTGGGCTATAGACATTATGATAGCATCAATAAACAAGTCTTATTCCCCTTTGGACATGGCTTATCCTATACAACCTTTGAGTATAGTGATATGAGGCTTTCTTCAGAAGATATAAAGGCAGGAGAAACGATAAATGTTACTGTGAAGATAAGAAACACAGGGGACAGGGAAGGAAAAGAAACTGTACAACTTTATGTAAGAGATGTGGTTTCTAGGGTGATACGTCCTTTTAAAGAGTTAAAAGGATTTAGTAAGCTCCATTTAGCACCCAACGAGGAAAAAGAAGTGCGTTTTGTTCTCGGAAAAGAGGCTTTTTCCTACTATAATACCTGTCTTAAAAAGTGGCATATAGAAAGTGGTGTCTTTGAAATATTAGTGGGAGCTTCATCAAGAGATATTAGAGAAAGTAAAAAGGTTCGTGTAACCAATCCATCTGATTTCTCTTAGTGAATAAATGTTAATAAGACGCTATGATAAATAAAGAATAGAAGTCTACTACTAATTATTAAGGTATTTTTAAGGTGAAGACAATCTAAAAAAAGAAGGGGGCTTCCCCTTCTTTTTTAGGTGAATATTACGTGTTTTCAATAGGATTCATTAATAATTCAATATACGAAAGAAGATCTTCTTTTGAAACAGGCATATTATTTTCAAGCCACCATCGCTGTACGGAAATAATGCCTCCTACATGATAATGAATGAGTACAGGGAGTGGAACTGGAAAAGTCATGCCTTGCTTTGTAAATTCTTCTAAGCGCTTTATTATCCCTTGTGTAATAGTATTATGATAGGTAAGCATAAACGTATTGTTTTCATCTTTTTCCATCATTAATAGAGACCCTTTTTGATTGGAAACATGAAAATCAAGGACATATTTAAGAACATTTAAAAAAATCTGCGTTGGATTATTTGGTTCAGCATCTAATAGAGCTTGATTAATAAATTCTTCCTGAAGTGTTGCTATTGAAAATCTAAGCAAATGATATTTGTCCTCGAAATGTTTGTAAAACGTTGAACGATGAACCATCGCTCTATCACAAATATCAGTTACGTAAATCTCATTAAAAGATTTTTCTTTTAAAAGGATTACAAGTGCGTCACTAAGTAGTTTAATAGTACGGCGTATTCTAAGATCCTTGTTTTTCGACACTTTATTCTCTGACATAGCTTCCTCCATAATTTGTTTCGACATTTTATGATCTGGTGTTGTTTCCAGCATATTTTTTCGACAATTATTCAATTATGTAGTTTAAGAGACATACTTTAGATTGTGATGCTTGATTAATATATACTTTCAATATAAATTATATATATACAAATGTAAACATAATGTGTAATTTTAATAAAAAATATAATTAATATTTTCTGTATAATAATCGCTATAATAAAATAGATGTAAAAACTAGTCATAAAATGGATTTTTATAGTATATTTTGCTTTATTATTAAATATATTTTTGAATTGCAATATATATTTATATTTTAATAATAAATATATATTGAGATATTTAAATATAACCTATTTTTCTAATCCTTTCATTTATATCTTTTTAGATTTTTATTAAATCTTAAGGACTTACCTTGGACTTCAAATGCATAGTAGATTTTAAGGCAAGATTTTATTCACTAAAAAAAATAGAGTTTTAATAAGGGTGCATCAATAAATAGAACTTCATAACTATAAGCATTATTTTAATACTTATAATTTATTGATGCTATTTTGTGACCATTTATAATTCATAGATAAATTGTAATGTACTATTCTATACAATCCATATAGGATAAGTATATATTAACAATGTAAATTTTCTATATAAATAAAGAGATGAATTATAAATTTATAGTAAATATTGGTGGAGGGGAATATGAAACAAATAACTAAATATCAGCAAAATATTTTTGAGATGGATCGTGCTACGCAAAATAGTACGGCTAGTATTTGTTGTGGTGTTATTTTTAATAAGTCAAATGCATTAAAATATTTATCTCAAGTTTTAAATTTGATTTTAGAAAAAAATAATATTCTGAGAGCTAGAATAAAAAATAATCACGGGAAAATTGTACAAGAATATATTCCATATGAATGGGTAGATTTCCCTGTGCTTAATTGTGATACTATAGAAGAATATAACGAATGGGTAAAAGGAGAGTCAAAGAAACAAATAGATATATATGGGCAGTTAATAGAAATTACTCTTTTTACTATGGAGGACAAGCAATCTGGATTTTATTTTAAAATACACCATATTATTTCAGATGGGTGGACAATCAGGAATATAGTAAAATGGGTTGGAGATAATTATACTAAATATATGAATGGTGAGCCACTTGAAATTAATTGTAGTCAGTATGATGAATTTATAGAAAAAGAAAAAATTTATCTTTCCAGTGAAGCTTATAGAACAGATCAAAAGTTCTGGACAGAATTAGTAAACGAAAACCTTGATATACACTATTTTTGTGAACAGGCAACATTAGATACAACTGCACAGAGGTACGAAGCACCTATCAATCAGAAGATAAGTCAAAAAATAAAAGACTTCTGTAAAAAGAATAGCCTCAGCGAACTGTCATTTTTTATGGCCGTTATGGGATTATATTTATATAAAATAAAAAATTATAATCAATTTTATTTAGGAACACCGTTGATTAACAGAATAGGACCTAAAGAGAAACAATCTTTGGGCATGTTTGTTAATACTTTACCTGTTTTAATAGGATGTAACGGATTGAATACAATAAATGAAGTTTTTAAGAATATTAATAAAAACCTGTATGATGGATTTAGGCATCATAAATATTGCTATAATGATTTATTAGCTAAATTAAGAGAAGATGGATTTAATGAAGTTTTGTTTGATACAGTTATTAACTATCATATTATTGAGATTTTTGACAATAACTATGATGATATTAAAGTAGAGCATTATTTCCAAAGTAACCAAACTTTTTCTTTGAGTATTAATATAGATTATAGATTAACCCAGGGCTATTTCCATATAGATTATGATTATCAAACAGAGAAGCTAAAAGAAGATGATATAAAAAGCTTGCATGAGTGTATCCTAAATATAATAAATGAAGTGACAGAAGACCCTTCCCAAATAGTTGATGACATAGAAATACTATCTGAAGATGAAAAAAATATAATACTCAATGTTTTTAATAATACTTATACTATCTATCCTAAAGACAAGACAATCATACACGTATTTGAAGAGCAGGTAGCAAAGAATCCGAATGAGACAGCTGTTATTTTTGAAGATCAGCAGATGAGTTACCATGAGCTGAGCTGCAAGGTCAATGAAATTGTGAGTGCCTTATATGAGCATGGTGTTCGACCAGGTCATAAGGTTGCCATGCTTCTTACAAGAGCACTGAGCAATATAGTTATTCAGCTGAGTGTTCTAAAAATTGGAGCAGTATTTGTGCCCATTGACATCAATAATCCTGAGCAGAGAATAAGCCATATTTTAAAGGATAGTGAAGCTAAGTTTTTAGTTACAAACATAAATTCTCGTTATGTAAGTGAAGAAAGAGAATGCAAGATACTTTTATATAAACAATTAGAGAAAAATCATAAGTATATGAAATCTTTTGATTACGAAATCTCATCAGAAGATCCTTGTTATATCATTTATACATCAGGCAGTACAGGTTTACCAAAAGGATGTGTACTAAAGCACAGAGGACTTGTAAATTTCTTCGTTAACAATAATATTTTAGATACATGCAATAAACTAAGTAAAAAAATAAGCTTAGCTATAAACAGTGTTGCTTTTGATTTTTTTATTGCTGAGACATTACTGATGCTATTAAATGGCTATACCGTTGTCTTGGCAAATGAAAGGGAACAACTGAGTCAAACTGAGCTTAGAAAACTTGTGTTAAGGACAAAAGCAAATATTCTTCAGACCACTCCAACAAGATTATCACTTCTTACAGAAGATGAAAGCCAAATTGACTTTATGCAGCAGTTTGAAATCGTTATATCAGGTGGAGAAGAATTGACGCCAAGCTTTTTCAAACGTCTGCAAAGTATGACAAAGGCTAAAGTATTTAATCCATGCGGACCAAGTGAAGCAAGTGTCTGGGCTCTTGGAGGAGATATTCATGACTGTCAGCAGGATGAAGAAAATAGAATCCATATTGGAAAGCCTATTGCCAATGTGCAGGTTTATATTCTGGATAAAAACCAAAAACTATTGCCAATTGGTATGCCTGGAGAATTATGTATAGCTGGTGATGGCGTAGGGTTAGGTTACTTAAATAACAAGGACTTAACCAGAGAAAAATTCATAGATAACCCATTTGGTAGTGGAAAGATGTATAGAACAGGTGACCTTGCAAGATGGCGACCAGATGGAAATATAGAATTTCTGGGTAGAATAGATGATCAAGTAAAGATAAGAGGACTTCGAATAGAGCTTGGAGAAATTGACACCACCATCAGAAGTCAAAAAGGCATGAAAGATGTAGCTGTAATTGCACGAACAGGTGCAAATAACGACAAATATCTGTGTGCTTATGTAGTATCTGATGAAAGTGTTGATTTGGAAGTCTTAAAAAATGAGATGAGAAAAGCTTTGCCAGAGTATATGGTACCGACTCATATGATGCAGATAGACAGTATACCAATGACTAGAAATGGAAAACTGGACAGGAATGCACTGCCACAAATTATTCTGACAAGAGATCATACATATGAAGCACCACGTAATGAGACAGAAGAAATATTGTGTGAGATTTTTACAGAAGTTTTGGGAGTGGAAAAGGTAGGTATTCAGGATAATTTCTTTGAACTGGGGGGTCATAGTCTGAAAGCAATCAGTATGATCAACCTTATAGAACAGAAAATGAGCGTTAAGTTGTCAGTACGGGATATATTTGCTCATCCTTCTGCGAAAGGATTAGGAGAGTTAATTAGCAATCAGGACTCTGTTCAATATCAATCCATACCAAAATCAGCAGTCAAGGATTATTATTTCATGTCTTCTGCACAAAAAAGAATTTATTTGACATGCCAGATGCAGGAAGAATCTATTTCTTATAATATGCCTATGTGTATGGAACTGAAAGGAGAATTTGACAGTCAAAAAATGATAAGTGCACTTGAGATGCTCACTTTAAGGCATGATGTCTTAAGAACCAGTTTCCATGTAGAAAATGGGGCATTTATTGCACGTATTCATGAAGAAGCAGAGATAGATTTTGAAGTTCTTCAATTTAATGAAGTTCCGGAAGGTATGATGGATACTTTTGTACGCCCATTTAATTTAAGTGAAGCACCGCTAATGCGTCTTAAAGTAGTTGAGGTAGGAGATAAAAGCTTTATTCTGTTTGATATGCATCACATTATTTCAGATGGTGTATCAATAAACATCTTAATTAATGAGCTGTCTAAACTTTATAATGGTGAAAACCTACCAGAGCAAAGAATAACTTATAAAGATTATGCAATATGGCAGGCAGAACAAAGAGAAAGTGAGACCTTTAAAAAGCAAGAAACTTATTGGACGAGGGATCTTAAGGATGCAGAGATTTTAGATTTGCCAACGGACTATTCAAGGCCAAAAATCAAGAGTTCTGAAGGAAATACAGTAAAGATGCACCTGGATCAGAAGATAGTAGATAAGCTACAAAATCTGGCGAAAGAAACAGACAGCACTTTGTTTATGGTCCTCTTGGCAAGTTTGAAGGTTTTATTCTATAAGTATTCCGGGCAAAAAGACATTATTGTTGGAACAGTATCAGCAGGAAGAACTCATCAGGATTTGGATAGTATAATAGGTATGTTTGTTAATACACTGGCTGTCAGAAGCGAGATTGAGCCAGAAGAAAGATTTAAGGATTATTTATTAAGGCTCAGAGAAAAAGTACTTGATGTTTATGAACATCAAGATTATCCATTTGATGAGCTTGTGGAGAAAGTATATAAAAATCAGGATCCAAGTAGAAATCCCTTATTTGACGTAATATTTATTTTGCAGAATATGGACAGGGTAGATTTTACTCTGGAAGACAGTGTGATCAAACAGGTTGATTATCAAGAAAAAACCTGTAAAATGGATCTTGCAATAACTGCCTATACAATGGAACGAGGCCTGGAAGTAGAATGGTCTTATTGCACAAAACTTTTTATACAGGAAACAGTTAAGCAAATGTGCATCCATTGGCAGGAAGTGCTTCAGTCCATTATTAATCAGCCTAAGCAATCTGTAAGTCATATTAACCTTCTTATGGAGTCTGAGAAAAACAAGATTTTAAAAGAGTTTAATAATACTTATGCGACCTATCCTAAAGACAAGACAATCATAGAAGTATTTGAAGAGCAGGTAGCAAAGAATTCGAATGAGACAGCTGTTATTTTTGAAGATGAACAGATGAGCTATCAGGAGCTGAGCTGTAAGGTTAATGAAGTAACGAGTGCCTTATATGAGCAAGGGGTTCGACCAGGAGATAAGGTTGCCATGCTTCTTACAAGAGCACTAAGCAATATAGTTATTCAGCTAAGTGTCCTAAAAGTTGGAGCAGTATTTATACCCGTTGACATAAATAATCCGGAGCAGAGAATAACTCATATTTTAAAGGACAGCGGAGCTAAGTTTTTAGTTACCAACATAAACACTAGTTTTATAAGTAAAGATGGAGAATGGAAAAGCCTTATATATGAAGAATTAGAGAAAAATCATAAGCATATGGTATCTCTTGATTATCAAGTCTCATCAGAAGATCCTTGCTATATCATTTATACGTCTGGAAGTACAGGTTTACCTAAAGGATGTTTATTAAAGCATAAAGGACTTGTAAACTTCTGTGTTAATCATAACTTGCAAGGAGCATGTAAGAAGTTAGGCAAAAAAATAGGTGTAGCTGTAAACAATGTTGCTTTTGATGCCTTTATTGTTGAGTCATTGATGATGTTATTAAATGGCTATACTGTTGTTTTAGCAAACGAGAGAGAGCAAGTTAATCAAAGTGAATTTAGGAAACTTGTTTTAAGGACAAAGGCTAATATCCTTCAAACAACACCAACGAAATTATATCTATTTACACAAGATGAGAGTCAAATTGACTTCATGCAACAATTTGAAATTATTGTATCTGGTGGAGAGGAATTGAAACCAAGTTTTTTCAAACGTTTGAAAAAGATGACAAATGCGAGATTATTTAATCCATATGGTCCTAGTGAAGCAAGTGTTTGTGCTCTTGGAGGAGATATTTATGACTATGAGCAGAATGAAGAAATCAGAATCCATATTGGAAAGCCTATTGCCAATGTCCAAGTTTATATTTTGGATAATAACCAAAAACTATTGCCAATTGGTGTGCCTGGAGAATTATGTATAGCAGGTGATGGCGTAGGTTTAGGTTACATAAATAACGAAGCGTTAACCAGAGAAAAATTCATTGATAACCCATTTGGCAGAGGAAAGCTATACAAAACAGGGGACCTTGCAAGGTGGCACCATGATGGAAATATAGAATACTTAGGCAGAATAGATGACCAGGTAAAGATAAGGGGCCTTCGAATAGAGCTTGGAGAAATTGACAACACCATAAGAAGACAAAAAGGTATCAAGGATGTAGCTGTGATTGCAAAAGCAGATGCAAACAGCAACAAATATCTGTGTGCTTATGTGGTATCTGATGAAATGGTTGATCTGGAAGCTTTAAAAAACGAGATGAGAAAGGGTTTGCCAGAGTATATGGTACCAACTCATATGATGCAGGTAGACAATATACCAATGACCAGAAATGGAAAGCTGGACAAGAAGGCACTTCCAGAAATAGTCATAAAGCGTATCAAGGAGTATGTACCACCAAGAAATGATCATGAAAAATTACTCTGTGATATATTCGGTGAAGTATTAGGGATAGAACAAGTTGGTATCCATGACAGTTTCTTTGAATTGGGCGGAGATTCTATTAAGGCTATTCGCATTGCTTCAAGATATAGAGAAGAAGGTTATGACATCAAGGTACGTGATCTTTTGACAGGAGCCACGGTGGAGAATATCTGCCAAAGTGCGATAGCTTTAGATGATCAAACTGCAAGCATACAAGAAATAGGTATAATTGAGGCCATTGGTGCGGTTGAGGATATACCTTACTATAAGGCTTCTGCAGCTCAAAAACGTATGTACTTGCTACAAGAAATGGACAAACAAAGTACAGTATATAACCTTCCAATGAATCTAATATGCGAACAGGAAATAGATATAGACAGAATGAAGGAGAGCATGAAAAAACTCATTGAAAGACACGAGATTTTACGCACTAGTTTCCACGTAGTCGATGGAGAAATCATGCAAAAAATTCATAAGACGGAAGAGATTGATTTTAGCTTTGAGCAGACAGAGCTTCAGAGAGAAGAAGAGATAACAAAATATATTGAGGACTTTGATAAGCCATTTGATCTGACAACAGCACCATTATTACGTTTTGGAATTATTAAGAGCGGTAAGACAGAATATATACTTTTGTTAAATATGCATCATATTATTGTGGATGGAACGACAGTAGGTAATATGCTGGAAGAATTCATTGCTTTGTATGAAGGAGAAGTATTACCTGAAATCAAGCTACAGTACAAAGATTTTGCAGCGTGGGAAGATAAGAAATATGAAAAGGGTATCATTTCAAAGGAGGAAGCATACTGGCTGAATAAATTTAAGGGAGAACTGCCACATGCTGAATTGCCGGTGGATTATCCTAGGCAAGCTATGCAGGACTTCAAAGGAGATATGTATTGCTTCCAGGTTAAAGAAGAACTTCTTGAAGACTTAAGGAAATTATGCAAAGAAGAAGATGTATCCTTATTTGCAGTGTTTTTGACAGCCTACAATATGCTGTTATCAAGGTTAATGAATGAAAAGGATATTATTGTGGGGGCACCGGTTAATAACAGAAATCATGTGCAGCTGGAAAAAATGATAGGTTTGTTTTTAAATACGTTAGCTATCAGAAACAATGTAGATCCACATTTAACCTTTAAGGAATTTCTTAAAGAAGTTAATACAAATGTTGCTGAAGCTATGGAAAACCAAAACTATCAGTTTGAAAGCCTTCTTGATAAGCTAGAAGTGCCAAGACGGCTTAACAGAACACCACTTTTTGATACCATCATCAATTTCTATAGCCACAATGTACAGATTGAGCATGAGATTGGCAATAAACTAAAGATGAAATCTTATGGTGAATCTGTAGAAAAGACTAAGTTTGATATAACCTTATATGTTCATGATTATAAAGATTGTATTCAGGTAGGATGTAATTACAGGTCCAGCCTATTTAAGAGAGAAACTATTATCTACTTTATGGAAGAATATGTTAAGCTGTTTGAGCAAATCTGTGAGGATAGAAATAAGAATCTGACAAGTTACAAAGTCTTTGGTAAAGACAAGCTAAGGAAAAAAGATAATCCAGTTTGTATCAAACGTGAATATGAGTCACTAAGTAAGTATGACGAAGGTCTGGTTAAACGCTTTGAAAGGATGGCAAAGTTATATGCAGAGCATACAGTAGTTAAAGATGGCAGTTTAAGTCTTGCCTATGAGCAACTAAATAAACGGGCAAACAGTATTGGCAAAAAGATCATGACTCATGCTACAGATACCCAGACTAAAGTGGCTTTGTTGTGTAATCATGGGGCTGATGTAGTAACAGGAATATTAGGAGCGATTAAAGCAGGAGCAATATTTATCCCTCTAGATCCAAGTTATCCTGTAGAACGTATTCAGTATATGTTATCCAATGCAGAAACAAGCCTACTGATTACAGATAAAGAAAATAAGATGCTGGGAGAAAGTCTAGTTAATAATTCAGATGGCTTGGTAGAGCTGTATGAAATTACTGATGAAGAATCAGAAGAAAATATAGACTGTGAAATTAGGCCTAATCAAATAGCATATGTGATGTATACTTCTGGTTCAACAGGTCAGCCCAAAGGGGTTATTCAAACCCATGAAAACATCTTAAGGTTTATCAGTGATTACATAGATGACTTAAAGATTGGGTCAGATGATAAGGTAAGCCTGATTTCTTCCTACACCCATGCAACAGGCATCATTGACATTTTCAGTGCCTTGTTAAGCGGAGCAACCCTCTGTATCTATGACATCAAGCAACAAGGAAACATGGAGAACCTTGTAAAGTGGCTAGAAGAAGATGAAGTTACGATTTATCACTCTGTTCCTTCTGTTTATAGATACCTGCTGAAGGAAAAGGAAGAAGATAATAAGACTCATTTAAGGCTAATTATATTAGGCGGAGAAAGTGTACATAAATCTGATGTGGAACTTTACAAAAAGCATTTTAGTAAAGAATGCATCCTTGTAAACTTATTTGGTTCTTCAGAAGTGCTAATTGCAACCTCTTATCTGGTTGACCAAAGCATGGAAATAGCAGGGCAAACTGTACCAATAGGATATTTGGTGGATGCGGCAGACTGCTACATTTTAAATGAACCAGGTGAAGATCAAGGTATTTATGGTATAGGAGAAATTGTTTACAGCAGCCCATACCTTGCAAAAGGTTACTGGAATCTGGAAGAGAAGACAAAAGAAGTCTTCGCACCAAATCCAGTAACAGGCGAAGGGATTGTATACCGAAGCGGGGATATGGGACGGTTACTTCCAGATGGCAGACTGGAATACCTAGGAAGAAAAGACTACCAGGTAAAGATCAGGGGTTACCGTGTAGAAACAGGCGAAATAGAAGGTATAATGAGCCAGCTCAAAGGCATAGACAAGAGCGTTGTAGTTGCATATCAAAATGAGCAGGGAGAATACTTCCTAACAACTTACTATACTGTTAAAGAGAATGAAAGTGTAGAGCAAAACGCAATAAAAGAAGCATTAAAGATGAGTTTGCCAGGTTATATGGTACCTTCTTACTATAAAGAACTTACAGAAATGCCACTGACAGCAACAGGGAAAATAGACAGAAAAGCTTTACCTATTGTGGAAGAAGTAGTGGGCACTGTGGATAGAACGGTTGAAGAACCAAGAAATGATATGGACAGACAACTGATTGCAATCTGGAAAGAAGTATTAGGAAAGCAAGGTATAGGGATTAATGATGACTTCTTTGAATTAGGCGGACACTCTTTAAGTGCAACAATCCTAACTGGAAGGATACATAAGGCATTCAGCGTAGAGGTGCCCTTAAAAGATATCTTTAAATTCAGTATCCTTAGGGACATGAGTGACTTTATTACAGGGCATGAGGAGAAAAAGTTTAAAGAGATAGAGCGTACTTTGGAGCAAGAGTGGTATGAAACTTCTGCAGGGCAAAAACGTATGTATTTACTTCAAAGCCTGGATCAGACAAGTACTGCTTATAATAACCCGTTGTTTATGGAAGCTATGGGTAAGCTTGACGTTAACAAGCTTAGAGAATGCTTCTTAAAGCTTATTAAAAGACATGAGGCTTTACGTACCAGCTTTATGTTGCAGGATAAAGAGCTGAAACAAAAGATATATTCTCCAGAAGAAATGAATTTTGAGATTATGGAGGCAAGCTTAAAGACAGAGGAAGAGATAAAAGCCTTTATGGAGGAATTTGTTCAGCCATTTGATCTGTCTAAAGCACCATTAATTAGGGTTTGTGTGATTAAGGTTTCTGAAAACAGGTTTATCATAGGCTACGATATGCATCACATTATATGTGATGGCACATCTGTGCAGATACTCGCTTCGGAACTTAGCAAACTTTATAATGATGAAGCTCTGCCAAAGTTAAGAATCACTTATAAGGACTATGCAGCATGGCAGCTAAAACACAGAGAATCTGAAGCCTTTAAGGCTCATGAAGATTATTGGTTAAACGAATTTGAAGATATAATAACCCTCGATTTGCCAACAGACTATACAAGGCCAAAGATCAAGAGCTTCGAAGGAGATACTATTACTGTTCAGCTAGATGGGGATACAGTAGATAAACTGCAAAACTTAGCAAAAGAAACAGACACTACACTGTTTATGGTTCTTTTGGCAAGTTTGAAAATCCTATTCTACAAATATTCTGGACAAGAAGATATTACTGTTGGAACAGCTATAGCAGGAAGGACCCATCAGGATTTAGAAGATCTTATAGGGGTATTTATCAATACGCTGGCGATCAGAAGTAAAATTGAACCAGAAGAAGGCTTTAAAGACTACTTATTAAGGCTTAGAGAAAAAGTACTTAATACTTATGAACATCAAGAATACCAGTTTGATGAACTGGTTGAGAAAGTATACAAGAAACAAGATCCAAGCAGAAATCCTTTGTGTGATGTGATGTTTATTTTACAGAACATGAATAAAGGGAATTTTGCATTACGTGATAGCATACTTAAGAGGATGGATTATCAGAATAAAACCTGTAAGTTTGATCTTTCAATAACTGCCTATACAATGCAACAACACCTGGAAGTAGAGTGGTCTTATTGTACCAAACTCTTTAAGCAAGAAACTATTAAACAAATGTGTATTCATTGGCAGGAAGTACTTCAGTCAATTACTAATAATCTGGAGAAACCGGTAGATGACATAAATCTTCTTACAGCTCAAGAAAAAATGTTGTATGGGTTTAATAAACCCTATGTAGATGACACATGGCAGAAAACAATACATAAGCTTTTTGAAATGCAGGTAGAAAAGAATCCAGATAAGGTAGCTGCAAGATATAAAGAAAAGCAATTAACTTACAGAGCGTTAAACCAAAAAGCCAATCAACTGGCTCGATTGTTAAAAACACAGGGCACGGAAAATAAAAGCATCATAGGAATTTTACTGGATCGCTCACTAGAAATGATCATAAGCATTATAGCTGTTTTAAAGGCAGGAGGCGCTTACTTGCCACTTGATCCGACTTATCCAGAAGAACGTATCCGTTATATGCTTGAGCATAGTAAAGCAAAAGTTATCTTAACACAAGAGCAATACCTAGATAAAATCAACATACCTTGCAACATAATAAATGTTTACGAGGAAAGTATTGATCATTTTGAGAACAGCAATATACATTATGAGATTAACAGCAACAACCTGGCCTATGTCATTTATACTTCTGGTTCTACAGGCCTTCCTAAAGGCGTTATGATAGAACATGGGGCAGTAGCGAATTTTATTAAAGGGATAACTGAAAGAATAGATTTTTCAGAGAGCCAAAGGATTTTAGCTTTAACCACAATTTCTTTTGATATTTTTGCACTAGAAACATTACTGCCGTTAACCCAAGGAACAGAAATTATTATTGCAAGTGAAGATGATCAGCAGGATGCAAGACTGCTTGCACAGTGCATTATTGAAAGCAATATTGATATGCTTCAAATGACACCTTCAAGGTTACAGCTTTTGGCAGCATATGATAAGGAACTTGACTGTCTTAAAAATGTAAAAACGATTATGGTAGGTGGAGAAGCATTCCCGCAATCCTTGCTTCATGACCTCAAAAAGTTTAATGAGCTTAAGATCTACAATATGTATGGACCAACAGAAACGACTGTATGGTCAACGATAAAGGATCTGACGGATACCGAAGAAATAGATATTGGCACACCAATAATCAATACTCAGATATTTATTATGGATAAAAATGGTCATTTGCAACCAACAGGTATTCCAGGAGAACTTTGCATTGGTGGAAAAGGTTTGGCCAGAGGATATCTTAACAGTCCTGAGCTTACAGATGAAAAGTTTATATGCCATCCATTTAATCCAGGTGAAAAGATTTACAGGACAGGAGATTTGGCAAAGTGGCTTCCAAATGGTCATATCCAATTTATAGAAAGATTAGACCATCAAGTTAAAATACGAGG